>NZ_JRKN01000022.1 GCF_000763905.1 Paracoccus halophilus
GAGCCGCTTTGCGCTCGTATCGTTTCCGGGTGATTTCGGTCCAGGGCATCATGATCTCCGTTCGTTCTCACAAACAAACAGAATCATAACTCGCTGAAATCACCCAACTCATTTCCGATCAGGCTCTAAGGTCCAAATCCAGCCAAGCTTCAACGGCAAAACTGGATGACACTTCTTCCCTGCCCTCAATTCGCGCTCCCGGGGTCGTTCTGGACAACTCCGGATCCCATGCTGCCCGTACTCCGGAGATTTCTCCGGCCATCATGACTGCGGTGCCGGAAATCGAATTCTCTCCCTCTGCTGGTGTTCAGACCGACCCGGTCGATCGGCTGAAGGAACTGATGAAATCCCGCAAGGACGAAAGCATGAAAGTGCTGTCCGGGTGGATTGAAAAGCGTGAGGATCCGGCATGAAACCGGCTGCCATTCGCCTTGATTCCTTTTCAGCCGCGATGATCCAGCCCGGCCAACGGCCGCTTACCCCTGCCGACCTGGACGAAGCGTTTCAAAAAGGATACGCACAGGGTCTGCCGGACGGCCGCAGGACCAGCCTCGACGCGTTGAGCGCCAGCATGGATGTATTGCGTCAGGAGATCGCGGCGGTCGAAGCTGTTGCTGCGAGTTCACGCCGCGAGACGGTGGCAAGCCTCGCCCCGGTTCTGTCGGCGATGGTCGAACTGTTGGGAACTCATTCGGATAAAAGACGAATGGGCGAGGCCTTGAGGGCAGAATTGCTGCGGTTGAGCGAGTCGGCCCCGCAGAAGAGATTGCGGATCAGATGCGCTGCCGCCCTGCGTCCCGAGGTGGAACTCTGCCTGAAAAAAACGAACCTCACCCAAGTGTCAGTCGAGGAGATTTCCGGCGACACGGCGAGTGTCGACCTGATCGCCGACAAGGCGACAATCACATTCGATACCGCTCGGACCACTGCCGAATTGCAATCAATCATCAAAGACATCGTGACTGAGGAATGATCATGGATGATATCACAAACCTTATCGCGACTGATCAAATCCAGGTCGAGATCAGCATCAGGCTTGGCAGCACGCAGATCTCGGTCGCAGAACTGGCCCGGCTACGACCTGATGATATCCTGACATTGGATCAGGATATGACGGATGGCGTCGATATCTGTGTGGGCGACAAGGTAATCGCCAAGGGCGAACTTGCCGCGAACGAGGAAACAGACAACCGCCTCTGCGTCCGCATCCTCGGCCCGGCCAGCCTGTCGTGAAACAGGTATTCATTCTGGTGGCGCTACTGCTTCCGGGGCTCGCCACCGCTCAGGACCTGTCGGGCATGATCCCGGACACCGGCATAGAGACCGTCTCGAACGGCATCGGCCGCAACGCGATCGCCCTTCTAGCGGTCATGACGGCGTTGTCACTGGCGCCGGGGATCGCAATCATGGTGACCTGCTTCCCCTTCATCGTGACCGTTCTGTCGATTCTGCGACAAAGTATCGGCTTGCAGCAATCGCCACCGAACATGCTGATCGTCAGCCTGGCGATTTTTCTGACCTGGTTCGTCATGGACCCGGTCCTGACAGAGGCATGGAACACGGCAGGCGCCCCCTTGCGCGATGGCACGATCTCGATCGAGCAGGCATTTACGCGGGGCATGATCCCGTTTCGCGGCTTCATGGAAGCGCGCGCAGATCCCGAAATGCTGGTCGCGCTTGCCGAGGTTTCGGCCCGACCCGATGCCCCGCCCGAGCGGTTGTCGGTGCTGATCCCCGCTTTCATGCTCAGCGAGATTCAGCGCGCCTTCGAGATCGGCTTTCTGGTGGCTTTGCCATTCCTGATCATCGACCTTGTGGTATCAGCGGTGCTCATGTCCATGGGCATGATGATGGTGCCTCCTACAGTCGTCGCCCTGCCATTCAAGCTGGCGTTTTTCGTTGTCGTCGACGGATGGGGCATGGTTGCTGCGGCACTGGTTCGCAGCTATCAGTGATCCGGGAGAACAGGGAGCATTTTCAACTCGTCGCGGAGGCGCAATAATAATAGGTGCCCTCGACACCGGCCCCATATTTCACTTCAGCGGAATGAGGATCTTTACGACGTCCTTTGGAAGAAAGCTCTCGTCGGCTGCAAAAAATTGTTCGATACATTGAAAACAAGTGGCGCTACGCCCGTGCGACGTTTGACAAGCGCGATTTTGATCCTGACCTGTCTGACAGGCTCCGCCTCGGCCGAGGCGGCATTGCACGTCGAGCTCGTCGAGGTCGTGTCGACGCCGCTGACCCTTGATGTCGCCCTTACCGGCACGATCAATGCCATGGACAGTGTCGAGATCGGCTTTCGCCTTGGCGGGCGCGTTTCCGATGTGCTTGTTCAGGAGGGGGATACCGTCGCGAAGGGGCAGATCCTCGCCAGGACCGATTCCCTGCAACAGGAACAGGCCCTGCGTGTCGCACAGGCCAGCGTGGCCTCGGCCACGGCCGCCTGGGAAGAGGCCAATCAGGCACGACTGCGCGCCCAAGCCATGCTGGAGCGCGGCGTCGGTACTCGCGCTTCACTGGATGCGGCCAACCAGGGCTTTTCCGCGACAGCCGGCAGGCTGACCCAGGCCAGGACCGCACTTGGCCGGGCTGAACGCGCGCTGATCGATACGGTGATCCGCGCCCCGAGCGACGCCATCGTAACCTTGCGCATGGCCGAGCCCGGCCAGATCGTCGGAGCTGCGCAATCGGTGCTGGAGCTTGCCTCGATAACAGGTCGCGAGGCGGTGTTCCGGACCCCGGACACCCCGCTCCTGCGTGATGCCATCGGTGCCTATGTCACGCTGTCAGGCATTGATTTACCCGATCTGAAAATGACGGCCCATGTCAGCGAAATCGCGCCCATCGTCGATCCGGGAACCGGCTCTGTGTCGGTTCGCGCGACGATCGACAACCCTCCGACCAATATCAGCCTGCTGGGCACGGCGGTGCGTGGCGCGATACATTACCCGGCGGGCATGGGCATCGCGGTTCCCTGGACCGCGCTGACCACGGTCGGCAACAGCCCGGCGGTCTGGATCGTGAGCGATGACAATCGTGTCACGATAGCCCCGGTCACAATCGAGCGGTTCGACAAGGAGAAGGTCATTCTTGGCCGCGGACTATCCCCCGGGCAGATTGTCGTTGGCAAGGGATCTCATCTGCTTTACCCCGGCCGGACGGTCAGGAATGCAGAAATGACAAGGGGGCAGGAATGATCCGTAAATGCCGCCGCTTCATCATCCTTGCCATCCTGATAATGATGATCGGTCCGGCCGCAATGGCATTTCATCGCGGCACGGAAGATGTCCGGGCCGCGGCCCCACCGCGCCCGATCGCCAGCATCATCGTCACCGACCGTCTTGCGCCGGAACACTCGATCCCGGGCGTGATCGCCTCGCGCATCGAGGTAGAGATAGGGTTTCAGACACTTGGCCGGGTCACCCGGCGCAACGTCGATGTCGGCTCGGTGGTGCGGAAGGGCGACATTCTGGCAACGCTGAACCCGGAGGATCTGCAGGGGGACGTGCGCGCCGCCCGGGCTGCGGTCGATGCCGCACAGGTAGAGCTGAAGACCGCCCAGGCGACGGCCGACCGGACCCGGACGCTTGTGCAGCGCAACGTCGCCTCGACGGCGCAGCTCGAACGGGCAGAGCGCGCACTCAGCGCCGCCCGATCCGCCCTTCTGCAAGCGCAGGCCGAACTAATCCGCGCTCAGGACGCCGAGGGTTTCGCCGTGATGGATGCCCCTTTCGATGGTGTCATCAGCGCGGTCTATGTCAATGCCGGCGCCGTGGTCAGCGCCGGCGAACCCGTGGTCCAGCTTTCCGCGCAAGAGGGGCTGGAGGCTGTGATCGACCTTCCCGAGGGGGTGTTGAAGCGGCTCCGGCCGGATGATCGCTATCAGGTCTGGTCGGAAAACGACCCGGACGATCTGCAGCCCGCGACGATATCGCGAATTGAACCCATCGCCAGCACGACCACGCGCACACGTCGCGTCCACATGGCGTTGACCGACCAGGCGCAGTTCCGGCTGGGCGCATTGATCCGGGTCCGGCGAATCGCGACGGGTGACGCCGCCATATCGCTGCCGCAATCCGCCCTGCTGACCACCGCAGGCAAAGCACAGGTCTGGGTCGTCGCCGATGACGGAGCCAGCCGCACGGTGTCGCGGCGCGACGTCACATTGGCAGGCCCTGCCGAGGGCGGGCTGATCGGCATCGCCTCGGGCATCAGTCCCGGCGATGAGGTGGTGATCCGCGGCATCCACTCCCTGACCGACGGGCAAACCGTCGGAAGACGCGTGGCGCCATGACTCCGTCCCGCTTCAACCTGTCGGACTGGGCGCTGGCGCACCGCTCGCTTGTCTGGTTTCTGCTGATCACCTCGATGCTCGCGGGCATGATCAGCTACGCCCGGCTGGGCCGCGAGGAGGATCCGGACTTCACCGTCAAGATCATGGTGATCAGCGCGTCAATCCCCGGCGCGACCATGGATGAGACGCTCAATCAGGTCACCGCGCGTATCGAAACCAAGCTGGAGGAACTGGATGAGCTGAAATATACCCGCTCGGTTACCATGCCGGGGCAATCGGTGGTCTATCTGGAGCTTGATCCGACCACCCCTGGCGACGACGTGCCCGAGGTCTGGAAACGGGTCCGCAACATGATGTCGGACATCAGGCCAGATTTTCCGCAGGAGTTTCAGGGCTTTCAGTTCAACGACGATTTCGGCGAGGTTTTCGGAAGCATCTATGCCTTTACCGCCGATGGCTTTACCGCGCGCGAGTTGCGCGACCGGGTCGAGGATATCCGCAAACAGGTGCAGGCGCTGCCGATCGCTGGCAAGACGGCGCTGCTGGGGGTCAGGAAAGAGGAAATCTACCTCGAGTTCTCCTCGTCGCGGCTGGCGGCCATGGGCATCAACCAATATCAGGTCATGCAGACGCTGGCCGTGCAGAACGCTATCGCGCCCTCGGGAACCGTGCAGTCGGGCCCCGAGCAGGTTCTGATCAGGGTCGGCGGCCAGTTCGATGACGCCGACGCGATCGCGGCGGTCAATCTGCGCCTGGGCGACCGCTATTTCAACATCGGCGATGTGGCGACTGTTCGGCGCGGATATCAGGACCCGCCAGGCTCGCTGTTTCGCTATAATGGCAAGCCGGCGATCGGGCTGCAGATCGGCATGCGCGACGGCGAGAACATTCTGGAATTCGGTCAGCAGATCGACGAGCTGATGGCCCGGGTCGCCAGCGATCTGCCCATCGGGATCGAGATGGCGAAATTCGCCGATCAGCCGCATGTCGTGAAAGATGCCGTCGGTCAGTTCATTCGGGCACTGGTCGAGGCTGTCGGCATCGTGCTGCTGGTCAGCTTCATCAGCCTGGGTGTGCGGGCCGGCCTGGTGGTGACGCTGACCATCCCCCTGGTGCTGGCGATCACATTCTTCGTCATGGACATCTACGGGGTCACGCTGCAGCGGATATCCCTGGGCGCGCTGATCATCGCCCTGGGCTTGCTGGTCGATGACGCGATGATCGCCATCGAAACCATGATCTCACGTCTTGAGATCGGCGAAAGCCGCGAACGGGCGGCAAGCCACGCCTGGCGCTCTATCGCTTTTCCGATGCTGACCGGAACATTGGTCACGGTGGCGGGGTTCATCCCGATCGGGCTGAACAACTCGGCGGCGGGAGAGTTCACCTTTTCGCTCTTCGTGGTGATCGCCGTGGCGCTGGTGGTCAGCTGGATCGTCGCGGTGCTCTTCGCGCCGCTTCTGGGCGTGACGATGCTGCCAGCGCAGATGCGGCACCGATCCGGGCAATCCGGCTGGTGGCGCCGCGGCTTTCATCGCCTGCTTATTTTGGGGATGCGGCACAAATGGCTGACGATCATGGTGACCGTTACCGCCTTCGGCCTGTCCGTTTTCGGCATGCTGTTCGTCGAGCAGCAGTTCTTTCCGACCTCGGACCGGACCGAGCTGATCGTCGATGTCAATGAACGCGCCAATGCCTCGATAGCACAGACGAATGAGGACATCTCGCGCCTGGAAAACCTGTTGGCGCAGGACAAGGACGCACTGTTCTGGACCAGCTATGTCGGCCAGGGCGCACCGCGCTTCATCCTGTCGATGGATGTGCCGACCCCCGGTCCCTATATGGGCCAGATGGTGATCCAGACACCCGATCTGGCGGCCCGCGACCGGCTCAGGGCGCGGATCGCCGAATTCGCCAAACGCGAGCTGATCGGTGTCAATATCTACGTCAAGAACCTGGAAATCGGCCCGCCGGTCGGCAAGCCCGTACAGTACCGCATCTCTTCGCCCGATCCGAACGAGGCGCGGGACTTTGGCCGCGAACTGGCCGCGCTCCTGGCGAACGAGCCGCGGCTGCGCGATATCGCGCTGGACTGGGGCGAGCCGGCACGCGTCGTTCGGCTGCAGGTCGATCAGGATCTGGCACGCCAGCTTGGCATCACGAACGAGGATATCGCCGGCTCGCTGGCCGCGACCTTCACCGGCCTCAGGATCACCCAGATCCGCGACGACATCTTTCTGATCGACGTGATCGCCCGCAGCGAAGAGAGCGACCGCACCTCGCTGGAATCGATCCAGGACCTGCAACTCGCCACGCTCTCGGGAACTCCGATCCCGCTGACCGGGCTTGGCAAGCTGGAATACGACATTGAGCAGCCGCTGATCATGCAGCGCGACGGCCTGCCGACCGTGACGGTCAGGGCGGATATCGCGGGCAAGGAACAGGCCGCGACGCTGGTCAGGGCGCTTGCCCCGCGCATCGCCGAATTTCAGGCCGGACTGCCGCCCCAGGTGCGCATCGTCACGGGCGGTACGGTCGAAACCTCGCTTGAAAGCCAGGAGCCGATTGCCGCGGTGGTGCCGGTCATGCTGCTGATCATCGCGCTCTTGGTGATGATCCAGATGCAGAGCTTCCGGCTGTCCTTCATCGTCTTTGCCGCAGCACCGCTGGGTTTGATCGGCGTCGTGGCCGCGCTGCTGCCCTTCGGCGTTCCGATGGGCTTCGTGGCCATTCTTGGCATTCTGGCACTGGGCGGCATCCTGATCCGCAACTCGATCATTCTGGTCCACGAAATCCAGGTGCTGATCGCCGGCGGCCATGCGAAATGGGACGCGGTATTCCGGGCCTCGGACAGCCGCGCGCGGCCGATCCTGCTGACCGCCGCGGCGGCAAGCCTGGCCCTGATCCCGATTGCGCGACAGGTGTTCTGGGGACCGATGGCATTCGCCATGATGGGCGGCATCATCGCCGGCACACTGGTGACACTGATTTTCGTGCCCGCGCTTTACTGCGCGATTTTCGGCGTCACCCCGCCCGAGGGCCAGGGCGTTCCGGTCGCCGGACAGGGCGCCGGTTCAGCGGCACGGGGATGATCAGTCGGCGCGGATTTCAGCGCCGAAGGCATCGCCAAAGCGGTCCAGCCGTGCCTCGTCCAGATAGCGCGACAGGTCGCGCGGGCGATCCTCGGCGATGCGGCGCAGCAGGGAGTTGCTGACCGACAAAGCCTTTTCCGTGCCGTCCTCGCCCCGCTGCAGCCGGCTTTGCGCCCGTGCCAGCCGGTCGAACAGATCGCCCGCGGCGCGCCCGGCCAGCGCCTTGCGCGCGGGGTGCATGGGCGCGACCTCGCCGGCGATCACCTGCAGGAATTCCGCGCCATAGCTGTCCAGCTTTTTCGCGCCGACGCCGCTCACGCGCGCCATTTCGTCCAGCGTCTGCGGTCGCGACTGCGCCATTTCGATCAGGGTTCGGTCGGGAAAGATGACATAGGCGGGCACGCGGGCGGCCTCGGCCAGGGCCCGGCGCCTGGCCTTCAGCGCCGAGAGAAGCGGCGCGTCCTCTTCATCGACCTGGGTGCGGATGACGGTGGCGGGGCGCGCGGGACGCATGGCGTCGCGGCGCAGGGTGATGCGCTCCTCGCCGCGCAGGACGGGATGGGCGGCCAGCGTGATCGCCAGGCCGCCATGGCGTTCCGGGTCCGGCCGAATCAGGTCGAGCCCCAGCATCTGACGGATCACCGCCTGCCACCCAGCCTTGCCCAGATCGCGCCCGACGCCAAAGGTCGGCAGCCGGTCATGGCCGCGCTGGCGGATGCGCTCGGTCGCGTTGCCGGTCAGCACGTCGATGACATGGCCCGCGCCAAAGGTTTCGCCGGTGCGCAGGATGGCCGACAGCACCTTTTGCACCGCCTCGGTTCCGTCGAATATCTCGGGCGGGGCGTCGCAGATGTCGCAATTGCCGCAGGGTTCGGGCGTCTCGCCGAAATAGCGCAGCAGGGCCATGCGGCGGCAACCGGTCGCCTCGGCCAGACCCAGAAGCGCGTTCAGCCGCGCGTGATCGGCGCTCTTGCGTTCGGGCGGGGCAAGGCCCTCGTCGATCTGGCTTCGCCGCAGGCGGATGTCATCGGGACCGAACAGGGTCAGCGTCTCCGCCGGCGCGCCATCGCGGCCGGCGCGGCCGATTTCCTGATAATAGGCCTCGATGGATTTCGGCAGATCGGCATGGGCGACCCAGCGGATATCGGGCTTGTCGATGCCCATGCCAAAGGCCACGGTGGCGGTGACGATCAGCCCGTCCTCGCGCTGGAAACGCGCCTCGACCGCGCGGCGGTGATCGGATTCCATGCCGCCGTGATAGGCCACGGCCGTCAGGCCGGCTTCGTTCAGCGCCCCCGCCAGGGTCTCGGTCTTGGCCCGCGTGCCGCAATAGACGATGCCCGATTGCCCCCGCCGCGCGGTCGCCAAATCCAGGATCTGGCGCCGCGGCCCGTCCTTGGGCTGAAAGGCCAGATGGATATTCGGCCGGTCGAAGCCGCGCAGAAAGCTTTGCGGCCGGGCGCCGTCGAACAGCCGCGCCACGATCTCGTCGCGGGTTTCGGCATCCGCGGTGGCGGTAAATGCGGCCAGAGGCACCTGCAACGCCCGGCGCAATTCGCCCACGCGCAGATAGTCGGGGCGGAAATCATGGCCCCACTGGCTGACGCAATGCGCCTCGTCCACGGCGATCGCCCGCACCCCGGCGCGGCGCAGCATCGGGATCGTCGCCCCCGAGGCAAGGCGCTCCGGCGCCATGTAGAGCAGCCGCAATTCACACGCGTTCAGGGACCGGATGACCTCGGCATTCTCATCCTCGGAATTACCGCTGGTCAGGGCGGCCGCCGCCACGCCCGCCTCGGTCAGGGCGCGGACCTGATCGCGCATCAACGCGATCAGCGGCGAGATGACCACCGTCAGCCCGTCGCGCATCAGCGCCGGCAACTGGTAGCACAGGGATTTTCCGCCGCCCGTCGGCATGATCGCCAGCACGTCACGCCCGGCCGCGACCGCCTCGACGATCTCTTCCTGCCCCGGGCGGAACGCGTCAAAGCCAAAGACCTGCCGCAAGAGAGGCGCGGCGGACATCCTAGACTCCGTAGAACCAGCCAGCGTTATTGACCAGCGCGCGTTGCAGGATGATGATCCCGATGAACACCACCAGCGGCGCCAGATCCAGACCGCCGGTATTGGGCAGGATGCGGCGCACCGGCGCATAGATCGGCTCGAGCAGCCGGTTCAGCCCGTTCCAGATCTGCCAGATCAGCGGCTGGCGCAGGTTCAGCACCTGAAAGTTGATCAGCCAGGACATGATGATATGGGCGATCATCACGAACCAGACCACATCAAGTATCAGCATCAAGGCTTCGAAGATCGTGCCCATTCCATCCCTCTTCGGCTTTCAGGCGAACAGGTAAGGCAGGTGGCCCGGCTGCGCAAGCCGCAGCGTCTCGGTTGACCTGCGCGGAAGGCGCGGCTAGCCCGAGCCAAACCCCCGAAAGGCAGGAGAATCCGGCCCATGTACCCCTTGCTTCGTTTCGCCAAGGAAGTGATCAAGTTCCGCCGCGCGCCCCGCATCGACATGCTCGAGGCGCATGTCTCGACCCATCGCTGCTGGCCCTGGGATCTGGACCCGTGGATCGAGCTGAACAACGGCCGCACCCTGACGCTGTACGATCTGGGGCGGCTGCCGATGATCGTGCGCACCGGCATGGTGGACACGATGAAGGCCAATCGCTGGGGGATCACGGTGGCCGGAAACTCGGTCCGGTATCGCCGCCGGATCAGGGCTTTCGACCGTTTCACGATGGTCTCGCGCGTGCTGGGCTGGGACGCGCGGTTTTTGTACATGGAGCAAAGCATGTGGCGCAAGGGCGAGTGCTGCAACCACATGCTGCTGCGCGGCGCGATCACCTCGGAGAACGGCATCCTGGCCCCGGCCGAAATGCTCAAGGCCGCCGGCCGCGACCCGGAGGGGCCGCCCCTGCCCGGCTGGGTCCAGGCCTGGATCGCGGCGGACGCGCAGCGCCCCTGGCCGCCCGAACTGCCCGCGATCAAACCGGCCGAGCGCAATAGCGACTTGCCAGCCTAGGCCCCGTCGGGCCTTATGCGCCCGAAGCAGGCGGGGGGCGCCATGGAACGCAAACGCATCTGGGGCTGGTGGTTCTTTGACTGGGCCAGCCAGCCCTTTGCCACGCTGCTGACCACCTTCATCTTTCCGGTCTATTTCGCCGGGGTCGCCCGCGCCCATTACACCGCGCAGGGCATGACACCCGAGGCGGCCGGCGCCGCTGCGCAGACGCTTTGGGGATACGGGCTGGCGACCTGCGGAATCGTCATCGCCCTGCTGGCGCCGATTCTGGGCGCGATTGCCGATTACAGCGGCCGAAGACTGGTCTGGATCTGGTTCTTTTCGCTGCTCTATATCGCCGGCTCCTGGGGGCTGTGGTTCCTGCTGCCCGACCAGCCCGACCTGATCTTTGCCGTGTTTTCCTTTGGCGTCGGGCTGATCGGGCTGGAATTCGCCGGCATCTTCACCAATTCGCTGCTGCCCGGACTTGCCCCACGCGACGAGATCGGCCGCATCTCGGGTTCGGGCTATGCCTTCGGCTATCTGGGCGGGCTGATCTCGCTGGCCATCGTGCTGCTGTTTCTGGCCGAGAACGAGGAGACCGGCCGCACCCTGCTGGGCATCCCGCCCGTGCTGGGACTGGAGCCCGGCCTGCGCGAGGGCACGCGCGCCGCCGGCCCGTTCAGCGCATTGTGGTACCTGGTCTTCATGATCCCCTTTGCGCTCTGGGTCAGGGAAACCCCCGGCCCGCGTCGCGAACTGAACCTGCGCGCGGCGATGGCCGATCTGTGGCGCCTGCTGGCCAGCCTGCCCCGGCGCCGCTCGCTCAGCGCATGGCTGCTGTCCTCGATGTTTCTGCGCGACGCGCTGAACGCGCTTTACGCCTTTGGCGGCGTGTTCGCCGCCACGGTGCTGGGCTGGCCGGTCTTTCTGGCGGGGGTGTTCGGCGTGGTCAGCGCCGTCTCGGCCGCGCTGGTCAGCTGGATCGGCGGCCGCGCGGACCGCCGCTGGGGCCCCAAGCCGGTCATCGTCACCTGCACCCTGGTCCTGAGCGGGGTCTGCCTGCTGGTCGCCGGGATGAGCCGGCAGCAGTTCTTCGGCCAGCCGCTGGCCGCGGATTCCCGCCTGCCCGACATATTGTTCTTTCTGTGCGGCGCATTGATCGGCGGCGCGGGCGGCGCCTTGCAGGCGGCATCGCGCACCATGATGGTGCGCCACACCACGGCCGGGCGCGCCACCGAAGCCTTTGGCCTTTATGCCCTTTCCGGCAAGGCCACCGCCTTTCTGGCGCCCTTTCTGATCGCCGTCACCACCCAGGCGACGGGCAGTCCCAGCCTCGGGGTTGCTCCGCTGATCTTGATATTTCTTCTGGCGCTGGTTCTGCTAGGGTGGGTCAAAACCCAAGGAGAGGCTCAGCAGTGATCCGCAAGTTTTTCACCGCCGCGATTCTGGCGCTGTCCGGCATCGGCCTGACCGCCCCCGCCCAGGCAGACCCGCTGGCGCGCAGCGTCTTTGGCGGAGTGCCGGGGCCGACCGCGGGTCAGCCCGCCGCCATCGGCTTCTATTCCAAGGGCTGCGTCTCGGGCGCGGCGCAACTGCCCGAAAGCGGTCCCACCTGGCAGGCGATGCGCCTGTCGCGCAACCGCAACTGGGGCCACCCGCAGATGGTCAGTTTCCTGATCGGCCTGTCGCAGGCCGCACGTCAGGCCGGCTGGCAGGGGCTTTACATCGGCGATATCAGCCAGCCGCGCGGCGGTCCGATGACCTCGGGCCATGCCAGCCACCAGATGGGGCTGGATGCCGATATCTGGATGCTGCCGCCGTCAAGCCTGGCTCTCAGCCGGTCGCAGCGGGAAAGCATCTCGTCGGTTTCAGTGGTCAACCGGGCGGGCACGGCGCTGACCTCGGCCTGGAATCCGGGCCATATGTCGATTCTGCGCGCCGCCGCCCGCGATCCGAGGATCGAGCGGATCTTTGTCGATCCGGTGGTCAAGGTCGCCATGTGCCAGCTCGAGAACGGCAACCGCGCCTGGCTGAGCAAGGTGCGTCCGCTGAACAATCACGACTATCATTTTCATGTCCGCATGGCCTGCCCGGCCGGCTCGGTCTGCACGAAGCAGGATCCGCCGCCGCCCGGCGACGGTTGCGCCGAGGCCGGCGAATGGATCAAGAACCGCATCGATCCCAGCCGTGTGAAGCCGGTGCCGCCCGACCCGGATTACCGCCACCCCCGCACTTACCGACTGAGCGAGATGCCCCGGCAATGCCAGATCGTCGGCACCGCCCGCTGAGGCGGGTCCGGCGGCGGGGCTGGCAGGGAACGGGCCGGCTGCCCGGCCTTGCGCTGGCGCTTCTGCTGGCCGGCCCGTTCTCGGCCTGCGCGGCGGAACCCGCGCCCGCGCGCGCCACCCGCGCGACCTATGTCGCCACCCATATCTGGCGCATGGACGACCAGACATTCGGCGGCTTTTCAGGCATCGAGATCGGCGACGATGGCCGGGATTTCATCGTCATATCCGATCGCGCCGAAATTCGCTGGGGCAGCATCCTGCGCGATGCCGAAGGCCGCATCACCGCCATGGAGGCCGCCGGCCGCGCGCTTTTGCGTGACGAGAATGGAGACCCCCTGCCCGCCGACTGGCAGGGCGACAGCGAAGGGCTGGCCCGCGCCGCCGACGGCACCCTATGGATCAGTTTCGAGGGCACGGCACGGATCGCGCGCTACGCGACGCCCGACAGCCCGGGCGAGCCCCTGCCGCGACCGCCGGAATTCGACGACCTCCAGCGCAATTCCTCGTTCGAGGCGCTGGCGATCGCCGCCGATGGCACGCTGCTGACCCTGCCCGAGCGTTCGGGCCGCCTGACGCGCCCCTTTCCCGTCTGGCGCTGGCGCGATGGCGCCTGGGATCAGCCCTTTGCCATCACGCGCAGCGGCGACTGGCTGCCGGTGGGCGCAGATATCGGCCCGGACGGTCGGCTCTACCTGCTCGAACGGGATTTCAGGGGTTTGCTGGGCTTTCGCAGCCGCGTGCGGCGGTTCGATCTGTCGGAAACCGGGGTCACGAATGAAGCCGTGCTGCTCGAATCCGGCCCGCTTCAATATGACAACCTCGAAGGGATCTCGGTCTGGAGCGATGGCAAGGACATCCGCATAACCCTGATCTCGGACGATAATTTCCGGATGTTCCAGCGCACCGAACTGGTCGAGTATCGCGTTCAGGAGTAGCGCGGGCGCGCAACCTTGCAAGCGTCACGGGTAATCGAGCCGGTAAAGCACCAGATCATGCAGCGCATCCGGCCGCTGATCGAGGTCCCGCCTGACGCTGACGAGCAAAAGATCGCCGGCAAGGGCGAAGCCGTCGCCCAGGGATGCCTCATCCGGCCTGTCGGCGGTCAGGATAGCCAGCCGGGCGCCGGTTTCGGCCTCGAAGATCACCAGCGTCGTCACCCCCATCCGATCACCCGGCGTATTGGGCGCCGAGGCGACGACATGGCCGCCAGAGACCTGCACTTCGCCCGGGAAAAGACTGCCGGTAAACGGCAGTGTGCCGGTCTGGCCGAACTGCTCGGCAAGCGCGTCGAGCGGAACCGCCCCGCCATCCCCGGCATAAGGATCGCTGTAGCGGATCGGGGATGCCCCGCCCCGGCGCGGGACCGCGAGCAACTCGCCCCGCATGACCGCGCCGTCCTCTGGCGCGGCGGGTGTCTCGGCGCTGTAATAGGCGCGCTTCGCATCCATGGCGCTCAGGCGCAACTTCCGATCCTCCGGCCCCGCGATCACAGCGGCGGGCCCCGGCTTGCCGGCCGTCAGATCATAGCCGAGCAGCCGGGGCGGACCTTCATCCCCCGGACGAGGATGGGACACAAACAGCGTCTCTTGACGGGCCAGCACCCCGTCGAACAAATCATCCGGCCCGGGCAGGCGCGGGCCGGATTGCCCGGCTTTCGCCGTGCCGTCCATCTCGGCCAGCCCCAGACCCCGCAGAAAGCGCCCGGTCGCCAGATCGAAATCCAGCAGCACCGGATCGAGGTGATCGGGCCAGCCGCTGAACCGGGTCGATTCCAGCATGGTCGGCTCGCTGCGCGCAAAGCGGCTGCGCAGCCGGGTCGAGAGCAGCAGGTGATCGCCCGCGATCAGCAGCGAATGCCCGCCCTCATTGGGCACATGACGCGGATAGCCGGGGCTCGGAATCTCGATCCGGTAAAGCTGCGCATAGCTGCCGGCGTCATATGCCAGGATGAAATAGCGCCGCGCGTCGTCCTGCCCGGCATCACTGGCGAGGACCGCGATCACGCTGTCACCGACCGCCAGATCCAGCACTGACAGCGGATCCTGCACCCCGTCGATCCTTGGCCGGATGGCATGGCGCGACGCGCCGGTCGCCAGATCGAGGACCGCGATCAGGCTTTCGGAAAGCGCGGCGCTTTCCCCCTGCATCGGCATCGCGCCGGTTTCCGGCTCGACGATGGCAAGGGCGATCCCCTTCGAAGGCAGGATGCGCGGGCTGGAAATGAACCTGCCCAGGGCGGGGCGTGACCACAGGGCCTGCGGTTCGGCCGCCGCCCCGGACAGGTTCAGGGACAGGCCCAGCATGACCAGAGCGCATAACGAGCGGGAACCCGTCAGAACATACGCAACAACCCGCCGGACGCGGCATCCCGAAAACCGCACCGCACCCCCCGGCCCAAAGGGGCGCCAACCGGGCGCGCGGCGTTGACTCGGTCGCCAAACTGACCTATCCGCGCCGCTGTCCCGATAAGCGGGGCCGAGTTTTTCCGCAACCTTGTAAAACGGAAGCACAAGCATGTCTCGCATTATTCCCGGCGTCCTTGCCATGGCATTGATCGTCGTGGCTTCGAATATCCTTGTCCAGTATCAGTTGGGCGACTGGCTGACCTGGGGCGCGATCTCCTACCCGATCGCCTTTCTCGTCACGGACATCATGAACCGGGTCTATGGTTCCGAGGCCGCGCGCAGGGTCGTCTACGCGGGCTTCGTGACCGGCGTGCTGTGTTCGCTGCTTGCCGCAGGGCTGGACAAGACGACGCTGCGCATCGCCGTCGCCTCGGGCGCGGCCTTCCTTGCGGCGCAGCTGATGGATATTTCAGTATTCAACCAGTTGCGGAAATACAACTGGTGGCTACCACCCCTTGTGGCCAGCCTGGTCGGATCGGTCGTGGATACCGGCGTGTTTTTCAGCATCGCATTCGCCGCCGAACTGAGCCGGATTTTTCCGTTCGACGATGTTTCCTGGGCAAATGAACAGGTTCCGCTGCTGGGAAGCGGCCCGGTTTCGCCATTATGGCTTTCTCTGGCGGTCGCGGACTGGCTGGTGAAACTCGCCCAGGCGGTGATCGCGCTCATCCCATTTCGCATCGTCGTCGGAAATTTGATCCGGCGCCGGGCGCAAATTCATTGACAGGTCATTTTGCTGTGGCAGGCTGATATTCATACGGCAACATATTGAAAGGAGGTGGTCCAGTGTCGAGAGTGATATTGGAGAGAGGTGTCGGGACAGTCAGGGGGGCCGTGGCCTGAGGGCAACCCCAAGGGTCGTAAGCCCTGGCTGGGACGGTAGGCACCTGCCCTAACCGGACCATCTCCGTGGATCTCGCGAGCCGTTCCCCAGGGGCGGCTCGTTCCATTTTCATCGCCGCGCGTGACAACCGGCCATATCGCCGTTTGCCCGGCCGGCAGGGATATTTGGATGAAGAAGAAACACGCGCACCGCTTCTTCTTCATCCAAATATCCAGACCCGAAGCTGGCAAGACGGACCCCTGCCCCCTGTCGGGAGCAAGGGTCGCAACTTGCCTGTTTGGGACCGGTCAGATGCGCTCGATCGCCAGCGCAATGCCCTGACCGCCGCCGATGCACATGGTGATCAGGCCCTTGCTGCCCGATGTGCGCATCAGCTCATACATCGCCTTGACGGTGATGATGGCGCCGGTCGCGCCGACCGGGTGGCCCAGTGCGATGGCCCCGCCATTCGGATTCACCCTGGCCGGATCGAGGCCGAGGCCCTTGTTGACCGCCAGCGCCTGGGCTGCAAAAGCCTCGTTCGATTCGATCACGTCGAAATCGCCGGCCTGCAACTCCGTCTTTTTCAGCAGCGCCTCGACCGCCGGGATCGGGCCAATGCCCATGACCTCGGGGCGCACGCCGGCGACGGCATAGCCCAGGACGCGGAACAGCGGCTTGGCACCCTCGGCCCTGGCGGCCTCGGCCCGGGCCAGGACCAGGGCCCCCGCGCCGTCATTGATCCCCGACGCGTTGCCCGCCGTCACGGTTCCATCCTTCTGGAACACGGTCTTCAGGGCGGCCAGCTTGTCCATATCGGTCGCTTTCGGGTGCTCATCCGTATCGAAGGACACCACGCCCTTGCGGCCCTTGACCTCGATGGGGACGATCTGCTCCTTGAAATAGCCCTGCGCGATGGCATTGGCCGCCCGCTTCTGGCTCTCCAGCGCGAATTCGTCCTGGGCCTGGCGCGAAATGTCATGCTCGCGCGCGACGTTTTCCGCCGTCACCCCCATATGGCCGGTGCCCATCGGGCAGGTCAGCGCGCCGACCATCATGTCGAGCATCTGCACATCGCCCATCTTGGCCCCGAACCGCGCGGCCGGCACCGCATAGGGGGCGCGGCTCATCGCTTCGGCGCCGCCCGCCACGGCGAAATCGGCATCGCCAAGGATCAGCGACTGCACCGCCGAGACGATCGCCTGCGCGCCGGAACCGCACAGCCGGTTCACATTCATCGCCGGCGTGGTATTCGGCACGCCGGAATCCAGCATCGCCACGCGGGACAGATAGGCGTCCCTCGGCTCGGTGTTCAGGACATGGCCAAAGACGACATTGCCGATCTTGTCGGCGCCGATCCCGGCGCGCTCGATGGCGGCGCGGGTCACGGCCGTCGCCAGCTGGATCGGAGGCACCGCGGCGAGGCTGCCGCCAAAGGTGCCGATTGCGGTCCGCGCCCCCGAAAGGATGACGATTTCGTTGTCAGACATGGTTCATTCCCCCAAGAATTGCCGTCGAAATAATATTACTGCTATCTACCACTGGACGCAGTGAAAAGACTCTGCAATCGCGACCCTACGGAAAAAGGCCAGAACATGCCCATGAGCGACGATCCCCGCCTGAGCCTTCGGCTTCATTTCTCATCCGGGCTGACCTTCGGGCGCGGCAAGGCGGATCTGTTGCAGGGCATCGCGGAAGAAGGCTCGATCTCGGCGGCGGGGCGGCGGATGAAGATGAGTTATCGCCGCGCATGGTCGCTGGTCGAGGAAATGAACGGCCATTTCGCGGCGCCGCTGGTCGACAGCAGCCGCGGCGGCGCGCGCGGCGGCGGCGCCTCGCTGACCGATCTGGGGCGGCAGGTGCTGGCCGATTATCGCGCGCTGGAGGCCGTGCTGCGCGGACAGGGCGCCAGGCCCTTGCAGAGGATGCGGGATGCGCAGCGTTATGAATGAAGGTAAATATCGCTTGCCCGGGCCTTTCCGGCTTGGTTATGTCTGATCGTGCACAACCAAACGGAGCCATCCCATGCGCATGCCGCTGATCGCCGCATTGATCGCCATAGCCCCGACCGCAATGGCCGACGAAATAACCGTTTTCGCTGCCGCCAGTCTCAAGACCGCGCTCGATGAAATCGCCGCCGGGTGGCAGGAAAGCAGTGGCGATACGGTCGTGGTCTCCTATGCCGGCAGCTCGGCGCTGGCCAAGCAGATCCAGCAGGGCGCGCCGGCGGATCTGTTCATCTCGGCCTCGACCGGCTGGATGGACGCGGTTCAGGACAGCGGCGATATCGACCCGGCCACGCGTCGCGACCTGCTGGGCAACACGCTTGTGCTGATCGGCACTGGCACCCCGGCGGCGGCGGCGCCGGCGGATCTGCCCCGGCTGCTGGGCGACGCCAAGCTTGCCATGGCGATGGTCGATTCCGTTCCCGCCGGCCAATATGGCAAGGAGGCGCTGACCTTCCTGGGCCTTTGGGACGCGGTCGCGCCGCAGGTCGCGCAGGCCGATAACGTCCGCGCCGCGCTGAAGCTGGTCGCGACCGGCGAGGCGCCGCTGGGCATCGTCTATGGCAGCGACGCGACCGCCGAGCCGGCGGTTGGCATCGTCGCCACCTTCCCCGCCGACAGCCACAAGCCGATCACCTATCCCGCCGCCCTGACCGAGGGTGCGGATACGCCGCAAGCCGCCGCCTTCCTGGCAAGCCTCTCGCAGGAGCCGGCCCGCTCGATCTTCGAGGCACAGGGTTTCACCGTCGTCCCATGATCGATACCGGCTGGCTCGGCCCGCAGGAATGGCAGGCCGTGCTTCTGTCCCTGAAAGTCTCGGCCGTGGCGACGGTTGTCGGCATGCCCTTTGCCGTCGCCGTGGCCTGGCTGCTGGCGCGGCGCAGCTTTCCCGGCCACGGGCTGCTGAGCGGCATGGTGCATCTGCCGCTTGTCCTGCCGCCGGTGGTCACCGGCTATCTGCTGCTGCTGACATTCGGGACGCAAGGCCCGATCGGCGGGCCGCTGAAATCCCTTGGCATCGTCTTTGCCTTTCGCTGGACCGGCGCCGCCCTGGCTGCGGGGATCATGGGCTTTCCGCTGATGGTGCGCGCCATCCGGCTGGGTTTCGAGGCGGTGGACCCCAGGCTTGAACAGGCCGCCGCCACCCTGGGCGCGCCGCGCGCCTGGATCTTCCTGACCGTCACCCTGCCGCTGATCCTGCCTGCCATGCTGGCCGGGGCGACATTGGGATTCGCCAAGGCGATGGGGGAATTCGGCGCCACGATCACCTTTGTGTCGAATATTCCGGGGCAGACCCAGACGCTCCCCTCGGCCATCTACGCGCTGCTGCAGGTGCCCGGAGGCGAAAGCGCGGCGCTGCGGCTGGTCGCGGTCTCGGCGGTGATCGCCATTGGCGCGGTGCTGGTCTCGGAATGGATGGCGCGGCGCATGAAGGCGCGCCTGCAGGGCCGGGCCGATGCTTGAGGTCGCCTTTCGCCACCGTTTTCCCGGCCTGTCGCTGGATGTCGCGTTCAGCGCCCCTGCCGGCATTACCGCGCTGTTCGGCCCCTCGGGCTGCGGCAAGACCACGACGGTCAATGCCATCGCCGGGTTGATGCGACCCGATCAGGGGCGCATCCTGCTGGAGGGGCGCGACCTGACCGAACTGCCGCCACAGGCCCGCCGCATCGGCTATGTCTTTCAGGATGCAAGGCTTTTCCCGCATATGACCGTGCGCGCGAACCTGCGCTATCCGGCGCGCTGGCGGCGCGGCGCCGGCCGCGATTTCGACCGCATCACCGAAATGCTGGGCCTGGGGCATCTGCTCGGGCGCCGCCCCGCCAACCTGTCGGGCGGCGAGCGCCAGCGTGTCGCCATCGGCCGCGCGCTCCTCTCCGACCCGGCGCTGCTGGTCATGGACGAGCCGCTGGCGGCGCTGGACGCGGCCCGCAAATCCGAGATCATGCCCTGGCTGGAGCGGCTGCGGGACGATACCCGGCTGCCGATCCTTTACGTCAGCCACGCGATTCCCGAGGTGCTGCGGCTGGCCAACACGCTGGTCCTGATGCGGCAGGGCCGCGTCACGCATGCCGCCCCCCTGACCGACGTGCTTGCCGATCCCGATCTGGCCCCGGAACTGGGCCCGCGCGAGGCGGGCGCGCTGATCTCGGCCCGGGTGGTCGGCACCGAGAGCGATGGCATGATCCGCGCCGCGACCGCCGGCGGCGAAATCCTGCTGCCGGCGATGCCCGCGGCCGAGGGGCGGCAATTGCGCCTGCGTATCCTCGCCCACGAGGTGATCCTGTCGCGCGAAGCGCCGCGCGGGCTTTCCGCCCTGAACGTGCTGCCGGTCAGGATCACGCGCATGCGCGACGGGCTGGTGCAGCTTGCGCTTGGCGATGAGCGGATGCTTGCGCAGGTCACGCCACGCTCGGCCAAGGCGCTGGATCTGCGGCCCGGCATCGCCTGCCACGCCATCGTGAAATCGGTCTCGGTGCTGCCCAGCTAGACCCTCTCGAGCCTTTGTCATTTGCGCCGCCCCCGCGATTTCGCTTATGCTCTGCGCAAAAACATGAGGGCAGTATGAACAGGTTTCTCAAGCTGGCCATCGTCGGGATGGTCGCTTCCTGCGGGGCAGGAGGAAGCTACAAGGCACCGCGCAATCTGGATAACGCCTGCGCCATCGCGGCCGAGCGGCCGGCCTATATGCGCGCCATGCAGACGACCGCGCGGCGCTGGAACATCCCGGTTCACGTGCAGATGGCCACGATCTATCAGGAATCGCGTTTCATCGGCGACGCAAGGACCCCGCATCGCTATGCGCTCGGGATCATCCCGATCGGGCGGCAAAGCTCGGCCTATGGCTACAGCCAGGCGCTGGACGGCACCTGGGACGAATATCGCCGCGCCACCGGCAAGCGCCGCGCGCGGCGCAACGATATCCGCGACGCGACCGATTTCATGGGCTGGTACATGGACGGCTCGTCGCGGGAACTGGGGATTTCCCGCAGTGACGCCGCTTCGCAATATCTGGCCTATCACGAGGGGCGCGGCGGCTTTTCCCGCGGCACATATCGCGGCAAGCGCTGGCTGATGGATGTCGCGGCCAAGGTCAGCGCCCGGTCCGAGATCTATCGCCGGCAGCTCGCCTCCTGCCGCTGAGACATGCCGTAGCGACGCCGGGCCATTACTGCCCGCCGGTTCGCCCGCCTATTGACGGCGGGCGATTTCGTTCGGGATCGCGAATTTCGACGGCGGAAAGGAAACCCCGGTGCGCATGTCGCCCAGAATGACCGTGGTGCGCTGCCCGCTTTCATCCGTGACCACCCATTGCCGCAATTGCGTCGGGCTGGCGGTAAAGACCATCTGGATATTGCCATATTCCGGATGCTGCGGGTCCTGGGCGGTGACCACGGTGGTGTTCTTGCGCTCGGCATGGGCGGTGACCATCCGCGCCCGGCCCAGGTTGATATCCGGCGCGAGGATCAGCGACAGCGGCGTCTTGGCAAGCGGATATTGCTGCGGTCCGCCGCGCGACTTGCCGTCGAACACCGCCACCTGCCCGGCCGAGGCCAGCACCAGCGTATTGTCGCCCTTGTATTCGAACCGCACCCGGTTCGGGCGATGGATGAACACCGTCCCGGTCGAGATCGAGCCGTCATTGTTGACCTGCGTGAACTCCGCCTGGGCGGTCTTCAGGCCGTTGAGATAGCGCGAGATCTCGCTGAGCGGAATTTTCTCGGCCAAGGCGGGCAAGACCATGGCGAGGACAAGGACGGGCGCAAGGGCGAGCGATCGGATTTTCATGCGCCGCAGAATACCGTTTCCGGATCGGCTTGCACATCACATTCGCTTGGAGATACGGGCGCAAACGCTCGCCCGGGCGTGAGCCTTTCGGGCCTGTCCCGCCTAGAGCCGCTGCCCGGTCAGCAGGCGCGGCATCGGGTCAAGGCTCAGCCCGGCCGCCTGGCGCATGAAGCCGCGCCGCAGCGGCGGGACCGCATCGACCAGCCCCATGCCCAGTTCGCGCGCCGCGCGCAGCACCGGATTGGCATTGGAAAACAGCGCGTTCACGCCATCCATGCCCAGGGCCAGCGCGGTCGCGTCCGGCCGGCGCCACTGCTGATAGCGCGCCAGCACCTGCGCGGCGCCGATATCCTCGCCCCGGCGGCGGGCGGTAACGATCACCTCGGCCAGCGCGGCCACGTCGCGCAGGCCAAGGTTCAGGCCCTGCCCGGCGATCGGATGCACGCCATGGGCCGCGTCGCCGACCAGCGCGACGCGCGGCGCGACGTAACGCTCGGCCAGGGTCAGGTTCAGCGGATAGGAAAAGCGCGGCCCGGCCAGGCTGATCGCGCCCAGGAAATCGCCAAAGCGCGGACGCAGCACCGCCAGAAAATCATCATCCGGCAATTCCATGATGGCACGGGCGTTTTCCCGCCGCTCGGACCAGACGATCGAGCTGCGATTGCCCGGCAGGGGCAGGATCGCCAGCGGCCCGGTCGGCATGAAATACTGATGCGCCGTGCCCTCATGCGGCAATTCGTGATCGACCGCGGCGACCAGCGCGATCTGGCCGTAATCATGGCCGACGCGCCCGATCCCGGCCCGCGCGGCGGTGCCCGATTGCCGCCCGTCGGCGCCGATCAGCAGCCGCGCACCCAAAACGCGGCCATCGGACAGGGTGGCGCGGATGCCGGCCGGCGCAAGCTCCTGCGCCTCGACCGATATGCCGGGCAGATGGTCGATGCGCCCCCGCATCGCACAGAGCAGCGCGCGATACAGGAACCGGTCCTCGAGCATATAGCCCAGCCGGCCCTCTTCGATCTCGGCCCCGTCGAAATGCAGGCCAAACGGACCCGGCCCGTCGCCGGGCCGGCCCTGCCGCGCCTGAACCTTGCGGATCACCTGCGCCTTCGCGGCCAGATCGTCCCACAGGCCCAGGGCCGCCAGCAGCCGCTGCGAGGCCAGCGCCAGCGCATAGGCGCGCCCGTCAAAGGCGTCGCCGGCGCGGAGATCGGCGGGCCGGGCATCGACCACGGCGAGCGACAGCCCGGCATCGGCCAGCGCCAGCGCCAAAGCGGGGCCGTTCAGCCCGCCCCCCGCGATCACGATGTCGAAATCCGTCTTCATGCTGCGCAATATGACGCGCGCGGGCGTAATGTCCATGCGACAAAGCCGCGGCTTGCGCATTGCAGGCGCCTTGCTGCCCGGATAGCCTGTGCCGGGTGGATCTGCGGGTGATTTCGGGGGATGCGCATGGACTGGCTCAGGGCGCCGGCGGCGGAACAGGGACGGGCGATTCTGGCGGGCGTGCTCAGCCCGATCGACCAGGTCGAGGCCTATCTCGAGGCAATCGCGCGCCACCCCTATGCCGACCGCATCTATGCCCGTACCACCCCCGAGCGCGCCCGCGCCGAGGCCATCGCCGCCCATGATCGCGCCCGCGCCGGGCTGCGGCGCGCCTTGCTGGACGGCATCGCGATCAACTGGAAGGACAATATCGACAGCGCCGGCATCGCGACCGAGGGCGGCTCGCGTTTGCTCGGCGGCCGCAAGCCCGATCATGACGCGGAAATCCTGGCCGGCGCGACGCTGAACGGGCTGGTTTGCCTGGGCAAGACGCATATGACCGAACTTGCCTTTTCCGGGCTGGGGCTGAACCCGATGACCGCGACACCGCCCAACAGCATCGACCCGGCGCTGGCGCCCGGCGGCTCAAGTTCCGGCGCCGCCGTCTCGGTCGCATTGGGGCTGGCGGCGGCGGCGGTCGGCTCGGATACCGGCGGCTCGATCCGGGTGCCGGCGGCCTGGAACGGGCTGGTGGGCTTCAAGCCGACCCATGGCATGGTCAGCAGCAAAGGCGTCCTGCCGCTGTGCCGCCGCTTTGACGTGGCCGGCCCGATTGCCCGCACGGTCGAGGATTGCGCCGAAATCCTGGCCATCCTGCGCGGCGAGAAGGCGGTCGATCTGAATGGCGCGGCATCGCGCCGGCTGCGGCTGATGGTGCTGGACGGCGTGCCGTTCGACGATGCCCGCAAAGCCCCCGTCGCCGCCTTCGAGGAGGCGGTCAAGCGGCTGGCGGCGGCCGGCGCGCGCATCACCCACGCCCAGCCCCCCTGCGTGGCCGAGGCGATCGCGCTGTCGCCCACGCTCTTCGCCCCCGAGGCCTATGGCATCTGGCGCGACCAGATCGAGGACGCGCCGGAACTGATGTATCCGCCGATTCTCGAACGTTTCCGGGGCGGCAGGCAGATCTCCGGCCCGGATTACGTCGCCGCGTGGGAGCAGTTGCACCTCCTGCGCGCCGACTGGGCGCGGATCGTCGCCGGGTTCGACGCGGTGATCCTGCCGACCGCGCCGATCCTGCCCCCCGATGCCGACCGCTTGCTGGCCGAGCCCGGGTTTTTCGCTACCGAGAACCTGCTGACCCTGCGCAATACCCGCATCGGCAACCTGCTGGGTCTGCCCGCCGTCAGCCTGCCCACGGCGCAGCCGGCCTGCGGCATCATGCTGATGGGTCGGGCCGGCGGCGACCGCGCCCTGCTGACCGTGGCAGCCGCGGCCGAGGCCGCGCTGCGCGACTGAACGATTGTCACCACCAAATACCGGGAAACTGTCGGGATTTGGCCGCGAAACGCTGGACGCATTGGCGCAATCCCGGTAATCTCACGACCAACGGGGCGCAACGACCCCGAATGAGAGGCAGATATGGCATCAACCGAGCGGTTCTCGAACCTGCCGGATTACGCGTTTCCGCGCCTGCGGAAGCTGCTCGCGGGTCTTGAGCCCGGCGACACCCCGATGGTCATGACCATCGGCGAGCCGCGCCATGCGCTGCCCGATTTCACCGGCCCGATCCTGGCCGCGCATGTGGCCGAATTCGGCAAATACCCCTCGAACGAGGGCACGCCGGAACTGTTGCAGGCGATATCGGACTGGATCGCGCGGCGTCACCGGATCCTGGTCGCGCCGGACCGGATCGTCACGCTGAACGGCACCCGCGAGGGGCTGTTCAACGCAGCCCTCGCGCTGTGCCCGAATGACAAGAACGGCCGGCAACCAGCGATCCTGATCCCGAACCCGTTCTATCAGGTCTATGCCGTGGCCGCCGCCGCCATCGGCGCCGAGCCGGTTTTCGTCAATGCCACGCCGGAAACCGGCCATATGCCGCGCTACGCCGATCTGGACCCGGCGCTGCTGGATCGCGCGGCCATCGCCTATCTGTGCTCGCCCGCCAATCCGCAGGGCGCCATCGCCGGCGAGGATTACCTCGAGGAGCTGATCGCCCTGGCCGAGCGCCACGATTTCCTGATCCTTTCCGACGAATGCTATTCCGAGATCTGGCGCGCCGCGCCGCCGCCCGGGGCGCTGGCAGTGGCCACGCGGATGGGGCTGGCGGATCGGGTGGTGATGTTCAACTCGCTCTCGAAACGCTCGAACCTGCCGGGGCTGCGCTCGGGCTTTGCCGCCGGCGGGCCGGGGCGGATCGCCCATATGCGCCGGCTGCGCAGCTATGCCGGCGCACCGCTGCCGCTGCCCGCACAGCGCGTCAGCGCCGCCGCCTGGGCGGATGAGGCGCATGTCGAGGCCAGCCGCGCGCTGTACCAGCAGAAATACGCCATTGCCGACCGCGTGCTGGGCAATGTGCCCGGCTACGCGCCGGTAGCGGGCGGCTTCTTCCTGTGGCTGCCCATTCCGGCCGAGATCGGCGACAGCGAGGATGCGGCAAAAAAACTCTGGGCCGAGGCCGGCATCCAGGTTCTGCCCGGCACCTATCTGTCGCGCGATACCGCGCAGGGCAATCCGGGCCGGCACTTCATCCGGGTGGCGCTGGTCGCGTCGGCCGACGAAACCGAGGCGGCGCTGAACCGCCTGAAAAACTGTTTGTACCAAGGGGGTTGACGCATGGCGAGCTGGCAGGCGAAGCACCGCGATCCGTTGTTTGACCAGAACACGCAGGTCGCGCTGCAACGGCGCGGCAAGGAATTGCTGGGCGCGGGTCTGATCGTTCTGGGCGTGCTGATCGCGATGCTGCTGATCAGCTATTCGCCCGAAGATCCCAGCGTCATGTCGGCGACCGACCAGCCGGCGACCAATTACCTGGGCCGGCCGGGCGCCTATATCGCCTCGGCGCTGGTCATGATCACCGGCTACGGCACCTGGGCGCTGGTCCTTGGCGCGGTGGTCTGGGGGCTGCGCCTGATGCTGCATCGGGGCGAGGAACGCATCACGCGCGGCGTCTTCCTGCCGATCGGGGTGGTGCTGGTATCGCTTTACGCGACCTCGATGGCGCCGCCGGCGGGCTGGACGCAAAGCTTTGGCCTGGGCGGCCATCTGGGCGACATGCTGATGGGCGGCATGCTGTCCGCCATGCCGATGCGCGCCGCCATCGCGATCAAGATCCTGGCGCTGCTGACCGCCCTGGGCGCGGTCGCCTTTCTGACCTTTGTGCTGGGTTTCGACCGCAAGGAGCTGACCGCCATCCGCGGCTATCTGCTGAACGGGTTGGCCACCGCGCGGCTGCTGGCGCTGCGGGCGCTGGATCGCGGCGCGCGGATGTCCTCGGGCGCGGCGCGGAACCTGAAATCCCGCTCCGAGGCGCGGCGCGAGCGGGTCGGCCGCGCTGCTTCGGCCAGTCTGCCGCAGCCCGGAATGGCGCATGATGCCGCCCTGCCGGGGCTGGGCCGGGCGCCCGCGCCGCTGGCCCATGACCGCGCGCTTGAGCCGGAACTGGTCGAGCCGGAAACCCATTACGACGACGATGACGAGGCCCCCAGCAACGCCGCGATCAGCGCCCGGATCAGCGATGCCATCCGCCAGCGCACGGAACGCGGCGACGGCAAGAGCCTGCTCTCGGTGGTGACCTCGCGCCTGACCGGAAGCCGCGCGCCGCTGCCGCGCGTCGAGCCGCCGCTGAGCATGGACGAGGACGGCCACGACCTGCCGCCGCCGGCCACCGCCGAGCCCTTTGGCGCCGAAACGGCGCGGGTGGTGGTGCCGCCGAAACGGCCCGCCCCGGCCTCGCGCCAGGCGCAGTCCGAGGCGCAGCCGGCGCTGCGTTTTGACGATGCCGCCAGCCAGTACGAGCACCCGCCCCTGTCGCTGCTGGCCGCCCCCGATACCGTGCAGCGCCATCAGCTTTCGCAGGAAGCGCTGATGGAAAACGCCCGCATGCTTGAGGCGGTGCTGGACGATTACGGCGTCAAGGGCCAGATCACCGAGGTCCGGCCCGGCCCGGTCGTCACGCTTTACGAACTGGAACCCGCGCCGGGGCTCAAGGCCAGCCGGGTGATCGGTCTGGCCGATGACATCGCGCGCTCCATGTCGGCCCTGTCGGCGCGGGTCTCGACCGTGCCCGGGCGCAGCGTCATCGGGATCGAACTGCCCAATGCGCGGCGCGAAAAGGTGGTGCTGCGCGAAATCCTTGCCTCGAAATCCTATGGCGACGGCACGCAGCCGCTGCCGCTGGCGCTTGGCAAGGATATCGGCGGCGGCCCGGTGGTCGCGAACCTGGCCAAGATGCCGCATCTGCTGATCGCGGGCACCACCGGCTCGGGGAAATCCGTGGCCATCAACACCATGATCCTGAGCCTGCTTTACAAGCTGACGCCCGATGAATGCCGGCTGATCATGATCGACCCGAAAATGCTGGAACTCTCGGTCTATGACGGCATCCCGCATCTGCTGTCGCCGGTCGTCACCGATCCGAAAAAGGCCGTCGTCGCGCTGAAATGGGTCGTCGGCGAGATGGAGGAGCGCTATCGCCGGATGTCCAAGATGGGCGTGCGCAATATCGAGGGCTATAACGGCCGCGTCCGCGAGGCGCTGGCCCGCAACGAGATGTTCCGGCGCACGGTCCAGACCGGCTTTGACGAGGATACCGGCGAGCCGGTCTTCGAGACCGAGGAATTCCAGCCCGAGACCTTCCCCTATATCGTCGTCATCGTCGACGAGATGGCCGATCTGATGATGGTCGCCGGCAAGGAGATCGAGGCCTGCATCCAGCGCCTTGCGCAGATGGCGCGGGCCTCGGGGATCCATCTGATCATGGCGACGCAGCGGCCTTCGGTCGATGTGATCACCGGCACGATCAAGGCGAACTTCCCGACCCGGATCAGCTTTCAGGTCACCTCGAAGATCGACAGCCGCACGATCCTGGGCGAACAGGGGGCCGAGCAATTGCTGGGCCAGGGCGACATGCTCTACATGGCCGGCGGATCGAAAATCACCCGCGTCCATGGCCCCTTTGTCAGCGACGAAGAGGTCGAGGAAATCGTCAACCATCTGAAAAGCTTCGGCCCGCCCAGCTACATGTCGGGCGTGGTCGAAGGCCCGGACGAGGACCGCGCCGACAGCATCGACCAGGTGCTGGGCCTGTCCTCGGGCGAAGGGGGCGATGCCGAGCTTTACGACATGGCGGTGGCGATCGTCGCCAAGGACCGCAAATGCTCGACCAGCTATATCCAGCGCAAGCTGGCCATCGGCTATAACAAGGCCGCGCGGCTGGTGGAGCAGATGGAGGATCAGGGCGTCGTCAGCTCCGCCAACCATGTCGGCAAGCGCGAGGTACTGGTCCCCGAGGTCTGACGCACGGGACCTTGCCGGATGGCTTCGGGCCGGGTCAGCGACCCGGCCCGTGTCATTCCCGGTCCAGCCGGTCGTGGCGCGCGCGGATACCGGCCGGCCAGGTCGATTTGATATAGCTGAGCACCGCGACGATCTGGTCATCGCTCAGCAGGCCGTCATAGACCGGCATATCGGTCAGGTAATCCGGGTCGTCGATCATCGCGCCGATACCGAATTTCGTCAGATCGAACAGCAACTGGCTGTCGTGATGCCAGGTATGGCCGTTCTCGTCATGGGGCGGCGCCGGCAGCCGGCCATCAGGCAAGGGCCGCTTCCAGTCGGGCTGGCCGGCCAGATCCGCGCCATGGCAGGCGGCGCATTGGGCGGCATAGATCTCGCGCCCTTGGGCGACGACGCGGGCGTCATCGGCGCGCAGGCGCAGCTCTCCGGGGGCGGAGGTCCAGACCAGCCGGGCCCCCGCCGCGATCAGGGCGATGGCGGCCATGCCGGCCACCGCCCGACCCAGCAGGCCTCGGTTCATTTGCCCCGGACTTGCTGATAGATCGCGCCCTCGCCGGCATCGCCACCCCAGGCGACCACATCATAGCTGGCGGCGGGGTCGTCGCCCATGCCGGGCGAACCAGCGGGCATGCCCGGGACGGCGATGCCGCTGATGTCGGGCCGGGTCTCAAGCAGCCGCGCGACGGCGTCCAGCGGCACATGCCCCTCGATCACATAGCCGCCGATACGGGTGGTGTGGCACGACCAGAAGGCCTCGGGCACGCCGGCTTCCAGCTTGGTCGCCGCGATATCCTCGGTCTCGACGGTGGTGACCTGATAGCCGGCCTCTGCGGCCAGATCGGCCCAGGCCGTGCAGCAGCCGCAATAGGGGTCCTTGTGCAGGGTCATCTGGGTATCCTGCGCCAGAACCGGCAGAGCCATGGTGGTGAACAGGGCGACAAGGCCCGCAATCTGGGTTTTCATCGGAATCTTCCCTTGAATGGATGTCTGAGCGCGCCGGGCCGCGCCGCAAGCGGCAGCCGGCCGGCAGGAACCGGATCGTCAGAGCGCGATCGGCGGGCGCAGATCCAGCGCGGGCTCATATCCGCGTGGCAGGTGCCGCGCGGGCGGCCCGGCCATCCGGCGCATGGCGGTTGCAGGCGCGGCAAGGGTCAGAATGCCCGGCAGGGCGGTCAGGCTCTGGCAGGAAAAGCCCTGATGCGCGCCGCTGTCGCAGCACCTGGCCATGCCCTCGTCGCTCGCCATATCCGCGACCGCCTGCATGACCGGCATGGCCGCCATGCCCGGCATCCCGGCCATGCCGCCATCCCCCCGCTCCGCCGCCGCATGCAGGGGGCTGAGCAGGACGAACAGCAGAATCACAAGGCCGCGCAAAACTGGCATGCCGCCAAGATATGCCCCCGCCCCCGGCGGCGCAATGCGACACAAGCGCCTAAGCGGGCCCGCCGTCAGTAGTCGCGTTCGTAGAACAGGCCGATGGTGCTTTCCCCCTCGCTATCGACCGAGCCGCGCGTGGTCAGCGTGTCGGACATGTCGAGGTTCAGGTTCAGCCGGGTCTTGCCGTCGGCGCCGACCTGCACATCGGTATAGACGTTCTCGGTCAGGTATTTGCCCGCCCGGACCGAGACATTGCCCTCGTCATCGGTGGTCAGGTCGAGATCGTCGAGCCCGGTCGAGGCACGCAGCCGCCCGACGATGCCATCGCCGCCGCGCCCGGCCAGCGTCGCCACCGCGCTGGCCAGCTGGGCGGCCTGCAGCGGGCTGATCTTGTCCAGACCGCGACCGAAGAGCAGCTGCGACAGCACCTCCTCCTCCGGCATTTCGGGCGAGGCTTCAAAGGTGATCTCGGGGTCGCGCGCCTCGCCGTCGATAATGATGCGGGTGGTGATGCCGTCCTGCAGGGTCTGGGCGACGAGCCGGATCACCGGGATCAGGCTGCCCTGCATCTCGATCAGGCCCTCGGTCAGGTCGAAGCGCTTGCCCAGCAGAGCCACCCGGCCGCGGATCAGTTCCAGCTGGCCGATGGGAATGGGCTGGCGCGCGTCGCCGGTCAGGCGGATCTCGCCGCCCAGTTCGGCATCGACGCCGCGGCCGCGCACAAAGACCTGATCCGGGGCCGAGAGCAGCAGCTCGAACCGCGCTGCCTGCGCCGGCGGCGTGGCGGGCGGGGCCGCCATGCCGGCATCCCTGGAGGCTTGGCTGGAGAATTCCAGCAGCCCGGCCTTGGCCCGGGTCTGGCGCTGCGGCGGCCGGTCCGAGAGGTGGCGGATATCGGGGATCGACTTGGCGCCGCCCAGCCCGGTCGAGGGGATGCGCAGTTCCGCCCGCGCGACATCGATCCGCCCCGAGACCAGCGGCCCTTCGCCCAGTTGCCCCGCGACATTGATCCGGGCATCGGCATTGACCTCGTAAAGACTGGGATCGCGCAGCACGACATCGCTGGCCTGCACATCCAGGTTCATGCTCCGGTCGCCGGTCAGGTTCACCGGGCCGGTCACCGTGATCACGCCGCCGGCGGCGACGCCGCCGCGCACATCGACATCGATCCGGCCACCGTTGAAATCGGCATTGGCGTTCAGATCGTCGATGCGCAGGCCGAAGCGCGGCTCGGCCAGCCGCCCGCCGCTCAGCGCGACCCGGCCACTAAGCGATTCCAGCCCCGGCCGGCCATTGATGCGCAGATCGAAATTCAGCGGCCCCTCGACGCTGCGGGTGCGCAGAAAGGGGTTGGCGGCGGCGGCATCGCTGCTGCCGCTGATGCGCAGATCGGCGCTGGACAGGTCGGTCGCGACCGAGCCCGTCGCACTGGCCTGGCTGCCGCCCGGGCCGCTGGCCGTCAGGTTCACGTCATAGCTGGTGCCGGTATTGCGGATCGTGCCGCCCAGCGTGGCGGCGCCCGGAAAGCCCCGCGCCACCAGACCCAGATCGTTCAGCCGCGCATCGAGGTTCAGCCCCTCGGTCGGGCTGCCGTCGCCGGTGACGCTGAACTGGCCGTTGCCGGCGCGCAGGCGGTCCACCTTGAGGCTGCCATCGGCAAGTTGCCGGGCGGTCAGGTCCAGGCTGGTTTCCCCCGCCAGCACGGCATCGGCCTGCGGATTGCCGATCGCCAACCCGCGCGCATTGCCCTGCGCGGTGATCGTGCGGCCGCCTTGCGGCTGGTCCGCGACCCGGCCCGAGGCGTTCAGCGCCCCGCGAAAACCCCGGCCCAGAAAGCGCAGGTCATCGGCCTGAAGCGTGGCGGCGACATCGGTGGCGCCCTGCCCCACCCGGCCATCGGCCGACAGGTTCAGGCGCGGGTTCGCGACACGCGCGGTCTCGATCGTGAAGACGCCGTCACGCTCGACCCCCTTGACGGCCAGCTCGGTCTCGCCGGCCAGCGCGCCATCGACCTGCGCCTGGCCAAAGGACAGATCGCGCGCGGTGCCGGTCACGTCCAGAAGCCGCGCGCCGCTGCCATCGCCCCGGAAGGCGCCCTGCGCCTGCAGCGCGCCGCGCCAGCCCTTGCCGAAACTGGCCAGCGAACGGATATCGACGCGGCCGGTCAGGTCGGTTTCGGCGCGGCCGATGCGGCCCTGCGCGCTGGCCAGCATCTGGTCGTTCTTCAGGTCGAACGTCTCGATGGTGATGTCGCCGTTCTCTTCCTCGGCGGTCAGGGTCAGTTCGGTATTGCCGGGCAGCGCACCGTTCACATCCTGCTGACCAAGCCGCAGATCGGTGCCAAGGCCGGTCAGCTCGATCCGGCGGGTCGCGCCCTGTTGCGAGGCCGTGGCCTGCGCGGTCAGCGCGCCCGAGAGCCCCCGCCCCAGCACCGTCAGGTCGGGCATCGAGACATTCAGCCGGCCGTCCACCATCTGCGCCGAGAAATTGCCGCTGCCGGTGGCGCTGACCTGCGGATTGGTCAGCTGGAACTGCTGCACGTTATAGGTGCCGGCATTCTCCAGCGCCTCGACCAGCAGCGTGGTCTCGCCGGCCAGCACACCGTCCAGCTCCGCGATACCCAGGGCCACATCCGCGGCGGTGCCGTTCAGGCTGATCGCGCGCTGGCCGTTGGGACCCGAGACGCGCGCCTCGGTGCGAAAGGCCCCCGTCCAGGCGGGATCGGCGACCGACAGGTCGGGCATTTCCACCAGCGCGGTCAGATCGGCGGTATTGCTGTCCAGCCGGCCCTGCGCCTGCGCGGTCAGGTTCCGCGCGTTCACCGTCAGGTTGCGCAGATTGATCCCCGTCCTGTCGCGCCGCGCGCTGAGCGCGATCCGCGACTGGCCCGCCAGCATGCGGTCCGCATGGTCCTGGCCGATGCCGATATCGTTGCCCTGAACCAGCGCCTCGATATCGAAGCCCTTGCCCAGAAGCGCGTAATTGCCCTTGATCTGCATATCCGCCGTGCCCGACAGATCGCGCCCGGCCAGCGCAGAGAAACGCGACAGGTCGCGATGTTCGGCATTGATATTGCCCGACAGCGTGATGCCGGTGGCCAGGCCCGCGACCTCGGTCTCGCCGGTAAAGCGGAACGCGTCGCCATTGATGTTCATGCCCCAGAACTTCAGCGCATTGCCGGGGCTGAAGGCAAAGTTGAGACCGCCGTTCAGCGTATCGCCCAGGGCCTGCGCCTGCGCCGGATCGGCGGGTTCCAGATCGGTCATGCCGAAGGCGATCCAGCCGCGGATCTCGCTGAGCGCCTGTTCGTCGGTCAGCACCACCCGGCCGCGCCCGCCCAGTTCCAGTTCGGACAGCGAGATATCGTCGCGCGAAATATCCCCGACCACACCCTTGAGCGCCCAGCCCGAGCCCTGGGCCGCCTCGTAATCCAGCCGCAGATTGCCCGTCTGCACGGTCGTCGGCTTGTCCGCCCAGGGCAGCAGCGCGGGCAGCTGCGTCGCCCCCGCATCCTCGCCCAGAAGCAGCGTCAGATGCACGCTTTCCGGCGCCCCCCGCCCGGTGGTCGCCAGATTGCCGTCCAGCTTCAGCGCCTGGGTGGTGACGTTCAGCGACGGAATCAGCAGCCGGCCGTCATCGCCGCGCCAGCCCTCGGCCAGAAGCTGCGACTGACCGCCGAAGAACGCCTTGTGCTGCGGCGGCGCCAGCGCCGCGACATCGCCGCCCAGTTCCGCGCGAAAGCCGGTGCCGGGCGCGCCGCCGCGTTCCTGCGCCATCACCGCGACCGCGCCGGTGACGCGCGGCTGGCCGTCGGTCGCCAGCGAAATATCGGCCGAGAAATCCGACAGCGGCCCCTGGCCCTTGATCGCGGCCTGCACGGCCGGGCGGCCATGCAGCTTGACGATATTGCTGAACAGCCCGTCGGCATCCTCGTCCAGCGTCAGGTCAAGGTTCAGCATTCGGGTTTCATTGGAAAAATCGGTCTCGAGCGCGAACTGCCCGCGGGGCCCGTCGACGCGATCGATGGTCAGCTTGGTGCTTCCCTCGCCATCGGCCAGGTTCATTGCGCCGTTGATCGCCAGCACCGCCTCCTGGCCAATGATGCCGGCGCCGAGCTCGACCCGCTCGACGGCGATCTGTTCGATCGCCACCGAGACCGGCAGTTCCGGCAGCGAAAACTCGGTCGCCTCGGCCTGCGGCGCGGCGTCCTTGCCGGCGCCGGGCAGGCGCGGCAGGATGATGCGTTCGGCCGAAAGCTCGTTGATCATGACCCGGCGGCCCAGCAGCGCGCTGCGGGTCCATTGCATGGCGCCGCCCTCCAGCGTCAGCCAGACGCCGTCATCGTCGGAAATGGTCATGCGATCGAAGGTCGCGCGCGAGGACAACGCGCCCTGAAAGCCGTCGATCACCACGCTGCGCCCGGCGCCGGACAGTTTCTCCTCGAGGAAGCTGGTGATGAAGCCCTTGTCGTCCTCGGCCTCCTGCGAGATTTCGGCGGCGCTGTCCTGCGCCTGCGCGGCCAGCGGCACGGCAAGGGCCAGACAAAGGGCGAAAAGGATTCGGTAAGCAAGATCGCGCATCAGAATGCCTGCCCCAGTCCGATGTAAAGCTGAACCCCGGAATCGTCGTCATAGCCCCCGCCCACCGGCGCCGCGAGGTCGAAGCGCAGCGGGCCGATGGGCGTCTTGTAGCGGATCCCCGCACCCGCCCCCGCATGCCAGTCGCTGTCGCCGGAAAAGCCGTTATCGGCCCAGACCCGCCCGGCATCGGCAAAGATCGCCATGCCGACCTTTTCGCGGATCTGGATGCGGGCCTCGGCGGTCAGGTTCGCGACGCTCAGCCCGCCGGTCTTGACCCGGCCATCCTCGCCCTGGATGACGCGCACGCCCAGCGATTCATAGGGCTGGCCGCGCACGGTGCCGCCGCCACCGGAAAAGAACAGGTAGTCGCGCGGCGTTTCGTCGATCTCCGAACCGAAGACCGAACCCAGCCGCCCCCGCCCGGCCAGCGTGAAGCGGTCATCGGTCCCGAAACTGTAATAGACGCGGCCCTCGGCGATGGTCTGCGCGCCGCTGCCGGTTTCATCCTGCAAGCCGGCAAAGGGCACCACCTTGCCCGAAAGCCAGTAGCCGCGCTTGGCATCGGTGGGCTCGTCGCGCTTGTCCCATTCGACCGAGGCGGGCAGCGCGAAAAGCCGGAAATTGGTGCGCCCGGATTCGTCGTCGACGCGCAGCGCGCGGTATTGCAGCGCGATATCTGCGGTCAGCTCGTCGCTGGGCAGCCAGATGAAGCCAAAGCCGAAGGTGCCGGATTTCAGATCATAGTCATCCTCTTGCTCGCTTTTGACCTCGGCCTGCACATAGGCGGTGGTATCGGCGTTGATCGTCGCGGGCCGGTCGATGCGCACGCCCAGCCCGTAATCCATGCCGGTGCTGCCGCCGATATCCGAAACGCTGGCATCGACGCGCAGCCGCTCGCCGCCGCGAAACAGGTTGCGATGGATCCAGTAGCCGGTCAGCGCCAGCCCCTCGGTATTGGAATATTCGAAACCGGCGCCCAGGCGGCGCAGCTTTTGTTCGACCACCAGCAGATCCACATCCAGCGTGTCGTCGGGATTGACGTAATCCGCCTCGCTGAGCGTGATGGCCGAGAACACGCCCGAGCGGCGCAGGCGCTTGCGCACGTCCTCAAGTTCTTCGGGGTCGAAACGCTCACCCTCGGGAAAGCCGGCGATCTTGCGCAGCCGGCGCGGGTCCATGCGCTTGTAGCCGCGAATGGTCATGCTGCCGAAACGCAGTTCGGGACCGGGGGCCATGGTGATGCGGCTGTCCACGCGGTTGATCGCGTGATCGGCGATGATGTCGGTCGCCGCGACCTCGGCCTTGGCATGGCCGACATCGCGCCAGCCCTCGACCGCGCTGGCGGCGGCGGCCTTCATGTCGCCGGTGCGCGCGATCTCGCCCCGGCGGTAGCCGCTGGGCAGTTCGGTGCCCGGCGCGACCGGGCCGATATCGGCGCGGCTGTATTTGAAGATCGGCCCCGGCGTGACCGAGACCTCGACCCGGCGGACCAGTTCGGGCGCGTCAAGCGGCGCGATGGTCGCGGCCTCGACCCCGTCCAGCTTGATGTCGATGAGGCCGGAATAATAACCCTCGTCGTAAAGCACGCCCAGGAACCGGGCATAGTCCCCGCGCGCGGCGGCCAGCATGTCCTGCCCGGTCACGCGCCCCTCGTCCTGCGCGCTGACCAGGAGCGAGGTGGCGCGCAGCGCCCGCAGCAGCCCGTCATCGCCGCCGTTCATGCGGAAATCAAGATCGACGGGCGAGGCCTCGTTGCCGTCCGAGCGACCGAACCAGCCCGAAAAGGGCGAGGATGAGGACGGGCCCGAGGATTGCGCCAGCACCATGCCGGCACCGGTCCCAAGCGTGATCGCGACAACCGTTCCCGCCCTGAGCCAGGCTTTCATTACCACTCCTGCCGTGTTTCGCGAGTTTTGTCGCAACATCGCAGGCATGGTCGGCGAAATCCAGCGCGCAGGCCGCGATCCGGGTAATTTTCACGCGAGTGCGGCAAGACAGCCATGCAATGCGGCCATGTCGTCACGGATGACGCCGATCGGGACCGCCTGAACGATCCGGGCCATCAGCGGATCCGACAGAAATGCCTGTTCGAAGATCTCGAAACGGTCGGTGCAGGACCGCGCCACGCTGCCGGCCAGAAACATGCCCTCAAGCGGCATGAAGCGCAGCGCCAGTTCGCGGCAGAGCAGGCCGAACAGGCGCGCATAAAGCGCGCAGCTGGCCTCGGCCGCGGCATCGCCCTGTGCGGCGGCGGCGCACACCGCCTCGGCCCGGACCGCGGCCTGGCCGGTTCGCAGCGCATGCAGTTTCGCCAGACCGCGGCCGGCGAAAAGCTCCTCGACCGAGTCAAGCGGATCGGTGGCCTCATCGCCCAGTTCCCGCGCCAGCGCCAGCCTGACCGAATATGGCAGGCGGGTATGTCCCTCTTCGGATTCCAGGCAGGCGATGCCGCCGCCGGGCAGGACCTTGACCGCGCAGACATTGAAGCCGGTGCCGGCATTCACCACCAGCCGCTGGCCATTGCCCGGCGATCCCTGCGGCGCGACGCGCAGAAAGCCGGCCGCATCGCCGTCCAGCGCCGGGGTGGCGTAGCCAAGCGCCAGCAGGTCGTTGATCAGCCGCGCGCGCGGTGCGCCGGTCAGGTCGCGCAGCCGCGTCTCGGTGAAATCCCAGTCGCGATTGGTCAACCGCGCCGCCCCGCCCGAGACGGGACCGGCGACATCGACGCAGACGGCGTTGATCCGGGGGCCGCCCTGCTGGTCCAGATACAGGCGCACGACCTCGTCGAAGCTGCCGTGATCGTCGCCCAGAAACCGGGTGATCGTCGCGCCGTCTATCGCGCCGTCGCGCGCCAGCGCCAGCCGCGCATTGGTGCCGCCTACATCCGCCAGCAAAAAGGTCATCACTCCTCCTCCCCCGCAACTCGGTAAGGTTTCGTTCTAGGCGATCCCGCTGCCGGCTGCTAGCGCTCACGGGCGGCATGGGCCGGAACCTATCGGGAACCCGTTTCGGATTTTGGCGTTTTTTTACGCGAAACCAAGGCAAGACGCGAAAGGTTTGCACGATGACCCTGCCGAAACGCAACGATTTCAAGGCTGCGGCCATTGTCGCGGCGACGGTTCTGGCCATCGCGGGTTCGGGTGCGCTGGCGCTGACCCGGCAGCGCGACGACAGCGCCGATCCGCGCGGCTGGCCGGCCATTGCCGGCATGGATACCCGCGCGGTGATCGAACTGGCGCGCCGCCTGCCGCTGTCGGAAAGCGCCTCGCCCGATCAGCCCTGGTGCGACCACAGCGCCGAGGTGGCGCAGGTCCTGAGCCATGATTTCGACGAGGAAAGGGTGGCCTCCGGCGGCGGCGGCACGGTGCTCTGGGGCTCGGACCTGACGGGCACCTGGACGATGGTGCTGGAGCGGCCCGATGCGACAAGCTGCGTGGTGGCCTCGGGCGTCGGTTATCGCGACGGTGCCAGCCCGCGGCACTTTTTCACCAGCGCCGGGCTGAGCGGCTGATCGCGGCGGTTTGCAGACCGCGCCGCGGAATGGTAAGGGCCGGGCAGATTTCCTTGTACAGGGTGCCACATGGCCGATCATATCATCCGGGACATCTCGCTTGCCGCCTATGGCCGCAAGGAGCTGGACATCGCTGAAACCGAAATGCCCGGCCTGATGGCGCTGCGCGCGGAATATGGTGACAGCAGGCCGCTCAGGGGCGCGCGCATCGCCGGCAGCCTGCACATGACGATCCAGACCGCCGTGCTGATCGAGACGCTGGTGGCTCTGGGCGCCGAGGTCCGCTGGGCCTCGTGCAATATCTTCTCGACCCAGGATCACGCGGCGGCCGCGATCGCCCGGGCCGGCATTCCGGTCTTTGCCATCAAGGGCGAGACGCTGCCCGAATACTGGTCCTATACCGACCAGATCTTTCGTTTCGCGGAAGGCACCGCCAACATGATCCTGGACGATGGCGGCGATGCGACCATGTATGTGCTGCTGGGCGCCCGGGTCGAGGCCGGCGAGACCGGGCTGATCGAGACGCCCACCAGCGAAGAGGAAGAGGCGCTTTTCGCACAGATCCGGAAGCGGCTGGAGGAAAGCCCCGGCTGGTTCACCCAACAGCGCGACGCGATCCAGGGCGTTTCCGAGGAAACCACTACCGGCGTTCACCGCCTGTACGATCTGCACAAGAAAGGGCTGCTGCCTTTCCCGGCGATCAACGTGAATGACAGCGTCACCAAGTCGAAATTCGACAACAAATATGGCTGCAAGGAATCGCTGGTCGACGGCATCCGCCGCGCCACCGATGTGATGATGGCCGGCAAGGTCGCGGTGGTCTGCGGCTATGGCGATGTCGGCAAGGGCTCGGCCGCCTCGCTGGCCGGCGCCGGCGCGCGTGTGAAAGTGACCGAAGTCGATCCGATCTGCGCGCTGCAGGCCGCGATGGACGGGTTCGAGGTGGTCACGCTGGAAGATGTCGTCGCCAGCGCCGATATCTTCGTCACCACCACCGGCAACAAGGACGTGATCCGCATCGAGCATATGCGCGCGATGAAGGACATGGCCATCGTCGGCAATATCGGCCATTTCGACAATGAAATTCAGGTCGCGGCGCTGAAGAACCACAAATGGACCAATATCAAGGACCAGGTGGACATGATCGAGATGCCCTCGGGCGCGCGGATCATCCTGCTGTCCGAAGGCCGCCTGCTGAACCTGGGGAATGCCACCGGCCATCCCAGCTTTGTCATGTCGGCCAGCTTCACCAACCAGGTGCTGGCCCAGATCGAGCTGTGGACCAGGGGCGACGACTACCAGCCCGGCGTCTATATCCTGCCCAAGGCGCTGGACGAAAAGGTCGCCCGGCTGCATCTGGACCGGATCGGCGTGAAGCTGAGCAAGCTCTCGCCCGAACAGGCCGCCTATATCGGCGTCTCGCCCGAAGGCCCGTATAAATCCGATCATTACCGCTACTGAACCTTCGAACAGGTTGATATTTGCCTGTCACGCGCTAGGCTCCTCCCCGGACATAACGATCCGGGGGACGGAGATGAGCAAACGTGACGATCTGATTGCCAAATACGCGGCCGACATGAAGGAAAAACTGGGCGTCTCGCCCGATATGGAGCTGCTCACCAAGGTGGTGGTCGGCTGCGGCCCTTCGATCTACAACGCCGATGCCGAAACCATCGCCGGCTCGGACAAGACCGAGCTGGAACGGGTCAAGACCAACTACCTGATGAAAAAGCTGGGCCTGCCCGACGGCCCGGACCTGATGGCCGCGATTCAGGAGGTGCTGACGAAATACGGCAGCAGCAATCGCAACAAATACCGGCCGGTCGTCTATTACGCGCTTTGCGTGCATTTCGGGAAACAGGCCGCCTACGCCTGATCCTGACCCACAGGCCGATGCGGCCCGAAACGGCAGGCAAGGCCCGGCCGGCGGCCTTGCCCCTGCCTTGTGGCGCGCCCGCCCTAGCCGATCAGCGACTTGATCGCCTCGACATGGCGGGCATCGGCGCCGCAGGCGTCGCCGGCCAGTGCCGCCGCGTCCTGCATCAACGCCTCTGGCGCGACCAGCCGGTCCACCAGCCCCCAGGCCAGCGCCTCGTCCGCGGCGATTCGCTGGCCGCCCATCAGGATCATCTTGGCGCGCGACGGCCCGATCAGCGCCACCATCCGCTCGGGGTCGCCGGGCCGGGGCAGAAAGCCCAGGCGCATGACGGGATAGAAGAATTTCGCATCCGGCACCGCCAGCCGCAGATCGCAGGCCATCACCATGCCCAGCGACCCGCCCGCCGCCGTCCCGTTGAGCGCCGCGATGGTCAGGCAGGGCATCGCCGCCACCCGCGCCGACAGGCGCTGCCATTCCGGCGACACGGCCAGCCCCGCGCGCGCGGCATCCAGATCGGCCCCGGCCGAAAACACCCTGCCCCGGCCGGTCAGGATTACCGCGCGCAATTCGGGCCTTGCCGCAAAAGCGTCGAAAGCGGCGGTCAGATCGCGCAGCATCGGCTCGGTCAGGGCATTGGCCTTGTGCGGCCGGTCGATGACGACAGTGCCGATTCCCCCGGTAAATTCACTCGTGATCACGCATATCCCTCCTTGGAGCCGGGGGCTGGCTATGGCAGAACCCCGGCAAGCATATCCATGCAATTCTCGTCTTGAGAGAGGTAATAAGATGAATCTTCGACTGACAAGCTCGACCGTGGCGCTGATCGTCATGGCCGCGCCGGCTCTCGCAGAGGTCACCGCCGAGCAGGTCTGGCAATCCTGGATCGATTATTACGAGTCGGTCGGCTACAGCGTCGAGGAAAGCGCCCGCGACAAGGCCGGCGATACGCTGACGATCCGCGACCTGACCGTGAGCGGCGGCCCGGCCGAAGGCGAAGTCAGCATGAGCCTGGACCGGGTGACGCTGACCGAAACCGGCGACGGCAAGGTGCGCTCGGTATTTTCCGACCGCGTGACCGGCATGAGCAAAGGCACCGATGTCAACGGCATGGAATTTGAGGTGCCCTTTACCATCGACATGCCGGGCAATGCCATGATCACCTCGGGTGCGCCCGAGGAAATGATGCATGAATTCGACTATCCGACGATGGATATCGCTTTGGCCACCGTCACCGTCGACGGCGCGGAAACGCAGATGGACATCAAGATGGGCATCGTCAACACGACGGGGCGCATGCGCACGATCGCCGGCCCGCCGGCGAAATACGACTATAGCATGACCTCGGACCGGGTGACCCTGACCGGCGACATGGCGCCCACCGAGGGCGAAAGTATCACGCTTGATCTGAACCTTTCCGGACTGGAAGCCTCGGGCGAGATGAGCGTGTCCGGCGATATCGACATCAATGCCGACATCAATGGCGCGCTGAAATCCGGCATGGAGATGGAGGGCCGGCTCACATCGGGTCCGGTCACCGGCACCTTGGATTACACCGCCGCCGATCCCGAGGGCAATCCGCAGGCCGGCAGCGGCAGCTATGACGGCAAGGGCTTCGAGCTGAGCTTTGCCATGTCGCAGGAAGGCGTGAGCTATCGCGGCAGTTCGGACGCCTTTGCCGCGAATATGAGCGGCGGCACCCTGCCCTTCCCGATCGAATACGCGGCGGAAAGCGCCGGCTTCGACCTGCAGTTCCCGGTGATGGTCAGTGACGAGCCGCAGCCCTTCAAGCTGTCCTATCTGCTGGACGGGCTGACCATCGGCGACGCGATCTGGGAGATATTCGACGCCACCGGCAAGCTGCCGCGCGATCCGGCCTCGCTGTCTCTCGACATAACCGGATTGCTGAAGGTCAATGCCGACCTGCTCGATCCCGCAAGCATGATGCCGCCCATGCCGATGCCCGAGGACGCGCCGATGCCGGGTGACGCGGCAACCGACGGGACCGGGGATATGGCCGATGACATGGACGCCGCCATGCCCGAGCCGATCACCCCGGTCGAGGTCGCGATCAACCGCGTCGCGCTGTCGATGCTGGGCGCCCGGATCGACGCCGATGGCAAGCTGATGGCACCTGAAGGCGGCGATCTGACCAGCACGCCGACCGGCCAGCTGAACGTCACCTATGAGGGCGTCAACGGGCTGATCGACACGCTGGCCTCGATGGGGCTGATCCCCGAGGAACAGCTGATGAGCACGCGCATGATGCTGGCAATGTTCGCCAAGCCCGCCGCCGAGGGCGAGGACAAGCTGGAAACCCGGCTGGAGTTCAAGGAGGACGGCTCCGTCTTTGCCAACGGCCAGCAGGTCAAGTAACAACCTGCCCGGCGCGGTTCCGGCCGCGCCGGCATGCGGGACGAACGCTTTGGGGGGCGTGCCGGCATCGCGGCCCCCGCTCATCTATCCGAGGTACAGCATGACCGAATTCCAGCGTCTCGAAGGGCTGGCGCAAGCGCTGCTGACGGCGGCGGCCAAGGCCGGCGCGGATCAGGCCGACGCCATCGCGCTTGAGGCGGCGGCCGTCTCGGTCGATGTGCGCGGCGGCCGGCTGGAACATGCCGAGCGCGCCGAAGGGGTCGAGATCGGGCTGCGCGTGCTGTTGGGCGGGCGGCAGGCCTGCGTTTCCGCCTCGGAACATTCGGCGGGCACGATCGCCGAAATGGCCGCCCGCGCCGTCGCCATGGCGCGCGAGGCGCCGGTGGACGACACGCTGGGACTGGCCGAGCCGGAGCAACTGGCCCGCGCGACCGATCCTGCGATGCTGGACCTGAACGATGCCGGCCCCGATCCCAGTCCCGAGGAATTGCAGGAAGCCGCCCGGCGGGCCGAGGCCGCGGCGCTGGCCATCACCGGCGTCGCCACGGTGGAATCGGCCAGCGCCAGCCATTCGCGGCGGCGGATCTGGCTGGCCGGCTCGAACGGGTTCTCCGCCGGCTACGGGCGCAGCGGGCGCAGCCTGTCGGCCATCGCGATCACCGGCGAGGGGCTCGGGATGGAGCGTGACTGGGCCGGCGAAAGCCGCGTCCACGCCGCCGACATGCCCCCGCCCGAGGAAATCGGCCGCCTGGCCGGCACGCGCGCGGTAGAACGGGCCGGGGCGCGCAAGCCGCCGACCGGCGCCTTTCCGATCCTTTACGACGAACGCGTGGCGTCAAGCCTGATCGGGCATCTGGTCAGCGCCGCCAATGGCAGCGCCGTCGCGCGCGGCGCAAGCTGGCTGCGCCAGGCCCTGGGCGAGGCGGTGCTGCCCCCCGGCTTCGACCTGCGCGAGGATCCGCACCGGCCGCGCCATGGCGCCTCGCGCATGTTCGACGCCGAGGGGCTGGCCACCGCGCCGCGCCTGATCGTGCGGGACGGCGTGTTGCAGGGCTGGACGCTGGATCTGGCCACCGGGCGCAAGCTGGGCATGGCCTCGACCGCCAGCGCCATGCGCGGGCCCGGCAGCCCGCCCGCGCCCGGCATCACCAATCTGGAACTGACCCCCGGCGACAGGGGCCGGGACGATCTGATCCGCGACATGGGGCGCGGGCTGGTGGTGACCTCGATGCTGGGCAGCTCGGTCAACGCGACGACCGGCGATTATTCGCGCGGCGCGGCCGGGTTCTGGGTCGAGAACGGCGAGATCGCCTATCCGGTCAATGAATGCACCATCGCCGGTAACCTGCGCGAGATGCTGGTCCGGATCACCGCCGCCGACGACCTGCCCGACTGGCGCGCGATGCGCGTGCCCAGCCTGCTGGTCGAGGGGATGACCGTTGCCGGCGGATGATCTGAGCCTGCTGCAACAAGCCGCCCATGAGGCCGGCGAGATCGCGCTGCGCCACTGGCGGCGCGACCCGCAGGTCTGGGACAAGCCCGGCGGCGCCGGCCCGGTGACCGAGGCGGATCTGGCGGTGAACGCGCATCTCGAGACGCTTCTGCGCGGCGCCCGCCCGGATTACGGCTGGCTGAGCGAGGAAAGCCCCGACGATCCCGCGCGTCTGGCCGCCGAATATTGCTTTATCATCGACCCGATCGACGGCACCCGCGCCTTTATCGACGGTCAGCCGGGATTTTCCAGCTCGCTGGCGATCGCGCGCGGCGGCCGGATCACCGCCGCCGTGGTGCATCTGCCGGCGCAGGATCTGACCTATTGCGCGGCCGAAACCGGCCCGGCTGCGCTGAACGGCGTGGCGATCTCGGCCTCGGATCACGGGTTCGAGGACGCGACCGTGCTGACCGGCAAGCCGGGCCTCGATCCGGCGCATTGGCGGGGCGTGGCCCCGCCCCTGCTGCGCAAGTTCCGCCCCTCGCTGGCCTGGCGGCTGTGCCTGGTGGCCGAGGGGCGCTTTGACGCCGCGCTGTCGGTGCGCCCGGCCTGGGAATGGGACATCGCGGCCGGCAGCCTGATCGCCGAACGCGCCGGTTGCCGGGCGACCGAACTGGGCGGCGCGCCCTTGCGCTTCAACCGGCCGGGGGCGCGCACGGACGGGCTGCTGGTCGCGGGGGCGGCGCTGCACGGGCAGATGCTGGCGGCAATGACGCCGCGCAAGGCAGCAGGCGCGGCGCAGCTTGATGCCCTGCCGCGCGGCGGCTAAGAAAGGGCAAACCCGTTCCGGCCGTGCGCCGCAGATGACAGGGCCCGCCCATGAGCCGCCTTCCCCCAGCGACCCGAGACCGGCTGGCTGACGAGATCACCTTTCACCCCGCCAATGCCGAGGCGAGGCTGCTGCGCGAGGCGCTTGGCCGTTTCGCGACCGGCGTGACCGTGGTCACCACCATGGGGTCGCGCGGCCCGGTGGGGATGACGGTGAACAGCTTCACCAGCGTCTCGCTGGAGCCGCCGCTGCTGCTGTGGTGCCCGGCGCGCAACTCGACCCGCCACGAGGTATTCACCAAGGCCGAGGCCTGGTCGGTCCATGTCCTGGGCGCCGAGCAGCTGGAGATCTGTCTGCGCTTTACCAAGGGCGGCCGCCAGTTCGAGGGGCTGAGCCCGGTCATCACCGAGGACGGCGTGCCGATCCTGCCCGGCGCGGCGGCGCGCTTCGACTGCCTGCACCATGCGGCGCATGAAGGGGGCGACCATTCGGTTCTGATCGGCCGCGTGCTGCGGGTGACCGTGGCCGGCCCCGGCGATCACCCGCTGGTCTTTGCCGCCGGGCGTTTCGGGCAGTTCGATCCCGAGGACGCGGTTTAAGGCGCTTCGGATCAGCTGCCCTCAAGCGGCGGCAATGGCTGCGAAAACAGGTCATCGATCCGCGGCACCGGCGGCGCGGTGGTCGTGATCACGCGGCCCGGCCCGGCCAGCGCCGCGATCTGGCGGGCAAGCCAGGCGATGGCCTGCGACTGCGCCCGGGCGATCTCGGCGGGGTCGCCATCCCCGGCCAGCGGCACGGAAATATCGAAGCTGCGCGCCTGATTGGCACCGCCCGCCGCGTCATCGGCCACGAAATAGCGCCCGCTGAGCCGATAGATCCCGTCGGCCTGCGCCAGCGCCTTTTCGACGCGCACCTGCAGGCGGCGGCGCGGCGGCTCGGCCAGCGGCCATGGCTCGGCGATGACCGTGGCGCCCGAGATGTCCGAGATCGCCCGCGCCAGCGTCTGGGTAAAGGCGCGCTGCGGATTGTCCGCCCAGAGCTGGCCGGTATTCGAGCGCACGGCCCCGTCGCCGGTCTGCCAGGCGACCTCGTCCGAGGCGGCATATTCGGGCAGCGAGACATCCATCAGCTCGGCCGTGCCCAGCCGGTTCGCGACCCGCTCGCCGCCGATCGGCGGGTCGATCAGGTAGCGGGCGGTGCTTTCGCCGTTCGAGCAGGCGCCCAGCAGCGCCACCGAGACCAGCGGTAGAAGAAACAGGCGCATCTTATCGTCCCAGAATGAAGGCTTGCGGATTGCGTTCGATCATCCGCGCGAGGCTGCCGAAGGCATTGGCCGCGCGGCGCATCTCGCGCATCAGGTTGACGGTTTCGGTATTGAAGCTCGAGCGCTCGCCATAGGCGGCCAGCACCGCATCGGCCCGCGCCGCCAGCCGTTCCAGCCGCGCCGAAAGCTGCGGCAGACGCTGCACCGAGGCCGAGACATCCTGCGCCGCCGTGCTGGCCGAGGCCAGTGCCTCATTGAGGCTGCCGGCGGCATTGCCGTCGCGCAGATCGTTCAGCAGCCCCGAGGCCGCCTGCAGGGTGTCCGACAGGTTGCGGGGCAGTTGCTCGGCATCCTCGGTGCCCAGAAGCGCGCGGATATCGCGCAGGATGCCCTCGGCCTCGGCGCCGATGGCGGCGTAATCGACCGCCTCGACCTTGGCGGCGGTGGCGTCGATCTGGTCGACCATCGCGGGCACATCGGCGGCGGCCAGCTTGACCGCCTCGGCCGCCGCCGTGGCCTCGTCGACCATGGCGCTGATCTGCGTCAGCGCGCCGGATTCGCGCAGCTCCGCAGTGGCGCCGCGGATCTCTCCGGCGGCGGCCTGGGCCTCGTCCAGGGTGCCGCGCAGGGCGCCGGGGATGGCACGCGTGTCCTCGCTGCTCGCCAGCGCGGTGACGCTGTTCATCATGTCGGTGGCGGATTTCAGCGCCTCCTCGATCGGCAGATTGCCCACGCGGCTCAGGAAGCCCTGCGCGGTCTCGCTGAAATCGGTGATCTCGCCGGGGACCGAGGGGATCACGGGATGGGGCTGGGCGGCACGGTCCAGCCGCGCCGGCGCGGCATCGGGCAGTTCGACCAGTTCCACCTCCAGCGAGGTGCCGAAGAAGCCGGCGCTGGACAGGCGCGCGCGAAGCCCCGCCTCGACCTGGCCGGCAATGAAATCGAGCGCCGCGTCCTGGCCGGTATCGGCGGGCAGGCCAAGCCGGGTCGGGGTCACGGCCAGCGTCACCTCCTGCTGGACGCGGTCGCGCCCCTGTTCGTCCGAAACCACACGCGCGGCCAGGGCGGTGACCCGCCCCACGGTCAGGCCCATGAACTGCACATTCGCGCCGATTTCCAGCCCGGTCACCGATTCGTCGATCAGCATGGTCAGGCGCAGCAGGCTGGATTCGTCGGCAAACAGGTTGTCGCGGGCCGCCGCCCCATCCCGTTGCAGGACAAAGACATGCCCGTCCTCGACCGGCGCCCCGCCCGAGGTCAGCGTGGCGAATTCCGCGCCCCCCTGCAGCACCGATGCCAGCGAGTTCACGTTCAGCGACAAGCCCTGCGCGCCCAGCGACACCGAAAAGCCGGAAGTGTCCCAGAACACCGTGCTGGTGGTCAGCCGCCGGTCATGCGGCGCCTCGATGAAGACATCCGCCAGCACGTTCTCGCCGTCATCCGACAGGCGCAGGTTCTGCATCCGTCCGACCTGCAGGCCGCGATAGGTGACCGGCGCGCCCTCGGACATGCCGCGCGTCTGGCTGGTCGAGAGCACGACCCGGGTGCCCTGCTCGCCCTGGCTGATCAGCGGCGGCTTGTCGAGCCCGACAAAGCTTCGCTGCGGCTCGCCGGGCCGGTCGTCCCAGTACCCCTCGATGAAAGAGCCGGTCAGCACCGTGTCGAGCCGCGAAATCCCCTGTGCCGAGACCTGCGGCCGGACGATCCAGAATTCGGCGTCGCTGTCGATATATTCCGCCAGATCCCTTTCGATCCGGATATCGACGACGACGCGCTGCAGATCCTCGGTAAAGCGCACGGCCTCGACATTGCCCACGGTGATCTCGCGGAACTTCACCGCCGTCTCGCCCGGGGTGATGCCGGTCGCGTCCTTGAACGCCACCGAGATCAGCGTGCCCCGCCCGGCGATCATGTTCCAGCCCACCCCCAGCGTCACGATCAGCGCCAGGATCGGCACCAGCCAGATCAGCGAGGCGCCGCTGCGCGCGCCGGCGCCACGGGCCGAGGACTTGCGGACGGGTTCAGAGGGCTTCAATGCGGCAGTGTCGCGGCCGGGCGGATTTTCGTCCGTCATTCATGTTCCTTGCGATTGCGCAGCGGCAGGCCGCGCCAGATCAACCTGGGGTCGAAACTTTGCGCGGAAAGCATGGTAAACGCAACCGACAGCGCAAAGGATACGGCCGCCGGGCCGGGATGGATCGAGGCCACGAACCCAAGCTGGACCAGCGCCGACAGGATCGCGACGACGAAGACGTCGATCATCGACCAGCGGCCGATGAATTCCACGATCTCGTAGATGACCAGCCGCCGATGCGCGTCGCGGGTCGTCGCCGGCCGCCCTGCCACCCGCGCCAGCCAGATGATGACGACGAACTTCGAGATCGGCACCACGATCGAGGCAACAAAGACGATCGCCGCGATCCCCCAGCTGCCGTAATGGATCAACTCGATCACGCCGCCCAGAATGGTGGATTCGCTCGATCCCATCAGCCCGCCCAGTGTTGAGGTCCGGAGCATGGGAAACAGATTTGCCGGGATATAGAAGATCAGCCCGGCCAGAAGCCAGGCCCAGACCGCGCCGAGGCTGCGCCGGTCCGGCGGCATCAGCGCGCTGCCGCAGCGCGCGCAGGTGGTTTCGGCCTCGGGCCAGACCCGGCCGCAGGCGCGGCAGCCGACCAGCCCGGCGCGATGCGCCGTCAGCACCGCACCGCCCTGCTGCGGGTGGCCCTGATCGGGCAGGCCCTGCCCTTGCGGCGCGCTCATCCCCGCCCTCCGGCCATTTCGCGCCCGTCGGTCGCCATGCCTTCATCCTCGATCGCATCCCAGATCGTGGTCGCGCTGGTGAATACATTGCTGGCCGCGTTCACGAGAATCAGCCCGCAAAAGGCCCAGAAGGCCGGACCCAGGCTGATATTGGCCAGCCCGGCGACCTTGACCAGCGCGACCGCCGTGCCGATGACGAAAATCTCGGCCATGGACCAGGGGCGCAGCTTTTCCGACAGCCGAAACGCACCGACGGCATGGCGATAGGGCGGCCGGTTCCGCGACAGGGGCGTCAGCGTATAAAGAAGCAGCAGCGAACGCAGCACCGGCAGGCCGACGATGCTGCCCAGCAGCGCGAAAGTCAGCGGCATCAGCGCGCCCTCGGAAAACGCCATGGCGACACCGAAAAGCGAGGTCTCGTTGCCGAAACCCATTCGCGAAATCTGCAGGAAGGGAAAGAACACCGCCCCCACCATCAGCACCAGCGAGGCAAAGGACAAGGCGATGATCCGGGTAAAGGCACCCGCCCTTGGGCTGGCCAGAACGGTATTGCAGCGCACGCAGCGCGCCGTCTCGCCCGGTTCCAGTTCGCGTTCGACATGCAGCGTGTCGCAGCGCGGGCAGGCAATCAGCCCCGCGCCCGTGGTCAGGTCATATCCGTCCTCGGTCTGCATTGGCGCAAGATATCGACGTCGCGTCACCGCGCAAGAGGGCGAAATCACTGACTTGCACAAGGTTGACGCGGTTTTTACAGTCCGTGCCGGAGGATCCCATGACCTACGATTTCGTCATCATCGGCGCAGGCAGCGCCGGCTGCGTTCTGGCCAATCGCCTGTCCGCGGATTCCCGGCATCGCGTGCTGCTGATCGAGGCGGGCGGTCGCGACAATTACCATTGGATCCACATTCCGGTCGGCTATCTCTATTGCATCGGCAATCCGCGCACCGACTGGCAATACAGGACCGTGGCCGAACAGGGCCTTGGCGGGCGGCGGCTGCTCTATCCGCGCGGGCGGGTGCTGGGTGGCAGCTCCTCGATCAACGGCATGATCTATATGCGCGGCCAGGCCGCCGATTACGATCACTGGCGGCAGCTGGGCTGCACCGGCTGGGGCTGGGAGGATGTGAAGCCGCATTTTCTGGCCTCCGAGGATTATTTCGCCGGTGCGTCCGGGGATCATGGCGCCGGCGGCGAATGGCGGGTCGAGGAACAGCGCCTGCGCTGGCGGGTGCTGGACGATTTCGCCCGCGCCGCGCAGGCCGCAGGCATCCCCGCCAGCGACGATTTCAACACCGGCGACAATGAGGGCGTCGGTTATTTCAAGGTCAACCAGCGCGGCGGCTGGCGCGTTTCCACCGCCAAGGCGTTTCTGAAACCGGCAATGGCGCGCGCCAATCTGACCGTGATGACGCATGCGCAGGTCCGCCGCATCATCTTTGACGGGCGCCGCGCCACCGGCGTCGAGATCATGCGCGACGGCACGACCGAGGTGATCGGCGGCACCCAAATCGTCCTTTCGGCAGGGGCCATCGGCAGCCCGCAGATCCTGCAATTGTCGGGCATCGGTCCCGGCCCGCTCTTGCAGTCCATGGGGATCGAGGTGCTGCGCGACGCGCCCGTGGGCGAAAACCTTCAGGACCATCTTCAGATCCGCTGCGCCTATCGGGTCGAGGGCGCAAGGACCCTGAACACCATAACGCAAAGCCTGTGGGGCAAGGCAATGATCGCGGCGCAATACGCGCTGTTCCGCTCTGGCCCGATGAGCATGGCGCCCAGCCAGTTGGGGGCATTCGCACGCTCATCGTCCGATGTCGCGACGCCCGATCTGGAATACCATGTCCAGCCGCTCAGCCTGGACAGTTTCGGCGGCGATCTCGACGATTTCCCTGCGATCACGGCCAGCGTTTGTCACCTGCGCCCCGAAAGCCGCGGGCATGTGCGCATCGTGTCGCCCGACCCGCTGACCCATCCCGAGATCGCGCCCAATTACCTGTCTACCCCCGGCGACCGGATCACCGCCGCGAATGCCATCCGCCTGACCCGCCGAATCATGGCGCAAGAGCCGATGGCGCGCTATCGCCCGCAGGAGTTCAGGCCCGGACCAGGCGGCGACAGCGACGAGGATCTGGCCCTGGCCGCGGGCCGTATCGGCTCGACCATCTTCCACCCGGTCGGCACTGCCCGGATGGGCGCCGATCCCGGCTCGGTCGTCGATCCGACCTTGAAGCTGCGGGGATTTCAAGGGATTAGGGTGGCAGATGCCTCGGTCATGCCGACCATCACCTCGGGCAATACCAACAGCCCGACCGTAATGATCGCCGAAAAGGCGGCGGGCATGATCCTGCAGGAAATGCGCGGCATTTGAGCCGTTAACTGGATATTAGGCGCCGCGGCCTAGACCTTTCCCCGACTATCGGAAGGAAACGGTCATGGCTGCGAACGGGGGCAACGCCCCGATCATCATCAAGCGCGTGCGCGGCACTGCCGAAGGCAGCCATCATGGCGGCGCCTGGAAGGTTGCCTATGCCGATTTCGTTACGGCGATGATGGCCTTTTTCCTGCTGATGTGGCTGCTGAACGCGACGACAGAGAAACAGCGACAGGGGCTGGCCGAATATTTCAACCCGACGCTGGTCCAGACCAGCAGCAGCGGCCAGGACGGCCCCTTCGGGGGCGAGGTTCAGGATGCCGAAACCGATTCCGGGAAAGGCGCCGGCGCTTCTCGGGACACGATGGCAGCCCAGGCGCGCGACGGCCAGGAATCCGGTTTCGACGCCATGGCGCGTCACATCCAGGATCAGCTGACCGGCAGCGGCGCCGAATCGATGCAAAAGACCAATATCCTGCGCCATGTCGTGACCCGCATGACGGACGAAGGGCTGATTATCGAACTGACCGATTTGCTGGATGCGCCCCTGTTCGAAGGCGACAGCGCCCAGCCGACCCTCGCCATGCGCGAACTGGCCGGCATCCTCAGCAGCGTCCTGGGCCGGGTGAAGAACCAGACCGCCATCTCGGGCCATGTGCGCGCCTATCCGGAAATGCTGATCCATTCGCCCGTCTGGGCACTTTCCGACGCCCGCGCTCATGCCGTGCGGAACCTGCTTGAGGAAAGCGGGTTCGCGCCGACCCGCATCCAGCGGGTGACCGCCTATGCCGATCGTCGCAACCGCTCGGTCAACCCGATGGACCCGAACAACAACAGAATCGAGATAATTCTACTCAGATAATGCGGGCCGGGCCGGAACCGTTAGCTGCATCTTAACCCGACCGGGAAACACTGAAAGCAATACGACTCACATAGGGTGATTACAGCATGTCGATTTCATCTGCCCTCAGCGCCGGCGTGTCGGGAATGGCCGCCAACGCCACGCGCCTGGCCAATATCTCGGACAATATCGCGAATTCCGGCACCTATGGCTACAAACGGGTGAACACCGAATTCGAAAGCATGGTGATCAACCAGTCCCGAGGTACTGGCATTTATACGGCAGGCGGGGTCCGTGCGACGACAACCCGGACGGTCGATCAGCGCGGCAATCTGGTGACCACCTCGAACCCGTTGGATCTGGCGATTTCAGGCCGCGGCATGTTGCCGGTCACCACCATTGGCCAGGTCGGTTCGCAGCCTGCCGGCGCCCAGGATCTGACCATGACGCGCACCGGATCGTTCAGCCCTGACAGCCGTGGCATCTTGCGCAGCAATTCGGGTCTGGTGCTGTTGGGCTGGCCTGCAAATGCGGATGGAACCGTCCCCGACCAGCCGCGCGACGGGGTTGCCGGGCTCGAGCCGATCATGATCAGCGCCAGCCAGACGGCCGCCAATCCGACCACCCAAGTCAGCCTTGGCATCAACCTGCCGGCCAATGACTCGATCGGTGGCTCGGTCGGCGACCCTCGCGAGATGGACGTTCAGTACTTTGGAAACCTCGGCAATTCGGAATCCTTGGCCATCTCGTTTACACCCGATGTCAGCGCGGCGGCGGGCACCCGGTCGAACAGCTGGACCATGGAAATTCGCGACTCCGCAATCACCGATGACCCCGCCACCGCAGCCGATGAAGCACTGATTGGCAGCTATACACTGGAATTCAACGACAGCCAGACCGGGGGCGGAACCCTTGCCAATGTGACAACCATTTCCGGCGGCGCATATGACCCGGCAACTGGTGAGCTTTCGGTCAATGTCGCAGGCGGCCCGATTTCTATCGACATCGGACGTTATGGCGACAGTTCGGGAATGACACAGCTAAGTTCGGCCTTCTCTCCCGCCAACGCTACCCGGAACGGCTCGCCGGTGGGAAATCTGGTGGGCCTCGAAGTAGATGAAACCGGGTTGCTGCAAGCTACCTACGACACCGGCTTTACCCAAACATTGTATCAGATCCCGCTGGTGGATGTCCCGAACCCGAATGGCCTGATCGCGCTGGACAACCAGACCTACAGGATATCTCCGGACTCGGGCGCGTTCTATCTCTGGGACGCAGGCGACGGACCCACTGGCGCGGTCGTCGGCTATGCGCGCGAGGCCTCGAATACCGACGTGGCAGCAGAGCTGACAGACCTGATCCAAACCCAGCGTGCCTATTCCTCGAACGCCAAGGTTATTCAGACAGTGGACGAAATGCTGCAGGAAACCACGAACCTAAAACGTTAACGCTGATCAAACTAGACAAGCCTTCACGAAAGCAAGGGAAAGGGACTCCGCCATGAGTTTATCCGGCGCCATCGCAAATGCGATTTCCGGCCTGACTGCGACATCGCGGGGCACCGAAATCGTCGCGAGCAATATCGCCAATGCGCATACCGACGGCTACGGGCGGCGCGAACTCGACCTGTCTTCGCGCGTCCACGGATACGGCGGCGGTGTAACGATCGATGGCGTCTATCGGGTCATCAACGCCAGTCTTCTGGCCGACGGCCGTTTGGCCCAGGCCGGGTTCAGCGCATCCGATACCATCGCAGAGTTTCATACCGTGATGGAAAAAACAGTCGGAATACCGACAGAGCCATCGTCGCTGGCGGGATTACTTGCTGCCTTCGACTCAGCGATAATCAGTGCCGCGGCAAGACCCGATAGTGATAGTCGCCTCACAGCAGTGCTTGAGTCTGCAAGCGGACTAGCCAACAAACTCAACAATGTTGCCAAGGATATCCAGGGCGCACGAACCGATGCCGAGAAGGCAATATCCAACGATGTCCTGCGTTTGAACGCTGCACTCGAGCAAGTTGCCTCTCTCAACAAGCAAATTGCTGGTCGTACGGCGCAAGGCAAGGACGCCTCCTCCCTTATAGATTCCCGGCAGGCCGCGATTGACAGCATTTCCGGGATCGTACCGTTGAAGCAGGTACCCCGGGAGAACGGTCAGATTGCCTTATTTACAACTGGCGGGGCAACCCTGCTTGACGGTAGCGAGCCCGCGAGGATCGAGTTTGGAGCGGCTGGGCCAATCGGTCCAGAAATGAGCTTGGCGGCCGGCACGCTCGGCAATCTGAGCTTCAACGGCAGAGAACTGACAAGCTTTCAACAAGCAGCTATGTTCTCCGGCGGGAGTCTTGGCGCAAGTTTTTCTATCCGCGATGAAATCGCTCCAAAATATCAGGAACAGATGGATGCGTTCGCGCGGGATCTTTATGACAGGACATCGGATCCAACTATTGACGCGACAATTCCTTCGGGTGGAGCAGGCCTTTTTACGGATGATCAAGGCCAGCTTCTGGCCGCCAACGAGCCAGGGTTTGCCGGACGTATCGTCGTGAACAGATTGGTCGATCCAGCGAGCGGGGGCGACCTTTGGCGTATCCGCGCGGGCATCAACGCCGCCGACCCGGGGGATTCTGGCGAAAGTGCTCTGCTGAACGGCCTAAGCGAAGCTTTGTCGGCATCTCGCTCCCCGGCTTCGGGAAATCTTTCGAGCAGCCAGAAAACACTCTACTCGCTTTCATCTGACATTTCTTCATATGCAGCTTCAAATCGTATCAGAACTGAGGCGATCGCACTGCAAGATCGCTCACGGGCCGAGAGTCTACGAACCGCCCTGTTGGGTGATGGGGTCGATAGCGATAAGGAAATGGAATCGCTGCTCGCATTAGAGCGGGCCTATTCCGCCAACGCCAAGGTATTCCAATCCGCCAACGACATGCTTGACACCGTCCTGAGGTTGACATGACGAGTTATCCTTCAATAGGGGACCAGTCCCGACCGTATCAATTGCGACTGTCGCAATACTTCCTGAAAAGCAAACTCGAGCGCCTGACAAAAGAGGCTACGACCGGGATCAAGAACGATATCCCCTCTGCGCTGAAGGGCGACTTGTCGCGCATCGCGCATATCGAATCTCGGCTGACGGTGCTGAATACATATCAACAAAATGCTTCGGAAGCCCTCAGCATGTTTGACGCAATGCAAAATACTCTTGAGCGCATTCAGATATCTGTCGACGAAACCGGGCCAAGTCTTCTGAGCGAAGCCGGCGGCTCATCCGAGGACATGCTACGGCTCCGTGCGGACGCGATTTCCGAAGATTTCCGGTCCATTGTTGGTGCACTCAACACAAGTTCCAGTGGGCGTCACCTGCTTTCCGGTGCCAAAACGGATACTGCACCGCTCGGGGACTTTGAAACGATGGTCGCGGAGTTGAATGCAACAGTCGCCGGAGCAAGCTCCGCCAACGACATCGTGGCGCGGATAGATGCTTGGTTCGATGCACCAGCGGGAGCGGGCGGCTTTACCGACAATGTGTATCAAGGCAGTGCAAGCGGAAGTACTGAACTTGCGGTGTCCGCTGACCGAACAGTCGGAAGCAGTTTAACCGCCAACTCGTCACAACTGCGAAACACACTGAAGGGCATGGCTATCATGACCTATCTAGCGAAATCCGGCGCGAGTTTGGATTCCGCCACTATCCGTGAGCTGTTCACTGTATCGGGCCTTCGGCTTGTAAGTGCCAGCACTGATCTGACCAGCGCCCGCGCTCAGATTGGCATACAGCAATCAGCGGCCAGCCAAGCACAAGCCCGCAATGCCGCTGAAAGCTCATCTCTTTCAGTCACGCGCTTAAGATTAATTGGCGCCGACCCTTATGAAACCGCAACGGCCCTACAAGAAGCAGAGGCCAGTATCCAAAACCTATATACACTGACCGCGCGCCTTGCCCGCCTGAGCTTAACGGATTATCTATCATGAGGTTGCTGAGCGCTGTTATCTTGATTTTGGCATACCTCAGCGCAGCAATCGCCGCCCCGGTTCGTATCAAGGACCTTGTAAACATAGATGGTGTCCGGGGAAATGATCTGATTGGCTATGGCTTGGTCGTCGGTCTCAGTGGCTCGGGAGACAGCCTTCGAAACTCACCCTTCACCGAAGAAATCATGGCAGGTTTACTAGAACGGCTCGGTGTAAACGTTACTGACGAAAACTTCCGTCCAAAGAATGTCGCAGCTGTGATCGTTACAGCGACCCTCCCCCCCTTTGCGCGGGCCGGTTCACAAATTGACGTCAACGTTGCCGCAATCGGTGACGCAAAAAGCCTGCTTGGCGGGACTCTCGTTCTGACACCGCTTAATGGTGCTGACGGCGAGATATATGCCGTCGCCCAAGGGTCCGTTTTGGCCAGTGGCGCCGAAGCATCAGGAGCGAGCGCATCAGTCGTCCAAGGTGTTCCGACCGCTGGGTCAATTCCTTCAGGCGCCAGGGTGGAACGCGAAGTCGCATTTGATTTTTCGCAAATGACCAGCCTGCGCCTTGCATTGCGGAACCCTGATTTCACGACAGCAGCGCGTGTAGAGGCAGCGATCAACAAAAAGCTTGGCCGCAGTTTGGCCGAACTTGTTGATTCGGGGACGATTGCTATCGATTCAAGTGTTCTGGGGCAGGTGAATCCGGCACGGTTGGTGGGCGAAATCGAAAATATCACGGTTGAACCCGAGGCGGCGGCACGGGTTGTTATTGACCACAAATCGGGCACAATTGTCATGGGTGAAGACGTACGCATCTCTCGCGTCGCCGTATCACAGGGGAATCTCACCCTCCGTGTGCGAGAAACACCGCTAGTCTCTCAACCAAATCCATTCTCGCCGGGAGAAACGATAGTGGTGCCCCGTACGCAGGCAGAAATCACACATGAGCCGGGTATCGGCTTTGCGGAGATTGCTGGTGAATCGTCGCTGTCGGATGTGGTAGCGGGACTCAATGCCCTCGGAATCCGACCCCGCGAAATGATCGATATCCTAAAAGCGGTTCACGCGGCAGGCGCCCTACATGCTGAGCTCATCGTGAACTAGCTGTCTGATCCCACAGTTTGATGGTGCGATCCTTTCTTCGGAATGGAAGGATGCCCTATAGGACAGGTTCGTCACGGAAGCGCCACGACCACGCACACAGTCCGAGCAGCAATAATGAGGGCCTGCCCGCCATCGGTCTAAGAGCCTGATCGGAAATGAGTTGGGTGATTTCAGCGAGTTATGATTCTGTTTGTTTGTGAGAACGAACGGAGATCATGATGCCCTGGACCGAAATCACCCGGAAACGATACGAGCGCAAAGCGGCTC
>NZ_JRKN01000023.1 GCF_000763905.1 Paracoccus halophilus
GAGCCGCTTTGCGCTCGTATCGTTTCCGGGTGATTTCGGTCCAGGGCATCATGATCTCCGTTCGTTCTCACAAACAAACAGAATCATAACTCGCTGAAATCACCCAACTCATTTCCGATCAGGCTCTCAGACCAGCCATCAATCTCCGGATCATGCGGATCCGGCCGCGCGGCCCGAGCGGATACCGCGCCAGCTTTTGTCCTGCTGCCAGGAACACCGCACACAGATTCTCGAAGGTCGCGCCGTTGGCCCAGAACTCTGCATCGCTCATGGCGTCAAGGAAGGGTGGCATGGGTGTGCCGGTCTGCCAATCCTCCAGGACGACCGACAGCACATGCTCGGCATCGTCAGGATGGCATGCATGGATCGCATCGATCAGTTCCGCAACACGCGACAGGCGCAGTCCTTGGCTCATCTCCCCGCAATCCCGTCCAGCAGCATCGGCCATTTTCCCCTCCAACGGTATGGGGCACCCTGAATTGGGACAGCCCCGAAAACATTCGTTTTCGGGGTCTGGCCGTCGCCGAGACTGGGGGTAGCTCTGGCAAGGGGAATCGATGGAAGTGGTGCGGCCCGCAGCCGCGCCAGCGGCGAGGACCCGGTTCTGTCGATTTCCCTTGCCAGAGCGAGGGGCAACGCCCCTAAACTTCGCCTGCCCAGATATCTTGCGCCGTAGGCGCACGATCTTCTGTACTGGTCTCAATCTGTCACGGATTTGGTTTCGACCGCATCGGTGCCGGCCAAAGGGCAGGGGCCTCTTTACCTTTTGGGGCTCGCGGCACCGCCGACCTGCAGGGGCTCTTCCGACAAGCCCTGCGTGAGGAGCGAGGTCGCGGCAACGCGATTTCTTATCGATTGAGAGGATCCCCATAGCGGGGCTGCGGATCACCCCAGGTTTCCACTGGACACAGGTGGCAGCGCCATTTTGGCGCCTGCAGCGGTGCCGGCGTGCCGGCGCTGTTTTTTCATTGAAGCAAACGGACCATATGTGCCGCACCGAGCATCCCTGTGATCGCGACAGCGGACGCAACCTTTGGTTGCGATTTTGTTTGTTATGCCCGCGATCTTGGGTTACTCTGGCACATATGGGGAAGTGGCAGGAAATGCGGAATGTATACAAACCGTCTGACCGCCATCGTCAGGAGACTATTGATGGCGCGTAAATCGCTGACGAAAGACCAGAAGGCAGAGGCCATCCGCCAGTTGAAGGCGGGCGGGGCTGTTTCCACGGTTGCTGACGCGGTTGGTGCCGCGCCTGAGGCGATCAAGAAGGAAAAGGCCCTGAAACTGCGTCAATCCGAGGCGACCACGACCTATGGAAGTGTCGTTACCGTGCGGCTATCCCCCGAGGAGGTGCACCAGTTGGACAGGCTGAAAGGGGTTCTTGGCACAGAAAGTCGTTCCGATGTGCTGCGCACCTTGCTGCGATCCAGTGTCGGGATGCTCGAATTTCCGCCTGAACAGGCGACGGAGCTTGAGGCAATCAAACACGAGCTTCACAAGATTGGCGTCAACATCAACCAGATCGCCTTTGCTGCCAACACTCGGAAGATCAAGCTGGCGAAGCGTCAGATGCACGCCCTGGACGATTTGCGGCTCACCATGCCGAAGGTGCGCACCTTCCTTCAGGCGGTGGTCAGCGAGCAACGGCGTCGTGGAGTGCGACTGTTCAAAGCCTTCATCGAGGGTGAAGCATGAACCGGGGTGGGCTGGCAAAGGCGCTGATCGGCGAGATCGAGTTTCCGATCTGGCAGGGCGGGGCGGGTATGCTGGCCTTCCAACAGGCCGAGGTCGCGCGCGAGTTCGACAGGTTCATGACCCCGAAGCCGAAATTTTCCGGGCGGGCGGCGGGCCTGTGGCGCGTCGCCCAGGGCTCGAATGCGGTGGTGCTGAAGAAGATCCACAATGGCGGCACGCACACCGGAAAGCAGCTTGGCAACCAGCTGGATTACCTGTTTTCCAAGGCGGCGGCGGTCTTCGGCAATATGGCCGATCTGGACCCGCGGGCCCGGACACTCGACGGCGATCAGCGCAAGGCTGTGGTCGATCAGTGGTCGGATGAATGGACCGGCGACCCGAAGAACGGCCATACGACGCATCTGCTGGTTTCCTTCCCCTTCGATGTGAGCGGCGAGCGTGCCCGGCCGGTGGTCGAGGAATGGTGCATGGAGATGTTCCAGTCGGGACTGCATTCGGATGGCGAGGAATGGGCCTATGTCGCAGCCCTGCATACGGATCGCGTCAATCGGCATGTCCATGTCGTCGTGAACAACCGGGGCCTGGAAAATGGCGACTGGTTTTTCATGGCGAAGGACCATGCGTTCAATCTGGATTTCATGAAGGAACGGCTGGTCGAGATCGCGGCCGGGCACGGGATGTTTCTTGACAAGAGCAGCCGCCTGGATCGCGGCGTTCTGACCTATGGCCCGTCGCGGGCCGAGATCGAGCGGGCCGCACGCGAAGGGCGCGAGCCCATTGAGGCACGCCGGCAGGGCAGGGCGCTCAGCGATGCGCTCGACCAGATCCAGCGCAATATCGACACGCTGCGCAGTCTCGCAGTCGTGGCCACCCTCATCAGCGACGAGGATCTGGCCCGGAAGATCGAAGCCGCGGCCGACCTGCTTGAGCAGGGCGGCATCATCAATCACCGCAATCAGGAGATCGTCATGGACCTCGAGACCATCCGCAATCGCGGCGATCTGGCCAATGCCTTCGGAAACTGGCTGGACGAGAGCGAAAAGGACATTTCGCGCCTGCCCGTGCAGGAGCAGCGCGAAATGCGTGAAGAATTGTATGGCATTGCCTCGGAGATCGTGCGCGATCTGGGCGATAATCGCGGTGCGCAGCTGATGCGCCATGCCCCGCGCACGCCGGTCTATCAGGCCCAGATGGGCGAGGATCGGATTTCCGTCCAGGACAAGCACAAGGTCATCGGGCCGGATGGTGTGAGCGAAATGACGACGCAGATTGGGGCGGCCGCGGAGAAAGCAGGTCTCGATCCGACTGTGATCCAGTCCCGGATGGAGACCGGCGCCGCGAATGCCTGGCAGGAGCGCGAATGGATCAAGGCCGATATTCTGGCCGTGGCCGACGCGAAGAAGATCGATCTGTCTTCTGAGGAAGGGCGGGGCAGGGCGGCCGAGCTGGTCGATACCTTCTATGCGGCGGCTGCCCGCACGATTTCTCGCGCGGTGCCGATCGAGCAGGAGGGCACGAGCGACAAGCTGACCCGCACCCTGTCCGCCATGGCCGAAGCCCATGCCCAACACGGCAAGGTCGAGTTCCAGAACGACGAGCATGCAGCGCGCTTCGGATCGGATTTCCGAGAACGCTATGGCGAGAATGCCATGGCGCGGATGACGGCGGGTGACACCAAGGCCCTGGCCGTCGATTTCCCTGATGCGGGTCAGCGCCGGGCCATCGCGCGCGCGGTCGCGGCGGCGGGCGAAGCCCATCAGTCGGTTGGCATGACCCTCGCCCAGACCCGGCAGGTCAAAGAGAAAATGGCCGAGCAGGAGGCTGACGAGCATCACGTTTCGCGTCGCAAGGATCTCGGACACGAGTTGTGATCGCATAACTGATTGCACTGCCGACCATCAGGATATACATTTTCCAAGATGTGTATCATTCAGGGCGAGGCCGAAAACCATGCAGATCGCAAAATGGGGTAATTCTCTGGCCGTCCGCCTGCCTGCGCGAATGGTCCAGGAACTCGGGCTGAAGGCGGGTGACGAGATCGAGATCACCGCAGCCGGTGCTGGGCATTTTGAGGTTCATCGACGCCGTGACCCCGAAGAAATCCTGGCTCGCCTGCGCGAGTTTCGTGGATTGATGCCCAAGGGCTATCGGTTCGACCGGAACGAGGCGAATGCCAGGTAGGTTCTTCGACACGAACGTCCTGCTTTATCTCCTCTCCGACGACCGTGCCAAGGCAGACATTACCGAAGGGCTGCTGCCCGGCGGCGGAACCGTCAGCGTCCAGGTGCTGAACGAGATTGCGACTGTCACGCAGCGAAAATTCAGGATGAGTTGGGCGCAGACGGATGAGTTTCTGCTGATGATCCGTGAATTTGTGACCGTCGAGCCGCTGACCTATGAGACTCATGACCTTGGTATCGCCCTGGCGCGGAAACACGCGCTGTCTGTCTATGACGCCATGATCGTTGCAGCCGGGCTACTGGCTGGCTGTGACATCCTGCTGTCAGAGGACATGCAGGATGGATTCAGGGTGGCCGATAGGATCACGATCCGTAATCCATTCGCCGCGCAAATATGATCCGCGCAGCTATCTATGATGGATCGCCATGTGATCACCCGTCCAGGTTAGGAGCAGGGTCGGCGTGTTTTCCCTCGCTGGACTATGAAAGTTTGGGCGGATTCCGGACCTTCTCTGCACGTGCGAACCCAACCTCGCCAACCTTTAGAAACGGACGTTCCGCCAAGATAAGGCGGCAACGCTTGGCGCGACCTACGCGGAGACGGAAACCGGAAGTTCGTTGTGTGTGCGAATGCGCCCCCAGACTCACTGTAGAAGCAGACACTCAGCGAGTGCTTTTCCGCTCTGTGCTGGCATGATCGACTGTCAAGGCGGTAGGCAGCAAATTGCTGCAAGCCGCGTTGGAGCTACAAAGCTCGAAACGGGATGATGAATGCCGCCGATCGGTGGACGCGAAAGTTGGCGTCGTGCAGTATGGCAGCGGATCTCTCTAAAGGCGATTTGTGCAACTTGACGCATTCTGACGATATCCGGCACATCTTGTAGCCCACACCTTATGCTGCCACAAGTAATGTGATACATCTCGAGAATTACTTTTTCGGGTATCCAGGTTTGAACAAGAGGATCACAACCAACCAGAGAAATCGGAGAGCAGGCAGCCAAACTTCAATTCGTGCGAATTGGGTTTCAGTTTGATGGGCGGTCGCGGCTGGAGGCCGGGATCGACGGCATCGCTGAGGTGATGGACGGTGATCAGCCGACGGTCAAGATGATCGCTGTTCAGGTCAAGGCTTCTGAGAGTAGTGCCTATGCCGGTGAGACGGAGGCCGGATTCACCTATCGTGTTCGCGCTTCGGACTTCGACTACTGGCGTGGCTCCAACCTTCCTGTGATTCTTGTGCTCTACAGGCTTTCGGATGACACGTTCTTCTGGAAGTCGCTCGAAAACCTCGTTGGCGAAGCCGAACGCACATTGCAGTTCAACAAGCCGCGAGACGTCTTGGACGCGGGCGCGAAGGATCGCCTCGCGGCCCTTACGGTCGCCAAGCAAGGACACGGATATTACGTTCCACCGCTCGGGTCGCGCGCGAGCTCACCGCACTGATCCGGATCTACTGCCAGCCCGGCTGCATTGTCAGTGACAATGGGACGGAGTTCACCAGTCGGGCCATCCTGAAATGGGCCGACGAGAACACCGTGCCGTGGCACTACATCGATCCGGGCCAGACCCAGCAAAACGCCTTTATCGAAAGCTTCAACGGCAGCCTGCGGGACGAGCTACTGAACGAGGAGATATTCGGCAGCCTGGATGATGCGCGGCGCAATCTGGCGCTCTGGCGATACGACTACAATACGGTCCGGCCACACTCGTCCCTGGCCAACCAGACACTGCAGTAAGCGCGCCGGACGCTTGAGCAATTTGAGGGCTCCGCGCCCGGCGCGCTTGCGTCAGACGAGCAAGCCGAATATCCCGATACAACCTGCAGGTTCTCGTTATGAACGAGGGACCAGCAGGGGGCAGGTCAGAGGAAGTAAGGCCAAGTGACGACGGCTCCATCCAATCAGAATTCGCTACCCGAAATCGAAGCCGCCATGGTCACGCTTCGTACAGGCGCCGGCTCGACACCTTTTATACTCGACATGCCTATACCGCCCGGTCTTCAACATGCCGCCGAAAAGGCACTAAAATCCTACTCGATCTTCATGATCCTGGACAAGTTTCCGACACTTGGTGTTTGGGGCGTCCTGCTGCCCCTCTCGCGGAACTACGCGGAGGACGGAAAGGGCGTCTACCGTCATATCACTTCCTTCCTCGGACAAGTGGGCGGCGATCAAAATGATATTGAGAGGTTGAAGAGCCGGTATCGCCAAGCCGCCCGGCGGATCGGCCTACCCATACCAACGTCGAACCAGCCCACCGGCCTCTTTTTCGCAGCGATGGGCCCCGCCCAGGCGCAGTTAGGGATACTTGCAAACGCGCTGGTCTGGATGGCCCTGCATCATGGACCTCCGGCGACAGAAGACACCGCCTCAGCGCGCGCCTGGCAACGACGAGCCGTGACCGTCCGCTGTCCGAACCACACCCGCATCCAGGCAACTGTCCGGTTCGACCAATCCGCCCACATCGCGCAACGCTTCGACCATTGGCGTCGGGGCGAGGCGGCCAACGGCGAGCGCGAGGGCTTGCTCTTCGATGCCTACGACTGCGCCATCGCCTCCTTCCTCCGCAAGCGATCGGATATCGTCGCACCGCCGAAGGTTCTCTGGTCAGGAGCGGAACTGGCCGTGGAGCCGGAACCCTCCCGGCATAGGCAATCGATCACCCTGGGAGCTTTCCCGATGCCCGTCGCAGCCGGCAGCATCACGCGCATCCCGGCGCCGTGGCCGGAAAAGCTCTCGTGGCGTTGCAGGAACCACTCACAGGACATTCATCTCGCACCTCAACCCGGAGAAATTCTCCTGTTCGACGCAGATTCAGGGGCACTGCTGTCTCGCGAGCGACAGGACGCAAGGATAACAACCGTTTCTGCCGAACGACTTGTCATCCTGTCCCGGCACGCCTTCTCATCGCCCTCGTTTGGGCCTGCCATTCCGGCGGAAGATCCCGACTTCCGGGTCGCCTGGACCGTGAACGGAGAGACCCTGGAATTCGAAGATGGGCAAAACCTCGAGATATCGGCGCCCGATGAAGCATCGATCTGGCTCGACGCGCGCAGCCTCGCCTCGGATGGATCTCGCCGATTGCTCTCCTGCGAGGGCGCTGTCGTCGTCAAGCTCGATGCCGAGATCGGTGGACGCAGCCGCATTCTTCGAGCAACCCTCGGCGAGGTGCGCCGGTTCCGCGAAATCACGGTCAACAGCGATGGTATCGCGCGGGTTCCCTTCGCAGACCTGGGCCTCTCGATCACCGACGCTCCTCAAAAGATCCGCTTCGATGTCCTCGCCCCGGGCGCTGCCGGGGATGCGGCCGCGCGGGCAGAACTCTCGGCCACCGCTTGGATATGGCCCGGCGTGGCGCGGATCGATGGAGATCCCGCGGTTCTGCCCTGCCCGGCCAACTACCTCCCTGCCCATAGCGTCGGGCTTCGAGAAGCCCCGGAAGGTCTCGTCGTCGACGATCGGGCCGATGTCGAGACCCCTGTTATCGGTGTCTCCGCAGAGGGTGAAATCCGGGAATTCAGCCTTCGCCTCGATCGCGAAGACCTTTGGCACTATCACGTCCCCGCCCAAACCCGCTCGCGGGTTCCAAGGGGCAAGGTCCTCGTGTTCGGCCACGCGTCCACCCACGACACGCTGACGGTCCGCTCGACGGACCAACATGCCGACATCCTTGCGCTCGGGACCGAAATCCGAGGACCTTTCATCGGCCGGACGTCTTGGGAAATCGGCGCCGGCCTCCTGGAGGAGGCGACGGGCGACGACAGGATCGCCCTGCGCAGGAAGGACGGGCGGATCGATCTTCTCGCCAGGATCCGCCATGTCGATGACCCCCGGAATATCGACCTCACCATGGAAGACGACCGGCTCGACCTGTCGCTCGATTATCGCGGTGAGATCGATGCCATTCGGATCGATGTTCGCAGGGCGGATGGTGCATCCGTGGTCGCCGACCATTCCCTCGGACGCAGGCCCGTTCCCCTGCCCACCTTCCACGGCCTCTCGGTGCGCCACGACCCCACGAAAAAGCGCCTCGCAATCTCCCTGCCCCTGGATCCCGCGGCGGCCCCCGGACGGATGCGGCTGCTCTACCGCGCCACCGGCGAAGACACATTTCATCCTTTCAAGGACAGCGACGGAGCGGATATCGCCCTTGGCCTGCCAGGCGATACCGACCAGGCCGATATCGCCTGCCTGAAAAACCTTGCCGGCTTTCTCGCCCACAAGAGTCCCTTCGCTCTCGGGGACCAGGTCCGGTCGGCCCTCCAACCCGCCTACGAGCAGGCAATCCGGGAGATTTCGCCTTCGCGGATGATCGGCCCGATCAAGGCCGCACTCCTCGACATGCCCGACATCAAGGAGTGTGCGCCGCGGCACGATCTTGCCGGAGCGGCTCCATGGATTTTCGAGGCCTCAGGCACTGCGTTCTCGGGCTTGAACGCGGGCTCCGGCCTCGCCCCGCTCGCTCAACTCGCGAGCCAACCCCAGGTAACGGGACTTCCCGACCCCCGAGGCGACGAGCCAATGCAGTCATGGTTGGAACAGGTCGCGGCCACGAGCGACATGCCTCTCCCATTTGCTCCCGACAGGCTCGAAGCGGCGTTCCAGGCACTTCGATATCGCCTGGGAGATACGGACCTGCGAGATATCGTCACCGACGATCTACTGACGGGGACCGTGCGTCTCATCGCTGCCGCCCATGTCGCCGACCTCGATCGCCTGAGATCCTTTGACAACGGCGGCGGTGGTGATCCGCTGCCGGCCCGCATCGCAGCTGCGATCGAGCGGTTTGCCCGCGCAGCGGCGCTCCGAGAGACTGACGCCCATGTCGATGCGCTTTGCACACGCACCGGCTTGCCTCGGGCCGAGATCGGCCAGGCCCTGACACTGATGCTGCGTGCGGGCATCGAATTCTTCGTCTACTTCCGCGGGCTCTGGTCCCAGGCCGCACAACAGCACGAAAGACAGACATGACAGACCTCGACCCGAATGCCTTTCGAGATCACCTCAACGCGACCATGGCGCGCTTCGTGTCGACCAGTTCGCCGATCAATGACATCCGCGCGCCTGAGCTCGCCCGCCAGGTCCGGGACGCCGTCGCGCGCATGCAATTCGTCAAGGGTCCCCATGTCGAGATGCTGCCCGACTTCGAAAAGGGTCGCAGCCTCCAGGCGCTTGCCGGCGATGGTTTCCTTGCGCCGCAATGGTCCGCCTTTGCGACCAATGCCCGCTCGGTCTGGTCACGACCCTTGCATGCCCACCAGGAAAGCGCCCTGCTGCGCGACGAGAACTACCTCGTTGCGACCGGGACGGGCTCCGGCAAGACCGAGGCCTTCCTCTACCCAATGATCGACCAGATCCTCAAGCAGGGCGACCTGTCGCGCCCCGGGGTCCGGGCCATCCTTGTCTACCCCCTCAATGCACTGGCCAACGACCAGCTCAACCGGATCGCCTCCCTGCTTTTCCGCGACCTCGGGGATCCCGGCATCACGCTCGGCCGCTACACCGGCCAGGTGAAGGCCAATGCCACGCGGGACGAGGAGATCACACGACTTCGGGAAACGCCCACCTTCCAGGAGATCTTCGGCGAGGAGGCCGATGTGCCGTTGAACTGGAAGCTCTCCCGCAAGGAAATGCGCGCGGCGCCGCCCCATATCCTGATCACCAACTACGCCATGCTCGAGCATATCCTGCTCCTGCCGACCAATCGCCCGCTTCTGGCCGACGCGCGCCTCAACACGATCGTGCTCGACGAGATCCACACCTATGCCGGGGCGCAGGCGATCGAAGTAGCCTTCCTGCTTCGGCGCCTCAAGGCGCACCTGGGTGTCCCGGACGGGACCATACGCTGCATCGGGACATCGGCCTCCCTGGACCCGGGGCGCAAGGGTGAACTTGCGAATTTCGCCAGCAACCTCTTCGGAGAACCCTTCGGCGGGGAAGCCTCGGTGATCACCTCCCAGCGCAAGATGCATCCTGCCCTCTCCGCCACGCCGGCGCCGAGCGGCCTCTCCCCGAAACGCTGGGCCGAGGCCGCGGAGCTTGCCACCATCGCGCGCGAAGCGAAGCGCAACGAAACACCCCTCGACACCGAGGCCTGGAATTCCGAGGCGGATCTTCTCGACCTCCCCGAGCTCTGCCTGGACGAGACCCTGCCGCTCGGGGACGCCCTGATCGCCAGGCTTGGCGGCTTCGAGGAGATCAGCAGGATCGCCGGAAAACTCGAAGACGGCGCCGTGCCGCTCCATGTCTTGGCCGAGGAGGTCTTTCCGGATGCCGGGTCGGACGCGATCCCGGCTCTGACCGGACTGATCGCGATCGGGGTGCTTGCCATCAGCGAAGACCAGGCGGTCTTTCCCCTGCTTCCCGCCCGTTACCACCTGATTTCCCGGGCGCCCGACCGGGTCGGCGTCGTTCTGGCTGCCGACAGGGATGACCAGGTCTCCGAGATCGTCATCGGTGCGGACCGCGACGAGCAGGAGCGTCCGGCCTTCGAGCTCTTCACCTGCCGCAACTGCGGAGAGCCTTACCTGGAGGCCTTCATGGGCGGAGCTTACCTGTCACCGCAGCCAGGTTCGGGTCCAAGGCAGCTGCTTCGCCTTGTTAAGGGGGTCGCCGACGCCGAGGAGGAAGGCGAAGAAGAGGGCGCCGACGAGCCGCTCCTGTTGCACATCGACCCGGCAACCGGCGAGCCACTCGACGAGGACACGCCCGGCGCCGTTGTCCTCGAGTCCGTCGAGCTTTCCGAGGATCCCGATGACGGCACGCGCTACCTGAAGCGATGCGTGAGCTGCAATCACTTCCCGAGCCGCCACCTGGAGCCCATCACGCGGCTACGGCCCGGCGACGAGGCCATCGCGGCCGTGGCCGCGCAGACCCTGCTCGAGGCCATGCCGGAGAAGCCCAGCGGAGAGAGCCCGCCGATGGGTGGGCGCAACCTGCTGGTCTTCTCGGACAACCGCCAGGACGCGGCCTTCTTCGCTCCCTTTTTCGAACGCACCTCGCGCGAACAGGCCATCCGTGCGGCCATGCTCCGTGCCGTGGAGCGCGATGGTCCGATCGATCTCGACAACCTCGTGGGCGCGGTCGAGCGGCTGCTGCGCGAAGACGGGCTGCGGCTTTACCGGCCCGGTGTCGTCCCGATACTGGAAACCGGAACCAACCAGTATCAGCGCCTTAAGGCCTTGATTGTCGCCGAGCTGACCGTTTTCGGAAAGGGGCGCCTCAGCCTCGAGGGATTTGGTCTCATCGGTGTCGATTTCCGGCAGATCGCGCGACCGGTCCGGGCGGTTGAGAAGGCCATGCCCGGGCCCATGAAACCGCACGCCGAAGCCTTCGTACGATACCTGCTCAAGATGGCGCGCGAACACCGGGCCGTCGCAGAGAAAGCCTCGGGGATGATCGATCTTGAGGATGAATCGATTTGGACCCGCATCGCCTCCCAACGCGGCCGATGCATCGCACGCGAGCGGAACCCGCGCACGGATCTTCCCCTCGCGTTGATCCCGGCGAGCGGCTTCAGGAACCGCTTTACACGTCTGCTCGAGAAGATGGCCACGGCCTGCTGGACATCGATCTCCCCGCTCGAGATCCACGATGTCCTCGTCGCCTTCTGGAAGGCCATCGAAGGGCCACGCTCGCTCGCCGAAAAGCACGGCACCGGGCTTGGCCTCAAGTTCGACAAGGATCTTCTCCTCCTGCCCTCCAGCGCGGTCAGGCTCTACCAATGCACCAAGTGCGGGGCCCGCACGCAAGCCGACACCGCCGGGGTCTGCCAGTCGATGAAATGCGACGGGGCGCTCCAGGAGGTGTCCATGGAAGACCGGCACACATTGGGCGAGCGCAACCACTACGTCGCCCGCTACCGTGAGCATCCGCGGCTCGGCATTGCCCGTGAGCACACGGCGGCCATCGCGGGCGCAGTGCGATCGGTGATCGAGGAACAGTTCAAGGCCGGCGAGGTCAACCTTCTCTCCTGCACGACGACGATGGAGATGGGCGTCGATCTCGGCGACCTGGAAGCCGTGCATTGCAAGAACGTCCCGCCCTCCATCGCGAACTACCAGCAGCGTGCCGGACGGGCGGGACGCCGCGCGCAGGTCGCCCCCATCGTGATGACCACCGCGCGCTCCGGGCGCTTCGACCGGGCGGCCTACGAGGAGTTCGGCCGCTATCTCGCCGCGAAACCCATCATTCCCTACCTCTCGCTCGACAATGCTGGGTTCTTCCAGAGACACCAGGTGGCCATGCTGCTCGCGCGTTTCCTCGAGCACCGGCTCTCCGGCTACGCGCGATCAGGGGCCCCGAGGCTCAGGGATGTCCTCGGACAGGTACTCGATGCACCGGCCCGGGCGGACTTCGATGCCGATTTCGACGGATGGCTCACGGAAGCCACTTTGGACACCCAGGCGGCCGCAGATCTCGGCAAACGCCTCCCCGATGCCCTGTCGGGGATTGCCCTCGATGCCGACGGGCTGCGCCGCACGATACGCGACCGCGTGATGGGGTTCGCAGATGCCGCCTGGGGCCGCTGGGGCGTGATGCAATCGGCCATCGACGACCTCGAGGAGAAGCGGCTCGAGACCGACAAGACCGACAGCAAGGCCATCCTGAAGATCGACCGCGCGACGCGCGCCCTCAGGACGCAGCAGGAACTCTACATGAACCAGTTCCTGGTCGACCAGCTCTCGCGCCGCGCGGTCATCCCGACTTACAGCTTCCCGGTGCATTCGGTGAGCCTCGAAGTGCTCAACGCCGCTGGCCAGACCGCGGACAGCGCTCTTCTCGAGCTTGACCGCGACGGACAGATCGGCATCGCCGAATACGCGCCTGGCTCCGAAGTCGTCGCCGGCGGCCGCGTCTGGACCAGTGTCGGCATCTCGAAACGCTCCCGGTTCACTGGAGACGACGCCTTCGTGGAACGCGCCCGCTACCGAATCTGCGAGGCCTGCAAGTCACCCCAGATTACCAATTTCGGCGTCGATCCCGCACCTGAGTGTCAACAATGCGGCACGCGCTTCGCCGAACACGCCGGAACGCGCAACTTCATCCGCCCGAACGGGTTCCTGACCTCGATTACAGACAGCGACGGGCGCGACCCGGGCGCCAGCCGTATTCGGCCCGTAGTCTCCGACGAAGCTCTGCTATTGACTGAGGCCCCGCGCGCGGCCTACGCCGCAACGGATATCCCCGGCCTGCTGACCTTCCACGCGCCGGGATCCAACCGTCCCGAACACGAACTCGGCCGCATCTTCACGGTCAACCGCGGGCGCCACAAGGGCGGCTTTGCCTGGTGCGGATCCTGCGAACACGCAGTGCCAGTGCGGGGCGGCGGTCCGCCCGATCGCATGTGGCAGACAGTGCAGAAGCTCGGCGAGCACACCAACCCGCGCACCGGACAAGTCTGCCGAGCCAATCCCGATGCGAAGATCTATCCTGTAGATCTTGCGCATATATTCGAGACGGATGTCCGTTCACTCATGTTTGACAGCACGCCACGCAGCCCACAGGGCATGGATCTCTCCAGTCACCGCTCCCTCGGGCGAACCCTTCAGGAAGCCTTGCGCCTCGGTGCCGCCGACCTGCTCGAGACAGACCCGAGGGACATAAAGGCTCTGATTCAACGCCTCGACGGCCGTCTCGTCATCGTGCTCTACGATGCGGTCTCTGGAGGTGCGGGCTATGCCACGCGGCTGACCCGGGAAGACGGCTTCATGGTCCGGGACCTGCTCTTCGCCGCGCGCAAGATCCTCGATTGTGCCAACCCGGACTGCCGCAAGAGTTGCACGCGCTGCCTGAACGATTATTCCAACCAGGCTTATTGGCTGGACTTCGAGCGCCATCCAGCCCTGGCCTGGATCGAGACCATCCTGATCGACGCCGGGCTCAAGATCACGCCCGCAAGCCCGCTTTAACGAGGAGGAAAATTAGACACATGCCCAAGGAAATGCCCTCTGATCCGTCTCTTCTCACCTTGGGCACGAGTTGCTTTGCCGAGGATCGCCTCCGCGCGATCTTTGCCTCATACGACCCCGAGGAGGGGCTCCCGAATGATATGCCAAGCTTTCCTATTCTCGAACTGGTACCGGATGCCCCATCCTTCCTCGCCAAGGCAGGGCATTTCTCTGCACGGGACATGAAGTTCATCGTCTCCCATGCCAATCTCGATGCGGACCCGAAGAACCCTCTCGCAGTCTACACCGAACTCATGCAGCGCGCCGAGAAAGACCCAGCGACCTTTCCTGCCTTGGAGATGAGCGTCGCCAAGAACAGGCTTCAATCGAAACCTGGGCACGCCCAACTGAAATTGGATGCGGAAAAGCTCTCGCGTTTCGTCGCCAAGTTTCCGACCGACAAGTTGAGACTGAGAACCAACCAGAGCCTCATGGATCGCCTCGGAGAGTTCGTCGAACCGGGGCCCGTTGCAACTGATCTATGGGTTGGAGCCTTCTTCGAATACTCCGTCCACTGCCTTAGTAATCCACCCCACGAGGAATACATCAACTTTGTCGAGATTTTGTTCTTCGGCAAGGGGTCCGAAAAGGATCTTGCGGATGAACTTTTCGCCATCCGTGATCGGGCCGACTGGGCAAACGTCGAGATCGTCATTATGAAGTCGCTGGATTACCTCCTCGAAAAGGGGGCCTCCAACCAACTTGACCCATCTCGGCTTTCCATACTGCTGAAAACAATCCTGGCGGCTTACGAGGTGGCACCGTCCGCCGGCTTTCTCCGCATGATCGGTCGCATCACGCAAAAGACCGCGGACCTCATGGATATTCCCCCCGCTGCCGATCCTCGTTGCTTCACCGAAGCACTGGACACGCTCGGCCTGGAAGTATCTTCCGAGACGATCGATGACGCGGCCTTCGCCTGCTTGGACGACCCCAGGCTGCGCGGCCTCGCCTTCAAGCTCAGGCATTACCAGGAGGAAGCTCTGGAGATGCGTGAAAGGCAGGGCCTCGTTGAAGCGCAGATCGCAGAAGCGACGGCGAACAAGCATTACGGCGCCTTGCGCGCCCTGGCCGAAGAGGCAGAAATCATATCCGAAGGCCTCGAGGCCGGTGAGCAGCTGAAAAAGCAGATGCAGGCCCTGATGGAGCTTGCCCTGCTTGGAGAGATCGAGAGCTTCGAGACGGAAATCGCCTCTTTCCCCTACCCTGAGAGCAAAGACGAGGAATTGGCAATCGTCCAGGGTGGCGTGCGCAAGGCCTCCCGGCCTTCCGCCGAAACGCCAGAAGGCCCGGTCAGGGAAGCCGAGGAGACCGCGGCCGATGCAGCCACGGCATCCGTTGACGAGACGTCGCCGTTGCCTGGCGCCGACGAGGAGATCGCAACCTCTCCCGCCGAAGAGCCCGCGGAAAGCGACAATCTCGCGGGCGAGCCAAAGCCTGACATGGACACGAAGGCAGAGACACTCCCTGCGGACCTCGCTTCGTTGGAAGCGGAAAGCCCGAGCGAGGATGTCGAGGATCGCGAAATCGCCGAGCCCGGTGATGACACGCTGGCCGAAGACGATCCTGAGCCCATGGCCGACGCAAAGCCCGCCACCGAGGAGACGCAAACCGACGCGGCCGAGGTCGAGCCAAAGAGTGCCAGCACACCGGATGCGGCGGATGCAGACCGCGAACCCACGGCGCCTGCGATCGATCCCGCCTGCCTAAAGGATCTGATTGCGAAGGACCTTCTCGGGATCGCCGCCAATGCCGCCGCAGCACTCGAGACGAACGGCAGCCGCTGGCTCATCAGCCATACCGCCCTGAAGGTTGCCGCCGCGTCGCGCTTTCCGCACCGGAACTATGGACAGGAAGCGCACAGCTTCCTCAACATGGCCACCCGCGCGCTGCAGCCACACAACGACATCTCGGCTGTCCTGACCCTCGGCGCGCTGCTCAGGCCCGCCATCGTCGTGAGCAACCAGACGCTCAGAGCCTCTCTCGTCGATCTGGCCCGGGGGCCGCTCGGCGCCCACCTCATGCGCGTGGCAGAAGCCGTCTCCCAACTCGACTACGATTTCCCGCCAAGCCCGGACAAGCTGGCGGAGATTTCCGGCACCCGCCTCGTTCCGCAGAAGAAACGGATCCTTGAAAGGCTCCTTGCCTGGCGGGACATCACAGCCGGAAAGAAATCGCGTTGGCCCTTTGCCAACCAGTTCATGCATCATGTCGTCTCCGACGCCGGGCTGATCGGGCATGCGATCCGCGATATCCAGGCGGGCAGCAAGCATGCTGCAAGCCGGGCGCAGCGCGCCATCGATGAACTCGGCGACACGAGCATGATCCAGGACCGGTCGATCGAATACGCCGCGGATGTCGGAAAGCCGACCGCCGGCATCCACCCGAAAGGTCTCGAATACCTCGACAAGCAGTTCGACGAGGCACGCGCCCTTCTCGGCGCCTGGATCAGTGCCGATGAACAGGAAGGCAGCAACGATCAGCGCAACAACGAGAAACTGCGCAAGACCATCGGCAACCTGAGGACACGCCTCGGCAGCGCCCGCGACATGCTCGACGGGATTTCAGGTGCGGACGATCTCGATGCCGCTGCTGCCGGTTGGCTCCGGGACCAGGTCGACCTGGCCCTCGAGGCCCTGTCCGGCCGCGACACGGGAAAATTCACGACGCTGCAGGACGCCCTCGGAGCTGAACACGACCTCCTGCCCGCGCAGCTGCACAGCAGGCTCGAGGATCCCAAGACGCGCCTCGACACTTGGCGCCATATCCTCGAGGACAGCCAGGTCCAGGAGCCCGAGGCCGCCTTCGCCGCGGCGCTCGCCTCCGGTGCGTTCGAGACCGCACAGCGGCTCAACTCACGCTACGACATCGGCGACACGACGGAATTGAAGTCCAGGGCCAGGGAGTTTGCACATCATTGGCTGGCGCAGATCGAAACGCGCGACCGGCGCCTCAAGACGCTCGCAAAGGTCGACTACGCGCATCAACAGGAACTGGCGCGCCGCCTCGACTGGTGTGAAACCGCGCGTGACGATCTTCTGGGCCTCGAAAGTGGCGACAAAATCGCCGACCTCCCCGAGATTCCCGAAGGCGTGGAGGAAATCGACAGGATTTCCGAGAAGATCGAACAGGCTATCCGGGACGACCAGGTTGAACGCATCCAGGAGTATCGCACCGAGGCCAACGCCGATGATGCCGACAATCTCCTCGATGAAATCGATGATATCCCGCTCGAGGCCGCCGAGGATCGTATTGCCCAGCTTCGCGACGGCCGGTCGGCGGCCACCATGGAAGCCGAAATCGACGGTCTCGTCGCGGCGTTCACCCCGGATTTTGTGACGGCAGCCTCCGGCCCGGATTGGCCGCGAACGACCGAAGGCTACAAGTTTGCTTTCACCCGCGAAGGCCCACTCAAGACCGAAGAAGACCGCCGTGCACCGGCCGCCGCATTGCTGGAGCTCTTCCACGAGGTCTGCAAATCCGCCAAGAGCAGCAATGCACCCTCTACCAAACTCAAGGCCCTCTTCGAGGACCTCGGCTTCGAGGACGCACGCGTTTCGAACGTCACCTCGCTCGGGCGCCCCAAGGCCTGGACCATGCGCCTCAACGGCAAGGTCGTTTCCGACGGCTGGTTCCTGCCGCCCAGTTTCGGATCGAATGCCACATCCTACCGGCTGCTGCTGATCAGCCCGGACACGCTTCCCGAGGCCATTCAGAAGGCCCTCGATCCCGAGGCCCCGACCATCATCCTCGTGGCTGGCATCATTGACATGGCGCGGCGCCACGAGTTCGCTGAGCGCCTGCGCGGACAGGCCATCCCGGCCCTTCTCATCGACGAGGCGCTCATCGCTTTCGCCGCCACGCGGCGCGAGACCAGGGCCCGCACTATCTTCGAATGCGGCCTGCCCTATGGCCGGGTCGAGCCCTACACGACCGATCCCGGCCAGATCCCCCCGGAGATGTTCTTCGGGCGTGAAACGGAGATGCGTGACATCCTGTCGAGGACGGCCGACGGCTGCCTTGTCTACGGCGGCCGCCAGCTGGGCAAGTCCGCCCTGCTCAGCCACATTGCCAGGACCCATCACTCCCTGGAAGACAACCGCATCATCGTCCGCCGGGACGTCAAATCATTGGGCAACTCCGAGAAGACCTCCGCCATCTGGAGCCATCTCAACGGCATGTTGTCCGATTACGGCGTCGTCCGGAAGGAGAGCAGGACGGCGGATGATATCTGCAGGGATATCCGCGGCTGGCTCGTCAAGAATCCCGAAGGGCGTATCATCTGCCTTTTCGACGAGACGGATTACTTCATGGCCTCGGAAACGAAAGCCGATTACCCCGAGCTCGGCCGATTGAAGGAACTCATGGAAGACACCGGGCGCCGCTTCAAGGTCGTCTTCGCCGGCCTCCATAACGTCAAGCGGATGCACCGTCAGCCCAACTCGCCACTTGCGCATCTCGGGCAGCCCATCTGCATCGGTCCGCTGAACCGGACCCAGGACGACAAGCGCGCCGCCTATGACCTCGTGGTGGAGCCGATGCGGTCGGCCGGGTTCCGCTTCGAAAGCCTGCAGGCCGTCGAGGATATCCTCGCTTGGGCGAACTACTTCCCCTCCCTCGTCCAGGAATATGCCAAGGGCCTGCTGTCCACGCTGCATGGTGCCGGCAGCGGGAAGGGATACCGCCTTGCGGAGGACGGGCCTCTCTGGGCTATCCCGACCGACGATCTGTTCAGCCATCGCAACTTCCAGCAGATCGAAGCGCGCGTCCGGGAGAAGTTCCACCTCACCCTGGACCTCGATCCGCGCTACGCCCTGGTGGCCTACACGCTCGCGCTTTTGAACCTGGAAGGCAACGAGCTCAAGGCACGCATGATCGGCTTCACGCCGGAGGAACTCCTCGATCACGCCAGTCCATTCTGGCCGAAGAGCGCCGAGCAGCCGACACAGGCCGCATTCGATGTCCTGCTGGACGAGCTCTTCGAACTGGGCGTGATCGGCAAGATCCCGGCGCCGGGCTCGGAGCGGGCGCGCTACTGCCTGCGCTCGCGGCAGGTCGCAGCCATGCTCGGCTCCTACGATGACATCGTGCGCGCCCTCGAGGACCTGAGCAAGAAGGACCCAGCCGTCTCCTATGACCGAAGCACCTATCGCCGCCCCTGCCAGGCTCCTGGCCAAGGCCCGAAGAGCAAGACACCGGCTTACTCGCCATTGACCGATCTGCAGATCGGGACCCTCTTCGACGATGCGGATACAAGCTCGCGTATCGTCTGCGGTCTTCCCATCTTGGGCCTGGACAGGATCGCGCCGGCGCTGAAGCGGATCCACGAGGAAGGTCAGCTCCCCATCGACCGTAAGGACCGCCGGATCGAGTTCGTCGCGACCGACGATACCAAGGCTTTCACAGCGGCCATCTCGAAGTCGAAGCCTGCAAACGGCCTGCGCGTGGTTTTCCATACGCCCGCCTCCGCTGAAGAGGCTCGGAGCGTCCTTTCCTGGCTCGAGAAGGGACAGAGCCCGGTTCTCGACGGCCACTTGCGGCCGGTGATCTTACTCGACGCCCGCGACCCGGAAATGAGAGGACTTGCCTGGCGACGCCGCGATCAGGCCGTTTTCCTGCGCCCCTGGGCGTCCGAGATGGTCCGGGTGCATCTTCATGCCATTGAGGAGACCCCGCTCGACACACCTGAAGACCGACGGCGCATTCTCGCCGCGACGGGCGGCATCCCCTCGCGGACTGTGGAGTTGATCGATGCAATTCGGCAATCCGACGACCGCGATGGCTTATTCGCGCGCTGGGAAAGGGGTGGATTCCGGTAGGGGGCAGGATCGTATCACAAGGAACTCTGTCGCTGCCGCTTCATAATATCGAGCACAGTATTTTTGCTGATCCCAAGGTCGCGGGCGATCCATCGGTATGATCGACCGTCTTCCACGGCTTGAATGACCTTTGGCGCGAGCTTGTCGGATTTTGGGCGTTGTCCTGGCTGGCGACCGAGCTTCTTTCCTCGCGCCCTTGCGGCGGCGAGCCCGGATTTCACCCTTTCGCTGAGCAGATCGCGTTCAAACTGAGCAATCCCGGCCAGCATGGTGGCCATCATTCGACCATGTGGCGTCTCTACTTCGAAGGTCATGCCGCTCATGGCTACAACGGAGACTTTCCAGCCGGCGAGCCTGTTCAGGGTATCCAGCAGGTCCTGAGTGGACCGCCCCCACCGAGAAAGTTCGCTGACCAGGATGGCGTCGATTTGTCGTGCCTGCGCCAGGTCGAGTACCCGGTTGCGCGCAACGCGATTGTCGGACGCGCCAGAGGCTTTTTCCTTGAACACTCCCACCACGTCATACCCGCCGCGCTCGGCGAACGCGGTGAGCTCCGTGACCTGCCGCTCGCAGGACTGGTCGGACGTGGAAACCCGGGCATAGATAGCGGCGCGCTGTCCCATTTGAACCCCCTTTGAATCGGGCCTTGCAAGTCGTTGGTTTTGCTGGTGCGGGAATTGTCCTGAACAGACTAATGACTAACAAGGACAAACTCGTATGCCAAGACGCTCTATCCTGACCGCGCGCCAGCGCGCGGCGCTGTTCGATCTGCCGACAGACGAAGCCACCATCCTCTACCACTACACACTGGCGGACGATGACCTCGAATTCATTCGAACCCGTCGCCATGCACGCAATCGCCTCGGCTTCGCCCTTCAGCTTTGTGCTTTCCGATATCCTGGCCGACTGTTGGCGTCGGGTGAGGTCATTCCAGAGGCCATCAGCAGCTTCATCGCAGCACAGCTTGGCGAAGAGATGGATGAGCTTTGCCGATACGCCGAGACCGACGTAACGCGGCGCAGGCATTTGGTCGACTTGCGCCAGCTCTATGGCTTCAAGATGTTCTCCGGGCATCGCGCGCGGGAACTGAAGGCCTGGCTGGCAGGCGAGGCGGAGGTGGCAACCTCCAACCATGATCTGGCCCGCCGGTTTGTCGAAGAGTGTCGCCGGACCCAGACGATCTTGCCGGGTGTGTCCGTGATCGAGCGCCTCTGCGCGGATGCACTCGTGGCGGCGGAACGCCGGATCGAAAGCGCCATCGTGAACCGGCTGGATGAGGATAGAAAGGCCCGCCTGGACACCCTGCTCACGGAGATGGTCGATGGCACGGTCAGCCGGTTCGTCTGGCTGCGCCAATTCGAGGTTGGTCAGAACTCGGCCGATGTTGGCCGCCTCCTCGATCGGCTGGAGGTTCTGCGGGATCTGAACATCTCGCTAGATATCCTCGCGGGCATTCCACCCCATCGGGTGACCGGCCTGCGGCGTCAGGGCGAACGCTACTTTGCCGATGGTCTGCGTGACATCAGCAGCGACCGCCGCCTGGCCATTCTCGCGGTTTGCGCCGTCGAGTGGTGTGCCGCGATTTCCGACGCGGTGGTCGAGACCCATGACCGGATCGTCGGCAAGACCTGGCAGGGCGCGAAGAGGCTGTGCGACGCCAAAATCGCCGACGCAAAGGCGGCGGTGCAGGACACCCTGCGCGCCTTCAAATCTCTCGGGTCGGCCCTGCTGGACGCCAGAAGCGATGGGTCTTCCTTGGATCAGGCGACAGAGCTGGCTTGCGGGTGGGGTCGGCTCGAAGGGCTGGTCGCCACCGCCGCCGAGTTGACGCACACGATGGCCGCAGACCCATTGACCCATGTTGGCCAAGGTTATCTTCGGTTCCGGCGCTATGCCCCGCGCATGCTGCGCGTTCTCGATATCGAGGCGGCGGGTATCGCAGCTCCCTTGCTGCAGGCGACCGCGCTGATCGCAGACGATGAAAAGCCCGAAACCCGCCCAGTTGGCTTTCTGCGGCGCGGCTCGAAATGGCACCGCCATCTGAACGCTGCCGCCGGTGACGGCCATCGGCTCTGGGAGGTTGCGGTGCTGTTTCATTTGCGGGAGGCGTTCCGGTCGGGTGACATCTGGCTCCTCCATTCCCGGCGCTACGCTGATCTGAAGCAGGCCCTGGTTCCTGCGGAGGCGGTAGAGGGCGCGCCAAGGCTGACGGTGCCGCTCGACCCGGAAACCTGGCTTGCCGATCGCAAGGCGCGCATGACCGACGGGCTGGCGCGACTGGCCAAGGCGGCTCGCGCAGGGGCGATCCCGGGCGGGTCGATCGAGAATGGCGTCTTGAAAACTGACCGCCTGAGTGCGGCGGTGCCGCAAGAGGCGGACGAGCTGGTGCTCGATCTCTACGACCGGTTGCCGACCATACGGATCACCGAACTGCTGCAGGAGGTCGATGCAGATATTGGCTTCACGGAAGCCTTCACACATCTGCAGACCGGCGCGCCCTGCAAAGACCAGATCGGGATGCTGACCGTGCTGTTGGCTGAAGGTTTGAATCTTGGGCTCAGCAAGATGGCCGAAGCGACCAGCACACATGACTACTTCCAACTCTCCCGCTTGTCGCGATGGCATATGGAGAGCGATGCCATCAACCAGGCCCTCGCCTTGGTAATTGAGGCACAGGCCCGGCTGCCCATGGCCCAATTCTGGGGCGGGGGCGTCACCGCGTCCAGTGACGGGCAATTCTTCCCCGCCGCCCGGCAGGGCGAAGCCATGAACCTCATCAACGCGAAATACGGCTCCGAGCCAGGCCTCAAGGCCTATACCCATGTCTCCGACCAGTTCGGCCCCTTTGCCACCCAGAACATTCCGGCCACCGTGAGCGAGGCGCCCTACATTCTGGACGGGCTGCTGATGAACGAGGCCGGACAAAAGATCTCGGAGCAGTATGCCGACACCGGTGGCTTTACAGACCAGGTCTTTGCCGTGACCGCGCTGCTGTCCTACCGGTTCATTCCGCGCATCCGGGATCTGCCGTCAACGCGGCTCTATCTCTTCGATCCCGCCACCGCGCCGAACGAGTTGCGCGGCTTGATCGGCAGCAAGATCCGCGAAGGCGTCATCGTCCAGAACTGGCCTGGCGTCCTGCGTGCCGTGGCCACCATGGCGACGGGCGTCCTGCCGCCCAGTCAGTTGCTCAAAAAGTTCGCCGCCTATCCGCGCCAGCACGAGCTGGCCGTGGCGCTCCGCGAAATCGGCCGCATCGAACGCACCCTCTTCATCATCGAGTGGCTACTCGACGCCGACATGCAGCGCCGGGCCCAGATCGGCTTGAACAAGGGCGAGGCCCATCACGCCCTGAAAAACGCCCTGCGCATCGGGCGACAGGGCGAAATCCGTGATCGCACCGCCGAGGGGCAGCACTACCGCATGGCCGGCCTCAACCTGCTCGCTGCCATCATCATCTACTGGAACACCAAGCATCTCGGTCAGGCCGTCGCCGCGCGTCAGCGGGCCGGGTTGAATTGTGCGCCCAATTTACTGGCGCATATCTCGCCGCTCGGCTGGGCACACATCCTGCTCACTGGCGAATACCGGTGGCGGCGGCAAACCGGGGCCAGCTTGTGAAGTAATCAGCCCTATTTCTTGCCACCGTCACGGCTCCCAAACGGACGCACCGCGATCATCGCCACCACAAAGGCGGCACAGAGTTCAAAATGGAGGAAAGAAGGGGGTGTCAGGGCCTTGTGATACGATCCTGCCCCCTACCGGAATCCACCCCGGAAAGCTCTATCGACCCGCGGAGCGACATTTCGTCGGACGACCTGGCAGATGTCATTGCCGCGATCGAAGACGCGCAGGAGGAGGACTACGAGGCACTCGACGAGATCCTGCAAGGGGAGTTCGGAAAAGATCTCGTCACACTGGCACCGGACCTTGTCGCAACCGCGCTTCTGTCTCTCTGGTCACCCGAGCAACGCATCATACGGAAGTCGGCGCTCGGCCTTCTCGTGGAGGGCACAGGCACTTGAAAGCCCGCGCAGCGGCGCCGCCGATGGTGTCGCTGCACGGCTCTGCTGATGTGATCGCCCCCCCCACGGCATCGATGTGCCAAGCTTGGTCTGCGATGATCCACAAAGGAGGACGGTCATGTTTGAGATTACCACGGTTGGGCTCGACCTGGTGAAGAATGTGTTTCGAGATCATCGGGATGACGGATCGGGTCGAGCGCTGTTGCGCAAGAAGCTGAGGCGGAACCAGATGCTGACCTTCTTCGGCGACCTGCCGCCCTGCATTTTTGCCGTCGGCTGGGGGCGATCATAACATCAGAGCCCACGCTACCTCGAAGGACCGGTCTGGGGAAGCTCCGCTGCAGTGACTGCGTAAAGTACCGAGGTCCGCACTGGGCCGGTACAGCGACGTGCCGGCATCGCGGCGGCTGGAGGGTTGCTTAGATAAGGGCGCGGCGCGATGCCGGTCCATCTCATCGAAGACCAAGTCAGGCGGCCTCATCATAGTAGAGGGTGTCGAGCATGGCTACGCGATAGTCCCACAACTCGCCATCGCCGCCGCTGGGATGAGGCACGTTGTACCAAGGCGACGACTGGATCGGCACGATGATCCGATCCCAATAATTCGCCAGCGAAAGCGTCGTAGGGGCAAAGTTCAGTGCCTTGGCCAAGTTGCCCTTATTCTTCCCGTTCGCGCAGACAAATGTGTCGGGGCGCTTCATGGCAAGAAGCCTCGTCGCCGTCGGAAACTCTCCAACATGATGGGCGTCGGCATCCATAAATGCCTTGCGGAAACGCCGACAATATTCCTCGAAATTTTCGCGAGTGACCGGGTCCTTGCGGGGGATGCAGTCTACCGCGTCGCTGAGCTGGCGGTCCTGCCTTGAGATAAGGCCCGCAAAATCGCCATTGCCGCCCATCGATCCGAACCACCCCCAGTCATGGATGTCGAGACCTGCGGCGATCCTCTCGGACTTACCGAGGGTGCCCGCGATCCCCTTTCTCTCCGTCGCCGTGAGATCAGAGAACCGCTCAACGCTCGCAAAAAGGCGCTGAATTTCTCGAAGCAATTTCATCCGACGCTTGAAGTTATGATGCGGGTCGATCTTCGCCATGGCTGCGAAATCTTTCCAGCTCATCATCGCCAGCGGCGAGGTCAGGCCCTTCCCCCCACTCTTCTCGTTAGGGAGGATAGGGTCGCGCTGGCCACGCTGCCTTCGCACCGCGTCGTATTGCCGACGGTAACTGTCCGCCAACGTCTGAGTGACGCGCTGCTTGAGCACGTCATAACCTGACAGCTCGCGTTGGATCTGCTTGAACATGTCGCCGTCGGCCGGCCCCTCAATGTGGACGCAAGCCTCATGGTTGCGATCAAGACCACCTTGCGTGAAATTGGCGCTTCCGACAATTGCCTCCGCCTTGCCGCCGGCCTGAAACAGATAGAGCTTGGGATGGAAGATGCCGTTGTCCGCCTTGGCAATGAAGGCATTCTTGGTGCCGATCAAGCGCTCCACCAGATCGGGTGAGGTCGCGAAACCGTTGAGGCCAAACGTGACCGAACGGAATTTTCCGCTGTTCTCCATCAGGAGATCGGCGAGCTTCCCATTATAGCCCCACGCTACCGCGATCTGAATATCGTCATAGTCTTTGATCAGACGCTTCAGTACAGATCGCGTTCTTTTCGCATCGAGCAGCGCTATATTCATCATTTCCAAACCTAGGCCTTTAATATTTCACCGGATTTTTCACAGTCTGCCAGCGCTCCGCAACTCGAATTGCTGCGCGCCATGTCCAATGGCCGGTTCGGGGAATGCCGCCACGCAGCACTGTCGAGACTCGACCGTCCGGTAAGGGCCGTGAGAGACTTGGGCGATCGGTCAGTTCCGACCGCAACATTGCTTGTATTTGCGGCCCGCCCCACAGGAGCATGGGTCGTTCCGCCCGGGCCGGGGACCGGCGTTGAACGGCATCTCGGAACGATTTGCGGGCTCCATGCGGGAAAGCTCGGGACGAGACTGATAGAGTATCGTCGCAACGCAGTTCGGGATCAGATTGGGTGCTTCAAGGTCGATTTCGTCGATCTCCTCATCCGTGAACTTGCTGTGGCCAGTGTATATTTCCTGAAGCGCCATCAAGAAGATCATCGTCGTCCGCGTCTCTTCGTCGGCCTGAGCGAGCAGTCGATCCCAAGCATCCGGTCTTAGCCCCATAGCGCGAGTGAAGCCATCGATCCAAGGCTCCCACATCACCTCATCACTGTTGGGGTCAACCTCGTAGATGGGTTCGATCGAAGGTGAGCGGGTCATCGCCTCCGCAACCGAGTTGTAGTGAGCCATGACGGCACCGACCGTGGCTTCGGCGGTTTTCTGATCGGGAAAATTTGCCTCACCTGTCTCTCCCCAGACATGGGACATCCATTCCGAGGGCGGGATCATATCCGGGCAGGCAAGAACACCGACTACGTAGCCATCAAGTTCACTGAGCGTCATGGGCATGTTCTCGATGGGCAGCCCATGCAACAGCGCGCTGAGACGCTCGAGTTCCTGATCGGACTGGTCCATAAATACCTTCCGGTGTTGCTCGGAATTTTTTACTCTGCGCGACGCCAACCCGCAATCCGCGCGAAGCCTGCTTCAAGCTCGGACAGGAAGATTGCTGCAGGCACGCCGAATGTCCGAAGTGGTGAAGCCGCGACGTAGCATCAGATCGTCGCGCCAACGTCTGCAAAGGGCCGCCCTTGCTGATGGCAAGCCTGCGACGGGTATCCTGGGCGTCGCCGCAGCGCCGCGTGTCGGCTCAGAGCCCGTTTTTGCCTACTGCTGCGGGCTGCACCAGCGGCGGGAATGCCGACCTTGCGGTCATCCGACCGATTCTGTCAGGTTGCCTCGAGCCGCCCGAACGCCCTGTTCGACGAATGGCCGCCATCGCTCTTATGACGGACAAAACCGCGCCAGAACCTCCGTGGTTTTGGCTGAGGTTTCTGTCCGATCCAGGCCTATGAAATCACTTGAACCCGTCGTGACGCGCCGGAAACGACCTTTTTTTGTTCACCTTTTGACCACTTGCCCAGATAAAGCAAACCGAGCCACCTCTCTACTACACCGGTTTACGATGATTTCACGCCCTTCTCGTGCTATACATCTTTTGAGCGATATGAACGTCAAAAAGCTTGTAGAAGTAGTTTTTGGAGGATTGTGATGGTTCGGTTTCTTAGTGCAGCTACAATGGCAGAAATTACTTCAAGCGTGGCAAACGCCGAAACCGTGGACACGACAGGTATTGAAAATTTCCTGACGAACTTCAAAGGTGCGTTCGTGACAACTGACGTCAGCCGACGTTGTGATGACCACTTTGTTGCTCTTCAAACGGTTCGATCAGCAGACTTTGATCTCTTATTTGAAGTCGCAAAATCCCGTTTCGATGGGAAAATTGATGATGGTGCTGCTAGGGTATTCTCCTACTCTGCATACCTAGATATTCTTCTTCAAACGTACATCGCAGCCAGAGATGACGATTGCATAGCCGAAATTGATTTTTCTAATCAGTAAAGCTGTTGGGGGAACAAATGTCAGTTGTAACAACGGCCATAATTGCGGGTGCCACTGCCGCGCTCACGGACGTAGCAAATGATGCGATCAGCGTTCTATATGCTAAACTGAAGTCATTGATCAAAGATGTAGCTGACGACTTTCGCTTCGAGGAGATCGAAAACTCGCCTAACGATGCATCCGCACGGGAGGCGGTCGAGGAGCACGTGTCTCAAAGCGGCATCGACAACTCTGAAGAGATCAAATCTCTGGCTGAAGAACTGGTTCGGGAGGCTCTGGCCGAAAACTCCGGTCTCAGTAGAGCAGCCCTAGTTGACATCAGGGAACTGGCTGTAAGAGACGACATCGTTTTTGAGAATATGAATCTCGACGGCCCTGTCATTCGCGGTGAGAAATGGGAGTCAAGAGAAGGTGGATTCCGGTTCGAAGGCTCGACTGACAGAAGGGATGAAACCCCTGCGGAGAAGGGTCAATCTCCAACCGTTAGCGTAGGCTCTATCACAGCAAAAGAGTCAAACATCATCACGAGCATTTTTTATTCTATCCCCAAAAAGATAAGACTGGTGATCCTATCGATTTTGGCCGTTGTTGTTCTGATTTTTTCCTTTCAAATCATCATGAAGACCATCGATGACAGGAACCGCCGGGAGAGTTTTGACAATGCATTCAGAACGGCCTTAAGCTCCAACGAAGGAAGTGAGTATAGCTCGTCTGTCAACTATGCTTTGAACACCATTCCAAACGCCATTCGCAGGACGCGCGATAGTGACCATTGGAACCGATTTAACTACAGCTGGAACAAACACATCGACCGGATAGAGCGGTTCTATTCTGAGATTTCTAGTGGTCTTGCAAATGGCAGCATGTTGCCAGGGGATGAGAAAGAAAGTGTTTGCAATCAAGTCACCAATATTCTCGGTTCCCACTATGACATTCGCCGTCGCATCGAAACAGTTGTAGGGATTGGGATCACAGAGGGCGGCGCGGATGGAGGGGTTCTTCACGCCTTGGGCCCAGTGATTAACGTACCAGACACATCCAATCTAGAAAATGTCTATGCGAAGGGATGCGACGGAATTCTTTCGACACTCAAGAACCCTCCTGACACTCGCACCGAAGAGGAAAAGAAAGCGGACGAGATAGCCACTCTTGAGGCATTTATTGAGGAAACTAGCGCGCTGAAAGCGCTGGATTTAGAGGCTGAAGCGTCAAGGACAATTGATCAATTCATTGGCACATACGCTGGCTTCCTGATCAATCGCGGGATGTACGGTCCCGATGCAAGAGCAGAAGCACGTGTCGCTCTTCAGGAGGTACTCGACGGCGGCGGATACCATTATGAAATCCCTGGCATGAACGATATTGTGGATCGAATCTCTTTCATAAGAAGGCTCGCCAACCGTGATCTTGACTCTGAACTGGCGGCATTGGAACAAAGGCTGCAAGAACTCAAGGCCGACTAAGAGCCCCTGTTGTCGTTAAGCAGTAGTGTAAGAGATCGCTGCATAATAGCGTTTCGCATATGATGCGATTAGAGCCTGCTTATCGGTCCCGTTAACAACCTTCCTGGCACCCTCCCAGTCTTGTTTCACATTAACAAAATAGTCGGAAAGTTTCTTTCCTGTGAAAGTCCCTAAGATCATACCCTCAAAGATAATTTCTGTCGCTCTGCTGTGATTCATCACCTTATCAGCCTTGGCGCGGCTACTTGTAAGGTCAGTTCCTAGCCGGTTTTCCCAATCCGCATAGTTGTAGCGTCCGGTGATCTGCACAAACCCTCGTCCGTGAAACTTCACTCCATCTCCCTTAGCCAAGTTGCCTAGGCGTTTTGCTACTTTGGGCCGATCACCGTCGATGTCGTACATTCTGAAAAAGTAGCTGTCGCTACCGTACTCTTTAATTGGCTGCATCTTCCGGTCAACTTCGTGGTGCGCAGTGGCTAGGACATACGCTAGCCATCTGTCGTCCTTTGCAGCGTGATGCTGTTCCCAATAGTCGAGTAGGCCAGTAAGCCCCTGCACTTGAGCCTTCCGAAGTGACCCATCAAAGAGTGTCAGACGCACTGTATCGAAAAAGAACTTTCTGTTTATCTTACTCAAGGCACCCTCCCAGAGAACTTTCTACAGTCTGCAGTAAATTGTTTTTCCAAAATTTTCAGATGCCAAAGCACCTATCTAAGTAACTATAGCTTGAATCTCGGATTTTGGGTAGTGTATTGAGGTGTATCTTGATCGCCCACCTTGGCATGTCGATGCCGCCGGGAGGGCGGATACAGCATCAGAGCCCAACAGAGCCCCTCGATGACAAAAACGACCGTTTTTGGCACCGCACCAGAAGCCGCCGTTCAACCATTGGCAGGAACCGTCGCTCGCTGAGCATCATCTGGTTTCGGCCAATGTCGGCTGAGCGCGGGTAGCGCCAGTTGGCAGCGCAAGGCCGAACGACTGGACTGTCCGCAAAGCAGACTTCGCCTGCGCGATCTCGCTGCGCTAGGCACGAACGTCCGGTCTAGGGAAGCTGCACCGCAGCGCCAATCAAAGACCGACTGGCAGTTTTGAGCCGAACGTCACCCGCCAGGAACCTTCGCCTTCATTTTCTTTCGGAAATCCGACGCCTTCTTGATAACTTCCATGTCCGAGGGACGCAGGGCCTCCCGCGCCTCGTCATCTGTCATGGCGGGTTGCGCTGCCTCCACCTCGGCGATGAGCGCCTTGGCGGTGTTACCCGGCGGCGGCGGCGCATAAGTCAGGGGCCGGAACTGCGCCACCTGGCTTTGCAGCTTGTCGATCTCGTCACGCATCGATCTGATCTGATGCCGCTCGTCGGGATAGGGCAGCGGTCCGGTCTGCGCTGCCATGATCTTCGAGAAATAGGGGTCCTCGTAATAGACGATGCGATCCGCGAGAATCGGGTTCTGTCGTTCGGGGATCAGGATCACCTTCGAGGCGTGGAGTTTCCTGACCTCATCCGGGCTCATCAGCGGTCGTTCTTCGTTCCGACGCGACACAGACCGCCGCCGGAAGCCGCGGCTGTCAGAGGACAGGCTGTCACTCACGGAAAGCCGGGTCGTCTTGCCCAGGGCCTCGGAAACCTCGGCAGCGGTCTTTTTCTCGTTCGGGCTGATGAAGAACTTCATGCCAGCGCCGGATTCGACCGACAGCCGATCATTCTCGCCATAAATATTGTCGAGGCCGGGGATGGATTGGGTGATGATCGACACGCGCCCGCCGTGCCCCGCCAGCTGCTTCAGCGACTGCACGACGATGGGCATCTTGCCCAGCTGGTCGAACTCGTCGAGGATGATCAGCACGGGCCATGGCTCGGTCTTGGGGTTCGGCAGGGATGACCGCAAGGTGGCGATCAATTCACCGAACAGAAGGCGCATCAGCGGCGCAAGGGTGATGATATCGTCACTGTTGACGACGATATAGACGGATTGCGGCTTCATTCGCAGCGTCGACCAGCTGAAGTCATTGCCGCTTGTGACGCGATCCACCTTCGGGTTCACCCAGAGACCGAGGCCCGCTCCCTTCAGGACAGAGACATAGGAGGACAGCGTGCGGTCGGCATAGCCGCTGAAATCCGTGAAGATATCCTTGGTCTGCTGGTGACGGGTCTCGGCCGCGCGCAGCTTGTATTCCTCGGACTTGTCGGCGCCTCCGAAGAGGACGCGGGTGATTTCCCCAATGGTCGGCTTGCCGCGTTCGATGGCGAGCATGCCGCCGGCGACGAACAGCTCCCTTGCGCCCACGATGAAATCCGCGGCACCACCCTTCTCGCTGGTGGTCAGGAAATAGGTCGACAGCTTGCTCAGCTCGGTGAACTGCTGATCGGTGTTCTTCAGGGCGGCGATACGTTCCAGCGGGTTGTAGCGATGCGAGGGGTGCTCGAAGTCGAAAGGCGCGAAATAGAAGATTTCGTCACCTTGGCGTTGGCGGCGCCGGGATGTGGCCTCAAAAATTTCACCCTTCACATCGAGGATGACGCAGCTGCCAGGGAACAGCAGCGTGTTCGGAATGACATAGCCGACACCCTTGCCAGCCCGCGTCGGCGCCACGACCAGGCAATGTGGGAACGTGTCCCAGTTCGAGGCGATGAACCGGAACCGGCCCGGGAAGCGGCCAAGAAGACCATGCCTGCCGAGGCGCGCAAAAACCAAACCGCCGCCGATCTTTTGCAGGAGACCGTTCTTCCTGATCTCGGCCGAAGACTGGAAATGCGCCTTGCCGTATTGGGTCAGTTTCTGGGTGAAGGACAGCGCCAGCGTGAAGAGCACGGTCGCAACCAGCGCCGCACCGGCGATCTGATAACCAGCCAACCAAGGCTGCGTCATGCTGCGTGACAAGCCCGGAAACTGCTTCACCAGAATAAACATGTCGGCAGAGGCGGCATTGGCGCCGAGTTGATGCTGGACCCACATGCCCCCAAGCATCAGGCCGATGATAACACCGCTGATGATACTGAGCGGCAGGGCGATCAATGTCCGGTTCATAGACCTGCCTCCTATAGATCCATGTCCAGTTCGCGCTTCCTCGAAGCTGCGCTGTGCTGATGGTCCGCGGCAGCCTCGGCAAGAATCCGACCATAGGCGGCCTCGACGGCCCCGCGATCCCGTGCCGCCAGTTGTGAAAGGTTCTCGCGGATGAAGGCCATATTCTCAGCGGTGCTCTCAACCAGCTTCATCATCATCGACGCATTGCCAGACTCGATGTCCCTCAGGCGCTCATCGCCATCATCCCGTGTCGCGAGTTTTGCCGGTCGAAGAGCGCCTTCGCCGGGTGCAAAAGATTCGCCGGCAGGGTCCGCGTAAGGGCGTCCATGAATGTAAATGACGGGTTGCCCCGCCTTTTCTGCCGCGCGCCCCTCGGCCAATGCCTCCCGCTGCCGCTCAGCCAAGTCTTCAATATCCTTGTCCATCTCTAACTCCTTCAAATCTGGTTGCGGCACACATGGCGAAATCTGCACGTGGCCGAACGGGAACAGCTCAGAGCAGGTCGTCATCCAGTGCAGGGAAATAGACTTCCATGATGCCGCGCGCCTCGCCCTCACGGCCTGTCTGGATGACAGCATCGATCGATCCACGCAGATAGCGCAGGATCTCGCCATAGTTCAGTTGGGTGCCGGTGTTCATCACCAAGAGCGCCATTTTGTCCATGGCCTTGCGGCCGCTGGCCGCGTGCAGCGTCGTGAAACTGCCCTCATGGCCGGTATTGATCGCGCCGAGGAAGGTTGCGGCTTCCCCGCCGCGCACTTCGCCCAGGATGATCCTGTCAGGTCGCAGACGAAGCGTGGCCTGAAGAAGCTTGTCGGCCGAGCGCGGCGAGGTGTCGTCACGCGATGCGATCAGGCTGACATGGTTTGGCTGATGTGGCAGCGCCTCAGCCGAATCCTCGATCAGCACCAACCGTTCCTCATCAGAGATCATCCACATCAACCGGCGGGCCAATTCGGTCTTGCCGGCCGAGGTCGGTCCGGACACGATCATGTTCAGCTTCATAGCGACGCAAGCCTTCAGAACTGCATCGGCATCACCCCCAACGCCCAGATCGGCCGCGAGGCTGTGAATCTTCTCGATCTTTGCCAGCCTGTCGGTTTCCAGCGAAATGCCCTGCTGCCTGAGGAAACCGAATTTCTTCGGTTCCTCCGATGCCAACCGTTGCCGGAAAACCCTGAACGACAGGATCGTTCCGCCGAATGCCGCCGGCGCAATGATCGCCTGCACCCGCAGCGTCGCACCGCCATAGGGCACCGTGGTGGAAATCATCGGCGACAAAGCCGTCAGCGGCTGCTCGGCAGATCGTGCTATCTGCCCGGCCAGATCGGTCACTTCCGATGGGTTCAGGCTGATCCCGTCGAAGCGGCTCATATGAGCCGATCCGGCCTTTTCAACCCAGAGACCGGCATCGCCATTGATCGCCAGTTCGATCGTCAGAGGGTCGCCCAGGATCATATCGAGGCGCTTCAGGTAATGATCGAGATAGCCAGCCATCAGAACATCTCAAGATCGGTATTGACCCGAACCATGACCACCGCGCCCTGGTCGACCGAAATCGTTGCCGGAATGTCGAGATATTCAGCCAAGACGTTATCGAGGGCGTCGGACGCATCCTGGCCGATACTCTCCACCGTATCGCGCGTGGTCTCGCTGCCGCCATTTTCCTCGATGCTGGCGACGGCAATGTCAGGCAGCGCACCGATGATCGACACGGCCGCGGCCGATCCGAAGCGAGCCAGCGTGTGATTGTTGACCTTGCCGGTCATACCCGCCCGGCCGATGCGGTCTGTGCCATAGCCTTCGAGCTGCACGGATTGCCCATCGGACGTGACCAGCCGGTCCCAGGCAATCATCACCCGCCGCTGTCCGCGCTCGATCTGCGAATTATAGCGGCCATAGAGTTTGGAGCCGCGCGGAATCAGCACCTGGCTCATGTCCATCGACCAGACATCATAGCTGACATTGGCCGCGACATTGCCGGGCAACTGGCTGCTGATTGCTGTTTCCAGCGTCGCTTCGATCAGCGTGCCCTGGATAATGGTGTTTGACGGGCTGCCGATGACTTCGCTCTGCGTCACCCGTGCCTTGTTCGCCCCTGCCCGCAGGAAATCGTCTCCGGCCGCATAATCTCGTGTCTCGCCGCCTTCGCCCGACGCCGCCCTAGAACCGCCGCTGGCCCGGAAGGCCACCATGGGCGAGGCGATCTGCGCCTGCCGGCGTGCTTCCTCTTCGGCCCGGCGAGCCTCGTATTCGGCCCGGCGCTGCGCCTCAAGTGCGGCGGCGGCATCCTGTTCGCCAAAAAGCTGATCCTGGGTTTCCAGTTGCGATTGCAGCCGCAGCATTTCCCGCTCGGCCTCGGCAAGGGCCTCGTCCTTCAGCGCCGCATCGCCCTTCATCTGCTCCATTTCCGCCAGAAGCGCGTCGCGGGCCGTATCGCCCTCCGTCAGCTTCAGCTGCAATCCATCAAGCTCGGCCGCCAACTCGTCGATCCGCGTCTGATCGACCACTTCCACCGTTTCCGTGCGTGTGGCCGGGGCTTGCGGCACCTGCGGTTCCGGACGCGGCCGGGTGATGGTAAAGCCATCGAGGCCGCTGCCGTCCTGAAAATCCGTTACCTGCGACGTGGGCAGGTTCAGCGATGTGCCTTGCGGCGGCGCATCTGTCGCAGTCAGGAAAGCATAGCTGGCCAGTGCTGCGCCGGCGGTGAAGGTTCCGGCACCGATTGCCCAGGGCTTCCAGCGGTTCATCCGTCCGGGCTTGCGCTGAAGGCGCTGCAACCGTTCCTCGATGCCGCTCTGCTCGTTCTCATTCGCCATCGATACCTCCTTACAGCCCGGCCTGTGCGGCCGAGCCGGTCACGCAGACATATTGATCGCCATAGCGCAGCACCCACCGTTCCGAGCGGCCCGCAACCGTGATGACGGTGCCTTTCGTGGTGCTGTTGACCGCATATTCGAGCCCCTTGCCATCGGCCCGGAAAACGCTTGGCATCGGCGCACCAGGCGGGATCTGGAAATAGGTCCGGTTGCCATCGTCGGAAACGCCGGTCGGCGCGAAGGTCGCGCCATTGACCTTGCGTGAGACCGCATAGCGCATCGGCGGCAGGGTCGCGGCGGCCGTTGCGGCGGCAGCGCCCGCCGAGCGGGTCGACCTGCCTTCGCCGGGCACCGTGAATTTCACCGACCAGCTGGGCGTGCCGCGGCTGGTTTCCACGAGATTGATGAAATAGAACCGCCGGTTCGTCTCGACGGTCATATTGGTTGCAGCGCCCTGGATGACCGGCTTCACCGTGAAGACGTTCGCGCCTTCCAACTTGTCGATCTGGAAGCTTTCGCTGTCGCCGATGGCGATCGACTGGATGCGTTCGCCATTGCCAAGCTCGATCAGCGTCACGTTCCGCACCCGCGTCTGCACCGTATAGACTTGGCCCTCCTGATAGGTCGCATAGGTCACGCGATGATCGCGCGAGCCCGATTGGGGCCGCGCCTCGGCATGAACAAGGCCCGGCAGGGCGAGATATGCAGCCAGAGCGGCCGCGCCATAGGTCGATTTCAGCATCAGTTGCCTCCTTCCTGCTGGGCTTCGAGAGATTCGGCCGTCACGCGATAATCCGTCACCGTGAAGCCGAAGGGGTTTTCCCAGACCAGCTCGACCGCCGATTGCTGCGTCGGCACGAACTGCCAGGTGACGGTCGCATAGAAATTGCCGATCCGATCATCTTCGCCGGGACGGCTCAGCGTCTTGGTGAACCGCACCTGCGTCGTGTCCTCATCAATCGGGTTGACGCTCAACACCTCGATCGAGATCTTGCCCGTCGCCCCATAGAGATCGGGCGGATAATCCGCATTGCCCTCGGTCCAGAGCGCTCGCACGCTTTGCTGCGCGATGCCGGCCGACTTGCGATAGACAGCCAGGATGCGGCGCTCGTTGTCATTCGCATCATAGGTCTCGCGATCCATGACGTAATTGAAGACGAGGCTCTGCTTGACCGCATCCGCATGTTCGATACTCGCGTTCTCGATCTCGACCGCGCGTTCGGCGATGCCGGTGTCGCGGTCCACGATGGTCAGGTAAGCCTGCGTCTCCTTCAGCGGCAGCAGCATGACCAGGGCGGTCAGCTCGCCCACCGCGATCAGGCTGCTGAAAATCGCCACACCCCAGGCCGTCCGCAGGCTGCGTCTTGCCCCGAAAATCAATTCGCTTTCGAGAATCGTCCTCTGTTCAGACACGCGGTCTGTCATAATTCACCTCATGAATTTGGCTCTTGGCCTTGTCTGCTCAGTCCTTGCCGCCGCGCAGCAACCGCATGTCGCGGAATTTCTGACCGATCGCTGCGCCACGTTCACGCAATTCGCGGTCCCGGTCCTGCGCCCGTTTTCGCGGATCGTCCGATGTGCCGGCGCGGGCGGCGCTGGCGATGGTCGCCGCGTCGCGCATCGTCGAGGTGCCGGGCACGTTCTGCGCCGCCACGCCGAGCCCGCCCTGTCCGAGGCGCAGCGCCTGCGGCGTGATATTGGCCAGGTGGAAATGGCCGGTGATATTCGACGCCGCCGAGGGAATCGCCTTCAACGCGAAGATGCCGACGAAAACCACGACCAGGAAGCCGATGATCTGGCTGATCGTGTCCACGTTATCCTGCGGCTCAAATTGTTGCCGAGCCACCGCCACGATGGTGGCGATCACGGATGATGCCGCAATCGGATACATCAGATAGCCGACGAAACTGCTGAGCCAGGCCTCGAACATGTTCTTCGTCCGCTCGAAGATCGTCGCCACCATGGCTATTGGCGCGATGCCGATCAGGAAGGCCAGCATGATCTTTGCAAAGCCGACGATGAGGACATAAATGCCCATCAGCAGCGCCAGCAGCGCGAAGAAGAAGGCGCCGAGCACACCGCGAACAATCGAGCCCTGCGCCTTGGCTACACCATCGGCGGTATCTGCCATTTGCGAGGCAAACTTATCCATCGCCGCATATGTGCTGCTGTCGCCGGTGGTCGCGGCGACGTCGAAGAAGCGCATCGCCATATCGCCGCTGGCCGTGGCGAAAGCGTCATAGATCGGCCCGAAATTCGACCAGGAGAAGGCGAAGAAATAGACAAGGATGATCCGCACCGCGAGCTGGATCGAATCCCGCGCATTCATCTGATAATAGCCGATGGCCATGTTCATGCCGACGAGGATCAGCAGGATCGTGCAGACGATGGTCATCACCGGCAGCATTCCCGAGGCCGTGGCCTCGAAGAAGCGTTCTCCGGCGGTCATGACGCTGGTATCGATGGTGGTCAGAATATCGGTGACAATGCCCATCAGAACTTGCCCCCACACATCGCTTCCACCTGATCGCGCAGCTTGCGCGACTGTTCAAAGTAATCATCTCCAAATTGATATCGGTTCCAGTCGTCGCCATGCTCGGCGGCGATCTGATCCTTGATCTTCTGGACCTCGGCGAAAGGCGCGACCTTGCCCGCGCAGGTACAGTCCCGGCTGTCCAGGGCGTGCCGCATCAGAACATAGCTATAGATCATTCGCGAAGCGTAACCATCCTCACTTTTCGCTTGATACTCAGCCGATTTGACCTCCGGCACCTTCTCGCAGGTCTCATACAGCACGTTCTCGGTCAGCGCCTCGGGCACGTCGCCGGTCTCGCCCGCCGGCGGCGACATGCGCAGGTAATCGTCCTCGGCCTGCACTTCCTCTTCCGTCATGCCGAGATCTGGGCCGGGTTCGTTGAAAATCTCGTCCAGCCCGGCAAAGGGATTGTCGTCGGCCTCAGTCACCAGGCCCTCGGGCGTGGGTTCCTCGCCCGGACGCATCTGTGCCACCGCCACGGCGGCCAAAACGGCAAGGACGGCAGTTCCGCCCAGGATCATGCGCTTCTTCATCTCAATCCTCCGGCAGCTTGATGGTCAGGTATTTCTCTTCATCGGCAGCGGTCGCGGCATCCATGATCCCGGCTTCGCCCAGGCTCACGGTCTGCACCGCCTCCATCGCCCAGATATTCGCCAGCGCGATCCCGAGTTCACCGGTAACGCGCGTGTTGAGATCGATGGCTTCTTTCAGGTTGGTCGTGTCGCCGATCTGCTGCATGAAGCCGTCCATCCGGGTCAGGCTTTCGCGTGCCGCCTGCGACGAGCTTTCCGCCGCGACCGACATGAAGGCGCCGACATTGGCCTGATTGCCAATCCGCGCCGCCGACGGATCGTCGCTGCTCGCCAGCGCATCCACATCGCTGCGCTCGATGCCGGATTGCTCGAAGGTCTTGTCCACATAGCCGCTGACGCTGGTGCCCCCGATCTGGGTGGCGTTGGCCAGCACGCCGGACCAGTTGCCCGCCTTGGCCGCGTCGAGCGATTTCGACAGGTCCGAGAAATCGGGCAGGATATCGCGCAGGAAACTGGCCGGATCGAGGCCGAGATCGGCCAGGCTCAATCCGTTGCGCAGCGCGTCGAGCTGCGCTTCCAGCGTCCTGATCTGCTCGACCAGTTTCAGCGTCTGTTCGTCCAGCTTCACATTCTGCGCGATCTGCTCGCGCAGCTGAAGCTTCTGTTCGGCGATCATTTCCTGAAGCTTGGCGATACTGGTCACGTCGATCGTCGGCACGCCCTGGCCGAAGGCAGTCGGCGCGGCCATGATCACCAGCACGGTCAGGCCGAGTTTCATCTTCGTAAAAATCATGGTTCCAACCTCACCTGCAAATATTTTTCATCTTCGATATAGGCCTGGATCAGCAGCGCATTCCGCGCCGCCTCGATCTTCTGGCGCGTCGCCATCAGCCGGATCAGGATATTGCCCATCCGCGCGACCTCGCCCCGCGCATAGGTGTTCAGATCCATCGCTTCCTTGACCGACCCCGTGCCCTCGATCTGGCTGAGGATCGACCGCAGCCGCGTGGCGGAAGCAGTCATCGTGTCCATGCTCCATGCGGCGTAATGCGTCCCGGCATCCGACAGGTTCGAGGCTTCGGCAATCGCCAGATCCTTGGGGTCGAGCGTGCCGATCGCATCGGCCGCGCCGCCCATGCGCGCGGCATATCGGCTGTAATAACCGCTGATCTTGCGCACATAGTCCTGCGTTTCCCTATAGGGCGGGATGCCATTGTATTTTTGGACCGCGCCGGGACCGGCATTATAGGCGGCAAGTGCCACTTCCATCGAGCCGAACTTGCCCAGCTGTTCCAGCAGGTATCGCGCCCCGCCGTCCAGTTGCAGGCGCGGATCGTCGTAATAGGCCGGATAGATGCCGAGATATTGCGCCGTGCCGGGGATGATCTGCGTGAGACCGAAAGCTGCCTTCGGGCTTTTCGCGCCGATGGAGAAATTCGATTCCTGCTTCACCAATGCCTGGAACCAGCAACGGAACTCGACCGCGTTGATGCCTGCCCGGCCAAGGGCAGGATGGCCGCCGAACTTGATGGCCGTCTCCGCGATCATCTGCTCGATCGTCACGGGCGCATCGCCCATGATCCGATCAACATAGGGGTTATTGTCGTCGATCGCATAGACCGTCGAGGCCGCATAGGCGCCGCCAGCGCCGCCGCCCTCTTCCAGACCCGGAATGAAGGCACTGGTGCCGGTCAGCAGTTCCAGCGTGCCATCGAGTGCCGCCAGCTGTTCCTCTTCCCGCGCCAGAAGCTCCGTCTGCCGCGCAGTTTCCTCGATCTCCGCAGTCCTGGTCTCATGGCCGGTGTCGAGTTGCAGGATGATGGCGAGAATGCCCTTGGCGTCGATATCGGGCACACCCTGGGCCAGCACCGCAAGCGGTGCCGCAGCCACGCTGGCCGCCATCAGCAGACAGGTTGCCCGCCTGCCGGTCTGATCACTTCGCCGCAGGAACATAGCGGAAATCGCAATCGTCGGACGGAAGCAGGGCCATGCTGGACCAGCAGTTCGATTTCTTGATCGGCGTCTCGCCACAGGCCGCCAGCAGCGGCAGGGCGGTCAGAAGCAGGATAATTGCCTTCGTCATCTTATTCGGTCCTCCAGAAATTCGGTCGCGTTGCATAATCGTCGCCAAAAGCCTGTTTCGCGGCGGTGTCGCTGCCAAGCGCGGCCAGAAGCGGTCCCAATGCGGACAGATCGGCATTCAGCACTGTCGAGCCGGTATGACCATTGAACAGCACTTCGCGCTGTCCGCGCGATCCATTCAGCAGAAAGCCGATCTGGTTCTCGGTCAGGCCATAGCCGTCATAGTCCCGTTCGGTCGCGCGGCTGTTCGGAAACAGCATCCGGTTCGGCAGACCTTCGAGGATCGACTTTGCCTTGCTGTCCCGGATCTGGCTCGGGAACTGCGTCATCAGGAACATCAGGACGTTCTGTTTCCGCACGGTCGGCAGCCATTTCGGAACCCGCAGCGAGAAATAATCGTCATCCATCACCCGGCTGGCCTCGTCGATCAGCAGGGCAGTCGGAATATGATCCTCGAACATCAGTTCAAGACGCCGGAAAATATAGCTCAGCACCGCCGTGCGCTCGATCGGCAGGTCTAGGATCTCCGTCAGATCAATCCCGAGCACGTTGCCCGCGCCCTCGAAATCGACAATCGGCCGTTCCGCTTCGCCGAACACCCAGCCATAGCGGCCCGAGGGTCCCCATTCGCCGATCCTCATGGCCAGGTTGCGGCCATCGTTCACATCGCCGATCAGGTCCTGAAAATGCCGGAAATCCCGAAGCTCGGCCGGGGCCTGCCCGTTCTGCCGGATCGCCGATTTCAGCGCCTCGGACTGCTGCGGCGTCAGCTTCTGACCGCCGCGTTCAACCAGCGTTGACAGCCAGTCCATTTGCCAAGCCTCGCCGCGTGGGCCGCTTTCCGTCAGGAGCGGGTTCAGCCCGGTCGGCTGACCGGCAAGGATCTCCGCATAGCGGCCCCCAAGTGCCGTCACCACCGGCCGCAACGCCTTGTCCTTGTCGAAGAGGATGAGACGGATACCGGCCCGCATCGCCTGCGTCGCCAGAAACGCCATCGTCGTCGATTTGCCCGCATCGGACGGGCCGAGAACCAGCGTGTGTCCGAGCGTCGGGTCGGCAGGCGCAGGCTTGCCGGGCTTGTGCCAACTGAAGCGATGCGCGCAGCCACCCGCCGTCTCCATCACCGTGATCGGCGTCTGCCAGGGCAAACCCTCCGCCGGTGTGCCGGCATCTTCCATGTGCAGCGAGGCCATGTCAGCGAATGTGACCGTGCTGACGGCCATCTCGAAGCACTGATAATCCTGGTTGCCGGGGTGCTGCGCGAAGAAGGTCGCCTCCTGGGCGCGCATCGTGCGCGTCAGCGTCACCTTCATCCGCTCGGCAATGCCGCGGATATGAGAAACACGAGCGTCCAGTTCCGCTTCACTGTCTGCGAAGATTGTGATTGACAGCTGATGCGCACCGATCCCGAGTTTTCCGGTCTCCACGTCATCGGCAGCTTGGAGCAGTTGCGCCTCGATCGTCGGCACCAGATCGCCAGCGGCACGGATCTGGTTGACGCGGCGCTTCACCCGCCCCGAAATCTTGTGATTGGCGACTGGTGTGAACGAATGGCAGATCACCGTGTCAATCGAGGTGTCGAGCGCATCGAGCATCCCCGGCCAGGTCGTCTCGCTGTATTTCCAGATCGCCAGCGTCGCCGCATAACGCGGCCGGTCGAAACCTTCCTCGACCTTCATCGACCCCCTGTTCGGATCGAAGGCCAAGGCGATATTCGACACATCCTCGGCGATCATGGTCCGCGATCCACGATATTCCTTGCGCAGAACCGCCGTGTTGATGGCCGACAGGAAGCCAAGAAGGCTTCCGTCACCGATCTTCAACCGGCGCGTGCGAACCGCAAAGCTTGTCTCGATGATCGACACAACCTCACGCAATTCGTGCAGCCGCTTGGCCGTATTGTTGTCGAGAAGGCGGTTTGCCGCCTTCCCGAAGAGCGGCACCCGCAAGGGCTGCACCTGGTTGCGAACGACCGTCAGCACCAGCACGAAATCATGCAGGTTCCTGCTGGCCAGATGCGCCTGCCAGGTACGATCCACATCCGCCGCAAATCCGTCACCACGGATCGGCTTCAATCCGAACACGGCAGGGCGCATCATCCGGTGGATATAGATCGTGAAGCGTTCATCAAGCCCGTCGAGGACATGTGCAAACGCTCGTCGCAATTCGCGGATATCACCGTCCGAACTGGTCGTGCCGTCGATGCCGGTCACTTCCATGGCCATCATCAGGCCGTTCTCGCGGGTGCGGATCGTTTCGTCATCGACTTCCAGCACATAGGGCATGTGCCGGTAGAGCTTCATGTCGGCCGGCATGACCGCCCGCGCACGTTCGCTCAATTCGTTCATGTCACGGGCGTTAAACATAGCGACGCACCCTCTTTTCCCTGGTTGCCGCCAATTTCGGCGGCGTCCGCTGAAAAATGACGGCCAGCACACGATGGCCGTGTGGGTTGATGATCGCGGCGACACGGGCTGCCGGATACCAGAACAAGCCGGTCAGCAGCCATGGCATCCACTTGAACCAGATGAAGGGCAACATGATCAGCGCCCCGACCGCCAGCGTATAGGGCATGGGCAGACCAGCAAGATTGGCCTGCCTCGAAAGCCCGAGAATGACGGGGGTTCTCTCGGTCATCAGGTGAATACCGCCTTCAGCTGCGTGACGATATTGGTCGCGCCGAAAGCAAAGAATGCGCCGACGCAGATCATCAGCACCCACATCCAGCTGATGCGGTTAAAGGCTGCCAGGAGCCCGGTCACAATCAGGGCCACCGTGAAGAAGATCGTGATCGGGTTTCCTCGCAGCCAGGTTACAAAGCTATTGCCGAGCGTGTCGATCTTGCTGAACTGGACCTGCTGGGCCATGGCATCCGTCGCTGCCAGCCCGAGGAGCGCCACCATCAGCAGGCACAGCGTCATTTGCGAGTAATTCACTTTCGTCATGGCAAATCCTTTCATTGTGCTGCCATCAGTCGTTCATGGTGCGACAGGATCGTCACCACGTAATTCCTTGTTTCGCGATAAGGTGGGACGCCGCCGTATTTCTGGACGGCGCCGGGACCGGCGTTATAGGCGGCAAGCGCCAGCGTCGGAGATTTGAAGGTGCCAAGCTGCATCAGCAGATAACGGGCGCCGCCGTCCAGGTTCTGCATCGGATCGCCCGGATCGACGCCGAGTGTTGCTGCCGTTCCCGGCATCAGCTGCGCCAGACCACGCGCGCCCTTCGGACTGACTGCCCTCGGGTTGAATCGCGATTCCTGCCAGATCATCGCCTGAAACAGCGCCATCCATTCCGCGCGGGTCAGACCGGCAGCGGAAATCGCCGGGTGGTTCTGATATCTCGCCGCGGTCGCACGCACCCCTTCCAGCGGTGTTGAATAACTGCCGAGCGCACCACCTGGCTGCACGAGGTTAATCTGCCCAGCAGTCGAGGTGCCGGCTGGTGCAAGCGCGTCTGCATCAAGTTCCGCAGGTTTTGACGGCACGATCAGTTTTCCGGACTGATCGTATCGATAGACGGCACGGGGCCGCGCATCCGCTGCAGACTGCGTTGCATTGGTCGATGCCCCGAAACGGATCACATCCGCTTGGACTGCTGACGGGAGTGGTTGCGAAGCGAAGAAGGCCGCAAGCAGGAGGTTGGCAATTTGCTGCGGGCGGCGAGCAGATATTCGCTGCTCTGGGCCTGTTAACTTATTGAAAATTAATACGTTAGAGGCGGGCCACCATGACGACACCTTTAGCGCCGGGCGAGACAGTCGCTGTAATACCCAGTTCGGTCTGAGCGTTGAATAAGCCGGTTGTCGTTTTGATTTCCCGGTAGGCGTAATCTGAAGGGTCCAGCTTTTCGCCAGATTCCTGGGCACGGCGTCGTTCGCGGTACAGATCTCTCTGGGTAACGACCACACCCCACCGGCCAGAATCCGGCTCATATGCAACCAAGTACCAGGAACCTCGTACTGTATTCTGTGCGGGGACAGGGTCTTCCGCGCAGACGACGTGAAGTTCCCAACCGTCACGCAGTTTTTCTCTGCACATGTCAAGGGTGAGCACCTCGTTGCTAACCTGCACTTGGTTGGTCATACGACGCGCTCCACAACGTTGCCTGACGCGTCAGCGCCAGACTATCAAATTACGTATCGACAATGCAAGTAGGTGAAATGAATATTTCACACTCACTGTCGACTCATTCTTACGGTGTCATGCCGGGATTTTTCAAGTCATCCCAAGGCGCACGCCATGTGGTCTCTTCGGAGCATTGTGACACACCAAAGAGCTCAAGCGTCTTCAGCAAACAGCTGAAACAACGGAGAATTCGCAGATATCTCAGTCGAGGTACTTCCTCGTTACGGCAATCGCGACCGCCTGAACCCTGTTCTTTGCGCCAAGCTTGAGACTGGCTTTCGCCACACGTTGTTTGACTGTCGCTTCAGAGATATCGAGCTTTGCTGCGATTTCTGTGTATTCAAGCCCGTCTCTCAAGCACCGCAACACGGCGATATCCTTGCTGGTAAGTGATGCGCGATCCAGAACGAGATCGCTCCATACCTTGAATTTGGCATCAACAGCCGCAATCTCTTCGTCGGTAAACTCTCGGTCGGCTCTGGATAAGGTCAAAAAAGACCGCTTTTTGTTCACCTTACGTGCCAGAGCAATACCGTAATAAAGGCCGAACTGGCGAGCCTGCTTCATGACGCCGAGAAGATCAGGGAAACCTACCTCTGACCATCGCACAAACCCGGTTCGTGTCATCGACCAGAGGGCGATTGGATCGCCGAAGAAGTAGTTTTTGTCCTCATAGATTTCCCGCCACGCGTCAGGATAGGTCGTGTGTATGTGTTCTGCTCCCTTGTAGAGGGTAAGATTGAACCCAATGATCCAGCCTGTCGGCGCCAGGCTGTCTAGGCGCTGCATCTCTTCATCGAAGTTGGGGATAAGATCTTTGAACACGACGGCACCTGAATAATGTTAATTTTATATCCCTAGGGATACTCCGTATAGCCTATTTTGCTCGTTTTGCGCGCGACAGCAATGCAACCGCGGGTTTACTGACCGCAGGGACAGAGGAGTTCTTGGGTTGGTTAGCGTATTTCCAGATCAGAAGTTGGGCGAAGCTGAGTTCAGCCGGGATATGGTGGAGACCATGCTGGAGCATTTCGACTTCTACGCGAAAGACGGTGTGCTGCGGATTGAGATCACGGAAGGCGGGCTCTGGCTACCACATCCTCATGTTAGGTCACGTCAGTTCCTTGGTTTGGCACGTCTGCCAATCTGGATGAGGAACTGATCGTGATCATTGGTCCGATGAGCAGTCCTGCCGTTGCGGTTGAGGCGGTGACCATGCCCGGAGACATTCGGCGCTATGATCTGGTCGCAAGCTTTCTGAAGATGCGGAAGGAAGTTTTCGTCGAACAGAAGGCATGGCCACTTTTTCACGCCGACGGCATCGAGTTCGAGCAATACGACACCTTCGACACCACCTATATTATCGCCCACGACAGCGGGAAAGTACTGGGTGGCGCGCGACTGCGGCGGACTGATCGCCGCGCCGGCGCCGGTTCGATCTGCTATTCTTACATGATCCGTGATGCCTACCTTGGGCTTTTGCCAGGTATGCCGATGAATCTCTGTCACGATTTGCCACCAATGGAGGAAACCACCTGGGAACTTACCCGCCTAGTGGCGCTGCCAGGGTCTGGGGTTGTCGAGCGAATCCTTGAGGCGGCTAATACCTATCTTTATACGGTCGGTGCAGAGCGTTGCCTATTCCTCGGCTCACCCGCCTTCTTGCGTATGGCATCCCGCCTCGGCTGGTCCCCTAAGGCATTGGGAGACGTTGTTGGCAACGACGACGGCAGGTTCGTAGCCTTTGACTGTGCCGTTATCCCTGGGCACACGACTTGTAATATTACACGCTGAAATGAATAGAAGAAGTTGGGCGAGAGCCAAGATACTTAGCTGAACCTATAGGGCTACTTCAATGTACGGTTGGGGCGAATCGATGGATGCAAGCGATTTTACGACAAGACGTGAGGCGATTCTGACCCAGACTACCCAAGATGGGGACACTGTCCGAGGCCACTACCGTTGGAACACGGGCGAGATATCCCAGATATCTGTTCCCCCGAACTTCTTCTTTGACCCCTCGAACGCTATTCGACCCTCAAGTTACGCACAATCATCGGTTGCCACCATCGACTCGAAAGACTAACAATTTCACTATCAGCAATGCAGATAGGTGAAATGATATGCGATTCCAGATAAAAGGCTGTAGGAGCCTCGTGGGCGCCTTGTTCATCGCCGCCCCAATCTTGTCGTCAAATCCCTCACAAGCCTACCAAATTGATTGTGCCATCCTGCTATGTCTTGCTGGCGGATGGCCTTCATCAACTGAATGTGCCGCCGCAAGGACCGAGTTCATTCGCAGGATCACGCCTTGGCCGATCGAACCGCCCCTGCAGATCTGGCGCTGTCCGATGGGTGCTTCCCTGAACAGCCAGAGTCCAATGGAACGCCTCTGGTCGATCAGTACAACTGCGCTTCCCGAGCAAAGCCTGTCGCCCGATAGCGCTTTCTCGCAGCTCATCGAAGCGCAGGCAGTGCGTCCCCGCAGGGTCGATCTGTCAGCTTCAGATTTCGAATTCATCAGATCGATCAAGGTCTATGACGTCGATTGGTGGCAGTGGAACCACCGCAATTCGGAAGGCGACGATATCTGTTGGCGCGCACGACGGCGGGCAAATATCGGGACCTACGATCAACAAGGCGCCTTCAACTGGCACAGTCTCGATATCTACGACGCTCCGACATGGATGGAGGTCAGCGTCCAGCCTCGTGGTGATTGCGAGGCAGAAGGGCGGTTTCGCGGCGTAGGCATCGAGTGGAACGACTATTTCGGCGAACACGGGTTCGAACTGGTTCGCTACTAGATATGGTTGCTCTTAGTGCATCGTAGTCAAGATTTGCTGGTCGCTACCAGAAGCTGTAGCCTGTCGCGTTAAGAACTAATCAAGAATCATCGAGCGAGGATCAACCAGACCCAGAAAAAGCGAACCCCCGCGCGGGGAACCCGGCGGGGGGGATCGTGCAAACAGGTCGCCAAACCTGAATAGCCCTAAACACAGGCTCATTTGTACGTCCTCCCGAAAAGCAGATCAAGCAAAAAACGCGCCTGCGCGAACAGAGAAATCTTGTCCGGATTCCTTGCGCCTCAACGGAAATGAGGAGCAGAAGAATGACTTATCCACGGGCGGTTCATCCCGCCGCTACGCGGTCCTACCGCGATCCATCAGATCTACACCCCGTCCTTCCGGAGCGGATGCAGCGCGACAGTTTCGCCGTGCTGGTCGAACGTGTGGCGCCGTCACTCGGTGTCGGCCGTGCCGCAGCCCATGCCTTTGTGCGCCTGGCCGCGTTGACACGGCCTCTTGATTGGATCGCAGATGATCGGTCCCCCGTCATCTATGCAGAAGCTGGGGAGGTCGCCAAAATGCTCGGCCTGTCGCAGCCACGCTTGCGCGCGATCACCGTCGAGCTGGAAGTGGCAGGGTTGATCGAGAGACGCACGGGCGCCAATGGCAGCCGCTCACGTGCCGCCGGGACCGGGCTCTATCTCAGTGCTGCCATCGCCCGAGCGGACGAGCTGATGGCCATCGATGAGAGGCTGACGGTCGAGCGACAGCAGGCGAAATATCTGCGCGGGCAACGCAGCACCCATCGCCGGCACCTGGTCCAGGCACTTGATCATCTCTGCGAGATCGCCCCCGATCATCCCCTGATCAGCGAGATCCGGGCATGCCTGGAGGAATGGCCCTCGGCCGATCAGCTCCACATCATGGATCTCGCGACGCTCACCGCCCATGTCGAGGATGCGGATAACCTGTGCAGAACCACCCTCGATCTTCTCGAAAAAGTAGAAGAATCAATCGGTGGACCGCTCGAAAACGAGCGCCCCTATATACAAAATACAACCCAAGAATCTTCTCGTATCTGTAACGACCACGTCAATCATCAGCGCGCGGGCAAGCCCGCGCACGACAATTCTTCTGTCGCGCCGCCTGACGGCGGCCCGAATTGCAGTGAAAAAAATGATGGGGCGGCCAGCGGCGCGTTCAAGAGCGAATTTATCGCCAAGCTTGGACCGGAGCGGCTGTTCAGGCTCGCATCGCCGGAAATGCAGTTTTACCTGAGTGGCAGGGCTGAACCTCGCTCACTTCGGTTCCATGATTTCGTATGGGCAGCAGAACGGCGCGTGCCGGAACTCGGCATCAGCCCGGATGCCTGGGCGGCCGCAAAAGAGGTCATGGGCGAGGACAGCGCCATGCTCTCGGTCTTCATCCTCGATGCCCGAAAGGCCGAGCCTGGCACCACGATCTTCAAGCCCGGCGGCTATCTCCGCGGCATGATCAAGAAATATCACGAGGGCGATCTGCACCTGATCCGCAGCCTCATCGGCCTCAGCGAACGGAAACGAGCGGAGGACCCGACATGAGGCCCGGAATCTGGCTGATCGGGCTGCTGGCGTTCAGCGGACCCGCGCTCGGGCAGGACAGAATCTGTGTTCCGCCCGAAGAGCCGTTCATGCCAGACGACGACGCCACCTTCAGCGAATATGCCGATATCGTCGCCGAGGATTTCGAGCGGTATTTCTCGGAATTTTCGCCCTATATCGCCTGTCTCGATGCCGCCCGCCTGGAGGCTTTCACCCGCGCCCGAGAGATCTCCACCCGGCACCAGGCCTTCTGGGACCGGGCCGACCGCATGGGCCTGACGGAAGAGGCCGCACCCTATGCCGAATGATCGCGAGTGGAGGCAACTGACCGATGCACGATGCAACAACCACTATCCACTATACGATATCCGCTAACCGCTTTCGCATTGGGACTATCCGCGATCCACGCAGGGCATCCTCGTGGTCACGCCTCTTGGGCACTGCCGGTTGACCCCAGGCTGACGCTCGATCCGTGATGTCTCGCTGTCAGCCTGCAAGGACCGCTGCGCCCTGCCTTTGGGCAAGGCCTTGTGATCTGGACAACCGGCTCGGTCGATCAGTCGCCCTTGAGCACGAACATCCGGTCGGGCGGATAGGGTTTCAGAAGCGCGAAGGCTGCGTCATCACCGCCCGCGAGCCATGTCTCGTAGTCCTCGGGGTCGAGAATCACGGGCATGCGCAGCGGATGGACGGGTTTCACCAGATCGTTCGCGACGGTCGTCACCATCGTATGCGTGAGCCAGTCGCCGTCTTCGCCGTTGATGCCGGGTTGGCCCTGGCGCCAGATGCCCGCAAAGGCAAAGGGCGACGGATTGCGTTCCTGAACAACGCCGAACCAGACATCCACGGCCGGATTGCGGCCTTTCGTTTCGCAAAAGGCACTGGCAGGGATCAGGCAGCGGCGTTGGCGAAAACTGTCCTTCCAGAGCGGTGCCGACCGCAGCTTGTCATCGCGCGCATTGTTCCAGGCCGCCGGTTTGATCGGCTTGCCGGTCTTTTTCGAGACCTGCGGTGTCAGGAAGCCCCAATGCATCCGCACCAGCTCGCGGTCCCCTTCCGGGGTCAGCCGCACGACCGGCGCCTCATATTTAGGCCAGATCGCGGGCAAAGGCTCGGCATTACCCAAGCGATCATGCTCACGCATCACCCGGAAATACTCCCGCATCAGGTTTTGGTTCAGCGAATTGGCGTATTTATTGCACATTGCCCGATCTCGTCCCGCCGTCTCCCTGCCCTGCCGCCAAAAGCCCGGCAATCCGTGCCAACTCGCGGATGCGCCTTGGCGCCGGTTCCCAGGTCGCGCCGCGCCTCCATGCGTCCTGCAATATGTCGCCTTTCGGGTGATTTTTGCAAAGCAAATCAAGTGCCGCGCTGGTCTCTGGCGACCGCGGGTCGCGGCGCGCAGCGCCGGCGGCGGCCAGCTTCAAGGTCTCGATCGCGGCCGCGATGGCCTCGCGGCCCGCGATCTGTTCCGACCAGGCGCCGCCGAACGCGACGTTTCTCAATTGCTGCTTGCGATCCATGAGAACAAAAATAGAACATGAAGCCGAAAACACCATCCGGCAGGTTTAGCGCATGGGTCCCTTCCGCATTCTATATCTCGACATGAACAGCTTTTTCGCGAGCGTCGAACAGCAACTCAACCCAGGCCTCCGCGGCCGCCCGGTGGCGATCACCGCCGTCGATTCGGAATCGGGCGCCTGCGTCGCCGCCTCCTATGAGGCCAAGGCCTTCGGCGTGAAAACCGGCACCAGCGTGCGCGATGCCCGGCGGCTCTGCCCCGGCATCACCTTCCTGCCCTCCCGCCATCGCCTCTATGTCCGCTTCAACCTGGCCGTCGCCGATGTGCTCGATCGCCATGCCGAACTGACCCATATCCGCAGCGTCGATGAGTTCCAGTTGGCCCTGTCCGGCGAGGCACGCAGCCTTGCCGGTGCGACGGGTCTCGTCGCCGGGCTGAAAGCGGCAGTCGCGGCCGAGGTCGGCATCTGCCTGCGGTTTTCCGCAGGGATCGGGCCAAATCATCTCCTGGCCAAGATCGCGGGCAAGCTGGAAAAACCCGATGGCTGCCGCTGGCTAGGGCCGGAAAATATGCCAGAGGCCATCGCCCATCTGTCGCTGGACGATCTGCCGGGGATTTCAGAGGCGATGAAGGCCCGGCTTTACCGCGCACGCATCTTCGACATTCCGAGCCTCCATGCGCTCGATCCGCGCCACGCCAGGCTGATCTGGCGATCTGTCGAGGGCGAGCGGTTCGTGCGGATGCTGCAAGGAATGGAGATCCCGCTGATCGCCACCGAGCGCGGCGGGTTTGGCAACAGCAAGGTGCTGGCTCCGGAATATCGTGATCCCGTGCGCGCCTATCATGTCGGTCGCTGGCTGGTCGAAAAGGCCAGTGCGCGCTTGCGCCGCGATGGTCGCGTAGCAGCGCGCTTCAGCTTGCAGGTCAGTTTTCTCTCCGGCGGCACCTGGGCGCGGAATGTCAGCTGCTTTCCAACACAGGACACGGCAATCTTTCTCCGGTTGCATCGTGCGCTTTGGGTGCGCCTCTGGCGCAGCGTCCGGCCTGGCGCCGTCATCAGTCTTGGGGTCCATCTGGGCGATGTTGACCTTCTGACCGCGCGGCAGGGGGATTTGCTTCTTCCCCTCGCCCCGACCGAACTGACGCGGGGCGAACAGGTCTCAAAGGCGCTCGATCAAATCAATGCACGGTTCGGCGATGGTGCCATCCGGTTTGGTCTCAATGCACCGCATCCGGGGTTTTTCGAGCGTGGGTAGGACTGGTCCTTACTTGGAGCGCCAGCGATTGATTTGACGGGCTAGGTCGGGACCGGCGCTGAAGCCCCAGATAGCTCCGCCCGTGGTGAACACCAGCACCCCAGCCATCGCACCGAACGGTCCACCGACAATGCCGGTGCCGGCACCAATCAGGAAACCAAGCGCCGCGCCGCAAATCGTCCCTATCGCCCGTGCAGTCATCTTACCTCTCGTCAAATGCTGTGTTTCGAAAACCCATGTCAGAGAATAATTCTCAGCGCCAGAGCGGTGCCCGCCAGCCCGCCGCGATGGCTTCATCTTCGGAACAGAACCAGCGTTCGCCCTTTGACGCGCTGATCCGGGTCTTTCCATACCACGGCGACCAAGGCGCGTGGTAAATCTTGCCGCCGTCCGAAATATTGCCCTTGATCGGGCATCCCTCTGGCGCGTTCTGCGCGGCCTCGGCCCATTTCCGGTCCCGGAAATCCCAGGGTGTCTCGTAATCGCCCTGCCAGATCCCGACTGCCGCCGTTCTGGCAGTTTCCTCCGCGCCGACATAATCATCTGAATAGCGGGTGAAGGCACGCGCCAAGCCCGCCACAATCATCGCGTCACCGAGATCCTGACCGTCGACGTCACAGCGGGCAATCGTGCGCCCATATTTGTCCTGGTCCAGCGCCTCGCAACTGACCGTGCCTGCTGAAATCAGCGCGTCGAGCTGTTCCAGTGCCGCTTGGCCACAATCCCAATCGCCACAGCGCTGCCCGAATTCTGGGGCATCGATCCCATTGATTCTGATGCGAAGCCCTTCGAGGTCAAAGGTATCGCCATCCACCACGCGCGTCTGCGCGAGGGCGGCTGTCGAAGCTGTGGCAATGAAGAGTACGGCAAGGACGAGATGGCGGCTCAGTGTCATGAGGCCATCATCGGCAAGTTGTGATCGCAGAACAAGCTTTTCTGTCCGTCCAGAAAGATCAGCGGAGGCCGTCTGCCACGGGCCACGCCAGCCGGGGGATTCGGGCGATGCCGAACGCCCCGGCTTTTTTTCCGGGGCCGCGTTGCCGCGGCCCGTGTCGGGAACCGCCGGTTCCCCGGTTCAAGGGCGCGTCGGCTTGACGGGGCGAGGGGTGTCCCCGGCCTTCGTTCGCCAGACGGCTCCGTGCAGGCCAGGTGATCCCCCTCCCCTCGCCCCTACCGCCGACC
>NZ_JRKN01000024.1 GCF_000763905.1 Paracoccus halophilus
GGCGGGGACAGCGAAATTCATCCTTTCGTCGCCCGAATGTCGCAAGACTGTCATCCGGGACAGGGAAAAACCCCGCGAGACAACAGGATCCGAGGTTTCCCATGACATTCCGCCTGACCGCCATTTCGGCGCTGGCCCTTGCCGCCGCCACGCCCGCCATGGCCGAGCCGGTCTTCAACCGCATCGCCTCTTTCCCGGTGGCGATGAACCTGCCCGAAGGCGCCGATCCGATGACCGAAACCTCGGCCGAAATCATGGCCGTGACCGAGGACGGCAATACCCTGATCTATTCGGACAGCCCCAACAAGGCGCTTGGCTTCGTGGACATCACCGATCCGCGCGCGCCCAAGCCCCTGGGTCAGGTCGCGATGGAGGGCGAGCCGACGACCACCGTCATCATCGGCGGCACCGGTTTCGTCGGGGTGAACACCTCGGAAAGCTTTACCCAGCCCTCGGGCGTGCTGCGCAGCGTCGATCTGGCCAGCCGCCAGATCGTGGCCAGCTGCGATCTGGGCGGCCAGCCGGATTCGGTCGCGCGCAACGCCGATGGCACGCAGATCGCCGTCGCCATCGAGAACGAGCGCGACGAGGACGTGAATGACGGCGCCATCCCGCAGCAGCCGGCCGGTTTCGTCGTCACCCTGCCGGTCGCGGATGGCGCGGTCGATTGCGCCGGCAAGCAGGTGATCGACCTGACCGGCCTCGCGGATCTGGCCGGCGACGACCCCGAGCCGGAATATCTCAGCTATAACGCGGCGGGCGATCTGGTCGTCACGCTGCAGGAAAACAACCATCTGGTGGTGATCGGCGCCGACGGCGCGGTGGCGGCCGATTTCCCGGCCGGAACCGTCGATCTGGAAGGGATCGACATCGAGGATGACGGCAAGTTCGATTTCTCGGCCTCGCAAGGCGCCGTGCCGCGCGAACCCGATGCCGTCGCCTGGTTGGATGACGGCAATTTCGTGACCGCGAACGAAGGCGACTGGAACGGCGGCTCGCGCAGCTTCACCATCTGGTCGCGCGACGGGCAGGTCGTGCACGAGGATGCCGGCGCCTTTGAAAAGGCGATCGTGCCGACCGGGCATTACCCCGATGGCCGCTCGGACAACAAGGGCGCCGAACCCGAGGCGGTGATCACCGCCGAATATGACGGGCAGAAGCTGATGTTCCTGGCCGCCGAACGCGCCAGCCTGGTCGGGGTCTATGATGTGGCCGATCCCGCCGCGCCCAAGCTGTTGCAACTGCTGCCCTCGGGCATCGGCCCCGAGGGGCTGGTCGCGATTCCGCAGCGCAACCTGTTCGCCACCGCCAACGAGACCGATCTGGGCGAGGACGGTGCCGCCCGCGCCCATGTGACCATCTTCGAACGCTCCGAGGGGCAGGCGAACTGGCCGCAGATCGTCGCTGACGCTGGCATCGGCTGGGGCGCGCTGTCGGGGCTGGCGGTCGATGCCGCGACGCCGACCACGCTTTACGCCGTATCCGACAGCGTCTACGGCGCCGCGCCGGCGATCTTTACCATCGACGCCTCGGCCATGCCGGCGAAGATCACCCAAAAGACCATCGTGACGCGCGACGGCAACCCGGCGGAAAAGCTGGATCTGGAAGGCATCGCCGTCGATCCGGCGGGCGGCTTCTGGCTGGCCTCGGAAGGGGATGCCGAAAAGGAGGTACCGCATGCCGTCCTCAGGGTGGACGCGAACGGCGCCATCACGCAGGAGATCGGGCTGCCCGACGCGCTCAAGGATCAGGCGACGCGCTTCGGCTTTGAAGGGGCCGCGGTCATCGACGGCAAGCTGTGGCTGGCGGTTCAGCGCGAATGGAAGGACGACCCCAAGGGGCAGGTGAAACTGCTGCAACTGGACCCGGCCAGCGGCGAATGGGCGGGTGTGCGCTATCCGCTGGAAACCGGCGAAGGATGGGTTGGTCTGTCCGATCTGGCGGTGCATGGCGAGCATCTGTATCTGATCGAGCGTGACAACCTGCTGGGTCAGCGCGCGCGGACCAAATCCGTGACCCGCATCGCGCTGGCCGATCTGGCCCCGGCACCGCTGGGCGGCGACCTGCCGCTGGTCCAGAAGGAACTGGTCCGCGACCTGATGCCCGATCTGACCGCGACCGGCGGCTTTGTTCTGGACAAGGTCGAGGGGCTGGCAATCACCCCGGAGGGCACCGCCTATATCGCGACCGACAATGACGGCACCGATGACAGCACCGGCGAAACCATGTTCTTCAGCTTCCAGCTGCCGGGCTGATCGCGAAAAAACGGCCGATGCGGCGACAAGCCCGCATCGGCCAGACGGATAACGGCATTCCAGCTTTCATGACCAAAGCATTTTATGACATAATACTGATTATCAATACATTTCCGCCCGCGTTGTCGGGCCCCCTCCTGACCTGCGGCAGCCGATGATTTCAGGCGGTTGCCATGCGGGAAATCCCGCCCGGATCGGGATATGAAAAAGGGCAGCCCGAACCCTGGTCGGGCTGCCCGCGAATGTTTGGCCTTGCCCGGTCAGGCCATGGCCGAACGCTCGCTCTCCTTCCATTCCTCCCAGCCGGGCCGGCCCTTCATGAAGGCCTCGATCTCGGCGCGGTTGGCCTCCAGCCTGGGGTCGTGCTTGAGGTAGAAACTGGTTTCGCGCGCGACCAGACCCGACAGGATCAGCAGCCCGATCAGGTTCGGAATCGCCATCAGCCCGTTCATCACGTCCGAGAAGTTCCAGACCACGCCCAGCTGCATCGTGCAGCCCACCAGCACGACCAGCGAGAACAGCACCCGGAACGGCATCACGCCGCCATGCCCGACCAGGCGCTCGACATTGCGTTCGCCGTAATAGGCCCAGCCCAGGATGGTCGAATAGGCAAACAGCACCAGGCCCAGCGTGACGATCCAGTGCCCCCATTGTCCGGGCAGCCCGTGGGTGAACGCCTGGCCGGTCATCAGCGCGGCCGAAAGCTGTTCGCCCGTGGCCGGGTCGATCTCGTTCCAGACGCCGGTGGTGATGATCACCAGCCCGGTGCAGGACACCACGATGATCGTGTCGATGAAGGTCTGCGTCATCGAGACCAGCCCCTGGCGCACCGGATGCGTCGTCTGCGCCGAGGCCGCCGCGATCGCCGCCGAACCCATGCCGGATTCGTTCGAGAAGATGCCGCGCGCCACGCCGAACTGCACCGCGATCATGATCGCCGAGCCGGCAAAGCCGCCCACCGCCGAGGTGCCGGTGAAGGCGTCGGTAAAGATCATGCCGACCGCCGCCGGAATGCCGCTGGCATTGGCGATCAGGATGTAAAGCGCGCCCAGCACATAGAACAGGATCATCACCGGAACCAGACCGGCGGTGACGCGGCCGATCGACTTGATGCCGCCGACCAGCACGATCAGCGTCATCGCCGCCAGGACCACCCCGGTGATCCAGGTCGGCAGCGCAAAGCTGCGCTCGAGATTCGAGGCGATGGAGTTGCCCTGCGTCATGTTGCCGATGCCGAAACAGGCCAGAACGGTGAACACCGCAAAGGACAGGGCAAGGAACTTGCCGAAGCCGTTGGGGATGCCCCGCTCAAGATAGTATTGCGGGCCGCCGTTCTTTTCGCCCACCTCGTCGGTGGTGCGGAAGCGCACGCCCAGGAACGCCTCGGAATATTTCGAGGCCATGCCCAGGATCGCGGTGACCCACATCCAGAACAGCGCGCCGGGCCCGCCGATGCTGATCGCGGTCGCCACGCCGACGATATTGCCGGTGCCGACCGTGGCCGCCATGGCGGTGGTCAGGGCCTGGAACTGCGAGATATCGCCCTCGGCATCGTCGTCATGGCGCTTGATCAGCCCCAGACGCAGCGCCGCGCCCAGCCGGATCAGCTGTATGCCGCCCAGCCGAATGGTCAGGTAAAGGCCCGTGCCCAGCAGCAGCGGGATCAGCAGATACGGCCCCCAGACGACGCCTCCCACCGCGCCGAAGAAGCTTTCAAGTTGTGCCATGTCCATCCCCTGTTATCCTTCTGTCGTTTCTGATGTCGCGAATGACGATCGTTTCTGTCAGAGATTGTCAATCCGCAGCATGGAAATTGGCCTCGGGTCGCGGTCCTGCCTCCCCGACGATCCGGGACCGCTTGCGAAGTCCCGCACAGCTTGCCACCATATCCACAGCCGGTAAAGATAAATGTGTTATTTCAGTCATCTATGGGAAAGCCACAGATATTGGCATGACCGCCAGCGCCCGGCCCGCAAACCGCAATCCCCTCGGCGTCGCGATGAATCGGCAGGGTTTTCCCTCGGTCTGCCCCGATTCGCGGCTTTACTTGTATGGAAGTATGGCTTAGACGATGCGGGAGGGAGGCAGCTATGGATTCGCCCGTCATCACCCCGCCGCCAAGCACCGCCAGTCAGGTCCATGACTGGCTGCGCCGTCGCGTGCAGCGCGGCGATCTGGCCCCCGGCGCAAGGCTGAGCGAGACCGAGATCGCCAATGAGATCGGCACCAGCCGCCAGCCGGTGCGCGAAGCCTTCATCCGGCTGGCCGGTGACGGTCTGGCCGAGGTCCGGCCGCAGCGCGGCACCTATATCAGCAAGATTTCCGTCTCGGCCGTGCTTTCGGCCCGGCTGATCCGCGAGGCGGTCGAAAGCGATCTGGCGCGGATGATCGCCACGCAGCGCCCGGCCAGGGTGCTGGCCGCGATGCGCGAGGAAATCGACCATCAGCGACGGGCCGATGACCGCGCCGAGGTCGAGGCCTTTATCGAATCGGACGACCGCTTTCACCGCCTGCTGGCCGCCGGCGCCGGTCACGAGGCGGTCTGGAACGATCTCGAACGGCTGAAAGCCCAGATGAACCGGCTGCGGCACCTGTCGATGCGCGCCTTTGACCGCGCCCATACGATCCGCCAGCATGTCGATATCCTCGATGCGCTGGAGGCGGGCGACGCCGATGCGGCCGAACGCGCGCTGCGCACCCATCTGCGCCAGATGCTGACCGAATTGCCGCGGATCGCGGTACAGAAACCCGAATATTTCACCGAATAGGAAAGGACGACGAGATGCGGCACACCTGGCGCTGGTTCGGCCCGAATGACCCGGTTTCCATCGACGACATGCTGCAGGCCGGCGTGCAGGGCGTGGTCACCGCGCTGCACCATGTCCCCACCGGCGAGGTCTGGACCCCGGAGGAAATCGCCCGCCGGCAGGACCTGCTGTCGCGGATGCGCGACGGCGCGCCCTCGGGGCTGGCATGGGAGGTGGTCGAAAGCCTGCCGGTCAGCGAGGCGATCAAGACCCAGACCGGCGACTGGCGCGGGCATGTCGCGAACTGGATCACCTCGATGCGGCATCTGCATCAGGCGGGCATCCGCACGATCTGCTATAATTTCATGCCGGTGCTGGACTGGACGCGCACCGATCTGGCCTGGCGGCGCCCCAGCGGCGCCACCTGCATGCGCTTCGATCTTTACGATTTCGCCGCCTTCGACATCCATATCCTGCAGCGCAAGGGCGCGGCCGAGTCCTTCCCCGAAGATATCCGCGATGAGGCCGGCCGCCGTTTCGCCGCCATGGACGACGCCCGGCGCGAGCAACTGGCCGGCAATGTCGTCTTTGGCCTGCCCGGCGCGGCCGAGCGGCTCTCCATGGCCGATGTCCGCGACCTGCTGGACAGCTATGCGCCGGTGACCGATACCGTGCTGCGCGGCAATTTCCACGCCTTTCTCGAACAGGTCGCGCCGGTCGCGCAGGATCTGGGCATGCGGCTGTGCTGCCACCCGGACGACCCGCCCTTTCCGCTTCTGGGCCTGCCCCGGATCATGTCGACCGAGGCGGATTACGCCGAACGCATCGCCGCCGTGGACCTGCCCGCGAACGGCATCACGCTGTGCTCGGGCTCGCTTGGCGCGCGGCCTGACAACGATCTGCCCGGCATGATGCGCCGGCTGGGCCATCGCGTGCATTTCCTGCATCTGCGCAATGTCCGCCGCGATGCCGACACGATCCCCGCCAGCTTCTTCGAGGACGAGCATCTGGGCGGCCAGACCGACATGGTGGCGCTGGTCGATGCCGTGCTGGCCGAAGAAGCCCGCCGTCGCGCCGAAGCGCGCGAGGATCACCAGATCCCGATGCGGCCCGATCACGGGCAGGATATCCTGGACGATATCGGCCGCGGCGGCCAGCCCGGCTATCCCGCCATCGGCCGGCTGAAAGGGCTGGCCGAACTGCGCGGGGTCGAGGCCGCGCTGAGCCGCAAGGGGGCCGCATGAGCCCCCGCCATATCCTGTCCATCGGCGAGGCGATGCTGGAGCTTTCCTCGGCCGGGCAGGCCGATCTGTGGCGGTTGGGGATCGCGGGCGACACGTTCAACACCGCCTGGTATCTGCGCCGGCTGCTGGCGGCCGACTGGCGCGTGGGCTATCTGAGCCGCGTCGGTGAAGGCGAATTTTCGCAAAAAATGCTCGATTTCCTGCAGGCCGAAGGGATCGAGACCAGCCATGTCCTGCGCGACCCCGCGCGCGAGATCGGGCTTTACGCCATCTCGCTGAAAAATGGCGAGCGCAGCTTTTCCTATTGGCGCGACCGCTCGGCCGCGAAGCTCCTGGCCGAAGATCCGGCGGCGCTGGACCGCGCGCTGGAGGGCTGCGGCATCGCCTATTTCTCGGGGATCAGCGTTGCCATCCTGTCGGATGCGGGGCGGGAAAACCTTGCCGGCGCGCTGGCCCGGGCGCGGGCGCGCGGCACAAGGATCGTTTTCGATCCGAACCTGCGGCCGCGGCTCTGGCCCGACGCGGCGGCCATGCGCGCGGGCATCGAGGCCGCGGCAAGCGGCGCCGATCTGGTCCTGCCCAGCTATGACGACGAGGCCACGCATTTCGGCGATGTCGATGCCGATGCCACGATCCGCCGCTACCTGTCCTTGGGCGCGGGGCATGTGGTGGTCAAGAATGGCGGCGGCCCGATGCGCTTTGGCGGCAGCGGCGGCCAGGGCACCCTGTCCGATCTTGCCCCGGAAACCCCGGTCGATACCACGGCGGCCGGCGACAGCTTCAACGCGGGCTATCTGACGGCGATGCTGCGCGGCGCGGATTGCGCCACCGCGATCCGCGCCGGCCACGCGCTGAGCCGGCAGGTGATCCGCCATCCCGGCGCGCTGGTGCCCGCCGCGATTCCGGCCGCAAAGGCGGAAATCGACAGCCTGCTGTGACGCCGGGCGGGCGCGGCGGTCACACCGTCGCGCCGATCTGCCAGGGCACGAATTCATGATCGCCCAGCCCCAGCGATTCGCTTTTCGTGACCTGACCCGAGGCGGTCGCCAGGATCAGATCGACGATCTGGCCGGCCTTTTCCTCGAGCGACACGCCCCGGCTCAGGATATCGCCGCAATTCAGATCCATGTCGTCGGGCATGGCGGCGGCCAGCCGGTCATTGGTCGCCAGCTTGATCGTCGGCGCCGGTTTCGAGCCGAATGCCGAGCCGCGCCCGGTGGTGAACACGATCAGCTGCGCGCCGCCCGCGATCTGGCCGGTGGCCGAGACCGGATCATAGCCGGGCGTATCCATGAAATTCAGCCCCGGCGCGGTGATCGGCTCGGCATAGTCCAGCACCGCCTCAAGCGGCGCGTTGCCGCCCTTGGCCACCGCCCCCAGCGATTTCTCCAGAATCGTGGTCAGCCCGCCCGCCTTGTTGCCGGGGCTGGGGTTGTTGTCCAGCGAAGCGCCGTTCCTGGCGGTATATTCCTCCCACCAGCGGATCCGGGCCAGCAGCTTTTCGGCCACCGCTGACGACGCGGCGCGATCCAGCAGCAGCCGCTCGGCGCCATAGATCTCGGGCGTTTCCGACAGCACCATCGAGGCCCCCTGCGCGGCCAGGATATCGCTGGCGATGCCAAGCGCCGGGTTCGCGGTCACGCCGGAAAACCCGTCCGAGCCGCCACATTGCAGCCCGATCTTCAGCGCCCCGGCCGGCACGGTTTCGCGCCGCACCTCGTTCAGCGCGGGCAGCATCTCGCGGATGCGCGCCTTGATCGCCTCGATGGTCTTGCGGGTGCCGCCGGTGTCCTGAATGGTCAAGCCGTGAAACCGCGCGGCCGCGCCCAGTTCCTGCTTCATGCGGGCAATCTGCATCACCTCGCAGCCCAGACCGACGAACAGCGCCGCGCCGACATTGGGATGGCCGGCATGGCCGGTCAGGACACGTTGCAGCGCCTGCCAGCCCGGCCCGCTATCGGCCATGCCGCAGCCGGTGCCATGGGCGAATGCCGCGACGCCATCGACATTGGGATAGGGCTCCAGCGCGCCCTCGATGCGAATCTCCTCGGCCGCGCGGCGGATCACCGTGGCCGAGCAGTTCACCGTCGCCACCAGCGCCAGATAGTTGCGCGTGCCGACCGCGCCATCGCCGCGCCGGTAACCCTGGAAGGTGAGGGCAGGCCCCTGGCGCGCGGCCAGCGACCTGCGCGCGTCCTCCAGCCCCGCGCCGGGGTGATAGTCGCGGCCATGTTCGCCAAAGACGCAGTTATGGCTGTGGACATGCGCGCCCTCGGCAATCGCTTCGGTGGCATAGCCGATGGTCTGGCCGTATTTCACCACCTCGCCGCCCCGGGGGATGGGGCGGCGGGCGATCTTGTGGCCGGCGGCGGCGACCCCCTTTTCGGTCAGGATCGCGACATTGTCGTCAGGATGCAGAACCAGAGGCTCGGGCATCGCTTGCTCCTTTCAGGCTGGCTTGCGCACCGTTTTCGATCAGGCCGCGCAGGGCGGCGGTCAGGTCGCGGGCAAAGCCCGGATCGTCGCGCAGGGCGGGCGGAAAGACCTCGGCCAGCGCCAGAAAGCCGTCGACCGTCCGGGCCGGATCGTCATGCCACAATGCGGCCAGCCGGTCGGCCAGCGGGTCCCTGACCTCGATCGGCTGGCCCTTTTCGTCCCGGCCCGAGGCATAGCGCATCCATGCCGCAACGGCGAGCGTCAGGCCCGGAACGGCGCGCCCCGCCGCGCGGTTTTCCAGAATCGTGCCAAGGATGCGCTGCGGCAGTTTCTGGCTGCCATCCATGGCGATCTGCCAGGTCCGGTGACGGATCGCGGGATTGGCATAGCGGTCGTGCAGCGCATCCGCATAGGCCGCCAGATCCACGCCGGGCGGCGGGGTCAGCGCGGGAATGATCTCGTCACGCCACAGCCCGCGCAGGAAATCCGAAAAGGCCGGATCGGCCACGGTGTCGGAGATCGTCTCATGCCCGGCCAGATAGCCCAGATAGGCCAACGAGCTATGCGTGCCGTTCAGCATCCGCAGCTTCATATGCTCAAAGGGCGTCACGTCCGCGACCAGCTGCGCGCCGACGGCGGTCAGATCGGGGCGCGCGGCATCGACGAAATCATCCTCGATCACCCATTGGCGAAAGGGCTCGTGCATGACCGGCGCCTCGTCGCGCCAGCCGGCGATAGCCTCCAGCCGGTCCAGATCGGCGGGCGTGGTCGCCGGCACGATCCGGTCCACCATGGTCGAGGGAAAGGCCCCTTCCGCGCTGATCCATTCGGCCAGATCCGGCGCGATCAGCCCGGCCAGTTCCAGCACCACGCCGCGCAGGACGCGGCCGTTTTCCGGCAGGTTGTCGCAGCACATCACGGTAAAGGGGCGCAGCCCGGCGGCGCGGCGCAGAGCCAGCGCGCGCACCAGAAAGCCCGGTGCGGATTTCGGCAGCGGGTTTTCCAGATCGTGGCGGATATCGGGATGCGCGCGGTTCAGCCGCCCGGTCGAGGGTTCATGGCAGTACCCCTTTTCGGTGACGGTCAGGCTGACGATCCGCACCAAGGGGGCGGCCATGGCGTCCAGCACCGCCTGCGGGTCCTCGGGCGCGACCAGCACGTCGCGCAGCACGGTCATCACCTGCGGCTTTTCACCGTCGGGCGCCAGTTCCAGCGCGGTATAGGCCCAGCCCTGCGGGCGCAGCCTGTCGCGCGTCCCCGGCGATTGCAGCGACACGCCGACAATCCCCCAATCGCCGCCGGATTTCGCCATTGCCTCGGCGATATAGACGGCGCCATGGGCGCGAAAGAACGCCCCGAGGCCCAGATGGACGATCCCCGCCGGAGCGGATGAGGGATTACGATACAACCTATCTGGCAAGCCAGCCTCCATCGACATTGATGACCGCGCCATTGACATAATCCGAGGCCGGCGCGGCCAGAAATACGGCCGTCTGGCCGATATCCTCGGGCCGGCCCCAGCGGCCGGCCGGAATACGGTCGAGGATCGCCCCGCTGCGCGCCGGATCGGCGCGCAGCGCCTCGGTATTGTTCGTTTCGATATAGCCGGGCGCAATGGCGTTCACGTTCAGCCCGCGCGCCGCCCATTCATTGGCCATCAGCCTGGTCAGCCCGGCCACGCCATGCTTGCTGGCGGTGTATGAAGGCACGCGGATGCCGCCCTGAAACGACAGCAGGCTGGCGATATTGACGATCTTGCCCTGCCCGCGCGGCAGGGCGGCACGGGCAAAGGCCTGACAGGTAAAAAACAGCGCCTTCAGGTTCACGTCGATCACATCGTCCCAGTCGGATTCGGTGAAATCGACCGCATCCGCGCGCCGGATGATGCCGGCATTGTTGACCAGAATGTCGATCCGCTCGGCGGCAAAGACATCGCGCGCGGCCATCGGATCGGCGAAATCCAGCCGCATGCCGCGCCCCTTGTCGCCGATCAGGGCCAGCGTCTCGTCGCAGTCGCGGCGGCCGGCGGCGATCACCTGCGCCCCGGCCTGCGCCATGGCCACCGCGATCGCCTGACCGATGCCGGTATTGGCGCCGGTGACCAGCGCCGTCTGGCCGGCAAGCGAAAAGGCGTTCACCGCAGATCCTCCGGCTGGATGAAGTCCATGTCGGTGTAATCGACATTGTCGCCGGCCATCGCCCAGATGAAGGTATAGGCGCCGATCCCCGCGCCCGAATGGATCGACCAGCTGGGCGAGATCACCGCCTGCTCATTGGCGACAAAGACATGCCGGGTCTCCTGCGGTTCGCCCATCAGGTGCAGCACGCGCGATTCCGGGGCCATGCCGTGGTAAAGATAGGCCTCCATTCGGCGGTCGTGGACATGGCTGGGAATGGTGTTCCAGACCGAGCCCTCCTCGAGCGAGGTATAGCCCAGCACCAGCTGGCAGCTCTCCATCACCAGCGGGTGGATGAACTGGCGGATGATGCGCTTGTTGCTGGTCTCGGCGGCGCCCAGCCTGAGCTCTTTCGCTTCGGCCACGGTGATCAGGCGGCAGGGCAGTTCGCGATGCGCCGGGCATGAGGTGATGTAGAACCGCCCCTGCCCCGAGAATGTGACCGGCCCCGCACCCATGCCCAGATAGAGCACGTCGCCGTAAGCCATGTCCCAGCCCTGGCCGGCGGCCTCGACCCGGCCCGGCCCGCCGATATTGACGATGCCCATCTCGCGCCGTTCCAGAAAGGTTTCGGTCCGGGTTTCCGCGACCTTGTCCAGCACCAGCGGCTTGCCCTTGGGCACCGCCGCCCCGACGGTAAAGCGGTCGTAATGGGTATAGACCAGGCGGATTTCGCCATCGGCGAACATGCCCTCGGTCAGGAAATGGCGGCGCAGGGTTTCGGTATCCATGGCCCGGGCATGCTCGGGGTGGATCGCATGGCGGGTTTCGACGGTCAGCATATCGGTCCTTTCACAGAAAGTCGTCGCGGCGGGGGGTAAAGCTGTCGATCAGTTCGCCCGGCTCAAGGCACAGGCAGCCATGCTCCGCCCCCGAGGGGATCACGAAGGCATCGCCCGGCCCCACCTCGAATTCGCGCCCGTCGATGCTGAACCGGTAGCGCCCGGATTGCACATAGGTCGACTGCACATGTGGATGGCTGTGCAGCGCCCCCCGGTCGCCCGCCCGGAAGGCAAAGCGGACGACCATCAGTTCGGGGGCGTGGGCCAGTACGGTCCGGGTGGGATCGCTCATCGGAAGAACCTCATTTGAAGACCGAGGGCAGCCACAGCGACAGCGCCGGGATATAGGTCACCAGCATCAGCGTGGCGAAGGCGGCGAAATAGAACGGCCAGATCGTGCGCATCGCCTGCCAGATGCTGATGCGGCCGACCGCGCAGCCGACGAACAGCACCGCGCCGACCGGCGGCGTGCACAGACCGATGCCAAGGTTCAGCACCAGGATCACGCCGAAATGCACCGGATCGACGCCGAAGGCCTGCGCCACCGGCAGAAAGATCGGCGTGGTGATCACGATCAGCGGCGACATGTCCATGAAGGTGCCCAGGATCAGCAGGATCACGTTCATCAGAAGCAGGATCACCAGCGGATTGTCCGAGATGTTCTGCAGCATCTCGACCAGTTGCGCGGGCACTTTCAGATAGGCCAGAAGCCAGCCGAAACTGGCCGCGCAGCCGATCACCAGCAGCACCATGGCGGTTGTGCGCACGGCGCCCTTGGTGGCCTCGACGAACTCGGCCCAGGGCAGGCTGCGATAGATCAGCGCGGTGACCAGCAGCGCATAGACCACCGCGATATTCGAGGATTCAGAGGCCGTGAACACGCCCGAACGCACGCCGCCAAAGATGATCGCGATCAGGATCAGCCCCGGCACGGCCGAAACGAAAAGCTGCCCCATCATGCGAAAGCCCGGAAACGGGTCGGTCGGATAGCCCTTGCGCTTGGCCACCCACCAGGCGGCGGTCATCAGAAGCAGCGCCAGCACCATGCCCGGAAAGATCCCGGCGGTGAACAGATCGGCGATCGACAGCCGCCCGCCGGCCGCGATGGAATAGATGATCATGTTGTGGCTGGGCGGAATCATCAGCGCGATGATCGAACTGACAACGGTGATATTGACCGCGTAATCGACATCATAGCCGCGCCGTTTCATCTGCGGCACCATCAGCCCGCCGACCGCGCTGGCATCCGCCGCGGCCGAGCCAGAGACGCCGCCGAACATCAGCGAGGCCATGATATTGACCTGGCCCAGCCCGCCCTTGAGATGCCCGACCAGCGAGCCGGCCAGCGCCACCAGCCGGCGCGCGATATCGCCGCGCACCATCAGGTCGCCCGAATAGATGAAGAAGGGAATCGCCATCAGCGCAAAGACCGAGATGCCGGAATTCAGCCGCTGGAACACCACCACCGGCGGCAGCCCCAGATAGAGCACGGTGAAAAAGCTGGAGGCACCCAGGCAAAAGGCGACGGGCGTGCCGATCAGCAAAAGGCCGGTGAAGCTTCCGAACAGGATCCAGTATTCCATCGCCTAGCCCCTTTCCTGCGGGTTCCGGTCGGCCGGAGCCTCTGGCAGCGCCTCGCCGCCGATGCTGTGCTGGTGATGGCCGTCCACCTCGCCGCCGGCCTCGTCATCGGTATCGCCGAAGCGCGCGGTTTTCAGACCCGCCGCGCGGCGCAGGATGCGCTCGACCGAAAACAGGATCAGCATGACCCCGCCGGCGATCAGCGGCGCGAAGTCCCAGAACCGCGAAATGCCAAGGCCGGGGATGTCGCCGCTTGCCGCCTTGGCGGCCAGTTGCCAGCCGTAAATGCTCATCCCGAAGCCAAAGGCCACGACGACCAGGTCGGACAGGGTGTGAAACCATGGCCGCATCCAGACCGGCACCAGATACAGGCCGACATCGAAAGACAGGTGATAGCCCTCTTTCACGCCGACGGCGGCACCCAGAAAGATGAACCAGCCCATCAGCATGACGCTGGCCGGCTCGGCCCAGAACAGGCTGGAGCCGATGACATAGCGGGAAAAGACCTGCGCAAAGACGAAAGCGGTCATCAGCACCAGCCCGATCCCGGCCAGCCACAGGCCCAGACGCGCCAGTGCCCCGGTCAGCCGGGCGATTTTCAGCATTGTGTCGTGCATATTTCCTCCGCTCGGGATGGCGGCCGCCCGGCGATGTCGCACGGGCGGCCCCGGCTCACTGGGTTTCCTGGATCCGCTTGACCAGATCCTGCGCCTCGGGCGTGGTCACGTATTTTTCATAGACCGGCGCCATGGCCTCGATGAACGGGGTCTTGTCGATCTCCTTGATGATCTCGGCGCCATCCGCGACGACATTCTCCTCGGAGGCCTTTTCCTGATCCGCCCAGAGCTGGCGCTGGATCACGGCCGAGTTCCGCGCCGCCTCGCGCATGATCTGCTGATCCTCGGGGCTCAGCTTCTCCCAGCTCAGTTTCGAGACGGCGACCACCTCCGGCACCATCAGGTGCTGGTCGAGCGTATAGTATTTCGCCACCTCGGCATGGCCGGAACTGTCATAGCTGGGATAGTTGTTTTCCGCCCCGTCGATGACCCCGGACTGGATCGAGGAATAGACCTCGCCATAGGGCATCGGGGTGGCATCGGCGCCAAGCGCCGACATCATGTCGACAAAGACATCGTTCTGCATGACGCGGAATTTCATCCCGCTCAGGTCGTCGATCGAGTCGATCGGCTTTTGCGAATTGTAAAAGCTGCGCGCGCCGCCATCGTAATAGGCCAGCGCGATCAGGTCCTTTTCGGCAAAGCCGGCGGCCAGTTCATCGCCGATCGGGCCGTCCATGACCTTGTACATGTGGTCCTGATTGCGAAACAGATAGGGCAGCGAGAAAAGCTGCGTCTCGGGCACGATATCGTTGAACGTGCCGAACGAGGCGCGCACCATGTCGATGACGCCGAACTGGGTCTGTTCGATCGCGTCCTTTTCCTCGCCCAGCTGCGAGGCCGGAAAGACCTCGATGCAGATGCGCCCTTCGGTCTTTTCCTTGACCTCGGCGGCCATGGCCCGGACGCCCTCGACGGTCGGATAACCGTCGGGATGCGTGTCGGACGAGCGCAGCGTGACCTCGCATTCCTGCGCCGCCGCCGCCGTGGCAAGCGCCGCCGTGGCCAGCAGCCCGACCAGGGTGTTTCTGTAGATCTTCATGTTTTCCTCCCTTGAAAAACTCAGAGTTTATAGGCCTTCTTGGCGAGGCCATAGGTAAGCTGACGGGCCAGTTCCGGCGCCTCGTCCGCGGTCAGCCGGCCCGAGGCGACCAGCGTCGCGAGCCAGGCGCAATCGACGCGCCGCGCGACATCGTGGCGCGCCGGGATCGAGCAGAAGGCCCGCGTATCGTCGTTGAAGCCGACGGTATTGTAGAAGCCGGCGGTCTCCGTGGTCATTTCGCGGAACCGGCGCATGCCCTCGGCGCTGTCATGGAACCACCAGGCCGGGCCAAGCCGCAGGCAGGGATAGACCCCGGCCAGCGGCGCCAGTTCGCGCGCATAGGAGGTCTCGTCCAGCGTGAACAGCACCACCGTCAGGTCGGGCCGCATGCCGACCGCGTTCAGCAGCGGCCGCAGCGCCGCGACGTAATCGGTGCGGCCGGGAATGTCGAAGCCCTTGTCGCGGCCGAACATCGCCATGACCTGATCGGAATGGTTGCGCCGCGAACCGGGATGGATCTGCAGCACAAGCCCGTCCTCAAGGCTCATCCGCGCCATTTCGGTCAGCATATGGCCGCGAAACGCGTCGGCCTCGTCTGCGGTGCAGGTGCCGGCCAGCGCTTTCTGGAACAGCGCGGCGGCATCCGATTGCGGCAGGTCCTCGGTCCGGGCGCTGGCATGGCCGTGATCGGATGAGGTCGCGCCGAATTCCCTGAAATAGGCCCGCCGCGCCCGATGCGCGTCCAGATAGCCCGACCATGTGGCGGTGTCGAAACCGGTCTGCTCGCCCAGCAGGGCGACATTTTCCGCGAATCCGGCCATTTCGGGGTCCACGACGCCATCGGGGCGATAGGCGGTGATGACCCGCCCGTCCCAGCCCGAGTCGCGGATCATCCGGTGCCAGCGCAAATCGTCGGTCGCGGCTTCGGTGGTGGCGATCACCTCGATGTCGAAGCGCCTGAACAATGCGCGGGGCCGGTATTCGGGCCGTGCCAGACAGTCCGCGATATGGTCGTAATACCAATCCGCCGTCGCCGCGCTCAGCCGCCGGTCGATGCCGAAGACATGCTGGAAACTGTGATCCAGCCAAAGGCGCGAGGGCGTGCCGGCGAACAGGTGGTAATGCTCGGCGAACAGCCGCCAGATCCTGCGCCCGTCGGTTTCGGTCGGCCCGCCATCGGCGCGCGGCACGCCCAGATCGGCCAGATCGACACCTTGCGAGCAGAGCATGCGGAACACGTAATGATCGGGGGTGACGAACAGCTGCGCCGGGTCGGGAAAGGGCGCGTCCTCGGCAAACCAGCGCGGATCGGTATGGCCATGCGGGCTGATGATCGGCAGGTCGTGGATTTCCGCGTAAAGCGCGCGGGCCAGGTCGCGGGCCCGCCCCTCCAGCGGAAACAGCCGGTCTTCGTCCGTCAAGGCCATGCAGCGCCTCCCCATCGAATCATGCTTGCTTCGGGTCTGATCCTCTAATATGCTAGTTTGCAAGTTTGGTCAATGCACGCAATCGCCAGGAAGGGATGTGACATGCCGCAAGCCGGGCCCTCGGTCACCACCTTGCCGGCGCTGGACGATCCGCGCCCGCGCACGGTCACCGATCAGATATTCGATCTGCTTTACGAAAATGTGGTCGATCTGAGCCTGCCGCCGGGCGCGAAGCTCTCCGAGGCCGAGGTGGCCGCGCAGATGGGCGTTTCGCGCCAGCCGGTGCGCGACGCGTTCTACCGGCTGTCGCAACTGGGCTTCATCCAGATCCGGCCGCAACGCGCGACGACCGTCACGCCGATCTCGGAAGAGGCCGTCATGCAGGCCTATTTCATCCGCCTGGCGCTGGAAGAGGCCTGTATCCGCGTCGCCTGCGACACGCTGACGCCGGCGAATTTCGACGATCTGGACCGCCTGATCGTGCAGCAGGAGGCCGCGCTGGCCGCCGATCGCCGCGCCGAATTCCACGCGCTGGACGACCGGTTCCATCACGATATCTGCGCCCATGCCGGGCTGAAATTCGTCTGGGCGCTGGTGCGCGAGAACAAGGGCCATATGGACCGGGCGCGCTATCTGAGCCTGTCCTATAACGCGTCGATCGCGCTGGACGAGCATCGCCGGATCATGGCCGCGCTGCGCGCCCGCGACCCCGAGGCCGCCACCACCGCCCTCCGGCTGCATCTGGGCCGCATCAAGGAGATCGTCGCCCGCCTGCAGATCGACCAGCCCGACGTCTTCAGCGCCTGATCCGCCGCCTTACGACACCTGCATCGCCGCCGCGACCGCCCGTTTCCAGCGCGCATAGCGGGCATCGCGCGTCGCTGCGTCCATCCTCGGCTCAAAGCGGCGCTCCAGCGCCCATCTGCCGGCGATGACCTCGGGTCTGGGATAGAGATCCACCCGCAGCCCTGCCAGATAGGCGGCGCCAAGCGCGGTCGTCTCGGTCACTTCGGGGCGATCCACGGGCGCGCCCAGGATGTCGGACAGGAACTGCATGGTCCAGTCGCTGGCCACCATGCCGCCATCGACGCGCAGGACGCCTTCGGCCGCGGCATCCCAGTCGGCGCGCATCGCCTCCTGCAGGTCGCGGGTCTGGAAACCCACGCTTTCCAGCGCCGCGCGGGCGAATTCCTCGGGGCCGGAATTGCGCGTCAGGCCAAAGATCGCGCCGCGGGTCTCGGGCCGCCAATAGGGCGCGCCCAGCCCGGTGAATGCCGGCACCAGGACCAGATCCTGCGCATCGTCGGCGGCCTGCGCCAGCGGCTGCGTCTCGGCCGCGTTGCGGATGATCCTGAGCCCGTCGCGCAGCCATTGCACCACCGCGCCGGCAATGAAGATCGAGCCTTCCAGCGCATAGGTGGTCTGCCCGTCCAGCCGATAGGCGATGGTGGTGAGCAGCCGGTTTTGCGAGGGCACCATCTGATCGCCCGTGTTCAGCAATGCGAAACAGCCGGTGCCATAGGTCGATTTCATCATGCCGGGCCGGAAACAGGCCTGCCCGACGGTCGCCGCCTGCTGGTCGCCGGCAACGCCCCTGATCGGGATCTCGCGCCCGAACAGATCGGCCCGCGTCACGCCGAAATCGTCGGCGCTGTCGCGCACCTCGGGCAGAAGCTGCATCGGAATGTCCAGAAGCGCGCAGATCTCTTCGTCCCAGCGGTTTTCGGCGATATTGTACAGCAGCGTGCGCGCGGCATTGGTGGCATCGGTCGCATGCACGCGGCCGCCGGTCAGGTTCCAGATCAGCCAGCTGTCCACGGTGCCGAATGCCAGCTCGCCCGCCTGCGCGCGCGCCCGTGCGCCCTCGATATTTTCCAGCAGCCATTTCAGCTTGGTGCCGGAAAAATACGGGTCCAGCAGCAACCCGGTCCGGGCCGAGATCATCGCCTCATGGCCCTGTTTCTTCAGCACCTCGCACAGATCCGCCGTGCGGCGATCCTGCCAGACGATGGCGCGATGGATCGCGCGGCCGGTCCCGCGATCCCAGAGCACCGTCGTCTCGCGCTGGTTGGTGATGCCGATGGCGGCAATGCCGGCCGCCCCCTGCCCCAGCTTTTCGATGGCGGCGCGGGCCGTCGCGGCAACCGTGCTCCACAGGTCCGAGGCGTCATGCTCGACCCAGCCCGAGGCGGGGAAATGCTGCGGAAATTCCTCTTGCGCCGCGGCGACCGGCTTCAGCCCCTCGTCGAACAGGATCGCGCGTGAAGATGTCGTGCCCTGGTCGATGGCAAGGATATGGTTCATGGATGGATTCCCCGGACAGATAGGGGGGCGAGGCAGGCCCCGCCCCCGTCAGCCTTATTGCCAGGACTTGATCAGCTCGTCATACGAGATGGTCTCGCCCTGCGGCTTTTCGTTTTCCAGCATGGCGACCGGCGCGCCGGGCGCGTCCAGCCATTCCTGCGGGTCCTTTTCCTCGTTCAGCCTGGGGCCCAGATCGCCCTGCACGCCGGCGCGTTCCAGACGCTCCAGCACGCGCTCCTGCTCGGCGCAGAGCGAATCCAGCGCCTCTTGCGGCGATTTGGCGCCCGACAGCGCGTCACCGATATTCTGCCACCAGAGCTGTGCCAGCTTCGGATAGTCGGGGATATTGGTGCCGGTCGGTGACCACTGCACGCGGGCGGGCGAGCGGTAGAATTCGACCAGACCGCCCAGATTGGGCGCGCGATCGGTAAAGGACTGGTCCTCGACCGAGGATTTGCGGATGAAGGTCAGCCCGATATGGGATTTCTTCACATCCACGGTCTTGGAGGTCACGAACTGCGCGTAAAGCCAGGCGGCCTGCGCGCGGTCGACCGGGGTCGATTTCAGGATCGTCCAGCTGCCCACGTCCTGATAGCCGATCTTGGTGCCCTCGGACCAATAGGCGCCGTGCGGGCTGGGGGCCATGCGCCATTTCGGCGTGCCGTCCTCGTTCATGACCGGGGTGCCGGGCTTGACCATGTCGGCGGTAAAGGTCGTGTACCAGAACATCTGCTGCGCGATATCGCCGCGCGCCGGGACCGGACCGGCCTCGCCGAAGGTCATGCCCATGGCCTCGGGCGGGGTGTATTTCTGCAACCAGTCGATGGCCTTGGTCACGGCATAGACGGCGGCCGCGTCATTGGTCGCACCGCCGCGCGCCACGCAGGAGCCGACGGGCCGCGAGTTCTCATCGACGCGGATGCCCCATTCGTCGACCGGCAGGCCGTTCGGCTCGCCCTTGTCGCCCATGCCGGCCATGGACATCCAGGCATCGGTATAGCGCCAGCCAAGGCTGGGATCCTTCTTGCCGTAATCCATGTTGCCCCAGACCTTGGAGGGGCTGCCCTCGACATAGGACATGTCGCGGCCGGTAAAGAAGGCGGCGATATCCTCATAGGCCGACCAGTTCACCGGCACGCCCAGATCATAGCCGTATTCGGCCTTGAAATCGTCCTTGGTCTTCTGGTCGTTGAACCAGTCATAGCGGAACCAGTACAGGTTGGCGAATTGCTGGTCGGGCAGCTGGTACAGCTCGCCATCCGGCGCGGTGGTGAAGCTGGTGCCCAGGAAATCGTCCAGATCCAGCGTCGGGCTGGTGAAATCCTTGCCCTCTTCGGCCATCCAACGGGTCAGGCTGCGGGCCTGCTGATAGCGCCAATGGGTGCCGATCAGGTCGCTGTCATTGACATAGCCGTCATAGATGTTCTCGCCGGTCTGCATCTGGGTCTGCAGCTTTTCGACGACATCCCCCTCGCCGATCAGATCGTGGGTGATCTTGATGCCGGTGATGGCGGTAAAGGCCGGGGCCAGCACCTTGGATTCATATTCATGCGTGGCGATGGTTTCCGAGACCACCTTGATTTCCATGCCCGCCAGCGGCTGCGCGGCGTCGATGAACCACTGCATTTCCTTTTCCTGATCCTCGCGCGAGAGCGAGGACAGATCGCCGATCTCGGCATCGAGGAACGCTTTCGCGGCCTCGATATCGGCCCAGGCGGGGGCGCCCGTGACCATCAGGGCCAGCGCGATGACCGTGGTTGTTTTCGTCGGTCTCATGTTTTCCTCCCTTGGAATGCGAGACATTGCTTGTCGCGCCGAGCGATCGTTGCCGCCCGGCGCGGGTCGAACCCGGTCAGACCCAGCGGAACACCGCCGCGGCATAGACAAGGCAAAGCGCGAGCCCCCACCAGAGCGGGGGACCGGCAAAGAACAGCCAGCCCAGGCAGATGAAGGCCGAACCCAGCAGCGAGATGAACAGCCGGTCGCCGCGCGTCGTCTCGATCCGCAGGATGCCCATGCGCGGGGTTTCCGGAAACCGGATGGCGAGGATGGTGAACAGCGTGAGCAGGCTGGCGATCACCCAGAAGAACAGCGCCACCGGGAATGTCCAGGCCATCCAGCCGCGGGCGATCATCGGCGCGGTCCAGTCGCGGGCGCCCTCTTCGGTCACCGGCGTGGCCCAGATCAGAAAGCCGAGCGCGGCGCCAAGGATCAGGGCGGCGGCGGCGTAGATCGCGAGCCAGCTGGTGCGGCGGGTGGGGGCTGCGCTCATACCCATCTCAGTGCTGCCTCATCTTCTTCCTGGTCCGCCGTCGAAGGGCGAACGATCAGGTATGGCTTCGATTACCTTGTACCGCCCTTCGCCCGGCTCTCCGGTATGCTGCACGGCAGAAAACACGCGCAGCAACTCCCGAAGTTGCCAGCCAAAAGCGCCGTGCTTGTCGCCAAGAGCAGCCCAAGCGCTCTCGGATAGAAGAGACTCAGCCCCGAACTCTTCATTCAGCGGCTTAGCGCGGATCGCCTCTATCACGTCAGCCAAATGATCCGCTATTTCCTCAAAATCCTTACGTGCCATTTTCACACTCTCCCCAGAGCAAAACCTTTTGCGATGTAGTTACGGACAAACCAGATGACCAAGGCGCCCGGCACGATGGTCAGCACCCCCGCCGCCGCCAGCACGCCCCAATCCATGCCGCTGGCGGAAACCGTGCGGGTCATGGTGGCGGCGATGGGCTTGGCATTGACGCTGGTCAGGGTGCGCGACAGCAGCAGTTCCACCCATGAGAACATGAAGCAGAAGAATGCCGCCACGCCGATGCCGCTCGCGATCAGCGGCATGAAGATCCGCACGAAGAAGCGCGGAAAGGAATAGCCGTCGATATAGGCGGTCTCGTCGATTTCGCGCGGCACGCCGCGCATGAAGCCTTCCAGGATCCAGACCGCCAGCGGCACGTTGAACAGGCAATGCGCCAGCGCCACCGCGATATGCGTATCGAACAGCCCGACCGAGGAATAAAGCTGAAAGAACGGCAGCGCGAACACCGCCGGCGGCGCCATGCGGTTGGTCAGCAGCCAGAAGAACAGATGCTTGTCGCCCATGAAGTTATAGCGCGAAAACGCATAGGCCGCCGGCAGCGCCACGGTGATCGAGATGACCGTGTTCAGCACCACATAGATGATCGAGTTGACGTAACCCATGTACCAGCTGGGATCGGTCAGGATGGTGCGGTAATTGGCAAAGGTCAGGTTGCGCGGGAACAGGCTGAACGTGCCGGTGATCTCGGCATTGGTCTTGAGGCTCATGTTCACCAGCCAGTAGATCGGCAACATCAGGAACAGCAGATATAGCACCATCACGATGGCCGAGGATTTCATGCGCATCACAGCTCCTCCGGGATGTCGGAGCCGGCGCGGTCCATATTGCTCATCACCGTGTAGAACACCCAGCTGACCAGCATGATCACGACGAAATACATCAGGCTGAAGGCCGCGGCCGGGCCAAGGTCGAACTGCCCCACCGCCATCTTGACCAGATCGATGGACAGGAAGGTGGTCGAATTGCCGGGCCCCCCGCCGGTCACCACGAATGGCTCGGTATAGATCATGAAACTGTCCATGAAGCGCAAGAGCACCGCGATCAGCAGCACGCCCTTCATCTTGGGCAGTTCGATATGGCGGAATACGGCCCAGCGGCTGGCCTGGTCGATGCGGGCGGCCTGATAATAGGCCTGCGGGATGGATTGCAGCCCGGCATAGCACAGCAGCGCGACAAGGCTGGTCCAGTGCCAGACATCCATCACGATCACCGTGACCCAGGCGTCCAGCGGATCGCTGGTATAGTTATAGTCGACCCCCAAGGCGGCCAGGGCACCGCCCAGCAGGCCGATATCGACGCGGCCAAAGATCTGCCAGATCGTGCCCACCACGTTGAACGGAATAAGAAGCGGCAGCGCCATCAGCACCAGAACGAGGCTGGACCAGAAGCCCTTTTTCGGCATGTTCAGCGCAACGAAAATGCCCAAGGGCACCTCGATCGCCAGGATGATGGCGGAAAACAGCACCTGCCGGCCAAGCGCCTCGTGCAGGCGCTCGGAATGGACCATCTCGTCGAACCATTCAAGGCCCGCCCAGAAGAACTGGTTGTTGCCGAAAGTGTCGTTGAACGCGTAATTCACCACCGTCATCAGCGGGATCACCGCCGAAAAGGCGACCACGACCAGCACCGGCAGGACCAGAAACCAGGCCTTGTTGTTCCAGGTCTTTTCCATCAGGCGGCCTCCTCTGCAGCGGGTGCGACGCGCCAGTCATCGGCATAGACATTGACCCGGTCGGGGGCGAAGGCCACGCGCGGCAGGCCGTCGATCGCCATGCCCTCGGGGATGACGACATTCAGCGGCTGGCCCAGCACGGAGCCGCGCACCAGCCGGTGGCGGCCGACATCCTCGACGCGGGTGACGTCAAAGGGCAGCCCGCCATCGGCGACCAGCGTCGCGTGTTCGGGGCGGATGCCGATCTGCACCTGACCCGACACCGCGCCGTAATCGCCGCCCAGTTCCACCGCCGCGCCGCCGGCCAGCAGGGCGCGGCGGCCCTGCACCTGCGCGGGCAGGAAATTCATGCCGGGCGAGCCGATGAAATAGCCGACAAAGGTATGGCCGGGCTTTTCGAACAGTTCCTCGGGCGTGCCCATCTGCACGACGCGGCCCTCATACATGACGACCACCCGGTCGGCAAAGGTCAGCGCCTCGGTCTGGTCATGGGTGACATAGATCATCGTATGGCCGAATTCGCGATGCAGGCGTTTCAGCTGCGTGCGAAGCTCCCATTTCATATGCGGGTCGATGACGGTCAGCGGCTCGTCGAACAGGATCGCGTTCACATCCTCGCGCACCATGCCGCGGCCCAGGCTGATCTTCTGCTTGGCGTCGGCGGTCAGGCCCTGCGCCTTGCGCGCCAGCATGTCCTCCATCCCGATCATGGCGGCGATCTGATCGACGCGGGCCTTGATATAGGCCGCATCCATGCCGCGGTTGCGCAGCGGAAATGCCAGATTGTCGCGCACCGACATGGTGTCGTAGACGACCGGGAACTGGAACACCTGTGCGATATTGCGCGCCGCCGTCGGCTGTTCGGTGACATCGGTATCGCCGAACAGCACCCGGCCGTGGCTGGGTTTCAGCAAACCGGAAATGATGTTCAAAAGCGTGGTCTTGCCGCAGCCCGAGGACCCCAGAAGCGCATAGGCGCCGCCATCCTGCCAGACATGATCCATTTCCTTGAGCGCGTAATCCCGATCCGTTTGCGGGTTCGGGTAATAGCTGTGGGCAAGGTTTCGCAGCGTGATCTGTGCCATGATCCCCCCCCTCAGGCCGCGACGGCATAGGCTGCGGGCGCGGCCAGCCGTCCGGCATCGTCGAACAGATAGACATGGGCCGGGTCCAGCCAGAGGGTCAGCTCCTGCCGCCGCGCCAGATCATGGACGCCCTCGACCAGGCCGACCCAGCGGTCGGGGCCGTGATCGGCATGGATGAAGGTCTCGGAGCCGGTGATCTCGGTCACCACCAGCTTGCAGCGGAACCCGAGCGCATGGTCGCCATGCCGCTCAAGATGCAGGTGATTGGCGCGAAAGCCGGCCCGGTAGGCGCCATCCGGCAGCGCCGCGAAACCCGCGACCGGAATCGTCTGATCCCCCAGGGTGATCTGGCCGCCCTGCTTTCTTGCCGCCATGAAATTCATCGGCGGGTCCGAGAATACCCGCGCCGTGGTGGCATCGACCGGCTGGCGATAGACCTGCGGCGTCGGGCCGAACTGGGTCACGCGCCCCTCCCATAATGTCGCGGTATGACCGCCCAGCAGCAGCGCCTCTTCGGGTTCGGTGGTGGCATAGACGAAGATCGCGCCCGAGGCCTCGAAGATGCGGGGGATTTCCACCCGCAATTCCTCGCGCAGCTTGTAATCCAGATTGGCCAGCGGCTCGTCCAGCAGCACGAGGCCCGCGCCCTTGACCAGCGCCCGCGCCAGCGCGCAGCGCTGCTGCTGGCCGCCCGACAGCTCCAGCGGCTTGCGCGGCAGCATCGGGGTCAGGCGCATCATCTCGGCGGTCTCGCGCACCTTGCGGTCGATCTCGTTCGCCGGCCGGCCCATGATGCGCAGGGGCGAGGCGATGTTTTCGTAAACCGTGAGGCCGGGATAGTTGATGAACTGCTGATAGACCATGGCCACGCCGCGATCCTGCACGCGCATGCCGGTCACGTCCTGCCCGTCCCAGACCACCCGCCCGGCCGAGGGCTGGTCGAGCCCCGCCATCAGCCGCATCAGGCTGGTCTTGCCCGACAGCGTCGGGCCCAGCAGCACGTTCATCGTCCCCTTGCGCAGGGTCAGATCGGTCGGATGAATATGCATCCGACCGCCGGCCGACCGCGACACGCCCTGCAATTCCAGCACGCCTTCCCCCCTTCTTGGCCGCCCGTCCCGCGGCCTATTGCCCCTTTACGAACCGATCGAGTTCGCGGGCCTGTTCCTCGTCCATGTGAAGCCCCAGCTTCGTCCGCCGCCAGAGGATATCCTCGGCGCTGCGGGCATATTCCCTGTCCATCAGCCATCTGACCTCGGTCCCGGTCAAGCCTGCCCCGAAGTCGCGGCCCAGATCGGCCATGCCTTTCGCCCCTGCGAGCAGGGCATGGGCATCGGTCCCGTAGGTCCGCACCAGCCGCCGCGAAAGCCGGGGCGACAGGAACGGATAATCCGCCTGCAGGCGCGCGATCAGCGCCGCGACCCCGTCCACCGGAAAATCGCCGCCGGGCAGCGCCACGCCCGCCGTCCAGTCGCCGCCGCATTGCGGGAAAAACCGCGCCAGCCTGGCCATCGCGCTTTCCGCCAGCCGCCGATAGGTGGTGATCTTGCCGCCAAAGACGTTCAGAAGCGGCGGCCCCCGGTCGTCCAGGCTCAGCACATAGTCGCGCGTCGCCGCCGTCGCCGATTTCGCCCCGTCATTGTAAAGCGGCCGCACCCCGGAATAGGTCCAGACCACCTGATCGGGCGTCACGGGCTGCGCGAAATACCGGCTGGCAAAGGCGCAGAGATAGTCGCGTTCCTCGTCCGAGCAGCGCGCCGCGCCCGGCGCGCCCTGATGGTCCATGTCGGTGGTGCCGATCAGGGTGAAATCCTGTTCATAGGGAATGGCGAATATGATCCGGCCATCGGTCCCCTGAAAGAAGTAGCAGCGGTCGTGATCGTAAAGCCGGGGCACGACGATATGGCTGCCGCGCACCAGCCGCACGCCTTCGGCGGACTGGATATGCGCGACATTGCGGATCACATCCTCGACCCATGGCCCGCCGGCATTGACCAGCGCGCGGGCGCGGTGGCTCTGCGGACCGTCCGGCCCCTCGGTGGTGACCTGCCACAGATCGCCGGCCCGCTCGGCATGGGTGACGCGGGTGCGGGTCAGGATGGTGGCGCCGCGCGCCGCGGCATCGCGGGCATTCAGCACCACCAGCCGCGAATCCTGCACCCAGCAATCGGAATATTCCCAGCCCAGCCGAAAGCCCGGCTTCAGCGGCGCGGCCAGCGGATCGCGCGCCAGATCCAGCCTTTTCGTGCCGGGCAGGATCCTGCGCCCGCCCAGATTGTCGTAAAGAAACAGCCCCAGCCGGATCAGCCAGGCCGGCCGCCGCCCCTTCATCCAGGGCATGACAAGGCCCAGCAGGCGCGAGGTCGGGGTGTCGCTTTCGAAGCGCATATCCGGCGAATAGGGCAGCACGAAACGCATCGGCCAGGAGATATGCGGCATGGCGGCCAGCAGGGTCTCGCGCTCTTTCAGCGCCTCGCGCACCAGGCGGAACTCGAAATATTCCAGATAGCGCAGCCCGCCATGAAACAGCTTGGTCGAGGCCGATGAGGTTCCCTGCGCCAGATCGCCCATCTCGGCCAGCGTCACCGACAGGCCGCGCCCGGCCGCGTCGCGGGCAATGCCGCAGCCATTGATGCCACCGCCGATGATGAAAAGATCGACCACCGGCCGTTCCGACGCTGACACGCCATTCCCCTTTGCGCGACTCTGTTCCCCGTCGGGCAGGATGCCCTGCGGAATGCGCGCCGGTCAAGCATGTATTTTCGTTTTCTCGCCAAGAAATATAAAAGCGAATATTTTCGCGTCCGCAGAAACCATCAGCGCAAAGCAAAAGGGCGGCGCCGCGCCTGCGGTGCCGCCCGTTCGATCCGGTCCTGTGCGTTGGCCCGCGCTCAGCCCTTGGCGCGTTCCACATAGGTCAGGTCGGCGGTGTTGATCACCACCTTGGTGCCCACGCCGATATGCGGCGGCACCATGATCCGCACGCCGTTATGCGCCTGCGCCGGCTTGTAGCTCGAGGAGGCCGTCTGGCCCTTGACCACCGGCTCGGTCTCGACCACCTCGACGGTCACCTTTTGCGGCAGCTCGATGGCGATGGCGACTTCGTTGTGGATCTGCAGGAAGACACGGACGCCATCTTCCAGAAACACCTTGTCATCGCCCACCACATCGGGCGCGACGGTCACCTGCTCATAGCTTTCCGGCTCCATGAAGTGGAAGCCTTCGCCATCCTCATAGAGGAAATCGTATTCGCGTTCGTCCACATGGGCGCGCTCGACCTGATCGGTGGTCTTCCAGCGCTCGGAGATCTTGGTTCCGTCCGAGATGCGGCGCATATCGACCTGCGTCGTCGGCGTCCCCTTGCCGGGGTGAAAATTGGTCGCGGTCAGAACGACATGAAGACGGCCGTCGATTTCGACGACATTGCCTTTGCGAAGGCTTGAGGCGATGACTTTCAAGGTTTTTCCCTTGCCTGCTTTCCAAATACCGGGGGGCCGGCTATGCGAAGGGCCGGCAAAGATGCGTTCCCATAACGTGTTTCACGCAGCGATGCCAGCGGCAAGCATAGGGAGGCCCCGCGATGAAAACCCCGACCGCCAGCCCGTGGTGGGACCGCGACCGCCATGCCGGGCGCCGGCCCCTGCTTCTGGCCCGCAACCGGATGCAGGCCGCGATCCGCGACTGGCTGGGGACGCAGGGCTTTCTGGAAATCGACCCCGCCGCGCTGGCCGTCAGCCCGGGGAATGAGGCGCATCTGCACGGCTTCGCGACCCGGATGATCGGCAATGACGGCGCGCCGCATGCGATGTATCTGCATACCAGCCCCGAATTCGCGATGAAAAAGCTGCTGGCCACGGGCGAGGAGCGCATCTTTTCGCTGAGCCATGTCTGGCGCAACCGCGAACGCGGGCCGCTGCATCACCCCGAATTCACCATGCTGGAATGGTATCGCGCGGGCGCGGATTACCGCGCGCTGTTCGAGGATTGCGCGCATTTCCTGCGCCTTGCCGCCGAGGCGGCGGGGGCCGAAGCCCTGCGGTTTCGCGGCGCCGAATGCGACCCTTTCGCCACGCCCGAACTGGTCACCGTGGCCGAGGCGTTCCGCGAATTCGCCGGCATCGACCTGCTGGCCACCTGTTCGGGCGCTGACACCGACGCCCCTGCCCTGCGCGCGCAGGCCGAAGCCGCCGGCATCCGCACGGGCGGGGATGACAGCTGGTCGGATATCCTGTCCCGCGTCCTGGTCGAAAAGGTCGAGCCGCATCTGGGCCATGGCCGGCCGCTGATCCTGGACCGCTATCCTGCGGCCGAGGCGGCGCTGGCGCGTCCCGCCGCCGACCCGCGCGAGGCCGAGCGGTTCGAGCTTTACGCCTGCGGGGTAGAACTGGCCAACGGCTTTGGCGAGCTGACCGACCCCGCCGAACAACGCCGCCGCTTCCTGCTGGAGATGGAGGAAAAGGCCCGCATCTATGGCGAGCGCTATCCGCTGGACGAGGATTTTCTGGCCGCTCTGGCGCAGATGCCCCCGGCCTCGGGCTGCGCATTGGGGTTCGACCGGCTGGTCATGCTGGCCACCGGCGCGCCCCGCATCGACGAGGTGATCTGGGTGCCCGTGGCGGAACAGGTTGCCGGAACCTGACGTGTTTCGGGTTGAGGTTGCGTCGTTGGTGCTCAGCGGTAAGCGTCTGCCCGGGTGGGCGCGGAACGCGCCCGCCGTGGGGCGGGCGGACGCGTGCCTGCCGCTGACGCGACAGGCGGGCAGAGCGGAAATGTATCACCTTAACCCGAAACGCTTTAAGCCCCCGACAGCGCCCTTGGCCTTGGCCCGCCGGTCGCCCAGTCCAGCAATTCGGCGGTATGGACGACCGGCACGCCGGTCCCCGAGCCGATCTGCATCATGCAGCCGATATTGCCGGCGCTGATCACCTCGGGCGTCAGGGCCTCCAATGTCTCGACCTTGAGGCGCTTGAGTTCGGCCGAAATCCCGGGCTGCATCAGGTTATAGGTCCCGGCCGAGCCGCAGCAGATATGGCTGTCCTTCGGCTCCAGCACGGTAAAGCCGGCCGCCGCCAGCAATTCCTTGGGCGCGGACCGGATCTGCTGGCCGTGCTGCAGCGAACAGGCCGCATGATAGCCCACGCGCAGCGGCGGGGCATGAGTGGCGTCGGCCAGCCCCAGATCGGCCATGACCTCGGTGATGTCGCGCGCGAGCCCCGCCACACGCGCCGCATCCCCGGCCAGCGCATCGCCCTTGAACATATGGCCGTAATCCTTGACCGTGGTGCCGCAGCCCGAGGTGTTGATGACCACCGCATCCAGCCCGTCGCCCGCGATCTCGGCCATCAGGGCGCGGATATTGGCGGCGGCCATGGCATGGCTTTCGCCGGTCTTGCCCATGTGATGGGTCAGCGCACCGCAGCAGCCGACGCCCCTGGGGATCACCACCTCGCAGCCATGGCGGCGCAGCAGACGAATGGTGGCGTCATTGATATCGGTGTTCAGCGCCCGCTGCGCGCAGCCGATCAGCAGCGCGACACGCTTGCGGCGCGCACCTTCGGCCGGAAAAACCTGCGGCCGGTCGTTCAGGCTGGGCGGCGGGATGTGCTTCGGCGCCATGTCCAGCATCGCCCGCAGCCGCGCATCCGGCAGCAGCCGGCGAAAGGGCCGCGCCAGCTTCGCGCCCGCCAGCGCCAGCCGGAACCGCCCCGGATAGGGCAGGATGCGCGCCAGCAGCCAGCGCAAGGCACGCTCGCCCAATGGGCGGCGATAGGTCTTTTCGATATATTCCCGCGCGTGATCGACCAGATGCATGTAATGCACGCCCGAGGGACAGGTGGTCATGCAGGACAGACAGGACAGGCAGCGGTCGATATGCTGCACGGTCTTTGCATCCGGCACCTTGCTGTTTTCCAGCATGTCCTTGATCAGGTAGATGCGCCCGCGCGGGCTGTCCAGTTCGTCCCCCAGCACCTTGTAGGTCGGGCAGGTCGCGGTGCAAAAGCCGCAATGCACGCAGGAGCGCAGGATTTCATTGGCGCGGGCGGTGCCGGGATCGGCAAGCTGCGCGGGGGTGAAATTCGTCTGCATCTCAGCCCTCCATCAGGCCCGGGTTCAGGATGCCGGCCGGATCGAAACTGCGCCGCAGCCCAGCCGAGAGCGCGGCAATCGTCGCGGCCTGCGGCGGGAAGGCCGGCCCCTGCAACCCGCCGCGCCGGACCAGCGTGGCATGGGGCGCGATCCGGCGCACGGCATCGGGCAGGGCCGGCCCGCAATACCAGATCAGCCCGCCGCCCCAGTCCAGCGAACATGCACCCCCCAAAGCCTCAAGCGCCCGGACCGCGGCCGGGGCATCAGTCGGCTTGACCAGCAGCCGCCACAGCGGCGTCTCGGCACCGGCGAAATGCGCCACATCGCGCAGCCCTTGCCACAGATCGACGGTCGCCCCGGCCTCCAGCACCTCGGCCCGGCGATCCCCGAGCAGCGCCAGCAGCCTGTCCCGGCGATAGGCCAGTTGCGGCCCCAGCCCCTCGATCCGCAGCCATGCGGTGCCGTCGCGATAGGCCGCGCCCGAGACCTCGAACGGGGTGGCCAGCGCGGCCGAAAACACCGCGACCGCCTCGGCCGCCGTCAGGCCGGGCAGGGCCAGCGTGGCGCGTTCGGGCATGGCCGGCAGGGTCTTGAGCACCATTTCGGTCAGCACGCCCAGCGTGCCATGCGCGCCGCAAAACAGCTTGCTCAGGTCCAGCCCGGTGACGTTCTTCATCACCCGGCCGCCGTTTTTCAGGATGCGCCCCTGCCCGTCCACGAAGCGGATGCCTAGCAGATGGTCGCGGCAGGCCCCGGCCAGCAGCCGGCGCGGTCCGCTGGCATTGGCCGCCACCACGCCGCCGATGGTGGGCGCGCCGTTCCCGCCCAGAAGCCCGCGCATATCGGGCGGCTCAAAGGCGAGCGCCTGCCCCTCGGCGGCCAGCATGGGCTGGATCTCATCCATCGTCGTGCCGGGACGCACGATCAGCGTCATCTCGCCCGGCTCATAGGTGACCACGCCCGCAAGCCGCGAGGTAGCCAGCGCCGCGCCCGGCAGATGCCCGGTCTGGACCCGCGTGCCGCCGCCGATGATGCGCAAGGGCGCGCGCGCCCGGAACCGCTCGACGATCAGCGCGGCCAGTTCGCCCTCGTCCGAGGGGGCGAATGCGGTCGATATATCGGCGCTCATTCCGCGGCGGCCCTTTCGCGATAGGGCTGGCTGGCGGGCAGCGGAAACACCTTGGCCGGGTTCAGAAGCCAGCGCGGATCGAAGACGTCCTTGACCTCCATCTGCACGGCCAGATCGGCGGGGTCGTATTGATCGCCCATCAGGTCGCGCTTTTCGATGCCGACGCCATGTTCGCCGGTCAGGCAGCCGCCGACGCGCACGCAAAGCCGCAGGATATCGGCGCCAAAGGCCTCGGCCCGCTCCAGATCGCCGGGCTTGTTGGCGTTGAAGAGGATCAGCGGATGCATATTGCCGTCGCCGGCGTGAAAGACATTGGCGACCTCGAGCCCGTGCTGGCGCGACAGCTCGCCGATCATCTTCAGCGTATAGGGCAGTTGCCCGACCGGCACGGTGCCGTCCAGACAGATGTAATCGCCCAGCCGGCCCATGGCGCCAAAGGCAGACTTGCGCCCCTTCCAGATTGCGGCGGCATCGTCTGCATTGCGGCTTTCGCGGAACTCGACCGGGTTCAGCGCATCCGCGATCTCGCGCACCCTGGCGATCTGAAAGGCGATTTCCTCGGGCGCGCCCTCGACCTCGACGATCAGGACGGCGGCGCATTTCGGATAGCCGGCATTGGCGAATGCCTCGACCGCGCGCAGGCAGGGCTCGTCCATATATTCGATGGCGACCGGCAAGACGCCCGAGCGGATGATGCGGGCCACGCATTCGCCGGCCACCTCGGCATCGTCGAAACCGATCAGCACCGGGCGCGCGCCCTCGGGCCGGGGCAGGATCTTCAGCGTGGCTTCGGTCACGATGCCCAGCTGCCCCTCGGAGCCGCAAAGCAGGCCCATCAGGTCCAGCCCCATCGGCGCCATTTCCGGCCCGCCCAGCTCAATCACCTCGCCGGTGGTCAGCACCACGGTCGCGCCCAGCAGGTTATTCGTCGTGACGCCGTATTTCAGGCAATGCGCGCCGCCCGAATTCATCGCGATATTGCCCGCGATCGTGCAGGCCAGTTGCGAGGACGGATCGGGCGCATAGAAAAACCCGTGCGGCTCCAGCTCGGCGCTGACCGACAGGTTGGTGACGCCGGTCTGCACGCGGATAAAGCGGTTCCGGGTGTCGATCTCCAGCACGTCGCGCAGGCGCATGGTGCCGATCACCACGCAATCGGCGGTCGGCAGCGCACCACCGGCCAGCGAAGTCCCCGCCCCGCGCGGCACCACCGGCACGCGCAGATCGTGGCAGATGCGCATGGCGGCCGCGACCTCGGCCGTCGTGCGTGGCAGCACCACCGCCAGGGGCGGGCAGCGATAGGCGGTCAGCGCGTCGCATTCATAGGCGCGGGTTTCCTCAAGGTCCGAAATCACCGCGTCATCGGGCAGCACGGCGCGCAGCGCGGCGGTGATCTCGGCCGCGCGGGCAAGCACGCGCGGATCGGGTTCGGGCATGGCGATGCTGGACACGGGGTTCCTCTCCTCGTCCCTGGCGATGCGGTTTGGTAAAATAAATTGACCACTCATGTCAACCGGCCTTTTCCGGTGACCGGAACGGTTGCGCGACACGCGAACTTGGCCAATGATGGCATGAGAACGCCGCGAAACGGACCATGACCGAGACCTCAGCCAAACCCGGGCGCGCCGCCGAAACCGTCGCCCGCCATATCGAGAAACTGATCCTTGAGGGCGCCCTGCGCCCCGAGGAATACCTGCTGGCCGAGCGCGAACTGGCCAGCCGGCTGAACGTCTCGCGCCCGACGCTGCGGGACGCGCTGAAACTGCTTGAGGAGCGCGGGCTGATCCTGGCCGAACGCGGGCGCGGCACCCGCGTGGCGGCCCTGGGCGCGGCGGCGATCTCGGATCCGCTGATCGCGCTGCTGGCGCAATCGCCCGAGGTGGACGACGACTACCTCGAGTTCCGCGACGTGGTGGAAAGCCAGGCCGCCGCGCTGGCCGCCACCCGCGCCAATGAAATCGACCGCCGGATGATCGCCGGCTGCCTGGCCGCCATCGAGGCGGCGCATGCCAAGGCCGATGCCGCCGAAGAGGCCGAGGCCGACGCCGCCCTGCATCTGGCGATCTACGAGGCCAGCCACAATCTGGTCCTGTTGCAGATCATGCGGGCGCTGTCGGGGATCCTGCGCAGCGACGTGATCCAGAACCGCGGCCGCATGTTCACCATTCCCGCCATCCGCGAATTGCTGCGCGACCAGCACCGCGCCATCGCCGAGGCGATTCTGGCGCGCGACCCGCAAGCGGCGCGGGATGCCGCGCATGAGCACCTGTCCTATATCCGCCGCGCCTCGCGCGAGATCCGCGAATCCGAGGCCAAGCTGGGCCAGTCCCTGCGCCGCGTCAGCGGCGGCGGGCTGCAGGCCCCGCGCGGCAGCTGAACGCCCTGCCCCATCCTGCCGCACCCGCCCCGCTTCGGCCCCGCCAATTTCCCCAAGACATTGCCAATGGACCTGCTAGTCTGGCGACATGAGCAGCACCGCACCCTCCCCCGACGCCTCTTCGATCACCGCGCTGTCGGCCCTGGAACTCAGCCGGGCGATCCACGACCGCGACCTGTCCTGCACCGAGGTGATGACCGCCTATCTCGACCGGATCGAGGCGCTGAACCCGCGGGTCAATGCGCTGATCTCGATGCGTCCGCGCGATGCGCTGATGGCCGAGGCGGCACAGGCCGATGCCGAACTGGCCGCCGGCCGGCCGCGCGGCTGGCTGCACGGCATTCCGCAGGCGCCCAAGGATCTGACCGCGACCCGCGACATTCCCAGCACCAAGGGCTATCGCGGCTTGCGCGACTTCCTGCCGCCCAGCGATTCGGTCCTGGTCGAGCGCAGCCGCGCCGCCGGTGCCATCCTGATCGGCAAGACCAACACGCCGGAATTCGGCCTTGGCTCGCATACGTTCAACAGCCTGTTCGGCACCACGCTGAACGCCTGGGACCAGCGGCTCAGCGCCGGCGGCAGTTCCGGCGGCACGGCGGTGGCGCTGGCGCTGCGCATGCTGCCGGTCGCCGATGGCAGCGACATGATGGGATCGCTGCGCAATCCGGCGGGCTGGAACAATGTCTACGGCCTGCGCCCGACCGCCGGGCTGGTGCCGATGGCCCCGGCGCCCGAGCTGTTCTTCAGCCAGCTCGCCACCGAAGGGCCGATGGCGCGCAATATCGCCGATCTGTCCATGCTGCTGGCCACGCATGCAGGCCATGATCCGCGCGCGCCGCTGTCCCTGGCCGGGGACGGCACCGAATTCGCCGCGCCGCTGGCAGGCGAGATGCGGGGCACGCGCATCGGCTGGCTGGGCGATCTGCAGGGCCATCTGCCGACCGAACCGGGCGTGCTGGAGACCTGCGAAAAGGCGCTGGCGATCCTGACCGATCTGGGCTGCGAAATCGAACCGGCGCGCAGCGATTTCAACATGGAACTGCTGTGGCAGGCCTGGGTCGCGCTGCGCAGCTTCATGGTCGCGGGCGGCATGGGCGCGCTTTACGACGACCCGCAGGCGCGCGACCTGCTGAAGCCCGAGGCGATCTGGGAGATCGAGACCGGCCGCGCCCTGACCGGCACGCAGATATTCGCCGCCTCGACGACCCGCTCGGCCTGGTATCAGGCCATGCTCGACCTGTTCCGGCGCTATGATTTCCTGATCCTGCCGAGCGCGCAGATCTTTCCCTTTGACGCATCGCTGCACTGGCCGGCCGAGATCGCCGGCCGCACCATGGACAGCTATCATCGCTGGATGGAGGTCGTCATCCCCGCCACGCTGGCCGGGGTGCCGGCGCTGGCGGTGCCGGCGGGCTTCGGCCCCGGCGGGCTGCCGATCGGCCTGCAGATCCTCGGCCCGGCCCGGCAGGATCGCCGCCTGCTGGAACTGGGCCACGCCTATGATCTGGCGCAGCCCTTTACCGCACGCGAACCGCCCCTGACCTGAGCGGTGCGCGCGGCGCCGGCGTCGGGCCCCCTGCCCCGGATCAGTCCGATGCCAGCCAGTTGTTGAAGCGTTCGGTCAATTCGGCATCGTGGTCGGCCCAGAACTCGGGATCGTCCATCACCGCGTTTTCCAGATGCTCGGGCGCGGTGGGCAGATAGGGGGCGATCTCGGTCTTGTCGTCCTGGTAAAGGCCCAGCAACGCGGTCGAGGATTTCCGCGCGGGACCATAGCTGATATAGCGCGCCTGACCGGCCAGGGCCTCGGTGGAACTGGCGAATTTCACATATTCCATCGCCGCTTGCGGGTTCGGCGCGTCCTTTGGAATGACAAAGGCGTTAAGCTCCAGGAACTGGCCGTCCCAGATGATGTCGAAGGGCTTGCCCTCGTTGATCATCGCGTCGAAGATGCGGCCGTTATATGCCGTCGTCATGGTCACTTCGCCATCGGCCAGCAGCTGCGGCGGCTGCGCGCCGGCCTCCCACCAGACCACATCGTCCTTGATCGTGTCCAGCATGGCGAATGCGCGGTCCACCCCTTCGGGCGTGGCAAGCTGGTCATAGACCTCGGCGGCGGGGACGCCATCCGCGATCAGGCCCAGATAAAGCGTCCGCTTGACCGATTTCGCCAGCGACCGCTTGCCGGGATAGGTCTCGGTGTCGAAGAAATCGGCGACGGTCGAGGGCGCGCCATCGGGAAAGCTGTCCCGGTTGAAGCTGATGACCGTGCCCGCGACGATATTGCCCACCGCACATTCCCACAGCGCGCCGTCAAGGAAATCATCGGCCGCGGGCGTGCCATCGGCGCCGTCGGGCAGGTCGGCGGGATCTATTTCCACCAGCGCGCCTTCGTCGCACAGCCGGATCGCGTCGGACATGGCGACGTCGAAAACATCGCTGGTGACATTCTGCGCCTCGATCTGGGTTTTCAGCGGCGAGGCGGGATCGTCCGCCGCGATCGCCTTGACGCCGATGCCCGTCGCCGCCGTAAAGGGCTCGTTATAGGCCTTGACCTGGCTGGCCTCGATCGCGCCGCCCCAGCTGACCACGTTGATTTCCTGGGCAATTGCCGCCGTGGCCGGCAGGCCAAGCAACAGGGACAGGCAGCTTGTCCTGATGACAGGGTTCATGTTTTCCTCCTCCTTTGACGGGCCGCGCGACCGGCGCGGCACTGACGTGATCCTGTGGCCGCATCGCGGCCGGGCGCCGCCTCACGGCGCGGACGGTCCCGGGCGCGAGGGCTTCTCTCCGACGAAGCGGCCGGCGCCCTCGGCCGGCTGGCCCGAATGCGTCGCGGCGAACCGGCCGATCGCCTCTGCGATCCTTGCGTCCGGCGGGCTTGAGCGGCGGGTATCCAGATCGGTATGCAGCAGCAGCGTCTCGACCGTCGCCGCCAGCATGCCGTCGCCGCGATGCAGGCGATGGAAAAGATGCAGCTTGCGGCCTTCGCCACGCAGGACCTGCGTGGTGACGGTCAGCCGGTCGCCGGCAAGGACCTCGGCCAGATAGCGGATATGCGTCTCGACGGTGAAGAAGCTGCGGCCCGAGCGCAGGTAATCCGCACCCGCGCCGATCAGCTCCAGAAAGCGATCGGTCGCCCCGGCCGCGACGACCAGATAATGGGCTTCGTTCATATGCCCGTTGGCATCGGCCCAATCGGGCGGAACCTGCCTTTCGGCCGTCACCGGCAGCGCGCCGGTGCTGCGATCTGCGTTTTGCGTCATGCCTGCCGCTCGGGCAGGGTGACGACCAGCCCGTCCATCTCTTGCGTGACCCTGATCTGGCAGGTCAGGCGCGAACGGTCGGGGTCCGGGGCCCAGGCGAATTCCAGCATGTCCTCTTCCATCCCGGCCTTGTCCGGCAGGCGGGAGATCCATGCCGCATCGACATAGACATGGCAGGTCGAGCAGGCGCAGGCGCCGCCGCAATCCGCCTCGATGCCCGGAACGCCGTTGTCGCGCGCCCCCTCCATCACGGTCAGGCCGGGCTTGACGTCGATTTCATGCACGGTGCCGTCGTGCCCGATATAGGTGATCATGACCATCGCGTTCTTCCTGTCGCTGTCTGGCGCCCCTGCTTCTGCCGGGCGCGGCAAGGTTCTGGCGGTCAGGCGCCGTTGCGCAGCGGCGCGGTCGCCTTTTGCATGGCGGTGATCAGCGCGTCGCGCTGGCTGGCAAGCTCGGCCTGCGATTTCGCGCGGGATTCGCGCTCGACACCCTCGATCAGGTCCGAGGACAGCGCCGGATCAAGATGCAGCACGCCCAGATCGTCCCACCAGCGGTTGAAACTGTCCGAATATCTTTCGCAGAAGGCCGCAAGCCCGCCCTCGCCCGCGCCCAGATGGAACAGCATCGTCGGCCCCATCGCCGCCCAACGCAGGCCCGGCCCGGCCCAGACGGCGGTATCGACATCCTCGACCGAGGCGACGCCGGTCTTGACCAGATGGATCGCCTCGCGCCACAGCGCCGCCTGCAGCCGGTTCGCGACATGGCCCGGCACCTCGCGACGGACGCGGATGGTGACCTTGCCGGTCAGCCGGTAGAATTCCTCGGCCCCGGTGACCGCCTGTTCCGCCGTCTGCTCGTTGCCCATCACCTCGACCAGCGGGATCAGATGCGGCGGGTTGAACGGGTGGCCCAGGACGAACTGGTGCGGGTCCGTCCAGCCGGCCTGCATCTCGGACAGCGTCAGCCCGGATGCGGATGAGGCGACGATGGCGCCATCGGCCAGCGCGGGCTCGATCTCGGCATAAAGCGCATGTTTGATCGCGATCCGCTCGGGCACGCTTTCCTGCACGAATTCGGCGCCCGCGACGGCTTCGGCGGCGGCGCCGTGAAAGCTCAGCGCGCCGCGGCGGTCATGGGTGGCAAGGCCCAGCTCGATCATCGTCGGCCAGGCCCGGTCGATATAGTCGCGCACGGTTCTTTCGGCATCGGCCGAGGGGTCGAACACCGCCACGTCCCGGCCCGAGGCCAGGAACAATGCGGCCCAGCTCGCGCCGATCACCCCGGCGCCCAGAACAGCGGTTTTCTGGTATTTGGTCATGTCAGAACAGCCTTGGTTGCAGTGGCGAGGCACTGGTCAGCCCGCCATCTATGGTAAAGGATTGGCCGGTCACGAAGCCGGCCGCGTCGGAAACCAGCCAGAGGATCGCCCCGGCCACGTCCTGCGGCGCGCCAAGGCGTCCCGCCGGGTGGCGCGCGATCGCATCCGCCCTTGCCCTTTCGGGATCATGGGCCAGGGCGAAGCCCGCCTCGGCCATATCGGTCATGATCCAGCCGGGGCGGACCGCATTGCAGCGGATCCGGGGGCCATGATCCACCGCGATGGATCGCGTCAGCGCATGGACGAAGCCCTTGGAGGCATTGTAGATCGCCATCGAGGGGTCCGCGACCTCGCCCGAGACCGAGCCCAGATTGACGATGCTGCCGCCGGTTTCCGGCACCTGCGGGATGAAGGCGCGGCACATGTTGAACACGCCCCGGCAATTCGCGCCGATCAGCCGGTCCCAGTCGTCATCCGTCGTCTCGGTCACGGTCTTCTCGATCTGGATGCCGGCATTGTTGACCAGGATCGAGACCGGGCCGAATTCCGCCCGGGCCTCTGCACAGATCCGCGCGGCATCATCGGCGCGCGAAACATCGCCCTGCACCCACAGGATCTCCGCAGGCAGATCCTCGGGCCGGGCGCCGCGGCCGCAAATCGTCAGATCGGCCCCGGCCGCGCGCAGCGCCTCGGTGACGGCGCGGCCGATGCCGCGGCCGCCGCCGGTGACAATCGCGGCCTTTCCCGCCAGCGCGGTCATCAATGCGCCACCATGACGTGACGCACGGCGGTATAGGCATCCAGCGCATAGACCGACATGTCGCAGCCCGTGCCCGAGCCCTTCATCGCGGCCCAGGGCATTTCCGGGGTGGCGACGCCATGCGTGTTCACCCAGGTAAAGCCATAGCGCAGCCGGCTGGCCATCGCCATCGCGCGGCCCGCATCCCGCGTCCAGACCGAGGATGCAAGGCCATAGCGCCCGGTATTCACCGCCCGGATCACCGCATCATGGTCGGAAAACCGCGAGACGCTGACCACCGGGCCGAATATCTCGTTACGCGCGATCTCGGCATCGTCGGCGACATTGGCGACCACCGTCGGGCGATAGAAAAAGCCGGCCTGGTCGGGCGCGGCGCCGCCGGTCAGCACCTCGCAGCCGGCGCGGGCGCGGTCCACGAAACCGGCCACGCGGTCACGCTGCGCGGCCGAGACGACGGGCCCCATCTCGACCCCCTCATCGCGCGGCCGGCCGATGCGGATGCTGTCCACCGCGCTGGCCAGATCGGCGGTGACGCGGTCATAGATGCTGTCATGGACCACGATCCGGCAGGGCTGGGCGCAGTCCTGCCCGGCGTTGAAGAACGCGCCGCCCCGGATGGTTTCGACCAGCGCCGCGATATCGGCATCCTCGCAGACGATCACCGGCGCCTTGCCGCCCAGTTCCAGATGCACATGGCGCAACTGTTCCGCGGCGGCCCGCATCGCCGCCTGGCCGGTCGCCGGCGATCCGGTGATCGAGATCGCCTCGATCTCGGGCGCGTCCAGCATCCGCTGCCCGACCGAAGGCCCGCGCCCGTGCAGCACGTTCAGCACCCCTTTGGGCAGGATGTCGTTCAGCAGTTCGGCAAGCCGCAGCGTCGCCAGCGGCGTCACCTCCGAGGGCTTCAGGACCACCGGGCAGCCCGCCGCGAGCGGCGCGGCCAGCTTCCACGAGGCCATCATCAGCGGATAGTTCCAGGGCGCGATGGCCGCGACCGGGCCGATCGGGTCGCGGCGGATCATGCTGGTATGCCCCGCGACATATTCCCCGGCGGCCGAGCCCTGCATGGTCCGCGCCGCCCCGGCGAAAAAGCGGAACACGTCGATGGTCAGCGGCATCTCGTCATGCAGCGCCGAGGGCCAGGGCTTGCCGACATCGCGGCTTTCCAGCCCCGCCAGTTCCTCGGCATTCGCCTCGATGGTATCGGCAATCGCCAGCAGCAGCGCGGCGCGTTCCGCCGGCGTGCTCTGCCCGAAACCGTCAAAGGCCTCGGCGGCCGCGCGCGTCGCCGCCGCGACCTGTTCGGCGCTGGCCTCGGGGATGGCGGCGATTTCCTCGCCCGTTGCAGGGTCGATGACCGGCAGCGCCTCGCCATCGCCCTGCACCAGTTCGCCATTGATCAACAATCTGCTCGGCATCGCCGCCTCCCCCCTTTTGGTCCGGTCAGAATTTCACCATGTCGCCACCCTTGAGGCCCAGCCTTTCGCGCGCCTCGGCGGGGGTGGCGACGGTCAGGCCCAGGCTCTCGACGATCTCGCGGATGCGCCGCACCTGCTGCGCGTTCGAGGTGGCGAGCTCGCCCTTGCCGATGAACAGGCTGTCCTCCAGCCCGACGCGCAGATTGCCGCCCAGAAGCGCGCTTTGCGTGGCAAAAGGCATCTGGTTGCGGCCGGCGGCCAGCACCGACCATTCATAGTTTTCCGGGCCGAACAGGCGATCCGCAACCTTGTGCATATGCATGAGGTTTTCCAGATCCGCACCGACGCCGCCCAGAATGCCGAACACCATCTGGATGAAGAAGGGCGGCTTGATCAGGCCCTGATCTATGAACCATTTGACGTTGTAGAGATGGCTCAGATCGTAGCATTCGAATTCGAATTTCGTGCCATGCCCCTGGCCCAGCGTCTTGAGCGCGTATTCGATGGTCGCGAAGGTGTTCGGAAAGATGAAATCCCGCGTCATTTCCAGGAATTGCGGCTCCCAGTCATGCTTCCATTCCTTGTATTTGGACAGCAGCGGAAAGATCGCGAAATTCATCGAGCCCATGTTCAGGCTGGCCATTTCCGGGCTGGCCGTGGTCGCGGCCAGCAGCCGCTCGTCCATGGTCATGCCAAGCCCGCCGCCGGTCGAGACGTTGATCACCGCATCGGTCGATTGCTTGATGACCGGCAGGAACTGCTGGAACGTCTCGGGCCGGGGATCGGGCTTGCCGGTTTCGGGATCGCGCGCATGCAGATGGATGATCGCGGCGCCGGCCTCGGCGGCCTCGATGCTGGCGGTGGCGATCTCGGCCGGCGTGATCGGCAGATGCGGCGACATGGTGGGCGTATGGATGCCGCCGGTCGGCGCGCAGGTGATGATGACGGATCTGGACATGTTTCGTCCCTTGCTTGGCTAGAATTTCATCTGCTGGACCTGCGCCGTCAGGCCGCCATCCAGCACCCAGAGCTGGCCCGAGGCATAGCGCGCCTCGTCCGAAGCCAGCCAGTTCACCAGATTTGCGACATCTTCGGGCGTGCCGCAACTGCGCGTCGGATGAACCTCGCGTACCTTGTCGAGAACATCGCCCAGCGTCCCGCCGCCGGCGCCCGATCCGGCGCCGGAAAAGAAGCCGCGCAGCATCGGCGTGTCGACATAGCCCGGGCAGATCGCGTTGACGCGGATCCCCTCGGGGCCGTGATCGCAGGCCATGGCGCGGGTCAGCGCATGGACCGCGCCCTTGGTCGCGCAATAGGCGGCAAGGCCCGGATCGGCGATGAACCCGTCATAAGAGCCGAAATTGATGATCGAGGCGGTGCTGCCGCCCGCGCTGGCCTTGCGCAGCAGCGGCAGGGCGTGTTTCGCGGCCAGAAATGTGCCGGTGACATTGATCGCGAAAATGCGGTTCCAGTCATCCAGGCTGGTGTGCTCGATCGTGTGTTCAAGCTCGATCCCGGCGGCATTGACCAGAATGTCCAGCCTGCCGCTGTCACCGGCGACGGTTTCCATCGCCGCCCGGATCTCGGCCTCGGAAGTCACATCCATCCGGATGAACCGGCCGGCATCGCCGGCGCCGGCCTCCATGCTGCCGTGATCGCTGAGATCGGCGGCATAGACCGTCGCGCCCTCGTGCAGAAAGCGCGCGCAGATGGCGCGGCCGATACCGCCGCGCCCGCCGGTGACAAGGGCAACCCTGCCCTGCAGCATTCCGGTCATTCCCGGCATTCCGTGCCGGCGGCGCGGATGCGCGGCCTCATGCCCTTGCAGCCTGCGCATAGGCGTCCAGCACCAGCCCGTGGAAATGGTGCAACGCATGTTCGGACTGGCCCGACCCCTCGGGATCGTTGACGATGCGGCCCTGGGTAAAGGCGGGCGTGCTCATGCCGCGCTGCACGCTTTCCACCAGGCCGATATCCTCGGGCTGCAACACCTCGTTGATATAGCGGATCGCCTCGAGCTCGGTCGCATCCGCCTCGGGTGTCTCGAGGTAGAAGTCATAGGTTTCCAGCGTCCGGTCGGGACCGGCGGGAATGACGTTCAGCACGATCATCGAGGACCGGCCCGGATAGCGCATCAGGCAGGTATTGGGCCACAGCCACCAGACGGCATGCGTCTTGACCTTGGCGTTCGAGGTGTCATAGGCGCTGTTCGCGGTCTTGCCCGCCTCGGCCATATGGCTGGAATAGATGCCATGGGTCGTCACCTTGTAGGTGTCCATGTCGACCAGCGTGCAGAAATCCTTGTGCGCGGTCGGGCAGTGATAGCATTCCAGGAAGTTGTCGATGACGTTCTTCCAGTTCGACCGGATGTCATAGGTCAGCCGGTGGCCAAAGGTCAGCTGTTCGATATCGGGCGCCCAGTGCCGGATCTCGGTTTCCAGATCGCCGGATTGTTTCGACAGCGATTCCGCGCCCGGGTCCAGGTTCACATAGACGAAACCGCAGAACTCTTCGACCTGGACCTGATCGAGGCAGATATCCTTGGTATTGAAGTTCTCCAGCGTCTCGGTATGGGGCGCGCGGACCAGCTGGCCATCCAGCTTGTAGGTCCAGGCGTGATAGGGGCACATGATCCGGGTGGTGTTGCCCGTGCCCTCCAGCAGGTGATGGGCGCGATGCTTGCAGACATTGTAGAAGGCGCGCAGCGTGCCTTCGCGGTCGCGCACCACGGCGATCGGATAGCCGGCGACGGTGACCGCGATGTAATCGCCGGGATTGCGCAGCTTTTCGACATGGCAGACCCATTGCCAGGTGCGCGCGAAAATCGCCCGCAGATCGGCGTTATACCAGCTTTGCCCGGTATAGGCATCGGCGTTGAGCGACATCGTGCGCGAGGGATTGGGGTCGAAGCCGCGGGGGATGGCGTCGAATTCGGCTTTGTTGGGAAGCTCCGTCATGGGACGATCCTTTGCTGGAAAGATACCTAGCGGCGTCATGGCGACGATCTGGATTCAGATTAGTCGCGGATTACCGCCCCGGATGTCGCCCATTGGCCGGAAATTTCGCTTTTTTCGCCATCAGCTGCGGGCGGCACCTCAGCCCCCGTCACCCTGCCTGCGATGCATGGGCCAGGCGCGGAACTCGAACGGGATGCGCCCCTCCAGCCGGTCGGAGCGCGGCGAGATGCCGAACCTGCTTTTATAGGCCTGCGAGAAATGCGCCTGACTGGCAAAGCCGGTGGCGGCGGCAACCTGCGACAATTGCAGGTTGGTCTGCGTCACCAGCCCGCGCGCGCGATCCAGCCGGATATCGCGGTAATAAAGCACGGCGGTCTTGCCGACATAGCGTTCGAACATGCGCGAGACATGGCGCTGCGACAGCCCGATCCGGTCGCAAAGCTCGGGGATCGGCAGCGGCTCTTCCAGATTGCGCTCCATCTCGGCGATGATCTGGCGGAGCGCGGTCGGCGTGGTATGGCCCAGAGGCTCGATGGTCGAGGGGTTCTGCGGCGCGCTTTCGCCGCGAATCACCGGATGAAAGACATAGCGCGCGGCGGCATTGGCCAGCGCATTGTCGCAATGCGCGCGCACCAGCTCCAGCCCCATATCGGCGGCGGCGGTTCCGCCGCAGCAGGTGAAGCGGCCCTTGCCGAGGGTAAAGATATTCTCCGAGACCTCGATATCGTCATACAGTTCCTGCAACGCGTCGATATGTTCGTAATGCACCGTCGCGGCCTGTTTGCGCAGCAACCCCGCCTCGGCCAGGATGAAGGCGCCGGTATCCAGCGCGCCCAGCACCACCCCCTGACGCGCCCATTTGCGCAGCGCGACCAGAAGCTGCGGCGAGGCATGCGATTCGGGCGACCAGCTGGACGAGACGACGACGATATCGAACCTGTCCTCTTCCAGTTCCTTCAGCGGCCGGGTGTTGACGCTCAGCCCGTTGCTGGCCATGACCGTGCCGCCGCCGACCGAGGCAAAGACCCATTTGAAATGCGTCACCCCGGCCAGGTAATTGGCGGCGCGCAGCGGATCGACCAGCGCGACCGTCGCCATCAGATTGAAATTCGGAGTCACGAGCAGCAGCAGCCACACGGTGCGCGCCGTTTCCTGGGGCATGACCTGCTCCTGGGTACAGGGCCAAATACGAAAACTTTCCGGCGATCCAGCGTAAGTCACGCCGGGCCATCCGGCAAATGAAAAGATCGGCGAATTGCCCGGACCCGGCCCTTGCGCGGTGGCGGCCGATTCGCGGGTCCGGCCAAAATTGAAATGTATTGGTCCAAAATCGGCAAGTTTATTGCGCTTATCGTGCAACAATTTTGCCGAACGGCACTGGCTGCCGTCGGGGAGGACATGATGAAAACTGCAAAAGCGACCGTTCTGGTAGCCATGGCCGGCCTGTTCGCGACGCCCTTGGCGGCGGCCGAACTGGGCGCGGTGGATGAGCCGATCAAGCTTGCCGTCAACGAATGGACCGGGCAGCACATCACCACGCTGATCGCCGGGCATATGCTGAAAGAGGCCGGCTACAAGGTCGAATACATCACCGCCGGCTATCAGAACATGTGGCCCGCCATGGCCGAGGGCGATCTGGATGCCGCGGTCGAGGTCTGGGAATCCAACGTGCCGCAAGGCTATTACCAGCTTCGCGACGGCGGCCGGCTCGAGGATCTGGGCGCGCTCGGCCTCGATGCGCGCGAGGGCTTCGTCTATCCCGCCTATATGGAGGAACAATGCCCCGGCCTGCCCGACTGGCAGGCGCTGGCGGCCTGCGCCGCGAATTTCGCCACCGTCGAGACCCTGCCGCAGGGGCGTCTGGTCGATTACCCCGGCGAATGGGGCACGCCCGGCGCCGACCGGATGGCCGCGCTGAACCTGCCCTTCAAGGCGATCCCGGCCGGCTCCGAAGGCGCGCTGGTGGCCGAGTTCAAGGCCGCGCAATCGCAAAAGACGCCCCTGCTGGCGGTGTTCTGGCAGCCGCATTGGGCGATCACCGCCTTCGACCTGAAATTCACCAAACTGCCCGAAGGGACCGAGGCCTGCTATGCCGACGCCTCGGCCGGTCCGAACCCGGATGTGACGGGCGATTGCGATTTCCTGCCGACGCGGGTCTTCAAGGCCGCCTGGCCGGGCCTGAAAGAGAAATGGCCGGCCGCGCATGAGATCCTGACCAATCTGCAGCTCAGCGTCGAACAGCAGCAGCCGCTGATGGGCGCGGTCGATGTCGATGGCCGCCCCGCCGAGCAGGTGGTGGCGGAATGGGTCGCCGCCAATGAATCCGCCTGGCGCCCCATCGTCGACGCGGCAATCCGGTGAGCGGCGCGGTGATCCAGGATCGGCCCGCCCCTGCCGGGGCGCCTGCGATCTCGTGCCGGGGGGTCTGGCAGGTCTTTGGCGTCAATGCGCGCGCCAGCCTCGACCTCGCGCTTGGGGAAACCGGCGGCGACACCGCCGCGACGGCGCGGCTCCTGCGCCAGCGCGGGCTGATCCCGGCGGTGCAGGACATCACCTTCGACGTGGCCGAGGGCGAGGTGTTCGTCATCATGGGCCTGTCCGGTTCGGGCAAGTCCACGCTGATCCGCACCATCGCGCGGCTGATCGACGGCACCGCCGGCGAGATCCGCATCGCCGGCGAGGATATCCTGACCGCCGATGCCCGGCGCCTGCTGGCGCTGCGGCGCGACAAGCTGGGCATGGTGTTTCAGCATTTCGGCCTGTTCCCGCACATGACCGTCGCCGAGAATGTGGCCTTTCCGCTCAAGATGCAGGGCATGGGTCCCGAGCAGCGCCGCGCCCGCGCGCTGGAGGTGCTGGAGCTGGTCAGCCTGAAGGGGCGCGAGGATTCCTTTCCGCGCCAGCTGTCGGGCGGCCAGCAGCAGCGCGTGGGGATCGCGCGCTCGCTGGCGGTGAATCCGGATCTGTGGTTCCTGGACGAGCCGTTCTCCGCGCTGGACCCGCTGATCCGGCGCCAGTTGCAGGACGAGTTCCTGTCGATCCAGGCCGATCTGGGCAAGACCTCGGTCTTTATCACCCATGACATCAGCGAGGCGCTGAAGATCGCCGACCGGATCGCGATCATGCGCGACGGCGTGCTGGTCCAGATCGGCACGCCGGACGATATCGTGCTGAACCCGGTGAACGATTATGTGCGCGAATTCACCCGCGACGTGCCCAAGGGCCGCCATGCCCATGTCGAGACGATCATGACCCTGCCCGCATCGCTGCCCAGGATGCCCGACGACCCCGGGCTGCGCGCGAACATGACCATCGATTCCGCGCTGGCCGCCTGCATGTCGCTGTATCAGCCGGTCCCGGTCTGGGGCGCGAACGGGGAAATCGCGGGCGTGGTGAAACCCTCGGACCTGGCCTCGGCCCTGACGCCCGATGAGCTCTGATTCGCAAGCCGGCCCGCTTCCAGCCACGGGTGGAACCATGTTCAGAAGCCTTTCGCCCGCCATCCGGGCGGCTCTGCTCACGCTGATCGTCGGAATGGTCTGCATGCTGCTGGCGCCCTATCTGGGCTGGCTGCAGAAATGGCCGGCAAGCATGACCCTGCCGGCGACCGAATGGATCGGCGCGGCCGTCACATGGCTGGTCGAGCTGATCAAGCCGCTGGCACGCTGGGGCGCCTGGCTTCTGTCCTATCCGATGGGCTGGGCCGCCTTCATCCTGATCGAGACCCCCTACCCGCTGGTCATCGCCGCCATCACCGCACTGGGCTGGCATCTCGGCGGGCCCGGCATGGCCCTTGGCGTGCTGGCGGGCCTGTGTTTCGTGCTGTTCAGCGGCTATTGGGTGCAGGGCATGACGACGCTGTCGCTGGTCATGGTCTCGGTCCCGCTGGCGCTGTTCGCCGGGCTGGTGACGGGGATCGTGGCCTACCGGATGCCGGCGCTGCGGCGTCCGATCCAGGTGATGCTGGACGTGATGCAGACGGTCCCGACATTCGCCTATCTGACGCCGCTCCTGCTGCTTCTGGGCTTCGGCCCGGTGGTCGGGCTGATCGCCTCGGCGATCTATTCCGCGCCGCCGATGGCGCGCAACGTGCTGCTGGGGCTTCAGCGGGTCGATCCGGAAATCCGCGATGCCGCGCTGATGAACGGCGCCAACAGCTGGCAGCAGCTGATCCTCGTTGAACTGCCGGCGGCCTCGCGCCAGATGCTGGTCGGCATGAACCAGTCGATCATGGCGGCGCTGTCCATGGTCATCATCGCGGCGGTGATCGGCGGTTTCGACGATATCGGCTGGGCGGTGCTGCTGACCATGCGCAAGGCGGATTTCGGCAACAGCCTGATCGCCGGCATGGTGATCGTGGTCTTTGCCATCATGATCGACCGGCTCAGCAGCAGGCTGGCCGAGCCGCGCGGCGGCCATTCGCGCAAGGTGATCTGGGGTCTGCTGGGCGCGGGCGCGGTCATGGCGGTTCTGGCGGCCCGCTGGCTGCCGGCCGCCTCCGAGATCGACATCTTCGCGCCTCTGGCCGAGCGCACGAACAGCGCATTGGGCCAGTTCACCGCCAACCATGGCGCGACGCTGAACGCGATCAGGAACAACGCCATGATCTATCTGCTGCTGCCGCTGCGGATCGGGCTGGATCACGCCATCGTGCCCGTCATGTGGGGCTTTGGCTGGACCTCGGCGATGGCGCTTGGCTATTTCGGCGCCGCGGCGGCACTGGCCGGCTGGCTGGCCTGGCGCGGGCAGATCCTGGCCGCGCTGATGCTGCTGACGGCGGCCGGCGTGGTCAAGCTGGGCATCGCGCATCTGCCCTGGCCCTTCGTGCTGTTTGCCGCAGGCGCGCTTGGCTGGGTCGCCTCCGGCTGGCGGCTGGCGCTGACCGCCGTCACGCTGCTGGGCCTGATCCTGATCATGGGCCTGTGGGAGCCCGCGATGCTGTCGGTCTATCTGTCGGGAACCGCGGTGCTGATCTGCACCGTGCTTGGCGGCGCGATCGGGCTGCTCTCGGCGGTCAGCCCCGCCGTCTGGCGGGTCGTGCGCCCGGTCTGCGACCTGCTGCAGACGGTGCCGCTTTTCGTGTTCCTGATCCCGGTGCTGATGTTCTTCCAGATCGGCGAGTTCTCGGCCCTGCTGGCGATCTGCGCCTATGCCATCGTGCCGATGATCCGCTACACCCATCAGGGGCTGAGCTCGACGCCCGAGGAGCTGGTCGAGGCGGCCCTGGCCTCGGGGGCGAACAGTTGGGCGATCATGACCGAGGTGCGTGCGCCCTATGCCGCGCCGACGATCCTTCTGGGGCTGAACCAGACGATCCTCTATGCCTTTTCCATGCTGGTGATCGCGGCGCTGATCGGCACCACGGATCTGGGTCAGCAGGTCTATCTGGCCCTGGGACAGGGCGATGTCGGGCTGGGCGTCGCCGCCGGGGCGGCCATGGCGATGCTTGCATGGGTGGCCGACAGGCTGGTTCAGGCCTTTGCCGAGGAAAAACGCGCGGCGCTTGGGCTATAGGCCCGCAAGGCCGGTGTCACCGCGACCCTGACGCTACCCTCGCGGTCGCCGGGGATCTCGCACCACGCATCCATGGCCGCCGCGAGCGGCTGAGCTGGTTTGCGATCGGGTCGCGGAGGGAACGCGACCAGGACAGGTCTAAAGGAACGCCGCATTGTGGGCAGGCCGTCACGCGACACCATATATCGGTGCCTGCGGGAAAAAACCCTTGCCAGAATCGGATAATTGTCACATTCATTTACGGAATAAACAGAATAAGACGGTCCAAAGCGTAACAACGGGCCGCGGAACATGAGGGTATGATGCAGCCAAAGACCCGCATCGACAAGCTTGTGGGCAGCCATGCGCTGGCCCTCTCCGAACGGCTGCAGGCGCATCGCGCGCAGCTGTTTCCCCCCGATGCCCGCCGCCAGTTGCGGAAATTCACCAGTGGCGAGGTCGCCGATCTGCTGGGCGTCAAGGACGCCTATCTGCGCAAGCTGGACCTGGATGGCAAGGGTCCAAGCCCGGAAACGCGCGCCGGCGGGCGCCGTTACTACAGCCCCGAGGATATTCACGCGCTGCGGCAACTGCTTGAAAAGGGGGCGAAATCCCCCGGAACCTACCTGCCCGGCCGGCGCGAGGGCGACCATCTTCAGGTCATTACCGTGATCAATTTCAAGGGCGGCAGCGGCAAGACCACCACCGCCGCGCATCTGGCGCAAAAGCTGGTGCTGGACGGCTATCGCGTGCTGGCCATCGATCTGGACCCGCAGGCCAGCCTGTCGGCATTGCATGGCGTGCAGCCAGAATTCGACCTGCAGGATGGCGGCACGCTTTACGACGCGATCCGCTATGACGATCCGGTGCCGATTCGCGACATCATCCAGCAGACATATTTCACCAATCTGGACCTGATTCCCGGCAATCTTGAACTGATGGAGTTCGAACACGACACGCCGCGCGCAATCATCGAACGCTCCGGTAAGTTCTTCTTTACCAAGATTGGCGATGCTCTGGCCGAGGTGGAACAGGATTACGACATCGTGGTGATCGATTGCCCGCCGCAGCTGGGTTTCCTGACCATGTCGGCCCTGTCTGCGGCGACCGCGATCCTGGTGACGGTGCATCCGCAGATGCTGGACGTGATGTCGATGTGCCAGTTCCTGCTGATGACCTCGAATCTGCTGGGCGTGGTGGCCGAGGCGGGGGGCGATATGGATTACGACTGGATGCGCTATGTCATTACCCGCTACGAGCCGGGCGACGGTCCGCAGAACCAGATGGTCAGCTTCATGCGCTCGATGTTCGGGGAACATGTGCTGAACCATCCGGTGCTGAAATCCACCGCCATCTCGGATGCCGGGATCACCAAGCAGACCCTCTACGAGGTTGAAAAATCGTCATTTACCCGCTCGACCTATGAACGCGCGATCGAAAGCCTGAACGCGGTCAACGGCGAGATCGAGGGGCTGATCCAGGCCGCCTGGGGACGTGGGGAGGCTGGCTGATGGCACGCAAGAACCTGCTGAAAGGTCTGATGGACAGCGCCCCCGCCCCCTCCGAGAC
>NZ_JRKN01000025.1 GCF_000763905.1 Paracoccus halophilus
GATCAACATCCCGCTCAAGGCCTCCGATAATCATCGGAAACACAATGGACCCAACCCCCGGTCGGTGGGGTCCCTTTTGGACGCCGATCACCCCAGAAGCGGGGTCCTTATTCCACGCCGAACAACAGCCCGCTTGAAAGATTGGCGGCGTATCGCAACCCGTTACGACAGATGCGGAGACCTGTTCCTCTCCGCCATCTGCATCGCCGCCATCGTCATCTTTTGGCTGCCAAAATGAGTCCTGACCCTAAGACCATACCTGCTGAACCGGACCATCCAGAGACTGTTGATATCATTGGGCTTGATGATGTCGATTTGAGCGCTCTTGCGGGCAGCCTCAACAGAGTCACATCACCTTCAAGCGTTTCTGAGGCAGTAAAGCAGAAGATCGATACGCATCGCGATTTCTACAAGACCGGCGTTGATATCATCGATCAGGAGCACCTTGCCATTTGTCCGTTGTGTGAGCAGGGCATCACAGCGCCAGATCCAAAAGCCGTCATTGATGCGTATGTTGAATATTTCTCTGACGAAGAGGCGAAGCACAAATCAGAGCTTCGCCGATTCTATGGAGCACTAAACAACAAAGAGAAGCAACTTTCAGAGACTGAAAACAAGCTGGCACGCCAGAAGTCCCGCTATGACACGCTCAAGGTCTACCTTCCTTCCATGAAGCTGACTTTGCTTACCGAGAGCGAGAACGCGATCAAGGCAATGGCCGAGGCGATCTCTTCGCTCAAGAGCGCAATCGAGGAAAAAGCGAAGAGTCTTAGCCTTCCGGCGTCCCTTCCGGATGATGATCTCGCAGCACGCGCCCGTGTGATCAATCGGGTTATAGAGGATAACAACAAGAGCGTCGATGCACTAAGCCGGGCCGTGTCCAAGTCCGATGAGGAGCGTAAGAAGTCACAGCGGCAGGCTTGCGGAGTGTTTGAGCGAGAGTTCGCCATATTGCGGTGGCCGGACATTGAAGCGCTCAGGGCGCTCCAAAAGGATGAGAAGGACAAGACAGCAGCACTTGAAGCCCTGGAGAAGTCGAGCCCGTCCACGAATGCGCGTGCGCGAGTAGCAGAGACCTTCGAGTTTCTTCTGAAGGATTTCTTTGGCGATAAGTACGTCTTTGACAAAGATACCTTCGTTCTGAAGCGCGGCGCGCACGAGATGACGCGCGGGCCACACCGCACCCTCAGTGACGGGGAGAAGACCGCAATAGCCTTTTGCTATTTTGTGGCCTGCGTGCATCGGAAGGTCGCAGCGAATAGCGACTATCACCGTCTGTTCTTGGTTTTTGACGACCCTGTCACGTCGATGTCCTATGACTTCGTATTTGGGATCGCTCAAACACTGAAGAACCTGAACATTTCCGATCAGGGTGAAGTGTCCATCAATCCGGGGCATATTGACGGAAATAAGAGCAAACGGCCTGAGCTTTTGATCCTCACCCACAGTAGCTATTTCTTCAATATCTCTGTGGCGAACAAAGTCGTTGACGAGAATGCTGCTTTTGCCCTTCATCCTGATAAGGGAATTCACAAGATTTCGTGGCTTAAAAAATATGTAGCTCCATTTCAGGAACAACTAAAAGATATTGTCGAAATCGCCAATGGTCGCGATCCGGACCATTCAACAGCAAATGCGATCCGCTCTGTGCTGGAAGCGGTCGGGCGCTTCTGCAGGCCCGACAAGTCTTCCAGCCTGACATTGTTCGTACAGCACTTAGCTGCTGAAGATGGGATCATCATCAAAAGCGTTCTTATTAACTCATTTTGTCATGGTACGTACTATGATGAGATGCCTTCACCGGATGATCTGAAGTTGGCCTGTGCGGAAACGGTGCAGGTTGTAGAAAGGTACGCGGCCGGCCAAATCGAAGTGATCAAAGGCATTGCGGCACAGGGCTGAACCTCCGCGCGGCTACTCGAGAAAGCAGCCATTCGCTGCGCTATTGCCCCAAGGTCCGCTCCGGGCCGGTCCTTGTCGACCGAACAAAACTCCGCCGTCATTTTAACCTGTCAGGCGCTCGTCACCGACAGTCCAGCGGCAAGCGATAATCTTCCGACAAATAAGTCAGCTCTGCTGCCGCAAAGGAAGCATAGTGGCAATTGAGGAAGAATATCGTGGCAATTCACACACACCGGGAAACTGGTCGGAGCGAGAGGATTCGAACCTCCGACCCCCTGCTCCCGAAGCAGGTGCGCTACCAGGCTGCGCTACGCTCCGACCGTGGAGGGGCAGGTATCCCTTGAGACAGCGGAATGCAAGGGGAAACTTGCCCCCCGCCCGTGCCGCTCAACGATCGCGCAGCAGGCGTTGCAGCAGCGTCCAGCGCGGCGCCGTCACCCCTTCGGCATGCAGCCGCGCGCCGGTGACCGGACGCAGATGCGAGGCCCCCCGGCGCTCGCGCATCAGGATATAAAGCCCCGAGGCCACGATCAGCGCCGCCCCCGCGATCGTCGCGCCATCGGGCCGCTCGTCGAACAGAAACCAGCCGTAAGCCGTGGCCCAAAGGATCTGCGAATATTGCATCGGCGCGACATTGGTCGCCTCTCCGGCCTGATAGGCCATGATCAGGAGAAACCCCGCCAGCAGGCCCAGTATCGCGATCACGCCGGTCAGCGCGAGATCCGCGAACTCCATCGGCCGGTAGGCAAAGCCCAGCGAAACGCCGGTCAGCAGGAAGTTCCCGATCATCGGCCACAGGATCAGGATCACGGTGCGCTCGGACCGGCCCAGCTTGCGCACCGCGATGGCCGAAATCGCCGTCGCCGTCGCCCCCGCCAGCGCCGCCAGATGACCAAGGCCAAGCTCGCTGGCACCGGGGCGCAGCACGATCAGCACCCCGGCCAGCCCGGCCAGGACGGCAAGGGCGCGGTGAATGCCGACCTTTTCGCCCAACAGCGGCACCGAAAGCACGGTAACCAGCAGCGGCGCGGCGAACAGGACGGAATAGACCTGCGCCAGCGGCAGCGTCGAAAAGGCGTAGAAGCCGCCGATCCCCGAAATCACGATGCAGGACGAACGCAGCCCCACCCAGAACGGCCTGCGCGGTCGCAGCGTGCCCTGGGTCGGATCGCGCAGCAGCAGCACGGCGATCGGCGGAAAGGACAGAAGCGCCGAAAAGAACAGGATCTGCAGCGCCGGATAGGTCGCGCCCAGCAGCTTGATGATCACGTCATGGGTCGAATAAAGCCCCATGGCCAGCAGGGCCAGAAGCGCACCCTTGATATTTCCCGGCGTCATGACCCTCTCCCCAAGGCATGCACGGATGTCAGGGCCGCGCGCGAACGCGGCCTGCGCCCTTACAGCGCCGACAGAGCCTTGACGACGTGATCGCCCATTTCCGCGGTCGAGACCGGCGTGCCGCCCTGCGGGCCCATCAGATCGGCGGTGCGCACGCCCTCGGCCAGGACCTTTTCGACCGCCTTTTCCAGCAGATCGGCCTCGGCGCCCAGATCGTAGCTGTAGCGCAGCGCCATGGCAAAGCTGAGGATGCAGGCGATCGGATTGGCCTTGCCCTGCCCGGCGATATCGGGGGCCGAGCCGTGAACCGGCTCGTACATCGCCTTGGGCCGGCCGTTCGCCATCGGCGCGCCAAGGCTGGCCGAGGGCAGCATGCCCAGGCTGCCGGTCAGCATCGCGGCGGCATCCGACAGCAGGTCGCCGAACAGGTTGTCGGTCACGATCACGTCGAACTGGCGCGGATTGCGCACCAGCTGCATGGCGCCATTATCGGCATACATGTGGGACAGCTCGACATCCGGGTATTCGTTGTCATGCACCCATTGCACCTCTTCGCGCCACAGGATGCCGGATTCCATGACATTGGCCTTTTCCATCGAACAGACCCTGTTGCCACGCTTGCGCGCCAGCTCGAACGCGGCGCGGGCGACGCGCCGGATCTCGCCCGAGGTATAGCGCTGCGTGTTGATGCCGACTCGGCCGCCCTCGTTTTCCGGGTTGTTGCCGTCGTCATGAATGCCGCGCGGCTCGCCGAAATAGACGCCCGACGTCAGCTCGCGCACGATCAGGATATCCAGCCCGGCGACCACCTCGCGCTTGAGCGAGGAAAAATCGGCCAGCGCGTCGAAACACTGCGCCGGCCGCAGGTTGGCGAACAGGTCCATCTCCTTGCGCAGGCGCAGCAGCCCGCGCTCGGGCTTCACGCTGAAATCGAGATTGTCGTATTTCGGCCCGCCGACCGCGCCCAGCAGCACCGCATCCACCTGCTGCGCCTTTGCCATGGTCGCATCGGCCAGCGGCACGCCATGGGCATCATAGGCCGCGCCGCCGACCAGATCCTCGCTGACGTCAAAGGACAGGCCGCGATTCTGTTCGAACCAGCCGATCACCTTGCGCACCTCGGCCATGACTTCGGGGCCGATGCCGTCGCCGGGCAGGATCAGCAGGGAATAGGTGGTCATCGCGGGCATCCTCATGGGCTTGTCACAGTTGTGAAACCGCCTAGCCTTGCTGCTCCGCTGCGTCAAGTTCACGGCGAATTGGCTTGCGCCGGAAAGCCGCATCGGGCGGGATGGGGAGGCGTCCCAACCTCGGCAAACAAGGTCTGCAACGATGAAAATTCCCGTCCACAGTGCCGGCGCCCTTGTCCTGATGACGGGAATCGCGCTGGCGGGCGGTGGCATGACCGTGCAACTGCCCGACGTTTCGGACCTGCCCGAGACCGAAGCGAGGGCGATGCTCGCCGATCTGGCCAGGGTGAACGTGATCACCGCGAACTGCCCGGATTACCCGATCAGCGAAGGGGAATGGACGCTGATCACCGGCACCGGCGACCGGCTGGCGGCACGGCTGGGGCTGGATGCGGCCAGCTATGACAAGTCCTATTACGCGCCCGCCTTCGAGCTGCTGGCCGATCCCGGCACCTGCGACCGGATCGGCCCGATGGCGCAGCCGATGATCCGGCGCCTGATCGGCATGGGCGGCGATACCGAACGCCTGTCGCAACCGCAATAGCCCCGCACCGCCTTGCCCAGCACCGCGGCGCGCCTTAGCCTGCCGCCATGACCGCCGAACCGACCTACAGGGGATTCGCGCTGGATGCCGAAACGGCGCTGGCGCTTTTGCAATGGCAGACCGAGATGGGCGCGGATGAGCCCTGTCTCGACGCGGCCCTGAACCGCTATGACCTGCCCGAGCGGGCGGAAACCGCGCCGCGCCCGGCACGGCCGGCTGCTGCCGCCCCCGCTGCTGACCGCGCCGCTGACCACGCCGCCGCGCCTGCAGATGCAGGTGCCGATCTGCTGGCCCGGGCCGAGGCGATGGCGGGCGCGGCCGCCGATCTTGCCGCGCTGGCCGCCGCGCAAGAGGCCTTTGACGGGATCGACCTGCGCAAGGGCGCGCGCAATTTCTGCTTTGCCGATGGCAACCCGGCCGCCCGCGTGATGATCGTCGGCGAGGCCCCGGGCGAGGAGGAGGACCGCCAGGGCCGCCCCTTTGTCGGACGCGCCGGCCAGTTGCTGGACCTGATGTTTCACGCCATCGGCCTGTCGCGCGAGGCGGTGGACGCGGAAAAGGCGCTGTACATCACCAATGTCCTGCCGTGGCGGCCGCCGGGGAACCGCCGGCCCGAGCCGGCCGAAATCGCGATGATGCTGCCCTTTCTGCGCCGCCATGTCGAACTGGCGCAGCCGGACCTGCTGGTGCTGATGGGCAATACGCCCTGCATGGCGCTGTTGAACCGGCAGGGCATCACCCGGCTGCGCGGCGAATGGACGACCGTGTTCGGCCTGCCGGCGCTGCCGATGACGCATCCCGCCTATCTGCTGCGCATGCCGCAGGCCAAGCGCGAGGCCTGGGCGGATCTGCTGTCGCTGGCCGCCAGGCTGGACGGGGACTAGGGGCCTGGGGCGCGCGGCTTAACCCTGCACCTCGGCGCAGCCCTGCAATTCGATTGCGTCCCGCGCGCCGATCAAGGTCAGGCGCAGATCGTCAGGGTCCAGCGGAAACGGCTTGCCCGAGGCGGCGACGAAATCCGCCTCGACCGCCATGCGGCCGCCCTCGTCGCGCAGTTCGGGGGCCGAGACCCAGACATCGCTGCCGCGCAGCTCAAGCGCCACCTCGTCGCCCGCCGCGCGGCCGGTCTCGGGCAAAAGCGCGGTGACCCGCATCCCGTCCTCGATCTCGCGGATGCGGCAGGCGGGCTGCAGATCGGCGGGCACCGGCAGCCGCGCCAGCGCCGCCTCGATCAGCGGGTCCGGGGCGTCACGGGGCGGATCGGCCCGCAGGCTGACACTGACCGGCACGCAGATATCCTCGCAGATGCCCATCTCGACCTCGGCGCGCAGCTCGACCGGGGCGCCGGGGCGGGCCGGGGCGATGCGGATCGGCAGCACCAGACGCTCGTGATAGCCCAATGTCCGCTCGCCGCCCGAATCGATCACCTCGGGCAGCGGCCAGAGCATCTCGACCCGGCCCAGATTGGCGGAACCCTGCCAGTCGAATGCCGGCGGGATGCCGGCGTCGCCGGGGCTGCGCCAATAGGTCTTCCAGCCCGGCTCAAGCCGGACATCCAGCGCGGTCATCCGCGCGCCATCGGCGGTGACCCAGCCGGGCAGCAGCTCGGCCGAAACCAGCCCGGGCGGATTGCCCTGCGCCAGGGCCGGCAGGGCGGTCATCAAAAGCAGGGCAAGCGTTCTCATGCCCGATATCTAGCCCCGCGCCCCCGCCTGCGTGAAGTCACAAAACCGGCAATCCCTTGCGAAACCGCCCGGCAAGGCCGATCTTGGGTGAAAGCGCCAAGGATGGAGCGGGCGATGGACGAGGACGCGAACCTGACCGGCAAGATGCTGATCGCCATGCCCGGCATGCGCGATCCGCGCTTTGAACATTCCGTGATCCTGATCTGCGCCCATTCCGACGAGGGCGCGATGGGGCTGGTCGTCAACCGCGCCATCCCCGAGATCGGCTTTTCCGAATTGCTGGCACAGCTGGACATCGCCGCCAGCGACGATCTGATCGAGATCCCCGTCGGCTTTGGCGGCCCGGTCGAGCCGGGGCGCGGCTTCGTGCTGCATCACGTGCCCCGCGGCATCGAGATCGGCGTGGACGGCATGCGCATCGCCGAGGATCTGGCCATGTCCACCACCCGCGACATTCTGGAAAACTACGCCCGCGGCCACGGCCCGCAGCCCGCCATGCTGGCGCTTGGCTATGCCGGCTGGGGTCCGGGCCAGCTGGATTCCGAGATACGCCAGAACGGCTGGCTGACCACCGAACGCGGCGACGAGATCATCTTCGGCACCGACAATGCCGGCAAATGGCGCGCCGCGCTGCGGTCACTGGGCATCGATCCGGTGGTCCTGTCACCGGATGCCGGCCACGCCTGACGGCAAAAGTGACGTTGGGTCACGAACCTGCCTTGCGCCGCTGTAACGTGGGGTTTCGATTGCCGGAGCGCCCTGTGCCAATATGATCCTGCCCGAGGATCAGCATGCGCCAGCCCGCGGCGCGACACAGGGAGATTGTCATGACCTATACCGCCCCGGTCGAACAGATCGAGTTCATCCTGAACAAAGTCGTCTCGTTCCCGCAGCTTGCCGGAACCGAACTTTTCGCCGAAGCCACCCCCGAAACGACGAGCGCCATCCTGACCGAGGCCGGCAAGCTGGCGGGCGAAGTCATCGCCCCGGTGAACCGCGCCGGCGACCTGACCCCGGCGGCGCTGGAAAACGGCAAGCTGCGCTCGAGCCCCGGCTATGCGGATGCGTTCCGCGCCCTGGCCGAGGGCGGCTGGATCGGCGTTTCGGCCAATCCGGAATATGGCGGCATGGGCCTGCCGCAGGCGCTGAACATGGCGGTGAACGAGATGGTCGCCTCGGGCTGCCTGGCGCTGCAACTGAACCCGATGCTGACGCAGGGCCAGATCGAGGCGCTCGAGCATCACGGCAGCGATGAACTGAAATCGCTTTACCTGCCCAAGCTCATCTCGGGCGAGTGGTCGGGCACGATGAACCTGACCGAGCCGCAGGCCGGATCGGATGTCGGCGCGCTGACCACCAAGGCCACGCGCAATGACGACGGCACCTATACGGTTACCGGGCAAAAGATCTTCATCACCTGGGGCGACAGCGACGTGACCGAAAACGTCTGCCATCTGGTGCTGGCCCGCCTGCCCGATGGCGGCCAGGGAACGCGCGGCATCAGCCTGTTCATGGTGCCGAAATTCATCCCCGACGCGGACGGCAATCCCGGCGTGGCCAATGATCTGCGCGTGGTCAGCCTGGAACACAAGCTGGGCATCCATGGCAGCCCCACCTGCGTGATGAGCTTCGAGGGCGCCAAAGGCTGGCTCGTCGGCGAAGAGCACAAGGGCATGGCCGCCATGTTCACGATGATGAACGCGGCGCGTCTGGGCGTCGGCGTCCAGGGCGTGGCCCAGGCCGAGGCGGCGCTGCAACAGGCCACCGAATACGCGGCCGAGCGCGTGCAGATGGGGCCGATCATCCGCCATCCCGACGTGCGCCGCATGCTGGCCGAATCGCGCGCCGAGGTATTCGCCGCGCGCGCCATCTGCCTCGCCTGCGCGACGGCGCTCGACATGGCCCGCGCCACCGGCTCGGATGACTGGGCCGCGCGCGCCGCGCTGCTGACCCCGATCGCCAAGGCCTATGGCACCGATATCGGCATCCGCGTCTGCGACACCGCCGTGCAGGTCCATGGCGGCATGGGCTATATCGAGGAGACGGGCGCCGCCCAATATCTGCGCGACGTGCGCATCACCGCCATTTACGAGGGCACGAACGGCATCCAGGCGATGGATCTGGTCGGGCGCAAGCTGTCGGACGGCGGCGCGGCGGCCATGGCGCTGCTGGACGAGATCCTGGACGGCGCCAAGGCCGCGCAGGCCGATCAGCCCGAACTCGCCGAGCAGGTCTGGCAGGCCGCCGAAACCCTGCGCGAGACGACGCTGGAACTGCTCGACCGCGACCTGAACGAGCGCTTTGCCGGCGCGGTGCCCTATCTGTCGGCCTTTTCGCGGGTGCTGGGCGCCGCCTTTCATCTGCTGGCCGCGCTGCGGGGCGGCAACAGGGCGCTGGCGCGGGTCTATATCACCCGCATCCTGCCGCATTTCGCCGCCGATCTGGCCGCCGCACGGGCCGATCTGGCCGATCTGGAAGCGATCGACGAAGCGGTATTGCTGGGTCGGATGGCAGGGTGATCCACAGCGCGGCGGACACCCCACCCGCCGGGGGCGATGCGATCGAGATCGCGCCCGGCGTGCTGTGGTTCCAGTTGCCGCTGCCGTTCAAACCCGATGCCGTCAACGTTTATGCGCTGCGCGATGACGATGGCTGGACGCTGGTCGATACCGGCATCGACACCCGGCGCGGCCGTGCGCTGTGGCAGACCATCCTGCGGGGGCCGCTGGCCGGCGCCCCCATCACCCGGCTGATCGCCACGCATCACCATATCGACCATATCGGGCTGGCCGGCTGGTTCCGGGAACAGGGGGCGGAGCTATGGACCTCGCGCACCGCCTGGCTGACCGCGCGGATGGGGATCCTCGACGTGCAGGAACGCCCGACACCGCAGGCCCTGGCATTCTGGCGCGCCGCCGGCATGCCCCCCGACCTGATCGAGGAGCGCAGCCATGAGCGACCCTTCAACAGCGCCGATTACTGCGCCCCGCTGCCGCCCGGCTACCTGCGCCTGCACGAGGGGCAGGAAATCGCCTTTGGCGCGCGGCGCTGGATGGTGCGCATGGGCCATGGCCATGCGCCCGAACATGTCACGCTCTGGTCGCAAGACGGCGATCTGGTGATCGGCGGCGACCAGATGCTGGCCACGATCTCGCCGAATCTGGGCGTCTATCCGACCGAGCCCGGCGCCGATACGGTCGGCGACTGGCTGGAAAGCTGCGCGCGGCTGGCCCTTCATGCCCGGCCCGATCAACTTGTCCTTCCCGGCCACAAGCTGCCCTATCGCGGGCTGCCCACGCGGCTGCGGCAACTGGCCGAGAACCAGCGCGCCGCGCTGGAGCGCATCATCACCGGGCTGAGGCAGGGGCCGCGCAGCGCGGTCGGGTGTTTCGATCTGCTCTATCGCCGCAAGATCGCCAAGCCCGAATTCGGTCTGGCCCTGGCCGAGGCGGTCGGCCATATCAACCATCTGCATGCCGCCGGCCGGGTGTGGCCCGTCGGCACGGACGCGCAGGGCGCGCGGCTCTGGGGGGCGTGACAGCGCGGCGGTCATCGGTTATCCCATGGCGCAACGCTTCGCAGTTCAGGACTCAGACATGGCCTCGCATAACGAAATCACCGAACACAAGCACGGCGACATGGACATTCGCGCGCAGCAGGCGACATTCACCGGCTTTGTCAGGGCGGGTGTCTGGGTCTGCATCCTGTCGATCCTCGTGCTGGTCTTTCTGGCGCTGGCCAACGGCTGATTCCCCGAAGGCGGAGATTCGATGATGCAAAGGCGCGCGTTTCTTGCGCTGTCGCTGCCGGCCGCACTCGCGGCTTGCGGCGCCGACAATATCTGGGCCAGCGACGAGTCGGTGCGCCGCGCGCGCTATGTCTCGGACGAGCCGCCCTCGATCACGCTGTTCACGGTGATCGGCATTCCGCGCGGCGAAGGTGCCCATACCGCGCTGCTGATCAATGGCAGCCAGCGGATCATCTTTGACCCGGCGGGCAGCTGGAACCACCCCTCGATCCCCGAGCGCCATGACGTGCTTTACGGGATCACGCCGAACTTCAAGAATTTCTACATCGACTATCACGCGCGCGAAACCTATTGGGTGGCCGAGGATACCAGGCCGGTCCCGCTCGAGGTCGCGAATGCCGCGATCCGCGCGGCCGAGGCGCAGGGCGCCACCAACAAGAGCTTCTGCGCCGTGGCGACCGGGCAGGTGCTGCGCAAGGTGCCCGGGTTCGAGGGCGCACCCTCGGGCTTTTCGCCGCTCAGGATGCGCCAGTGGTTCCTGACCCTGCCGGGCGTGACCTCGAAAAAGCACATGGACGGCGATCCGGCCAACAACCATAACGTGCTGCTGCGCCAGAAAAGCGGCGTCGTGGCGGGCTATGACGCGCGCGGCCAGCTTCAGGCGGTCAGGTAAAGCGCCAGATAAAGCGCGGTCATGCCGCCCAGAATGGCGGCCAGCAGATTGCGCGTCGCCATGCCCACGGCCAGCGTGACCGCCGCCGCGATCAGGCGCGCCGGATCGGGCTGGCCATCCGTGGCGGCGGGCCAGGCGACCAGCGGCGCCGCGATCGCCGGCAGCACGCCCACCGCCGTATAGCGCAGCAATCGCCGCACCCAGCCCGGCATCGGGCGGTTGCCGACAGCGCCCAGAAACGACCAGCGCAGGGCATAGGTGCCCAGCCCGGTCAGCAGGATGATCGCCCAGATCGTCAGGTCGGAATAGCCGCTCATGCCCGCATCACCCGCCGGCGCTCGGTCCATGTCTCGACAAGGGCGCCGCTCAGCATGGCCAGCGGCGCGGCGACGAACAGCCCGGTCCCCGCGGGCAGAAAGGCAAAGACCAGCGAAGCCAGGATCGCCACCAGCGCCGCCACGACATGCGCAAGCGTGCGCAGCATCGGCCCGATCATCGCAAGGAAAGTGATCGGCACCGCGAAATCCAGCGCCAGGCTGTCCGGGATCGCCCGGCCCAGGACATGGCCCAGTGCGCAGGCGATGATCCAGGGCAGGCAGGCCCCGATCGAGGAGCCAAGGAAATAGCCCACCCGTTGCGGCACGGTCAGCCGGGGATGCTTTTCGTAATGCTGCAGCGACAGCGCAAAGGTCTGGTCGATCAGCAGATAGGCGATCAGCCCGCGTTCGCGCGGCCTCGCCTCGCCCAGCCATGGCACCAGCGCGGCCGAATACATCGCCATGCGCAGATTGACCGCGACCGCGGCCAGGATGATGATCGCCGCCGGCGCATGATCCATGATCATCTGCACGGCGGTGAACTGCGACGCGCCGGCCAGCACGATCACCGAAAACCCCAGCGCCTGGGACAGCTGCAGCCCCGCCTCGGCGGCGACCACGCCGAACAGCATGCCAAAGGGCACCAGCACCAGCATGAACGGCAGCGACTGCACGATGCCGTGGCGCAGGGCCTGCGCGGGCGTGCGGCCCAGCGCGCGGCGCTGCGCCGGGGTCAGATCATGGGCGGAAATATGCTCTGCTGTCGCGGGCATGCTGGAACGCGCTCGTCTTTCGGGTAAGCTTCGCGGCAGATTGGCCAAGCGCCCGGCCGGATACAAGACCAGAAAACCGACGACCGGACCCCGCCCGTACCATGCAAGCCGATCCCGGCCCCATCCGCATCCTGCACGGCATCGCGCCGCAGCATCGCATTGCCGCCGCGGCGCTTTACTGGCGGTATTTCGGCGCGCAGATCCTGCCGCTGCCGACGACACCGCGGCAGGGCATCACGCTGATTCGCGCCGCCCTGCGCCCGGATCACGCGCTGATCGCGCTGGCGCCCTCGGGCCGAATGGTCGGCATCGCCGGCATCCGCGACGCAGGTGGCGGCATCCTGCGCCCCGATCCAAGCAGCTTTCACGCCGTCTGGGGACCGGTCCGGGGGCAGTTGCGCCATCGCGCGGCAGGCTTGTTCCGCGCCGGGCCGCCGACATCGGATCTGATTCTCGACGGTATCGCGGTGCGCCCCGGATGGCGCGGGCGCGGCATCGCCCGGCTGCTGGTCGGGACCGCCATCGCGCATGCAAGCCAGACCGGGCATCGCGCCCTGCGGGCCGAGGTCGCGGCGGGCAATCACGCGGCACTCGCGGCCTGGCGGGCGATGGGCTTCGCGCCCATGGCGCGTGTCCGGCTGGGCTGGCCCTGGAGCGCGCCCGCCCATGTGCTGCGGCTGACGCTGTAGCCAAGGCGCGCGGGCGCCGCCCTCAGCCGTCGTTCGCGCCATCCGGGTCCTTGCGCGCGGCGCCCGGCCCAAGCATGCCCGCCACCTGCGCCAGCAGCGTGAAGGCCCGGCCCGAGCGCGTCGCGGCCAGAACCGCCAGCAATTGCGGGTTTCGTTCTTCTGCCTTGCGGTTGAGCAGCCGGTCGAAATGGCGCAGGAAATGATGCGCCACGTCGCGGAAAACCTCATCCCCTTGCAGCATGGCGGCGGCGGTTTCCAGCGCCTCGCGGTCGGTGATCACGGCCAGCCCGGCCACGGCATCGCCGCGCGCGCCTTCGGCAAAGCGCAGCCACAGATCCGCATCGGTCTCGGGCATGGGCAATTCGTCCATGAAGACGCCCTGGCCGGCCAGCAGCGTCACCACGTCCTGCGCCGCCCGGATCAGCCGCGCCAGGCCCGGATCGGCCAGGGCCAGGCGCAGGCAGCGAATGGCCTCGCGATCCTCGGGTCCGTCGGGAAAATTCAGGGCAAAGAACAGCTCGGGGGCGGTCAGTTCGGTCACCGGCGGCGAATCAAGCTGCAACTGCGCCTGCCGGCCATCGGCCGTGGCGGCGGCTTGCGCCGGCGCGCGCGGCATCGCCGGAGGCGGCCGCGCGGCGGCCGGGCGGGGCGGTTCGGCCACGGGTGCGGCCTGCCGCGCCGGCGTTTGCGTGGGCATAGGCTCGGGCATGCGCTCGGGCCGGCTTTCCTGCATCTGGTCCAGCATGGCGCGCAGCTCGTCGGCCTCGTCGCGCAGCAGCGACAGGCTGCGCGCGGACCAGACGGCAAGCCAGATCAGCGCGAGCGGCATCAGCAGCCCGACCGTCCAGATCAGCCAGCCGCTGTCCTGCCCGTCGCCTTCCGGCGTCAGCGCGGCGAACAGGGCGGCGAGCACCAGCCAGGCCAGGCTGGCGGCCATGCCGATCAGCAGCAGCCGGCCGCGCCGCCGCTCGGCGATCAGTTGTTGCAGGGCGTCCCTTGCGCTCATCCGAGCCTGTTCCCGCCGCGATCAGACATAGCGGATCACGATGATCTCATAGGATTTGCCGCCGCCCGGGGTGACCACCTCGACGCTGTCGCCCTCATCCTTGCCGATCAAGGCCCGGGCCAGGGGCGAGCGTACGTTGAGCAGACCGCGCTCCAGATCCGCCTCGGCCTCGCCGACGATCTGATAGGTCTTTTCTTCCTCCGTATCCTCGTCCAGCAGGGTGACCGTGGCCCCGAACTTGATGCTGCCCTTCAGCTTCGAGGTGTCGATCACCTCGGCACGCGAGATCAGCCCTTCGAGTTCCTTGATCCGGCCCTCGACAAAGCTCTGCTTCTCGCGCGCGGCGTGATATTCGGCATTTTCCGACAGATCGCCATGCTCGCGCGCCTCGGCGATGGCGCGGATGACGGCCGGGCGTTCGACCGCGCGCAGATCGCGCAATTCCTGGTCCAGCTGGTCGAACCCCGCACGGGTCATCGGTATCTTTTCCATTCCGTTCCTTCCGGTCGCATTCGCGCGATAAATGCCTGCGCGAAACAAGTTGCTGGAACGCCCCCGGCCTTGGGCCGGGGGCGCTCGCTCAAATTCCGCAACGCATCGTGGCCGGTTCCGGGTCGCGTTTCAAGCCCCGCCGGCAGCCATGGGCGGAACGCCACTGGGCCCGGCCTATGGCACCGCATTTGCGCGCAGCGTTCCAATTGCGCGCAAGATTGTTACAGGCTAGGTCTTTTTCAGGGGAATTAGCCAGGAAAGCGGAGTCCGAGCCATGTCTGAAGGCAGCCAGATCGAACGCGAGTCAATGGATTACGATGTCGTCGTCGTCGGAGGCGGCCCTGCGGGCCTGTCGGCGGCCATCCGGCTGAAGCAGATCAATCCCGAACTCTCCGTCGTGGTGCTGGAAAAAGGCTCCGAGATCGGCGCCCATATCCTGTCCGGCGCGGTGCTGGACACCTCGGGGCTGGACCGGCTGATCCCGGACTGGAAAGACCGGGGCGCCCCGGTCACCACCGAGGTGCAGGAGGACAATTTCTACATCCTGGGCGAGGCGGGCCAGATTCGCGTGCCGAACTGGCCGATGCCGCCGCTGATGTCGAACCACGGCAAATACATCGTTTCCATGGGCAATGTCTGCCGCTGGCTGGCCGAACAGGCCGAGGCGCTGGAGGTCGAGGTGTTTCCCGGCATGGCCTGCTCGGCGCTGGTCTATGACGGCGGGCGCGTGGCCGGTGTCGTTGCCGGCGAGATGGGCCTCGAGGCCGACGGCAAGCCCGGCCCCAATTACGAGCCGGGGATGGAGCTGCGCGGCAAATACGTGCTGATCGCCGAGGGCGTGCGCGGCAGCCTGGCCAAGGAACTGATCTGGAAATACAGCCTGTCCGACGGCCATGATCCGCAGAAATTCGGCATCGGCATGAAGGAGATCTGGGAAATCGACCCGAAAAAGGCCCGGCCCGGCACCGTCACCCACACCATGGGCTGGCCGCTGGGCAAGAATGCCGGCGGCGGCAGCTTCATCTATCACCTTGAGGGAAATCAGGTCGTGGTCGGCTTTGTCGTGCACCTGAACTATGCCAATCCGCATGTCTATCCCTATATGGAATTCCAGCGCTTCAAGCATCACCCGCTGGTCGCCGAACTGCTTGAGGGCGGCAAGCGCGTCGCCTATGGCGCCCGCGCGATCAGCGAGGGCGGCTGGCAGTCGATCCCCAAGCTGACCGTGCCGGGGGCGGCGCTGCTGGGCTGCTCCGCCGGGCTTGTGAACGTGCCGCGCATCAAGGGCAACCATAACGCCATGCTGTCCGGCATCGCCGCCGCCGAGGCCGCCGCCGCCGCCATCGCGGCCGGGCGCGCGGGCGACGAGCTGACCGATTACGAGGCCGAGGTCCGCGGCGGCGCCATCGGCAAGGACCTGCGCCCGGTACGCAACGTCAAGCCGATCTGGTCGAAACTGGGCCTCTGGGCCAGCCTCGCGCTTGGCGGTTTCGACATGTGGGTGGCGAACCTGACCGGCTGGAACCCGCTGGGCAGCTGGAAACACGGCAAGACCGATGCCGAGGCGACCGGCAAGGCCGCCGATCACAAGCCGATCGCCTATCCGAAACCCGACGGCAAGCTGTCCTTCGACCGGCTGACCAATGTCAGCTTCTCCTTCACCAATCACGAGGAATCGCAGCCCTGCCACCTGCGCCTCAGGGATCCCTCGATCCCGATCCGGGTCAACCTGCCCGAATACGCTGAACCCGCGCAGCGCTATTGCCCGGCCGGCGTCTATGAGGTGATCGAGGATCAGGACGGCCCGCGCTTCCAAATCAATTTCCAGAACTGCGTGCATTGCAAGACCTGCGACATCAAGGATCCCAGCCAGAACATCAACTGGACCACGCCCCAGGGTGGCGACGGGCCGAACTACCCGAATATGTGATCGCCTGACACCGCGCGGGGCCCGGGGCGGCGTTGCCCTGTGCCGCCCCGGCGGCTAGGGTCGCGGCGGGAATTGCCAAGAACTGGGCCGAAGCCGTGACAACAAGAATGATCCCGCTGGCGCTGATCGCGCTGACCGCCGCGCCGCTGCTTCCGGCGCCTGTGCCCCATGGCGCGGCCATGGCCGCGCCGCTGCTGGCCCAGTCAGAGACGCCCGACAGCAGCGAGCGGCCGGCCCATCGGCCCGAAACCGCGGAAACGACCGGGGATAAGGCCGAAACCCCGGCACCCGATGCCGCATCCGGCAGCGCGATACGCGGCCTGGCCGGGCCTTATCTGGCCGCCGGCATGGCCGCGAGCCTGAACGATTTCCCGAAGGCGGGCGACTATTCCCTGCGCGCATTGGCGCAGGACGACACCAACCCCTTTCTGCAGGACAGCGCGCTGGTCGCGCTGATCTCGGCCGGGCAGATGGAACGCGCCGCCGCGCTTTCGCTGACCATGGCCGATCAGGGCCGCGCGACCGAACTGGCGCAGCTGGTCCGGCGCGCGGAACTGGCCCGGAGCGAACGCTGGGACGATCTGGTCGCCGATATCGATGCCGGCTCCGGCGGCATGGCGGGCGGCAGCGACCTGGGCAGCGTGCTGGTCGATGGCATGATCCGGGCATGGGCGCTGCTGGGCGCCGGACAGGCCAGCGAGGCGCTGTCCGAATTCAAGCGCCTGTCGCAGATCCGTGGCGCGGCGCCGGTGGTGAACTATCACCTTGCCCTGGTCCGGGCGAAGGTCGGCGATTTCGAGGGCGCCGAGCTGCTGCTGGCCGATCAGAGCACCGGCGCGCATATCCTTGGCGTCACCGCCCGCGCGCAGATCCTGTCGCAGCTTGAACGCAACGCCGACGCGATCGCCATGCTCGAGAACACGCCCGGGTTCGACGAAGAGCCGCATCTGGTGGCGCTGCGCGACCGGCTGCGGGCGGGCGAGACGCTGCCCTTCGATTCCGTGCGCACCCCGGCCGACGGCATGGCGCAGGTCTATCTGACCTTCGGCTCGGTCCTGCTCAGCGATGACGAGCCCAATCTGATGACGCTGATTCATGTTCGGCTGGCCGAATACCTGTCGCCCGATCTGGGCGAGGCGCGGTTGCTGGCCGCCCAGCTTCTGCAAAGCTTCGGCCAGTTCGATCTGGCCGAGCAGGAATTCGACGCCCTGCGCGACCTGGGCGAGATGCGCCCCATTGCCGAACTGTCGCGCATCGACGCGCTGGCCCGGGCCGAGCGCCTGAACGACGCCGAAAAGGCCGCGCTGTCGCTGACCGCGACGCATCCCGACCTGGCGCAGGGCTGGATCGCGCTTGGCGACCTGCTGCGCCAGCAGGAGAAATTCGCCCAGGCGATCCCGGCCTATGACAAGGCGCTCAGCCTGATCGGCGACCGCTCGCCCGAAATGCGCTGGTTCCCGCTATATGCGCGCGGCATCGCGCTGGAACGCGCCGGCCAGTTCCCCAAGGCCGAAAGCGATTTCCGCGCCGCACTTCAGATCCGTCCCGAATCGGCGCAGGTGCTGAACTATCTCGGCTACAGTCTCGTGGACCGCAACGAAAACCTCGACGAGGCGCTGCGCCTGATCCAGCGCGCGGTCGAACTGCGGCCGAATGACGGCTATATCCTCGATTCGCTGGCCTGGGCCTATTACCGCCTCGGCCGCTTTGACGAAGCGGTCGCCCCGATGGAGCGCGCCGTCGCCACCATGGCCAGCGACGCGCTGGTCAACGACCATATGGGCGACATCTACTGGATGGTCGGACGCCGGCGCGAGGCCGAGATCCAGTGGCAGCGCGCCCTGTCGCTGAAGCCCGAGACCGAGGCCGAGACCCGGCGCATCCGCGCCAAGCTCGATCGCGGTCTGGACGCCGTCCTGGCCGAGGAAAAGGCCAATGGCGGAACCCTGCCCGAGCCGCACAGGCCCGAGCGGGCGCCGGCCGAAACCGACCGGGACTAAGGCATGAGCCTGCCCCGGCGCGAATTCGCGCCCGCCAAGCTGAACCTGACCCTGCATGTCACCGGCCGCCGCCCCGACAGCTATCACCTGCTCGATTCGCTGGTGGTGTTTCTCGACATAGGCGATGTGGTGACGGTCGCGAAGGGGCCGCTGGCGCTTGCGGTCACCGGCCCCTTCGCGGCGGCGCTTGCCGGCCAGACCGACAATCTCTGCCTGCGCGCCGCGCGGCTGGCCGGACGCGAGGTCGCCATCGGGCTGGAAAAGAACCTGCCCGTCGCCTCGGGCGTCGGCGGCGGTTCGGCCGATGCGGCCGCCGTGCTGCGCGCGCTGGATGCCGATCCCGGGGCCGCCGCAAGCCTGGGCGCCGATCTGCCCGTCTGCATGGCGGGGGTTGCGACACGGATGCGTGGCCTGGGCGAGATCCTCGCGCCGCTGCCCGACCTGCCGCCACTCCATGCGGTGCTGGTCAATCCGGGCCGCGCGCTCTCCACACCGGCGGTCTATGCCGCGCTCGAGCGGCGCGACAATCCGCCGATGCCCGATCCTTTGCCCGATTTTCCCGACGCGGCGGCGCTGATCGGTTTCCTGCGCGCATGCCGCAACGATCTGCAGGCCCCGGCGATATCGCTGATGCCGGAAATCGCCGACTGCCTGGCGGCGCTGCGCGACAGCGGCGCGGCCCTGTCGCGCATGTCGGGATCGGGCGCCACCTGCTTCGGTCTCTACGCCGCCGCGACCGATGCGCGGGCGGCGGCGGCCGGCATCGCCCGGGCCCGGCCCGGCTGGTGGGTCGAGACATCTGGACTCGCGCCGCCAAAGGGCTAATTTGCTGGCAAACAAGGGGGAATCATGCAGCGTCTCGGCGTCAACATCGACCATGTCGCAACCATCCGCAACGCGCGCGGCACGCCATGGCCCGACCCGGTGCGCGCCGCGAAACTGGCCGAGGAGGCGGGCGCAGACGGCATCACCGCCCATCTGCGCGAGGATCGCCGCCATATCTCGGACGGCGATATCGACCGGCTGATGACCGCGCTGCGCCTGCCCCTGAACCTGGAAATGGCGGCCACGCCGGAAATGCAGGCCATCGCGCTGCGCCACCGCCCGCATGCCGTCTGCCTGGTCCCCGAAAAACGCGAGGAGCGCACGACCGAGGGCGGGCTGGACGTCGCCGGGCAGGAAAGCTTCATGGCCGATTTCATCGCGCCGCTGCGCGAGGCGGGCTGCCGCGTGTCCATGTTCATCGGCCACGAACCCGCCCAGATCGAGGCTTCGGCCCGGATCGGCGCCGCCGTCGTCGAACTCCATACCGGCGCCTATTGTGACTACGATACCGAAGGGCGCATGGCCGAACGCGATGCGGAACTGGCCGCGCTGCGCCGGGGCGCGGCGCTGGCGCACAGCCTCGGACTCGAGGTCCATGCCGGCCATGGCCTGACCTTCGACACCGTCACGCCGATCGCCGCGATCCCCGAGGTCAGGGAGCTGAATATCGGCCATTTCCTGATCTCGGAATCCGTTTTCATCGGCCTCGACGGCGCGATCCGGGAAATGCGCCGCCGCATGGACGCGGCGCGCGCGTCTTCTTCTTCATGAAAATATCCAGGTCACCGGACGGGCCGCTTGCATGATCCTCGGCATCGGGACGGATCTGTGCAATATCGACCGGATCACCGGCACGCTCGAGCGGTTCGGCGACCGCTTCCGCAACCGCGTCTTCACGGAAACCGAACTGGCCCGGGCGCGCCGCCGCAAGGATGAGGCGGGCACGCTCGCCAAACGCTGGGCCGCCAAGGAGGCCTGCTCAAAGGCGCTTGGCACCGGGCTGGCCATGGGCATCAGCTGGAAGGACATGGCGGTCGGCAACCTGCGGACGGGCCAGCCCACAATGGAGCTGACCGGCTGGGCGGCCGAACGTCTTGCCGCGATGACGCCGCCCGGCCACCGCGCCCATGTCCATGTCACCCTGACCGACGATCACCCCTGGGCACAGGCCTTCGTGGTGATCGAAGCCCTTCCCATGGGCGTGAACGCGGCGCCGAAACCCGGCACAAGCGCTTGACTTTGCCATATCGCGCAGCCCATGAACGCGCGAATTTCGCATGAGGGAACGGCATCCATGGCCAAAAGCGACGCCCGCAAGGATGGGGGCATCTGGGAAACGATCAAGACCATCTTTTGGGCTTTGGTGATCGCGGGCGTGTTCCGCACGCTGTTCTTCCAGCCCTTCTGGATCCCCTCGGGCTCGATGAAGGACACGCTGCTGATCGGCGATTTCCTGTTCGTCAACAAGATGGCCTATGGCTATTCGCGCGTCTCCTGCCCGTTCGAGATGTGCCCGATCTCCGGCCGCATCCTCGGATCGGAACCGGAACGGGGCGATGTCGTGGTCTTCCGCCACCCGACGCGCGGCGACGATTTCATCAAGCGCGTGATCGGCCTGCCCGGCGACCGCGTGCAGATGAAAAACGGCCTTCTGTGGATCAACGGCCAGGAAGTCCCGCAGACCCCCGCCGGCACCTTCACCGAGCTGAACGAGCCGCAGGGCCCGCAGCAGGGCCTGCCGAAATGCGCCAATCAACCCGCCCTTCAGGGTGGCCAGTGCGAAAAGCCGCGCTATACCGAAACGCTGCCCAATGGCGTCAGCCACAGCGTACTGAACATCTTTGACGGCGGGCCGGGCGACAATACCGGCGAATTCACCGTCCCCGAGGGCAATTACTTCTTCATGGGCGACAATCGCGACAATTCCGGCGATTCGCGCTGGCCGGCGGCGACCGGCGGCGTCGGCATGGTGCCGGCCGAATTCCTGATCGGCCGCGCGGACCGGATCATGTTCTCCTCGGCCGGGAAATCGCTGCTGTATTTCTGGACCTGGCGCGGGGACCGCTTCTTCAAGGCGGTCGAGTAAGGGATGAATTGCCGCGGCGCCTGCTGCCGTGGCAGGATCGGGCGATGAAGATATCCACCGAACTGCGCGCATTCTCGAAACGGCTAGGGCACGATTTCGCGCGCCCAGAACTGTTGCAGCGCGCGCTGACCCATGGCTCGATCTCGACCGCGACGCGGCCCGACAATCAGCGGCTGGAATTTCTGGGCGACCGGGTGCTGGGCCTGACCATGGCCGAGGCGCTGTTTTCCGCCGACCGCGCCGCGACCGAGGGCCAGCTGGCGCCGCGCTACAATGCGCTGGTCAAGGGCGAGACCTGCGCCGCCATCGCCCGCCAGATCGGCCTGGGCGAGGTTCTGAAGCTGGGCCGTTCGGAAATGCTGTCCGGCGGGCGCCGTAAGGAGGCGCTGCTGGCCGACGCGATGGAGGCGGTGCTGGCCGCCGTCTATCTGGATGCCGGGTTCGAGGTCGCGCGGCAGGTCATCCTGACCCTCTGGGCCGATCGGCTGGACAATGTCGATGACGATGCGCGCGACGCCAAGACCGCCTTGCAGGAATGGGCGCAGGCCAATGGCATGAGCCCGCCGCGCTACGTCCAGACCGCACGCTCCGGCCCCGACCACGCGCCGGAATTCGAAATCACCGTCCGGCTGGATGACGGGCGCGAAGCCCATGCCAGCGGCAAGGGCACCAAACGCAGCATCGAACAGGCGGCCGCGCAGGCGCTGCTCGACCGCATCGAGGGATCGACATGACCGAAACACGCGCGGGCTTCGCGGCCCTGATCGGCGAACCCAATGCCGGCAAGTCCACCCTGCTCAACCGCATGGTCGGGGCCAAGGTCAGCATCGTTACCCACAAGGTCCAGACCACCCGCGCCCGCATCCGCGGCATCGCCATGCACGGGCCGGCGCAGATCGTCTTTGTCGACACGCCGGGCATCTTTCGCCCGCGCCGGCGGCTGGATCGCTCGATGGTCAAGGCGGCCTGGGGCGGCGCGGCCGATGCCGACGTGATCCTGCTCTTGGTCGAGGCTCATCGCGGCCTGACCGAGGGCGCGCAGGCGATCATCGCGCAGTTGCGCGACCATGCCGGCCAGATCCCGGTGGCGCTGGTCATCAACAAGATCGACCGGGTGAAGTCGGAAACCCTGCTGGCCCTGTCGCAGCAGCTCAACGAAAGCTACGATTTCGTCGCGACCTTCATGGTCTCGGCCGAAAAGGGCTATGGCTGCGCCGATCTGATGGACTGGCTGGCCGGACAGGTCCCCGCCGGGCCATGGCTCTACCCCGAGGATCAGGTGGCCGATCTGCCCATGCGCATGATCGCGGCCGAGATCACCCGCGAAAAGCTGACCCTGCGCCTGCACGAGGAAATCCCCTATCAGCTGACGGTCGAGACCGAAAAATGGGAAGAGCGCAAGGACGGCTCGGCCCGCGTGGATCAGATCGTCTATGTCGCCCGCCCCGGCCACAAGGGCATCGTTCTGGGCAAGGGCGGCGAAACGATCAAGGCCGTCGGCCAAGCCGCCCGCGCCGAGCTGACCGAATTCATGGGCCGCCCAGTGCATCTGTTCCTGCAGGTCAAGGTGCGCGAGAACTGGCTGGACGAGGCCGAGCGTTACAGCGAAATGGGTCTGGACTTCCGCGACGGCGATGCCTGAGGCCCGCCTTGCCGCCGGCATCTGGGTGGCGGCCTATCTGCGGCGCCTGTCGCTGGCCGATATCCCGGCCTATGTGGCCCGCCACGGCGATGACACGGCCGGCGCGGTGATGGTGAAATGCGCCACGCTGGACGGGCGCGCCAGCCTGTGGAGCCGGGAATGGGATCTGGAAAGCGACCGGCGCCAGTGGCTTCGCCTGTCCGAGGGCGACGAGCGCGAGATCGACGCCCAGATCGCCCGCAGCACCGCCCGCGACCCCGATCTCTGGGTGATCGAGATCGAAAGCCGGGGCGGCCGGACGCTGCTGGACGAGCCGGGCCTGGCCTGATCCCCGGCAAAGCCCGGCAAGCCGCTAAATCTTGTGTCTTTCCCGTGACATTCCGCGCCACGCACACTATAAGATGCGGGTCGAAGGCAGGATAAATACAGCATGACCGAAGCCGCCCCCCAGCCCGCAGAATACGGTGCCGATTCCATCAAGGTTCTCAAGGGCCTGGAAGCCGTGCGCAAACGCCCCGGCATGTATATTGGCGATACCGATGACGGATCGGGCCTGCACCACATGGTCTATGAGGTGGTCGATAACGGCATTGACGAGGCGCTGGCCGGTCATGCCGATTTCGTGCGCGTGAAAATCCACGCCGATTCCAGTGTCTCGGTCCGCGACAACGGCCGTGGCATCCCGGTCGGCATGCACGCCTCGGAAGGGGTCTCGGCGGCCGAGGTGATCATGACCCAGCTGCATGCCGGCGGCAAATTCGACCAGAACAGCTACAAGGTCTCGGGCGGGTTGCACGGGGTCGGCGTCTCGGTCGTGAACGCGCTGTCCGACTGGCTGGAGTTGCGCATCTGGCGCGACGGCAAGGAGCATTACGCGAAATTCGCACTGGGCGAGACGGTCGAGCATCTGCGCGTGGTGGGCGATGCCGCGCCGGGCGAAAAGGGAACCGAGGTGCGCTTCCTGGCCTCGTCCAAGGCGGATGGCGGCACCGGCACCTTCTCGAACCTCGATTACAGCTTCAAGACGCTGGAGAACCGGCTGCGCGAACTGGCCTTCCTGAACAGCGGCGTGCGCATCATCCTGGAGGATGAGCGCCCGGCCGAAGCGCTGCGGACCGAGCTGTTCTATGAGGGCGGCGTGCGGGAATTCGTGAAATTCATCGACCGCTCGAAAACCCCGGTCATGGCCGATCCGATCTTTATCCAGGGCGAAAAGAACGGCATCGGGGTCGAGGTCGCGATGTGGTGGAATGACAGCTATCACGAAACCGTGCTGCCCTTCACCAACAATATCCCGCAGCGCGATGGCGGCACCCATCTGGCCGGTTTTCGCGGCGCGCTGACCCGGGTGATCAACAGCTATGCCCAGACCAGCGGCGTGGCGCGCAAGGAAAAGGTCGATTTCACCGGCGACGACGCGCGCGAAGGGCTGACCTGCGTGCTGTCGGTCAAGGTGCCGGATCCGAAATTCTCCAGCCAGACCAAGGACAAGCTGGTCTCCTCCGAGGTGCGTCCGGCGGTCGAAAGCCTGGTGAACGAGAAACTGGCCGAATGGTTCGAGGAAAACCCCGCCGAGGCCAGGCAGATCGTCGGCAAGATCGTCGAGGCCGCGCTGGCCCGCGAGGCGGCCCGCAAGGCGCGCGAACTGACCCGCCGCAAGACCGCGATGGACGTGGCCTCGCTGCCCGGCAAGCTGGCCGATTGCCAGGAAAAGGATCCCGCGCTCAGCGAATTGTTCATCGTCGAGGGGGACTCGGCCGGTGGCTCGGCCAAGCAGGGGCGCTCGCGCCAGAACCAGGCGGTGCTGCCCTTGCGCGGCAAGATCCTGAATGTCGAGCGCGCGCGTTTCGACCGGATGCTCAGCAGCGATCAGATCGGCACGCTGATCACCGCGCTTGGCACCGGCATCGGCCGCGACGAGTTCAATCTGGCCAAGCTGCGCTATCACAAGATCGTCATCATGACCGATGCCGATGTGGACGGCGCGCATATCCGGACGCTGCTGCTGACCTTCTTCTTCCGGCAGATGCCGGAGCTGATCGCGGCGGGGCATCTCTATATCGCGCAGCCGCCGCTCTACAAGGTCAGCCGGGGCCGGTCCGAGGTTTACCTCAAGGACGAATCCGCGCTTGAGGATTACCTGATCGAACAGGGCATCGACGGCGCCAGCCTGCGCCTTGCCAGCGGCGAGCTGATCAGCGGCGCCGATCTGGCCCGCGTGGTCGAAGAGGCCCGCTCGGCGCGCCGCATCCTTCGCGCCTATCCCACGCATTACCCCGCCCATATCACCGAACAGGCCGCCATCGCCGGCGCGCTGGTTCAGGGCAGGATGGATGCCGATGCGCAGGGCGTGGCCAATGCCGTTGCCGCGCGGCTCGACATGATCGCCACCGAATACGAACGCGGCTGGACCGGCCGGCCGACGCAGGATGCCGGCATCCGCCTGACCCGCATGCTGCGCGGGGTCGAGGAAAGCCGCACGCTGGACGGCCCGATGCTGCGCAGCGCCGAAAGCCGCCGGCTGGGTGCGATGACCGATCCGCTGCGGGAAATCTATGGCCAGACCGCGCATCTGATCCGCAAGGATCGCGACATCCCGATCCATGGCCCGCTGAGCCTGTTGCAGGCCATCTTCCTCGAGGGCGAAAAGGGCCTGTCCCTGCAACGCTACAAGGGCCTGGGCGAGATGAACCCCGAACAGCTTTGGGAAACCACGCTGGACCCGGTCGCGCGCACCATGCTGCAGGTCCGTATCGAGGATCTGAGCGACGCCGACGACATCTTTACCAAGCTCATGGGCGATGTCGTCGAACCGCGCCGCGACTTCATCCAGCAGAACGCCCTCAGTGTCGAGAACCTCGATATCTGACGGCCAGTCGGGGCGATCCGCGCCCCGGCAGGCGGCAGGGCAGTTTGACCGCGGCCGAATATTGTTGCTTGGATGTCGCGCTTTTCGCGGCAATGGCTGCAATTTTACAAGTTTCCTTGTAGGCGGAGGGCTGCGGGACTAGGTTGTCTGCTAAGCCAAATGCTTCCTGTGCATTTTCCGGAGCCCAAGCCCGTGCATCAGGAGACCAACAATCCGGAGTGTCCCATGTACCATGTTTTTCCAAAAGCGATTCTGAGCACAGCCCTTGGCCTCGGGGTCGCCGTCTCGGCCCATGCCGGCGGCTATGTTCCGCCGGTCGTCGAGGAAACCGTTGTCGTCACCCCCGCCCCCGCCGATTGGCAGGGCGGTTATGCCGGTCTGACCCTTGGCTATGCCCTGGCCGGCGATGACGATGTGGGCGTGCGGACGCCCACCGGCTTTGGCACACCGGACGAGCTTGAACTGAGCGGCGTCAATGCCGGCCTGCGGATCGGCTATCGCTGGCAGCGCGACCGCTGGGTCTTTGGCCCGGAACTGGGTTTCGAAGCCGGCAATGTCGATGACGATTTCTCGACGGATGGCTACGAAGCGGAATCGGAAATCAAGAACGTCTTCGCCCTGCGCTTCAAGACCGGCTATGTGCTGGATAACGACATGCTGGTTTACGGCATCATCGGCGCCGCCCGCGCCAAGATCGATTACAAGGTCGAGGGCACCGGCAGCCACGGCACCATCGGGGTGGATGACGATTACTCGGAAACCGGCTATATCGTCGGCTTCGGCATCGAAAAGATGATGACCGAGCGCATGTCGCTGACCGGGGAATACGAATACGCCAATTTCGGCAAGGACACGCGCCGCGATGGTCTGGGCGGCTCGACCCAGGCGACGCCCGATTACCACAATCTGAAAGTGGGTCTGAACTTCCGGTTCTGATCCAGCGAGTTGATCCGGCTCCACGGATGAAAGGGTCGCCTTCGGGCGGCCCTTTTCCGTTGCCGCGACGATTCCCATGCCATGATCTGGCGAGGGCGGACGGCAGGCCACCGCTTTGGCGCGGGCCGTCCCGGCTGCATCGCGGCAAGGGGCGGGGCGTGGCCGCTTCCCGGCGTCCCGGCGCCACGAAAAAGCGGCCGGCATCGCTGCCGGCCGCTCCATCCCTCGGGTTTTCTTGGGTGTTACGCGGTCAGGTCGAACCGGTCGGCATTCATCACCTTGGTCCAGGCGGCGACGAAATCGCGCACGAATTTCTCGCGATTGTCGTCCTGGGCATAGACCTCGGCATAGGAACGCAGGATCGAGTTCGAGCCAAAGACCAGATCGACCCGGGTCGCCGTCCATTTCACCGCGCCGGTATTGCGGTCGCGGATCTCGTAGCGGCCTTCGCCGACCGGGTGCCAGCTATTGCCCATATCGGTCAGGTTGACGAAGAAGTCATTGCTCAGCGCGCCTTCGCGGTCGGTGAAGACCCCGTCCTTCGAGCCGCCGAAATTGGCGCCGATCACACGCATGCCGCCGGTCAGGACGGTCATTTCAGGCGCGGTCAGACCCAGCAGCTGGGTGCGGTCCAGCATCAGCTCCTCGGGGCTGACGACATAATCCTTTTTCAGCCAGTTGCGATAGCCGTCGGCCAGCGGTTCCAGCACGTCAAAGGAATCGACCTCGGTCTGCGCGTCGGTCGCGTCGCCGCGACCCGGCGCGAAGGGCACCTTGATCTCGAAACCGGCGGCTTTCGCAGCCTGTTCGATGCCCAGATTGCCGGCCAGCACAATGGTGTCGGCGATGCTGGCGCCCGACTCGGCGGCGATCGGCTCCAGCACCGACAGCACGCGGGCCAGACGCTCGGGCTCATTGCCCTGCCAGTCCTTTTGCGGGGCCAGCCGGATGCGCGCGCCATTGGCGCCGCCGCGCATGTCCGAGCCGCGATAGGTGCGCGCGCTGTCCCAGGCGGTGGCGACCATATCGGCGATGGACAGGCCCGAGGCGGCGATCCTGGCCTTGAGCGCCTCGGCGTCATAGCCGGTCGGGCCGGCGGGGATCGGGTCCTGCCAGATCAGATCCTCGGCCGGGACATCCGGCCCGAAATAGCGCGATTTCGGGCCCATGTCGCGATGGGTCAGCTTGAACCAGGCGCGGGCAAAGGCGTCGTCCAGCGCCGCCGGATCGCGGTGGAAGCGGTCAATGATCTTGCGGAAATCCGGGTCCATCTTCAGCGCCATGTCGGCATCGGTCATGACCAGATTGATCCGCTTCGAGGGATCCTCGACATCCGCCGGCATGTGTTCCTCGGCCAGATCGACCGCTTCCCATTGCCATGCGCCGGCCGGGCTTTTCTTCAGCTCCCAGTCATAATTCAGCAGCAGGTCGAGATATTCATGGTCCCATCGCGTCGGGTGGGTCGTCCAGGCGCCCTCGATGCCGCTGACCACGGTGTTGCGGCCGATGCCGCGCCCCTTGGTGTTCAGCCAGCCAAGGCCCTGATGCTCGGCCTCGCCGCCCTCGGGCGCGGCGCTCAGATCGGCGGCGCTGCCATTGCCGTGGCATTTGCCGATGGTATGGCCGCCGATGGTCAGGGCGGCGGTTTCCTCGTCATTCATCGCCATGCGGGCAAAGGTTTCGCGGACCTGCGCGGCGGTCCTGAGCGGGTCGGGCTGGCCGTTCACCCCTTCGGGGTTGACGTAGATCAGGCCCATCTGCACGGCGGCCAGCGGGTTTTCCATCGTCGCGGGATCGTCCACGCTGTCGTAGCGCCCGTCGCTGGGGGCCAGCCATTCCTTTTCCGCGCCCCAATAGGTGTCCTTTTCGGGATGCCAGATATCCTCGCGGCCGAAGGCGAAACCAAAGGTCTTCAGCCCGGCCACCTCATAGGCGACGGTGCCCGCGAGGATGATCAGATCGGCCCAGCTGATCTTGTTGCCGTATTTCTTCTTGATCGGCCACAGCAGGCGGCGCCCCTTGTCGGTATTGGCATTGTCGGGCCAGCTGTTCAGCGGCGCGAAGCGCTGGTTGCCGGTGCCGCCGCCGCCACGCCCGTCGGCCAGACGATACGAGCCGGCCGCGTGCCAGGCCACGCGCGCGAACATGCCGACATAGCTGCCCCAATCGGCCGGCCACCAGTCCTGACTGTCGTTCATCAGCTTGCGCAGATCGGCCTTGAGCGCGTCGATATCCAGCGATTTCAGGGCTTCGCGATAGTTGAAATCGGGGCCCAGCGGGTTGGTCTTGCGGTCATGCTGATGCAGGATGTCCAGGTTCAGCGCGTTCGGCCACCAGTCGGTGTTGGATCTTCCGGCCGCAGTCATGCCGCCGTGCATGACCGGACATTTGCCCGCCGTATTGATATCATTTCCGTCCATGTCGCTCTCCAATCGTGGCTGCAGTCGTGAAATGCCTTTCCCCGATGCGTCATCGGCGCGGGCCGGGGATTCGCGCGTCGATGCCACGATAGCAAGGCACAATCATAAGATAAATTTTCATTTTCTAATTCATCTGATATGCAATTCTTATGAACAATATCTCGATGAAACATCTTCGCTATTTCGAGGCACTTGCCCGGCACGGCCATTTCGGCCGCGCCGCCGAGGCCTGCGCGATCTCGCAGCCGGCATTGTCGCTGCAGATGAAGGAACTTGAGCATATCCTGGGCACGCCGCTGATCGAACGCGGGACGCGGCAGGTCCGGCTGACCGCACTTGGCGAAGCCTTTGCCGCCCGCGCGCGCGATATCCTGCGCGCGGTCGATGAACTGGCGCTGCTGGGCCATATGGCCGAGGGGCCGCTGACCGGCCCCCTGCGCATCGGCGTCATCCCGACCGTCGCGCCCTATCTGCTGCCCGGGGTGGTCAAGGCACTGTCGGCGCGGTTTCCCGGTCTGGACCTGCGCCCGCGCGAGGCGATCACGCGCCTGCTGATCGACGACCTGACCAAGGGGCGGATGGACACCGCCATCGTCGCCCTGCCGGTTTCCGAACCCATGCTGGTCGAGATGCCCCTGTTCAGCGAGGAGTTCCTGCTGGTCCGCCCCGGCGAGGACGCGCTCAAACCCGCGCCAAGCGCCGAGATGCTTGGCGAGATGCGCCTGCTGCTGCTGGACGAGGGGCATTGCTTCCGCGATCAGGCGCTGTCCTATTGCAAGATGTCGGCCTCGGTCGCGCGCGACATGATGGAGGGCAGTTCGCTTGCCACGCTGGTGCAGATGGTCGGCGCGGGCATCGGCGTGACGCTGGTCCCGCAGATGGCGATCCCGATCGAGACGCGCTCGGCCTCGGTCTCGGTCACCCGGCTGGCGCCGCCGCGGCCATCGCGAAAGATCGGCATGATCTGGCGCAAGACCAATCCGCTGGGCGACAGGCTGGAACAGGTCGGGGCGATCGTGCGCGACGTCGCGCTAGCGACGATCGGCACGGAAACCGGCAGCGGATCGGCGGCTAGCGCGGCGCGGCGGCCCGCGTCAGCCGGTCCCTGATCGCCAGACCGATGCCGTGATCGGGGATCGGGGCCATCGCGATCATCCCGACCCCGGTCGCATCCGCCTGATGCAGAAGGGCAAAAAGCCGCCGCGCCGCCTCGGCCAGATCGCCGCTTGGGCTGAGGTCAAAGATGGCGACAGCATCTTCCTGTCCCGGCAGCACCTGCCCGGCAAAGGTGATCAGAACCTCGCCCGGTGCGACCTCGCGCGCATCCAGGCGCAGCAGCGCATGCGGCGCGTAATGCGAACCCAGCATGCCCGGCGACGGCAGGGCACCGCCGTCACCTGCCGCCGGCGTCCCCACATCGGCAAGCCCGACCCCCGCCGCCATGGCGATCTGATCGGCGGTGATCACCCCGGCGCGAAGAATGTCGATGCCATCGGCGCGCGCCCGGACCACCGTCGATTCCAGACCGATCTCGGTCGGGCCGGCATCGATGATCAGCGGCAACTCTGGCCCCAGATCCTCGGCCACATGGCGCGCCGAGGTCGGGCTGATGCGCCCGGAGCTGTTGGCACTTGGCATGGCCAGCGGCAGGTCGAGCCGGGCGATCAGCCGCTGCGCGAATCCGCGCGGCGCCCGGATCGCTGCCGTCGTCCCGCCGGCCGTCGACATGCGGTCGATGGCCGAGTCTTCGCGCAGCGGCAGAACCAGCGTCAGCGGCCCCGGCCAGAACGCCTGCGCCAGCCGCAACGAAAACCTGTCAAACCGCACATAGCGCGCGGCCATGTCGATATCGGCGACATGCGAGATCAGTGGATTGCGGGCCGGCCGGCGCTTGACGGCATAGATGCGCGCGATCGCCTCGGGCATGGTCGAGACACCGCCAAGCCCGTAGACCGTCTCGGTCGGCAGGGCCACAAGCTGGCCGCTTGCCAGAAGCGCCGCCGCCTCGGTCAGCGCGGCGGGGTCGGCGGCATCCAGCACCCGGGCACGGCCGGTTTCGGCGCCGCTCATGCGCTGCCTCTGCGGCACTTGCGAAGATGTTGCGATTTCATGACGATCCCTTTTCTTCTGCCCGACTGTTAGGAGCGATCCGGCAAGGCGTCAACGCCGCAAAACCCGGCCCGAACCCCGCCCCGGAAGCCCCGGCCGGGTTGAACGGGAACTCCACCTGCAGTTGTCCAAAAAGGCACCGTGACTTTTTTGCCAAAAGAGCGGATTCTGTTGAGTATGGCGCCGAGTGTTTCATAGGCGTCACGTTCTTATGGTCGAAGTTTTGGTAGCTAGTATTCGAGGTTAACATGAACGCCTGGTGGAGCACATCCGTCGCCCTGAACCGCGCGCTTGGAGGCCAGCAGTCCGAGCCGCTTTACTCACGAGTCTATCGCCAGCCGCCCTCCCTGTGGAGGTCGGTTTTCATGGCCGCGATGGACCGCGCATTCAAGGAACGCGCGCATTGCGAGAACATCCATACACGCTGGCGTGACATGAGCGGGGTCTAGCGACACCCGCTGTTCATCGCCGCGCGAGTGCTGCGGTGCGATCGCTGGCGCGTGACCGGCCGCGGTGGAACGGCATATTCGGGACGCCGTCATTCCCTTCCCAGAAGGGGATAAGCCACATGACAAAGGCCATCATCGGGTCGCCGGGCGACCCATCGGGAGCATCGCCCCCGCATCGCGCCGACGAACCGGCGGATCGAAGCCTCGTTGGGCAAGATGCCGACAACGTCTGTGCGCCGCTTGATCTCGCCGTTCCGGCCTCCTATTGGATTCGTACCGCGAAGCTTCGCGCAATGCTTCCGGAGAAGCTCATTTGGCTGTTTGATCCCACGGTTTGATGCTGTGATCCTTTCGCAGGAATGGAAGAAAGCCTAAAGGAACAAGTTCGTCACGGCAGCGCCACGACCACGCACGCCGTCCGAGCAGCAATAATGAGGGCCTGCCCGCCATCGGTCCAAGGGCCGACCCGAATGATCGCAGGCTTCGTTCGCGCAGCTGAGCCAAGAGCTGGGCATCATCCCCAAAACGGTGGCCAAGTGGCGCAAGCGTGCGACGGTGGAGCACCTGAAAACAGAGCCGAAAGCGTCGCGTTCAACCGTGCTCACCGATATGATGCGATCCTCCCAAACATGGGGAATCAAAACTCAGGCGTCAGGGGAAGCGTCCGAGGCAAACTTTCATCGAAACGCTTTAGGAAGGTCTGAACGGCCGGGCATGCGCGGGCCGCACCGCAGGGCGCCTATTTCTTGGCTTGGCCCTGCCAAGAAGGCCGGCATAACGACCGGGGAACCCATCCGTGGCATTTCCGGGCCGACGCATTTTCCCACTTGCACTCTTGTGGCAGCAACCATATACGACGCTCCACGCGAGCGGCGGATACGCTGCAGACCTCCGGTGGGGCCATAGCTCAGTTGGTAGAGCGCTTGAATGGCATTCAAGAGGTCAGGGGTTCGACTCCCCTTGGCTCCACCATATTTGCGTCTTGCAAGTGCCAGATAGATCTTCCATTAGTGACAGCAGATTGTCCATTTTGTTGGAAAATCTGCATCTGTGAGGGAATCAGAAGCCGGTAGAGATCGTTCTGCGGGCTTTATTGCTATGCGCGGGGAAAGCCGAGGGCCATTCCTCCGACGCTCACCGTCAAGACGCCAGATACACTGGTGCGGCAGAGCCGGCCCGAAGCTGCCATTCGACTATGTGCGCACATGCTGCAACGCAGCGAGCCAAAGCCGCCGTTGAGAGCTTTACAGGTGAATTACGTCAGCGTGGGACAAAACCAGCGTTTGACACGCCTTCCGAGGCTTCAAAAAGCAGGCGCCCGGGTGCCGGGCGCCTGTATGGGGTCATGCGAGCTTTTTCTGCCGGGCCGTAACGTAGACAACGCTTTCGACGGTTGCGAGCACCAGTATCGACAGACCGACCAGGAGAAAGAACACCCCAGCCGCCGCAGCCATCAACAACAGCGTACGCGGTATGCGCCAGTCGGTAGGGACTTGGGGGACGCCAAGTATTCCGGAGGGGCGGCGTTTCCACCACATCGTGGCGCCTGACAGGCACAGAGCGACCATGGCGAAGCAGGCGAGCAGCAGCACGATCTGGTTTGCCAGCCCCCATTCCTGCCCCATATGGACCGAGATTCCCCATTCGGCCCAGCGGCCGAGCGTGCCGAGGTCCGAAAGGCCGGCATCGTAGAGCACCGCGCCGCTGTACTGGTGGAGGTGGATCACCCGCTCGTAGGTGATGTCGTTGGGATAGACCGAGGCAGTAAAAACACCCTCGGCGCCCTTCGGCATTGAGACGGCATAGCCTAGCACGATACCCAGGCCCTCCACCGTCGCAACCACCTGATCGAGCGTCAGCGGTATGCCCGAGGCCGTGCCGGAGAGCGGCACCGGCTGTTTCTCTATGATCCAGGGCGCGCGATCGGTGGCCTCGGAGAGCGGGACGGTCGACATCGGCAGGCCGGACCAGAAGCCCTCGGGCATGCCGAGGCCGAGCGAGTTGGCATAATCATAGAACTTGCTCCCCCAGACCGCGGACCAGGGCAGGCCGGTCAGGGCGAGGAAGACGATGAAGACGCCGGTATAGATGCCCGTCACCGCGTGCAGGTCCCGCCACCAGGGACGGCCCCGCCTGGCCTTGATGGTGGTTGTGCCGAGACCCTTGCCGCGGGCCCACCACAGATAGATGCCCGAGGCGACCAGCAGCACCATCCAGCCTGCGGCCATCTCAATCAGGCGTTGCCGACCCAGCCGACATATTCCAGCGAATGCAGCTTGCGGACAACATACATCGCCGGGCTGCCCGCGGCGCCGCCGTCCCAGAGCGTGCCCAGCACCTCGCCGGTTAGGGGTTCACGAATATTGTGTCCTTCAGGCCGTCCTCGCCGAGGATGTCGACCTCCGCGCTGCGGTTCGCGGCGGCGGGCGGGGTATAGGCCTTCACCTCGCCCGGATGGGCGTCCAGCACAGCGGCGGCGAGGACGGTCAGGGTGAGTTGCGAAGACGTCGGCTCGACGAAGCGCAGCCGGGAATGGGCGGCATCGTTGATTTCGTCCTTGAAGAGGTAGATGGCGCCGGTGATCGCGAGGATCACCACGAAGGGCAAGATCACCAGCCCGGCGATGAAGTGCCAGCGCCACATGGCGCGGTAGAGCGCGGCCGATGCCGCGCATGGGGTCATTTCCGTCATGAGACAATTCCGATTGGCCCGGCCGAAGGGCGGGCATGAGAAGGGGGCTCCGGGCAGGGTAGGCCCGGAGCGGTTCCGCGAAAGCATGGCGCGCGGCCGTCAGACGGGAACCGGCGGCGCCCTCGGGGAATGACGGAGGTTGCGCGCCTGCGCGGCGCGGTGGAGGTCGTCGTAACACCGCCACGCCTCATGCGGTTCAAGCAGGAGGAAGCGGCCTTCATGGATGCTTATGGGGGCTTTGGGCAAGCTGTGGCAGAGCGGACAGCGGTACTCAGCATCGCCCCCCTTGCCGCAAAGGTCGCCGAGGACGCTGCCATAGACCATTGCATAGGCCTGAAGCTCAACAGTCGCGCGATCCGGCGCCATGAGCGCGGCAGAAATCGCGCTCGACAATGCCATGATCACGCCGAGGGACATGACTAGCGCAAGAGTCACCTGTTTTCGTATGGCAGCCTTATGGCACCGACAGGGCGTAAACAGAAGATCCGAATTCATCTGCCCCTGCGCAAGCTGGTCCGTTCGTCGCCGAAGCGAACAGTATTCGCAAGAGATCAGTCGTATTAAGAGCAATTGTCGAATCCAATTTACAAAGAGGGGCGCCGTTGATACCGTGCATTCAGCATGATGCGGGTGAGGAAACCCGGTGCAAATCCGGTGCGGTCGTGCCACTGTAACCGAGCCTTCGGAAGTCAGACCTTCATTCGCAGGACAAGCTGCTGCAACGGGACACGATCTCCCGGGAGGATACCATGTCAGATAATACAACGATTCCGGCTCTTGCACCACAGCCCTTTCCCCTGCGGGAGGTAACGCCTTGGGCGATCTTCGGGCTGATCATCGGCCTGATCGCGCTCTATTTCATCGGGCTCGAACAGGGCGCGTTGGCGCTTTTCGAAGGGGCGACGATCCATGAATTCGTCCATGACGCCCGCCACCTGCTCGGCTTTCCCTGCCACTGATCGCGACCGTGGATGACACAGGGCCCGCAGCGGCATGACCGCGCGCGGCCCCGTAGGAGTAATGACATGATTGGACAACTTTTGATGCGGGGCCTTCTTGCGGGCCTCGTGGCCGGGATTCTGGCCTTTTGCTTCGCCTATGTCTTCGGCGAGCCCTCCGTCGATGCGGCCATCGTCTTCGAGGAGCAGATGGCCGCGGCCGAGCCCGCCGATCCCGGTGCGATCGAGGAGGAGCCGCTGGTCTCCCGCCCGGTGCAATCGAGCTGGGGCCTGCTGACCGGCATCCTGATCCTGTCAGTCGGGTTGGGCGGGGTCTTTGCCATCCTTTTCGCCTGTGCCTATGGCCGGCTCGGGGCGCTTTCGGCGGCGCAGGCCTCGCTTCTGCTGGCGGCCATCGGGTTCATTTCCTTCTCGCTGGTGCCCTGGCTCAAATATCCCGCCAACCCGCCCGCCTCGACCTTCGACGATACGATCGTCTATCGCACGGATCTGTATTTCCTGATCCTGGCGATTTCGCTGGCACTGGGCTACGGCGCCTGGATGCTGCGCCAGCAGCTTCTGCCCGGGCTCGGGGCGTGGAATGCCTCGGTGATCGCCGGGCTGGGCTATGTCGTGGCCGTCGCCGTGGTCTTCCTGATCATGCCGGCGGTCAATGAAACGCCGGAAACCTTCCCCGCAACGGTGCTCTGGGAGTTCCGCATCGCCTCGCTGGGCATCCAGTTCGTCCTCTGGGCCGGTATCGGCCTTGTCTTTGGCTCTCTGGCCGGGCGCGTGCTGGATCGCGATGGCACAAGCCGCATCGCCGCCGCCTGAGCGCGGCCATGGCCGGGCCGCGCGTCACCCTTCTCGCCCATGCCGCCACGCGCGGCCAGAGATCGGCGGTCTTCGCGGCGGACGGCGCCATCGAGGAAGCCGGTCGCATCCGGGCCGGCCATATCGCCCGACGGATGGACAAGGTGGATCGCGTATATTTCAGCCCCGCGCGGGCGGCGCGGGAAACCGCCGAGGCGCTCGGCCTGAGCGGCACGCCCGAGGATGCCCTGCGCGATTGCGATTATGGCCGCTGGGCGGGGCAGAGCTTTCAGCACGTCCTGCGCCGTGAGCCGCGCAAGCTTCTGTCATGGATGCGCCAGCCCGACACCGCGCCCCATGGCGGCGAAACCATCGCCGCGCTGCTGGAGCGTGTGGGCCTCTGGTTTCAGGCGCTTCCGCGCGATGGCGGGCATGTTCTGGCCATCAGCCACGCGGCCATCCTGCGCGCGGCTATCGCGACGGTGATCGGGGCGGGGCCGGCCGCCTTCTGGCGGATCGACGCGGGGCCGCTGACCATGGCCGATTTCCGCAGCAACGGCCGCCGCTGGGTATTCCGGTCGCTGACCCTGCCGGACAGGGCAAGCGACATCGGGGCGGGCGACGCCGGAGCGGGCAGCGATGGCTGAGCCTTCGCGCCCCGGCCGCCGGCTCGTGGCACTTGGATTGCTCGCGGTCGGTATCGGCGCGGCGGCGGCCGGCATCCGGGTGCTCGACCCGCGCCCGCGCAACGACCGGCTGCGCGCGCGCCTCATTACCGCCGCGGCCGGGCTGGACCTGCCCGATCTGGCCACAATGGGCGGCGACGGGGCCTGTGCCACCTTTCTGGCCGCCTGTCTTGAGACCGCCACTGCGCTCGCCTCTGCCGCACTCGCAGACCTGAGCGATCCAACGGTCCGGGATTTCGCTCAGAGGGTCGCCACGACCTCCGACACCCGGGTGGCGGCCCTGCGCCAAACCGGCGCATCGGCCGGCCCGGACCCCTTCTATGAGGCGATCCGCACCCGCACCCGCGCCGATCTCGGCACTGCAATCGCCATCAAAACCCTGCCAGACCGCATCTTCGTGTTTAGCTTGCAGGCGGTCTATGGCGGGGCGGTGGCGGCGGCAGGGCACGCAACCGAAAGCGCCAGCGCGCCGGCACTGATCGAGGCAGCCGAAGAGGTGCTGCTGGTGAAGAAAAGCGCCATCGCCTCGATGACCCGCTGGCTGACATTCAACGGACATCACTAGACGAGAAAGGAGCCAGCCATGTTTTTACGCCGCCTCGCGGCTCTCGCCTTGGCCGCCTTTGCCACAGCCGCCCTCGCGCAGGACGCCGCGCCGCTGACCGCCACGTCCGATGCGGGGCTCTACCGGGCAGAATTACTGCCCGAAGCCATGCCCATTCCCATCAACATCATGCAAGCCTGGACCCTGACCCTGACGGATGCCGCCGGCATACCGGTCGAGGGCGCGCGCATCGCCATCACCGGCGGCATGCCCGCGCATGGCCACGGCCTGCCGACGGCGCCGGGGGTAACCGCCGATCTGGGCGATGGCCGCTACCGGATCGAGGGGCTGCACTTCTCCATGACCGGTGTCTGGGCGCTCGGTTTCGGGGTCATGGCATCCCCCGGCGCGGACAGGATCATCTTCCGTTTCGACATCTGATGGGCGCGGCGCCTCGCCTCCGGTGGCTCGTTTTTCTGGCGTTGCTCGCCCTGTCGGCGCTGATCGGCTGGCTCTGGCTCGCGGGGTGGAGCGGGCAGGAGCGCGCGACGATCGCCTCGCTGTCCCTGTCGCGGCTGCCCGCGCCGCCGCCGGACCCGTCGAACCGTTTCGCCGGGGATCCGCGCGCTGCCGAATTGGGCGAGGCGATCTTTTTCGACCCGCGGTTCAGCGCCTTCGGCGACATCTCCTGCGCCTCCTGCCATCTGCCAGAAGGGCAGTTTCAGGACGGCGCCCGCCCGGGCGAAGGCGTCGGTCGTACCGTGCGCCGCACCATGCCGCTCGCCGGGGTGGCACATTTCCCGTGGCTGTTCTGGGATGGACGGGCGGACAGCCTCTGGGCGCAGGCACTCGGCCCGCTCGAAAACCCCGACGAGATGGCGGGAAGCCGCCTCGCCTTCGCGCGGCTGATCGCCAGCGATTATGCCGAAAGCTACCGGGCGCTTTTCGGCCCCTTGCCCGATCTCTCCGGCCTGCCGCCCGATGCCTCCCCGATCGGCGCCCCGGCCACGGTTGCCGCCTGGCAAGCCATTCCCGAAGCGCGGCGCGATGCGATCAACCGGGTCGCCGCCAATATCGGCAAGGCGCTGGCCGCCTGGCAGCACGGGCTCACCCCACCCCGCAGCCGGTTCGACGATTATGCCGATGCCATCGCCGCGGGCGGGCGCGGCCGGGGCATCCTGACCCGGGCAGAGATCGCCGGGCTGCGCCTCTTCATCGGCAAGGGCAATTGTACCCAGTGCCACAACGGCCCGCTTCTGAGCAACGGCAGCTTCCACAATACGGGCGTGCCGGAGGCCGCGGGCCTGCCGCGCGACCTTGGCCGCTACGACGGGCTGGCAGTGGTGAAGGCCGATCCGTTCAACTGTCTCGGCCCCTATAGCGACGCCGCCCCGCAGGAATGTACCGAACTGCGCTTCATGGCGGAGGGCGAGGCCCTTCTCGGCGCCTTCAAGCCCCCCTCCCTGCGCGGCGTCGCCACCCGCCCGCCCTATATGCACGGCGGCCAGTTCGCGACCCTGGCCGAGGCGCTCAATCATTACAACCGCGCTCCCTGGGCGGTGATCGGGGTCAGCGAACTCTCTCCCCTCAACCTGAGTGCACGCGATCGGGCCAATTTGGCCGCTTTCCTCGGTACGCTGTAATATGATCCTTTACATGCTTCGCCTTGAAGGCCAGGGGCTTTCCCAACCCAAGACATTGTGTTTCCCACGTGGATTATGGAAGCCGTCATCTATTCAAAGACAGCAAGTTCAACTGATTGTTTTCGGACTCATCAGGGATGTCTGCTTCCGCTGTTGCAGGCTAGTAAAGTTGTACGCGCAGCGAATGACCGCTCCCCGCCGTTTTCGCGGGTTCCTGCGCACGGTCCTCCAACACAATAAGCGTTTCCTGCCTTCACCCGCTTTCCCTCAAGCACCTGGCAGTGATATCCTTGCCGCATGGAAAATGGATCGCCTTCAACCAGCCCAATGCCTTTCTCCGCATTCTGCGGCGAGGCTCGTAGAGCGCGTGCACGAGATCCAGAAACGGGCGGAACAGGCTGGTTTCGGCGCCAGAGTTGCAGCCTCCTTCGAAGCTGGCAATAGGCGTTCATGGATGAGATGTGGGGTGAGGACTGAGGCTCGGGACAGGCTGGGATATCAAACTGCGGGCTAGGTTGATGGGGGCGAGCATGAACAAAACCGATGAACTGATACGCGCCGAGATCGCTGCGCTTATTCGGGACACCGCGCGCATCCGCCAAAAACCTGTCTGGCAGCCTGTGCTGGCTGGCGTCGCAATTGTCGCGCTTGGCGTCGCCTTCGGCGCTGCTCTGGCCTTGCTTGGCTGAGGTGAAAGTTAGCGGAACTTAACCGCTACTATATCCTGAGCGCCACTCTTTTTCGGCCCCCGATATTCTTCCTCGGTGGTCGAAACTCTTTATCGATTTGAAAATAATACACTTTTCTGCCGAATCTTCATTTGACAGACGAATCATATCTGTGATTCGTTGGGCTGGGGAAAACACAACATCTGGTGTTGTCCGGGCAGAATCATGGTCCAAGTCGGATGGAGATGAATGGCATGTCGGTCGATCTTCTGCGCCACAGCGATGTGAAGGTAAGACTGCGGGAACGAGGCAGTTCTCTGACCCGGATTGCCAATCAGCTCGGTGTGCTGCAATCGACGGTGACCGTGGTGAGCCAGGGCTATCGGCGCTCGCATAGGATCGAGGCGGCCATTGCCGGTGCGCTCGGGGTTACGCCGCAAGAGCTTTTCCCGGAACGGTATTCAGCACAGGAGGGTCACGCGGCCGATTAGCATGCCGTCGAAAGGGAAAGGCCCTCCTGTTGACGCAGGAAGGCCCTTCGAAACTAGGTGTAGTTTTGCGGCTACCCTTCTTTCATCCCCCGAGACGCAGAAAAAGTCAACCCGCCGGAGCAGTTCCGGCGGGGCCGATCCCTGCATCCCTTGAAAGGAGGCGGAAGCGCCTCTTCCCCGCAGTTGCGGCATGGAAGATCACGCGCTCCGAAACCCATATGACCCAGACCCTGATCTATCGTGAGCCGGAACCGAGCTGCGCGAGTCGGGATGTTGTGCGCCGCTCGAAGGCGAGCCTGCGCGGCAGCATGATTGCCAAACTTCCCGCCTTTAAGCGCCCGCGCGTCATCCAGTTCGAAAGCATGCTGGAATACCGCTTTCTGTGCCTGACGCTGCTGCGCCCCGATATCCATGACATTCTGGAACAGCCGCCTGCGATCCGTTACCGGCGCGCCGATGGCGGTATTGCCAACCATGTGTTCGATTTTCTTGTCACGCTGAACAGCGGCGAGCGAATCGCCGTCGCGATCAAGCCAGCGCATCGGGTAATCCGGCGCGATTTCATCACCGAGTTGCGCCATATCGCTGCCGCCATGCCGAAGCAACTCGCGCATCGGGTCAAGCTCGTGACCGACGAACAGCTTGACCGGCGGGCGGCGGCAGAAGCTGCGCGGCAGATCATGCGCAACCGTCCCGTCCTGACGGAGGTCGCGGCATGAATATGCGTCTTCGCCTCTCGCGCTCGGACCTGCTGACGGTCGCGGGTGTCGCCTATCGCCCGGTCGAGGTTCAGGCCGATGCGATCACCCTGGAGCGCTCCGATCAGCCCGGAATCACCCAGAGTTTCAGCCACGCCGAGATCCACGAGCTGTTGCGATCCTCGGACACCCGCTATCAGGCCGGATATTTCGATTTTGCGCGCAGCCGGGACCGGCAGAACCGTCCGGTCGACCTGCTCGCCGAACTCGAGGACGAAGCCCGGTCCATCGTCCTCTGGCGGCAGGCGATCTGCGACAGTGTCCTGAAGCTCGAACAGGACGGCCGGGTTGCCAGAACCTATGCCTCGGTTACGGCGATCCTGCCCGCACTCGACTATGAGGTTCGGCGGAAATCAGGGCAGATCGGCACCGATGCAGGTGGACGCCGCGCGGGTGCGAAGCTCGTCACCCGCAAACTCCCCTGCGCCAAAACCATCCTGCGCTGGCTCCGTGCCTATGAGAACGGCGGGTATGATCCGCTGGCACTATTGCCCCGCACTCATCGCAGCGGCAATCGCGGATTGCGCTGGTGCCATCGCACGGAGGCGATGGTTTCGGAGGTTATCGAAATCTATGCCAGCACGCAGCGCCCGACCAAACGGCAGGCTGTGGCCGACACCCGCAATCGGATCAAATCCGAAAACCTGCGCAGGCGGGCCGATGGGCAGACTGAGCTTGCCCTTCCCTCGGGACGCAGCCTCCTGCGGCGTCTTTCGCAGGCCAATCCCTATTACATTCACGCGCGGCGATGGGGTATCGACGCGGCGAACCGGAAATTCAACCTGTTCGAGACCGGCGTCGAGACCCTGTTTCCGGGCGAACGTGTCGAGATGGACGAAAACCGCCTCGATGTGATCTCGCTGCTGACAGTCTCGGGGGTTCTCGATCATCTGCCGCCCGAACAGGTTGAGCGGCTGAAGGGGAGACGTTGGCTTTATGTCGCCAAAGACGCTGCGACGAAGTGCATTCTCGCTCTTCGTCTGGCGAATACACCGAACGCGCAGGACGCGATCCGCGCCCTGCGCGACGTATTTCACGACCGGACGCTCTATGCACAGGCCGCAAGCTGCGAAAGCCCGCGGGATCAGGTCGCGGGGATCGGCACATTGGTCACCGATCAGGGCTCGGCATTTATCTCGGAAGAGTTCCGGGCGGTCGCGGCCTCGCTCGGGCTGACGATGCATTTCCCCCCGGCGGGCCTGCCGCAGATGCGCGGCAATATCGAGAGCTTTTTTCGCACGCTGGGGCACAAGCTCATGCCGCTTCTATCCGGACGAACCTTCTTCAACCCGGTGCAGCGGGCCGATTATCCTTCCGAGCAACTGGCCTGCCTGGATGACGACGACCTTATCCGCATCCTTCTGACCTTAGTCGTGGACATCTACCACAACGAGCCGCACGGCTCGCCGAAGGACGAAACCCCGGCGCATTGCTGGAAACGGCTGGCGTCAGAACAGGGGTTGCTGCCGGTGCCGGACGGGCTGGTGCTGCGCAAGGCGTTCGGCCGCCCGATGATGCGGCGCTTGCGCGGTGATGGCGTTCTCTTCGCCGGTCTCTCCTATAGCTGCGATGCCCTGCGCGAGGCCTTGCTGCATTCACCCGAGCGTGATGTTGAAGTCCGCGCAGACCTGTTCGATCTGGATTGGATTGCGGTGAAGGTCGGCAGCATCTGGCATGCCGCAACCTGCAACCATCGTGGCTTTGACGGAATGCGCTACTCCGACTGGCAGGAGGCCAGTCGCGCTCTTCGCCTTAAGCACCGCCGCGCGGCTGCCCTGTCGGAAGATCTGGTGCAGCGGGCCGTCGCACGGATTTCGGAAGCCAACCGCGCGGCTGTACTGAGGATGCAGTTGACACCGTTCCATGTCACCGACGCCGATGTTGCCCGCAACGAAAAGGCGCTGCATTTCTCGTTGACCTCATCGACAGAGAAGCTCACGGGCCAAAGCTCCGGTGCCGACCCACTGGCTGAGGGGATCGAAATCCTGCCGCTTTCCCAATCAGCGCCTATCCCAGGTCCCGCCTGCACAAATGGCCTCTCCAAAGATAAACCCCCGTCATCTGCCGCGACCTGGAGTTTTGACGATGAATGATCATGTCGCCCAGACCGCCCTTCGCATCGCCGACCTGCGCGGCCGCTTTATCACCCATGAGCGCTATGCCCCCCTGCAGGACCGTTTCCGGCTTCTGATCGAAAAGCGCCTTGCCGATATTACCGCCGGTCGCACATCCGAGGCGCATGGGATAGCGCTGTCTGGCGCATCCGGCACCGGAAAGAGCGCCACCACCGCGCATCTTCTCAGCAAGATGCAGGCCTATCTGGCGGGCTCTTCCCTGCCGGATGCCACGCTCATCAGCCTGCGTGTGCCATCACCTGCCACCCTGAAATTCGTTGGGCAAACGGTGCTGCGTGCCCTTGGCTACAATCTCACCGCCGAACGGCAGGCCTGGTACATCTGGGACCTGGTGCGCCATCAGCTTCGCGAGCGAAAGGTGCTGTTTCTGCATCTTGATGAGGCGCAGGACCTCAGCGCGCGCGGGACCCGCCATGAGCTGGATGCGGTCGCATCCATGCTGAAAACCCTGATGACAGATGCGGACTGGCCGGTGGGCATCCTGCTTTCCGGGACGGAGGAGCTGGAAAACATCCTCAATCACGATCCCCAGCTTGCCCGCCGCATGGATACGGTTCATTTCGCGCCCCTCTCTCCGGTGCTGAACGTACCCGACGTGGCACGGCTGATCGCGGGCTATGCCCGGCGGGCCGACCTGTCCCTGTCAGGCGAGATCACCGACATCACCCTGTCCGAGCGGCTGATCCATGCAGCAGCTTTCCAGTTCGGTTTGGTGATCGAAATGATCATCGCGTCAATTGAGGTGGCGTTTTTGGAGGGCTCCAGCCGCCTCGAATGGCGGCATTTCACTGCAGCCTATACGCTGCGCAGTTCCTGCCTGGATGCCTTCAATCCGTTCATCGTCAGTGACTATCACCGGATCGACGCCCGAAAAGTCTTTACGCGGGAGATGGCCTGATGTTCTCTGCCCTCCCGGCTCTTAGCCTTTCTGTCCCAACGGTTCCCGGGGAAAGCGCGACATCGCTTGCTGCGCGTCTGGCACGGCGGAACGGCGCACCACGGCTGATCACCTTCTGTTCGGACATGGGTCTTGATCACCGCGCCCTGACCAATGGCAATGACACCGAAATCTGGCGCCTTGCCGCTCTGGCTGGCACCGATCCTGAGGCTCTGCTGTTCTGGACACCGCGCCTGACCGCCAACGGCTGGTTCAGGTTTGGCCGGAAGCGGATCAAGTTCACAGCTTTTGCCCGGACAAGACTTCGGGCTTGCCCCGCCTGCCTTGCCGAGGGTCAGGCAGCTCATCCGGCAATCTGGCAACTCAGTTCCATCCGCCGCTGCATCGGGCATGGCTGTCTGTTGGTGGAACTGCCCGTCACCCCAAGCAATAAAGAGATATTCGATTTCGCCTTCCATGCTGCGCAAATGCGGGGGCGTCTTTTTGATACTGTCGCGGCGAACGAGAGCCCGCTGGAAAACCATCTGCTCGCCTGCATCCTGGGCAATAAGGAGGGAACATGGGTCGACCAGCTGCCTTTTCATGTCGTGGCCCAAACCTCAGAAAACCTCGGGGCGTTGATGTTGCTCGGCCCCGATGCGCCCCGCGATCTGATCACCGCAGACAAATGGCATCAGGCGGGCAGTATCGGGTTTTCCATCCTGAAACGAGGCCCGGATGCCCTGTGCCACACGCTGAAGGAACTTCAACGCGCTGTTCCGCTCGACGCCGCACTATATCGTAGCCGGTACCGTCTGTTTTTTGACTGGCTGCGATATCGTGACGATGATCCGGATTTTGACGTCATACGGGATCTTGTCCGGGATTTCATTTTCCAGAACTACCCTGTGGCCAAAGGAGCGATTGTCCTCGGAAAGCCATGTCCGCGCCAGCTGGTGCATTCGATTTCAACCGCCAGCCGCGCCTATGGCGTGACACGCTGGCAACTCGGCCGCCGCCTCACCGCGCTTGGTCTCGCGCAGCGCAGTGCGGATGATCGTGATTTCCGGCTGACAGATTATGTTTCGGCCGAAGTGATGGATCAGGTTGCGGGTGATTTCAACGCGTTGATGACGGCAGGCGACACGGCGCAGTGGCTGGGCATCGACCGCTTCCTGCTGACCAAACTGACCGATGGCGGTGTGATACAAAAATTTTTCGCCGACAAGCACGCATCGCCGCGCTACCACCCGCGCGATCTGAGCACCTTTATCACCGCTTTGAATGGGCTGGCCGAAAGCGGAGCGATCAATGAGGACTGGCTCGACATTCCCACCGCAGCTCATCGCTTACGCTGCCCAACCGACCGGGTCACCACCCTGATCCTGAAACAGTATATCCCGTTGCGCCGGGAGCCCGATTGTAGCAGCAGGTTCCGGGCACTCCGCGTCCACCTGCCGACCTTGCGCGAGGCGATTTCCTGCCCGGTCGACGGGGCGCTGCCCCCGGGTACGGTCGCACGCATGCTTGAAATCGACATCAGGACACTTCGCGCGCTTGTCGACGGCGGGCACCTGGCAAGCATTCCCGTAACCGAACCTCAGAGCGGGAGACAACGCAGGTACATTCAGGGAAACAGCGTTGAAGATTTCCAGCGCAGCTTCATCACCGTGACGCAGCTCGCGACCGAAAATCGTCGTAATCCTGGAGTCGAAGCCATCATCCAGGCTGATCGTGGCATCGACCGCCTACCCATTCCGGAGCGATGTCAAACCATCTACCGCCGCGTCGACATCCGCTGATCCCAAACAAAGGGCCGGGTTTCACCGGCCCTTTTGTTTTGCCGAGGGCGAACAAACTATGTGGCCGAAATGGACAGGAAAGTGCGTCGAGCAGCGCAAGGGGAACTGATTTTATTGAGATTTTCGGGGAGGAAATGGAACAATTACGTGGCGCTTTTCATGCGTCAATCCTTGCACGAATTCCTCGTGATTGCTGGGAAAACGCAGCGATGCCCCTTGAAAGCGCCCCGAAATCCCGGAACAATTCGCGGAACATTTGGGGGATTGCATGGTCGTTACCAAGGATCGCGGCTACTGGTAGTTCGTCAAGCGTGTGCCGAAGCGTTTCGCGCATGTCGATCCCCGACAGAAGGTCACACGCGCGTTGTGGACAGATTCCGAGCGTGAGGCGAGGATCAAGGCGGTCGTGGTCGAGGCCGAGATCATGGCCCATTGGGAGGCCCTGGCAGCGGGACAGGCAGGCGATGCGGCGGCCGCCTATGATGCGGCGCGACAGTTGGCCAAATCGCGCGACTTTCCCTATCGCCCGGCCTCTGAACTGGCTCGGGGACCGATCGACGATCTGCTGCGTCGGATCGAGATGGTCGCATCTGCCAAGGGCGGCGTAGAACGCCAGACGGAAGAGATCGCCCTGCTGGGCGGTATCGATCAGCCGCTGGTCACGATCAGCATGGCTCTTGAGGAATTCTTCCGCTTCTCGGAGGTTGAGCGGCAGGCTGGTAAATCCGAACGCCAGATCAAGCGCTGGCGACAGCCGCGCCAGCGCGCAGTGTCAACCTTCATCCAACTGAATGGCGACTTGCCGATGTCGGAAATCAGGCGCGACCACGCACAGCGGCTGCGCGACCATTGGGCCGAACGGATCGCGCGCGAGGGCCTGGACAAAGGCTCGGCCAACAAGGATATCGGGCATCTGTCCGATCTGTTCCGGTCATGGTTCGAATATCATGCCCTCGACCTGCCCAATCCCTTCGCGAGGCTGCGGTTCAGGGGCAAGAAAACCGGGACCGTTGGCGTTGCCTTCTCCGAGGCATTCATCCGTGAGCGCATTCTTGGCTCCGGCGCGCTGGACGGGCTGAACGAAGAAGCACGCGATGTTCTGCTGGTCATGGTGAATACCGGAGCGCGACCTTCCGAAATTCTCGGATGCTCGACCGAGGCGTGGCAATTGACAGGACCGGTCCCGCATATCGATATTTCGAAGCAGATTCCGCGCGTCCTGAAAACCGCGCAATCGCCGCGTCAAATCCCTTTGCTGGGCGTGTCACTTGACGCGGCGAAGCGGATCGTTGACCGGGGTGGGATCACCCATTACCTCGACAAAGGCGATAATTGGTCGGCGACGGTCAATAAATATCTGACCAGAAATAATCTGCGCGAAACGCCGAAGCATGCCGCCTATAGCCTGCGGCACTCGTTCGAGGATCGCATGGTCGAGGCGGCTATCGACGACCGGATCAGGGCGGAACTGATGGGCCACAAATACGCGCGCCCCGATTATGGTCGCGGCGGCTCGCTTGAAATCCGAAGGAAGGCACTCGAGAGAATTGCCTTGTAGCCGATAGTTTGACAGCGCCCCTCAGGCGGCGGCCATCTGCCGCATCGCATTCTGATGGATCAGCGCGCGTGCACGGGCCAAAGCGTCGTCTTGACACTTTGCCTCCTCGATGGCGATTTCCTCCTCCAGCCGGGTAAAAATGGGCACATAGGAAGGATCGCGCAGGACCAGTTCGGCCATGAAATTCAGGGCGCTGCGCAGGCGATCCAGTTTTGTGGCCGGTTTGCAGGGAAGCGTTTGGCCCTTGGAAATTGACGGGATACAGCAAGGTCGCTCCGGGGCCGCCGTAGCGACGGGTTTGCCCGGGGCTTTCGCCCCGGTGCTTTCCCTACACTGTTGCGTTGCCTTGGCCACGGGCAAGTCTCTCCTGGTCCGCGCGAAGGGGTTCTCCCGCGGTTTCGTCTGCTCATCTGTCCGGATGGTCCGGGGATCATGTTGTTGAGATCATTATAGAGCATCGGGGCCCTCTCAGAATGGGAATGGGGGCGAAAATCGGGCCTTACCTGTGGATAACGGGTGAAAATCGCTGATTTTCGGCCTCGGCTTTTGGTTTTTTGGGGGGCGTGGCATGAAGACCGCGAAGAGGCCCTCCGTCATTGAAATAAAATAGGAAAAATCCGGATAATTCCGGAAGAGACAAAGACTGTCCGAAAATCCGGCTCTCGTTCTGATGAAAATGTAAAGAGGTGAAAACGCGCCTTTGTCGCGAGGCTGTCTTCGTCGGGAAGAGATAAAGAAGGGGAAAACCGCCGCAGGCGGAGATTGTCTGGTGTGGAGATATGAAAAGGTAGAAAAAGCGGCGCGGCTTTTGCCCGCGCCGCCATGTTGAGAGGGATCCACAGAGGATGGGGATATCTGACTGCTGCCAGGGCTCTCCTGACAGGACAGGATTGCCTTCTTTCCATAGGTTTTTCGTGGTCTTCATGAGATGGCCTGATCCGGGTCGGAGTTATCTTGTCCGATCACAGGATCGTCGTGCCTGATCACAGGGTTGTCTTTCGCGCCATGCGGATTGCTTTCCTGATCGGGCAGGTCTTGCTGTCCGTGCGGGATATCGTCCCCGGATGCGCGTTGCGATCTGCCGGCCGATGCGCGCCGCATATCGCGGGGCGGTTCGTTCGGCGCTTCGCCCGGCGATGCCTCTGTCATCTGCGCACCGCCTGCGCTGCCGATCTGCGCGCGGCTCACCCGGGCGAGCCATTGGCGCAGTTCATCGCCAGCGAGTTCGCGATGCTGCTGCAGGTGGCCGGCCATGCGTTCCAGCAGGTCGCGATGGGCGGCTAGGATCGCGGTGGCGCTCTGTTCGGCGGCCTCGAGCCTTTGCCTGACGCGCTGGTGGATGGCCGGGTCGCGCAGGGCGATGGCGGCGGGGGCGTCGCTCCAGACCGGGCCGGCGATGCCGAGGCCGGATTGCGTCTCGATCTGCAGCGCGAGCCGGGTGGCGCGGGCGACATCGGAGGCCGGGGCGCCGCCGGCGCCGGCGGAGACCTCGCCGAGGACCAGCCGCTCGGCGGCGCGGCCGGCCAGCAGCACAGTGAGTTCGGCCTGGTGATCGGCGAGGCAGCCCTCATCGGGGGCCTCAGCGCGATGGGTCTCGCCGCCCTCGAGGGTGATCAGCACGCGGCTCGTCTGGCCGCGATCCAGGGCCGTCGCCACGAGGGCATGGCCGCATTCATGCAGCGTGATGCGGCGGGTGAGGGTGTGGCTTAGGGGGTTTTCGGCGAGACCCAGGTGCCGGCGGATCAGCTCCGGGCTGAGCGTCGCTCCGCCATGGCGGGATTCGGCGCGGGCGGCGCGGATGGCGGCGTCGATCGCGGCGGCAGACTGGCCGGCGAGGGAGGTCGCAAGCTGTTCGAGTTCATCCTTTTTCAACAGGTTTCCAATATTCTGATTGAGAATTCCCTGAGAGCCTGATCGGAAATGAGTTGGGTGATTTCAGCGAGTTATGATTCTGTTTGTTTGTGAGAACGAACGGAGATCATGATGCCCTGGACCGAAATCACCCGGAAACGATACGAGCGCAAAGCGGCTC
>NZ_JRKN01000026.1 GCF_000763905.1 Paracoccus halophilus
GAAATGGCGGAGGCTCGACGGTCGGAACCGCCTGCCGGAGGTCATCAGCGGGGTTGAGTTCCGCGACGGCGTCCGCCACATTCAAGCTGCCGCCTGATCAAGCGTCACCAACTTTCGAGCATATCTCATCAGATCCAGTAGCAAGGCCAGCCCGAAGCCCTTGGGCCCGGCGGCAGGCAGCAGCATGCCCCTGATCGCGGCGGTGGGGTCGGTCGTGGGCGCGCCCTCGGCATCCGTGGCCCAGTTCTCCGGCAGCGCCTGGCCGGCGGCGGCGGCATTGCGGATCTTGCCCATCGACGCCGCGCTGAGCGCCATGTCCACCTCGGCATGAAATCCGCCCGACGACGGCGCGACGATGGCCAGCGGGTTGTTTCCGGTCTGCGCCTCGGCCCCGCCCGGCGCCGGCAGCAAGGGGCGGGTATTCGTGGTCGCAAGGCCGATACATCCCGCATCCGCCATCATCCTGCCATAAAGGCCAAGCGCGCCCATGTGATTGGCGTTGCGCACCGCGACCGCCCCGATGCCATGCGCCCTTGCGGATTCGACCGCCAGCGCGACGGATTTCCGGGCAATCGGCTGACCCAGGGCATTGCCGGCGTCAAGCACGGTACAGGCCCCCCTGGCCGAGACGATCTGCCCCTCGGCCTCGGCCGAGATCGAGCCGTTGCGCAGCCGGTCCAGATACATCGGCACCAGCATCACGCCATGCGAGGGCATGGCCTCAAGCTCGGCCGCCACCAGATCCTCGGCGGTGATCCGGGCCGCGATGCCAGGAACGCCGGCGGCGCGAAACAGCGACACGACATCCGCGATCAGGCCAGATGCCAGGAGTTCCCCGCTCATCTCGCATCCTCGTCATTGTCGTACCAGTCGGGGCGCACCGGGTAATGCGGGCCGTCATAGATCTCGACCACCACGGTTTCCTCATGTGCGATGGTCGGGCCATGCACATTGCCCTTTGGGTTGCAGTAGAACGACCCCGCGCGCAGCGCCACGCCGGTCAGCGTATATTCGTAATGCCCGCTAAGGCAGAACATCATCTGGTTCGATGCGTGCAGATGCGGCTGCGGAATGCTGGCGCCCTTTTCGAACTTGATCAGGGCGATCGACGCACCGCTTTCGTCGTCGCGCCACAGCATCTTTTCATGGACGCCCTTCAGCGACTTGGCCCGCCAGGGCATGTCGTTCGACTGGAGCAGTATCTCTTCCAGCTTCGGCGCGCCGGGGGGCATGGATGGTTTTTCGTTCGACACAGCGTCCTCACATTCAGGGCCAGTTATATGGCTGATGATATTTCAGTTAAATGCAAACAGAAGGGCCCGTTTCTCCTCATGTCCGGAACCTATCCCTCCTGCGCGGCCTTGTTTTCGACCGCTTCGCTTCGCGCGCGGGACTGCGCGTTCTTGCGCATCAGCCAGACAGTGGTCGCGGCTGCCATGACCAGCAGCGCCACGGCCACCGGATAGCGGTATATTTGGGTCAGATCGCCATTGGTCAGCGCCAGCGATTGCGCGATCGACAGCTCGAAACGGGGTCCGAGGAAAAACGAGATGATGAAGATCACCAGCGGAAAGCCGTAGGATTGCATCAGATAGCCCAGCACGGCAAAGATCACCATGAAGACGACGCTGAACAGGCCGCCATCGGCCATGTTGACGCCGACGAAGCACAGCAGGATCGCGGCGGAATAGATGACCGATTCCGGCGCGGAAATGGCCCTGACCCACAGCCGCAGCCCCGCCTGCCCGATCCAGAGATTGATGAAATTCGCCATGATCATGGCACCGAACAGGCCATAGACCAGCCGCCCCTGGCTTTCGAACAGCAGCGGGCCGGGCTGCATGCCGTGGATCATGAAGGCGCTGATGATCAGCGCGGCCCCGACATTTCCGGGGATGCCCAGCGTCAGCAGCGGGATCATGTTCGCGCCCATCACCGCCGAATTCGCCGATTCCGTGGCGGCGATGCCCTTGATATTGCCCCTGCCATAGCTGCCCGGATCCTTGTCCGAGGCCTTGGTGAAGGCGTAGGACATGAAGGATGCGGCAGTGGTGCCGATCCCCGGCAGCGCGCCCAGCACGGTGCCGATCACCGCGCCGCGCAGCAGCACGATCCGGCAGGCCCAGTATTCGGCCCAGGACACGCGATCATCCGCCGGATCGCCAGATGACGCGATCTGGATCGCCGGATCGACGCTGCCCGAGCTTTCGGCCAGCCGGCGGATGACCTCGGAAATCGCAAGCGCGCCGATGGCCACGGCGGTCAGCGGCAGGCCGTCATAGAGATCCCACATGCCAAAGATCAGCCGCGGCGTCGAGGCCTCGGGATCGGTGCCCACCGCCGCCATCAGCAGCCCCAGAAGCGCCGCGATCATGCCTTTGACCAGCGAATCGCCCATCAGCCCCGACAGGACGGCAAAGGCAAAGATCATCAGCGCCATTACCTCGACCGGACCCATGCGCAGCGCCAGAACCGCGAGCGGCGCCGAGACGGTAATCAACACCAGATCGCTGAACGTGTCACCGGTGATCGACGAGAAAAGCGCCATCTTGGTGGCCTTGAGCGCCTTGCCCTGCCGCGCCAGCGGGTAGCCGTCCAGCGCCGTTGCCGCCGCGTCGGGCGTGCCCGGCGTATTGATCAGAACCGCCGGGATCGCGCCGCCGACCAGCCCGCCCTTGTTGACCCCGACCAGAAAGGCAATGGCGGTCAGCGGGTTCATCGCAAAGGTAAAGGGGATCGCGATGGCCATGGTCATGATCGGGCCGATGCCGGGAATGGCCCCGACAAGCTGGCCGACCGCCACGCCGAAGATCACCAACAGCAGGATCTCCAGCGTGAAGGCATCCGAGAACCCGGCAAGAATTGTGGCGATATCTACCATGTCAGGGCCCTTACGGCAGCGCGCGGCCCAGCAGCTGGGTGACCAGCAGCCAGATCAGCGCGGGAATGACGACGACTCCGATCGCCAGCCAGAGCGGGCGGTGCTCGCCGACCATGAGCATCAGCGTGAGCGCCAGCAGAGGCGCGACCACGACGAAGCCGATCCACGAAATCGCATAGAGCGCGGCGAACAGGATCGCGACGAACAGCGCCACGCGCAGCAGCAGGCGCGGCTCGGGCGCCTCCTGTTCCGCCGGCCGCAAGACCATCAGCAGGCCGCCAAGCGCGATCCCCAGCGAATAAAGCTTGGGCAGGGCGTCCGGCGACAGGCTGACCTCGTCCATCTGCTCGGCGAAATTGGGAACGATATAGAAATAGAGCGCCAGGCCGAAAACCAGCAGGAACGCTCCACTCAGGCGGTCGACAGATCCCAGCATCGTGTTACCTCGGGAATGGCTGGCGCTGCCGATGGTGATCGCAGGGCCAGGCGGGGTTTCAGTTGTTGAGGGCGATGAAGTTTTCCAGCCCGTCGAGCATCATCTGGCGGGCGCCCTCGGATCCCAGATTCTTGGGATCGTTCCTGATCGCGTTCCTGACCGCCTCGGCGACCTCATCGGTGGCCACCGCGGCATCGAGCGCCTGCGACAGGGCCGCCACCGCGGCGGGGTCGGTGCCCTTGGTGGTGGCGATGAAAAAGACCGGATCGAAAAAGATGTCGATGCCGGATTCGATGAAGGTCGGCGCATCGGGGGCCCAGGATACCCTTTCGGGCGCGGTGGTGGCGATTTCCTTCATGTCGCCCGCATCCTCGAAGGGGAAATGCTCGCCCGAGGAAAAGCCCGCCTGGACCTGCCCGCCCAGGATCAGCTTCATCGTCTCGCTGCTGCCCTCGCCGGCGACCAGGTTGAATTTCGCGCCGGTTTCGCGCGCGACCTTCTCCATCACCAGGCGCTGGCCCAGGGCGATGAAGCCGATCGAGATCGGGCCGTTCTCGATGGAGTAATCGATCATGCTTCGCATGTCGTCGAACGGCGCATCCTTGCGCGCGACGATCACGATGGGCGTCGAGGCGACCGTGCCCAGATAGTCCAGATCGTCCAGCGCAAAGGCCATCGTGTCGGGATCGGTCGCCAGTTTGGCAAGCACCGGCATATTGACCCCCATGCCGATGACATCGCCGCGCGGCGGGCGCTTTGCGATGCCGGTCAGCATGGCGATGCCGCCGCCGCCGGTGCGGTTCTCGGCCACGATGTTCCAGCCGGTCTGTTCCTCCATCACCTTTGCCAGCACCCGGCCGATCACATCCGTCGTCCCGCCCGCGGCAAAGCCGATCTCAAGCGTAAGGCTGCCTTTCGGCGCCCATTCCTCGGCCGATGCCGGTGCCCCGATCAGGACGGCCATGGCCATTGCTGCAAGCTTTGAAAACCGTCTCATTCCGCTCCTCCCCAGAATCGGAAACCTCTGTCTGCTCGGCTCAGGTTATAAAATCCATCATGAAATATCAACAAATACTTTATATGAAAACACGATGCTCGCATCCCTGCCCGGGCGTCCTTGTCCCGGGCACGCGGTGGAAAACGGCGGGGTTTCAGTTGCGCTGCAACAGCTTGCCCGGGTTCATCAGGCCGTCCGGATCAAGGCTCTGCTTGATCTGTCGCATCATCGCATATTCGACATCGCTCTTTTGCCGCCGCATCCGTTCGGCAAACATCGCCCCGACGCCATGCTCGGCCACGATCGAGCCCTGCATCTGCCAGATCAGCCCATCGACCTCGGTACAGATGCGGTCGTTCATCGCGGGCGGCGAATCTGCCGGGACAAAGACGGTATAGTGGATATTGCCATCCCCGACATGGCCCGCCGCATAGCAGATCGCATCGGGCCGGAGGGCATGGACGATCTGGCCGGCACGGTCAAGAAACTCGACGATCCGCCCCCGCGGCACCGAGACATCCCATTTCAGCGAAGGCATCGCGAAATACTGATAGGGGATCATCTGCTCGCGGATTTCCCACAGGTTCCGCTCTTGCGCGACCGAGCTGGACAGCACCGCGTCGCTGAGGATTCCGGCCTCGAACCCCTGTTCGAACAGCCGCATCATCGGCTCTTCGACACTGTCCAGACCGGCAAAGCGCAGCAGCAGATACCATTCGCCCCGCGTCCCAAGCGGGCGTCGCAGATCGGGATAGCGTTCCAGCGCCTTTTCGACGCCCATGCCGGGCATCAGCTCAAAGGCGACCAGATGTTCGCCGCCGATGCCGCGCGCCATGTCGAAGAATTCGTTCAGCCGCGCCATGTCATCCAGCACGGCCATCATGGATTGCGTCACCGGCTGGTCGGGATGCAGGCGAAAGACCAGCCTCGTGATGATGCCCAGCGTCCCCTCGGAGCCGATGAAGAGATGCTTCAGATCATAGCCGGAATTGTCCTTGATCAGGCTGCGCAACCCGTTCCAGATCGTGCCGTCGGCCAGCACGACCTCGAGCCCCAGCACCTGTTCGCGGGTGGTGCCATAGCGCAGGACATTCAGCCCGCCGCCATTGGTCGCCACGGCGCCGCCGACCGTCGCCGTGCCGCGCGCGCCCCAGTCGGGCGCAAAGACCCGGCCCCCGGCCAGCGCGGCCTCCTGCAGGGTCTGCATGAGGACCCCGGCCTCGACCGTGGCCGTGCTGCTGGCCGGGTCGATGCCGAGGATGCGGTTCATCCGGGTCAGCGAAAGAATGACCGCCGCCTGCCCGTCCAGCGGCACCGCCATGCGGCAGACATTGCTGTTTCCGCCCTGCGGCACGATGGCGATTCCGTGGCGCGCGCAGAGGCGGACCGTCGCCGCCACCTCATCCGTCGAGGCCGGGCGCGCGACCAGCAGGCATTCGCCGCCCGGTCCCATGATATCCGTCGCATAGGGGGCGCTGTCCCCGGCACCCACCCAGCCCGAGGGGCCAAGGATCGCCTTCAGCGCCGCGATGGGATCGTCCGTCGTTTCCTGCATGTGCGATGACGCCGGCATGTTTTCTGGGTTGCGCATGGGTCAGTAACCGGAATCGCCGCTGCGGATGATCTGGTCGATATCCCCCTGATCCCAGCAGCCCAGATAGATGCCGGCCCGCGCCTCGCCGCCGATGGCATCCTGCAGATCGGCATCGGACACGGTGACGCGGCAATGATGCCGCAGCGCCCAGTCCAAAAGCGCCCTTGTCAAGCGGACGATCACCTCGCGGCAGGCCGGATCCGCGCCCAGATCGCGCAGCTCGTCCGGGTCCTCGGCCAGATCGAAAAGCATCGGGCGAAAACCCACGACATTGACCAGCTTGAAACGCCCGTCAAAGACCATCTGCATTCTGCAATCCGCGACCGGCATCTCCAGCCCGACGCGCGCCTTCCTGACGCTGTAATCGTATTCCGAGATCGCCACCTCGCGCAGCTTTGCCCTGCTTCTGTGCAGCAGGCCGATCAGCGACTTGCCCTCGATGATCTGCGTGGGCACCGTTCCGCCGTAATATTCGATAAAGGTCGGCAGCAGGTCGATGCATTCGACCAGTGCATCCGAGACCGTGCCGCGCGTCGCATCCGCGGCGGGCGACGGGTCCATGACGATCAGCGGCACCCTGACCGCGCAGTCATGGAACATGTCCTTTTCGCCCAGCCAGTGATCGCCCAGATAATCGCCGTGATCCGAGGTAAAGACGATCATCGTCCTTTGCGCCTGGCCGCTCTTGCGCAGATAATCCAGCAGGCGGCCGATATTGTCGTCGATCTGCTTGATCAGCCCCATATAGACCGGGATCACGCGGTCGCGGACCTCGGGTCGGCTGAAGACCTGCGAGACACGGTTCCTGTGAAACTCCCGCAGGATCGGATGCGGATCGCGCAGCTCCATGTCCGAGCGCACCACCGGGATCACGTCCCGGGCGCCGTACATCCGGTGATAGGGCGCCGGCGCGACATAGGGCCAGTGCGGCTTGATATAGCTGAGATGCAAGCACCAGGGCCGGTCGCCGGCATCCTCCATGAACTCGATGGCGCGGTCGGTGGAATAGGCGGTCTCGGTGTCGCGCTCGGCCGCGCGGGCCGGGCGATGGGCCTGTGACAGATGCCAGGGCGACAGGGCCTCGCCATGATCGCCCAGGGGCGCGTTCGCGTAATCCTCCCAGGGATTGTCGGTCCGATAGCCGCGCGCCTGCATGCGCGCCTGATAATGTGTCGGCTGCTTGCCCGAGGCGCGCTGATGCAGCCCGTCCAGCCGGTCCCACAGCTCAAAGCCGCATTCGGCCATCAGCCGACCCTCGGGCGAGGAGGGGGCGATGCCCAGCCGTTCCATGCCCTTGCGGTCGGCCACCATATGCGTCTTGCCGCACAGCGCCGTGCGCACGCCCAGCGGCCGCAGGTGATCGCCCATCCCCATCTCGCCCACGCGCAGCGGAAAGGAATTCCAGGTGGTTCCGTGGCTGCGCGGATAACGCCCGGTATAGGTGCTCATCCGGCTGGGGCCGCAGACCGGCGACTGCACATAGGCCCGGTCAAAGCGCATCCCGCGTTCGGCAAGGCTGTCGATATGCGGCGTCTTCAGCGCCGGATGGCCATAGCAGCCCAGATAGTCATGGCGAAGCTGATCGCACATGATGAAAAGGATGTTCGAGGACCGACCGTGTGTCATGCTCTGCCTTTCGCAGGACGGGGCGGCCTGCTGCCGGCCGGGCCGACATGCCCGCGCCCGACCGGATTTCGTTTGCCGGGCACCCGTCTCAGATAATCCTTGTATAGTAGGCGCTTCTTATACTATATCAACTGAAATATCAAAAAAAATCTCACTGCTGGATTGGGAGAACCAACAGATGCCAGACCGTGCCGCGATGCTGCTGGATGCGTTTGACGATTGGATTCGTGGATCTTTTGTCGAGATGAACTGTGCGCTTGAGGACCTGTATTGGCACCAGGATGACCGCTCGAACACCGAGGGAATCGGCGATGACATCAAGCAGCGGCTGGAGCGCGAGGGCCGCGAACTGATTGCGCCGATCCTGTCCGACTGGGTGCCCGACAGCACGCCCGAGACGGCCTATTACCTGCTGGGCAGCGTCGGTTACTACATGGCCGCCTGCCGCCGCCACGAGATCACGCTTGAAATCCGCGAAACCGAATCGCCGCTGGTCGAGGCCTCGGCGCTGGCCAACAAGCTGGGCCTGTTGCTTGGCGTGGCGCCGCGGCTGGTCACCAGCCAGATGCAATATCTCAACCTGGCGCGAAATGGCGATGACCGCAGCTTTACCCGGCGCCGGGATGAAATCCTGTTCATGCAAAGCAACAGCAAGGCGCAGCTGAACTATATGCAGGCCGCCGACGATCTGGCCCGGATCGCGGCCATGGGCCTGTCGCATCCGGTCGCGCTGGATCTGCTGGCGGATGCGGAAACGGCGCTCGGCAGGCTGCGCAGCGCGAATGCCAACCTGTTCAAGGAACTGGATGCCGAGCGCTTCTTTTATTGCGTCCGGCCTTATGTGAAATCCTACCGCGTCGGGCGGCAGGTCTGGCGCGGTGCCAATGCCGGCGATCTCTCGGCGATTGCCGAGGTCGATCTGCGTCTGGGCCTGTGCAGCCCGAACGATCCCTTCTATCTGGGCGTCATGGTCGAAAAGGCGCCCTATCTGATCCGCAGCGACCAGCAGCGCCTTGCCTCGGCCATCCGCGACAGATCCCTGCTGGATCAGCTTCTTGAGGGCGCCGATGCCGGCGCGCCATGGGTGCCTGCCGCCGCCAGGGCGATGCTGCCGGTCTATGACACGATCGCGGTGGCCGCGACACAGCATCAGAACATGCTGGTCAGCCGCTTCATCCAGAAACCGACCATGAAGATGCTGGAAAAGCACATGCAGACCCTGACCGCCAGCGGCATGGAGCTGAAGGCGTTGATCGCGGATCTGCAAAGGCTGTGCGATTTGCGCACCGGCGCGGATGTCGAGGGCATCGGTTCGCGCGGCGCGGATCTGCAACGTCTGCGCGATCTGGCCGATGTGGATGAAAGGATCCTCGCCCATGGATCGGCATGACGGGTATTTCCTCTACCATTCCATCGGTCATTTTCCCGACAAGGCCGCCAGGCTGACCGCCGCGCTGACCGAGTTCGCGCAGAAATGGGCGGCGGGCGGCGACGGGCAATGGCCCTATTGCGAAAGCGTCGAACGCGGCTATCTGGATCGCTGGACCCGGCTTCTGGGGGCCGGGGCGGGCACTGTCGCCCATGCCGAATCGGTCACCTCGGCCATGCATGCGCTGATTTCGGCCCTGCCCGAGCAGGTCCTGCGCGGCAAGCGCGTGGTGATGCCGGCGGACGGCTTTCCCTCTCTGGTCTTTCTGTTGACCGGATTGGCCGACAGATACGGCTTTGCGCTGGATCTGGTGCCGCTGCGCGAAGGCGCGTTCTGGGTGGAATGCGACGATATTGCGGCACGGATCGACGGGACGGCGGGGCTGGTGCTGCTGAATTGGGTGTCGTCGACATCCTCCCATAAATGCAACGTGCCGCGCCTGACGCGGCTGGCGCATCAGGCCGGCGCGCTGGTCGGCCTCGACATGACGCAAGGCGCGGGGATCCTGCCCTTTGACGTGGCTAAGGTCCCTGTCGATTTCGCCGCCTCGACCAGCCTGAAATGGGTTTGCGGCGTCCCCGGCGCGGGCATCCTCTATGCCACGCACGATCTGATCCGCCGCTGTATCCCTGAACGGCGCGGCTGGTTCAGCCAGGGCAACCCGTTCAACTGGACCCTGTCGGAATTTGCACTGGCCGGGGATGCGCGCAGGTTTCATCTTGGCACGCCGTCGGTTCTGGGCTGCGCGGGCACGCTTCCGGCGCTGGACTGGGTCCTGTCCGGCGGCGCCGAGGAGGCGCGCGAGAAGAACGTGAAAATCGTCGATGCGGTCATCGGCATCGCGGATGAGCTGGGCCTTTCCCTTGCCTCGCCGCGCGAGGATCACCGGCGCGGCGCCAGCATCATGCTGCATTTTCCGGGCGATACCCGCGCAAAGGCCGCGCTGCACCATCTGGCCGGCCACGGCATCCATGCCGATGCAAGGGGCGAGGTGCTGCGGCTTTCCCCCGGCATATCGACATCGCCCGCGATGCTGGATCATCTGCGCGATGGTCTGGCCGGGATACCGAAGGGCGGTCGCTAGGATCAGCCCACGCCAAAGGCATTCGGCGGCAGGCGTTTCAGCCGTTCGGACAGGTCCATGATATGGCTTCTCATCGCCTCGGCCGCCGCATCGCCGTCCCCGGACAGGACCGCCTTGGCGATGTCGATATGCTTGTTCTTGCTGACCTCGACATTCAGCGTCTGCCACAGGTTCAGATACCAGAACCGGCAGCAGCGCTCATGCAGCCCGGTCGCGAATTCGCCCAGAATGTGGTTGCCCGAACATTCATTGATCTTGCGATGAAAGGCCCGGTCGCTGGCGATGAAGCCATCGATATCGGGGGGCTCAAGCATCTCGTCCGGCGCCTCGGCCAGGGCGACAAGATCGGCAAGATCGGTTTCGGAAATCTCGTCCGAGGCAGCATGCTCGGCCGCCATGCGCGCCAGCTCCGGCTCGATGATCAGGCGGGAATCCAGGATCTTGCGGATTTCCAGCACGCCGTCGGGCTGCACGACGACACCCTTGCGCGGCAGAATCTCGATCAGGCCTTCCAGCTGCAGAAGCTGCAGGGCCTGATGAACCGGCGTCCTGCCGAGGCCCAGCTTTTCGCAGATGGCCGCCTCATTCAGATACTGGCCGGGAAGAAACTGAAGCCGGATGATCTTTTCACGGATCTGCTGATAGGCCTGCTCAACCAGCGGCTTCTGCGCATCCGGCTGCGCGGTTTTCTTTTCATCACGCGTGCTTTTGTCCAAGTCCCGAACCCTCTCGACCGCATCCCTATCGGTAAATAGGTGCAGCGCCGTGCAAAACCAACTGAAATATTAGCGATCCGCACCGTCTCGCCTTTCCATGCCCGCCCGTTCAAGGCCGTGTCAGGCCGCATTCACCGTCAACGGGGCTACAGACCGTCCAGAATACGCCTTGTCTCGTGCATCCGCCGCAGCGAGTTGCCGATGTGCTCGCGCCAGCGCGGGCCGACGCCCATTGCGGTGGCGTAGGCGCCGGCCAGATCGTCGGGCCGGTCCTCGGCCATTGCCGCGATCAGGAACGCCGCCTGCTCGCGGTCCTTCGAGGCTTTCAGGCTGCCCGCGCCATCGCGCCGCCGGTCGGCGATGATCAGTTTGTGGATCGCGTATCGCTCGGGGCGGGGCACCTGCACCAGAATGCCGGATCTGTAGATCGCCGCTGCGTGGACCGGCTCGGCGATCAGGAAATTGAGATAGTTCAGCGCCTGCGCGCTCACGCCCAGAGCGGGCAGATCGCGGATGGTTTCCGCACCGAAGGCGGGTGTCAGGAACTCGACCAGCTGGCCGCTGCCGCCCTGCGCCCATCGCCATGTCCGCCCCGGATCAAGCCCGGGCAGGGGGGCGAATTTCAGCGCCGAGAAGGTTTCGGCCAGCCCCGGATCGACCCGATCCTCCAGCGCGACGCTGAGCTTCGCGAACTGGGCGATATCCAGGTCGCCGGTATTCGCCATTCCGCCCAGGGGCAGGCGCATCCCCAGCTCGCCTTCGTAGAGCCGGAACGCATTCGTGCCGACGATCGTGCCGCCCAGCCGGAACACCCCCGCATCCGCCATGGCCGACAGCATGGAGCCGGTCGCCCGGTCGGTCGGCGTCATGCCTTCGGCGCGCAACAGCCTGACCAGCCGCGCCCGCGCTTGCTGCCGCTGCCGGGCGGTCGCGTGAAGCTCTTCGACGCGCTCGATGCGCCTGCGCGTCTCGTCGCTGTCTTCGCCGATATAGGTGAAATGCATGTCCGACCCGACCCGCCGCGCGGCATACCAGTAAGCCTTGTCGCCGCGCTGCTTGAGGGTCGGCTTGCCCTGAACGCCGGACACGGCATCATCCTTCAAGAGCCGCACCAGATCGGTATATGCGCTCATCGCGATACTGCTGAGCGGGGTCATGCCTATCACTTTCGATTTTTGCTTGGCACGTTTATACCTATCAATGATTCAATTTGCTAGGCATGCCTGCAAAAGGGCGGCAAACCGCCAGGCTTGCGGTGCCGCCGGCCGTATCGTGAAAACCCGTCCTGCCCGTGGCCGCGCGGGGCGGCAGAACCGCCCCGGCCTGTCGCGGGCCTACTGGCCGCCGGCGCTGTAAAGCATTTCGGCCACGTCGTTCATCTGGACCGACATGCTGCGCTGGCGCGGCGGGAATTCCTCGAAGGTCGCGACGTAATCGGCGACGATCTTCGCGGCCGGGCCCATCAGCCAGCTGCGGTTCTCGGCCCATTCGTCATAGCCGCGCGCTTCGTGGAAACGCTCGAACGGGTCAAGCTTCAGATTGGTGATGATCGGCGTCGACAGCTCTGGCTGAGGCGAGCGGAACCACGCCTCCTGATCGCGGAACTGCAGCTTGTAATCGCCATAGCGCAGGGCCTGAAAGGTGGTCTCGGTGAAATAGAAGAACTCCTTGCGCCGGGTTTCGCCGTTGTTCAGCAGGATGTCCGACTGATCGTAGCCGTCCAGATGCACGCGATAGGTGGTGTCGCCGACCTGCCGGCCCTGCAGCAGGTCCTCTTTCAGCGTCCCGTCGCCCAGCAGCGACAGAAGCGTCGGCATCCAGTCCTCCATGGTCATGAATTCGCCGGTCGAGACACCTGCCGGGATATGCCCGTCCCATTTCACCATCATCGGCACGCGGAAGCCGCCTTCGTAACCGCCCACGCCCTTTTCGCCGTGAAAGGGCTGGTTGCCGCCATCGGGCCAGGAATTCGAGGCCGCGCCGTTATCGGTCGAGAACATGACGATGGTGTTATCGGCAACGCCAAGCTCGTCGAGCAGATCGAGAAGCTGGCCGACATCATCGTCAACCTCTTTCATGCCGTCGGCATAAAGCCCGTAGCCGGTGACGCCATCGGATTCCGGCTTGAGGTTGGTGCGGTAATGCATGCGCGAAAAATTGTGCCAGACAAAGAAGGGATCGCCCGCCTCGACCGAGCGGCGGATGAAGTCCACCGACTGGGCCATGACCTCATCATCCAGAACGCGCTGGCGTTCGGTGCCAAAGGGGCCAAGGTCGCGAATTTCCTGATTGCCGTCGCCAAGCGCGCGCGCCTGAATGACGCCGCGCTGCTTCAGGCCCATTTCCTCCTGCACCTCTTCGTTCGGGAAATCGTATTGTTCGGGGTATTCGCCCGCGTTCAGATGATAGAGGATGCCGAAGAATTCGTCGAAACCGTGATTGGTCGGCAGATGCTCGTCGCGGTCGCCAAGGTGGTTCTTGCCGAACTGGCCGGTGGCGTAGCCAAGCGGTTTCAGCAGCTCGGCAATCGTCGGGTCCTCGGCCTGAATGCCCTGTTCGGCGCCCGGCAGCCCGACCGTGCTGAGCCCGGTCCGCATCGGATACTGCCCCAGAATGAAGGCGGCGCGGCCGGCAGTGCAGGAGGCATGCCCGTAATGGTCCATGAAAATCATGCCTTCATCGGCGATCTGGTCGATATTCGGCGTCGAGCCGCCCATCATGCCGCGATGATAGGCGCTGATGTTCCACATGCCGACATCATCGCCCCAGATGATCAGGATGTTCGGCCGTTCGGGATCCTGATTCCGGGCCGCGGCTTCGGTGCTGGCCGTCTCCTGCGCGAAGCCGGGCGCGGCAAGCCCGGCAAGGAGCGATGCGATGACGAAAAGACCTCTGAGGCGGGTAACGGGCCGGAGAAGTACTTTCTGCTGCATGACAGTATTCCTTTCTCACAGGTATTCTGACGATAGGTTTACGATTGATTCATGACCTGGCAACCGGAGCGATTTCATCGTGCATCTTCGACAATTCCTCCGCCCGCCGATGGTTCTGGCGCTTGCGGTCCTCTGCTTTGCCGGGCCGAACGGCCGGTTCGCCGCCGCGCAGACCCCGGAGGGCGCGGCCCCCGGCTATATCGGCAGTGAAGCATGCGCCGCCTGCCATCGGCAAGAGACAAGTGACTGGTCCGGCTCGCATCATGCCCGGGCATGGCAAAGCCCGGCGCCGGACACGGTTCTGGGCGATTTTTCCGGCCGGCAGGTCACGTTTGGCGGCTCTGTCGTCAGGTTTTCGGCGCAGGGCGGGGCATATTCCGTCGCGATCACCGAGCCGGACGGGACAAGGGCTGTCCATGAGATCACCGATGTCGTCGGCATCGCGCCGCTGCAGCAATATCTGGTCGAGACCGCGCCGGGCCGGAAGCAGGCGCTGGATTTCGCCTGGGATGTCGCGGGCGGGCGTTGGTACGATCTTTACCCGGATCAGGACGATCTGCCCGCCGACGGGCTGCATTGGAGCGGGCCTTACAAGAACTGGAACGCCCGCTGCGCGGTGTGTCACGCGACAGGCTACGACAAGAACTACCTGCCGCAGAGCCACAGCTATCAAAGCAGCCAGGCCGAGGTCGGCGTCGGCTGCGAAGCCTGCCATGGCCCGGGTCGCGCCCATGCCGAATGGGCCGGGGCGCCCGACCGCGATGATGCCGCAGTCTGGCCCGGGCTGTCCGCATCCGGATTGACCGCGACCTTTCCAAAGGACGACCCCGAGGCGCAGATACAGGTCTGCGCCGGCTGCCATTCGCGCCGCAGTGCCCTGACCGATGAAAGCCCCGTGCCCGGCACATCCTTTCATGACAGCTATGAGCTGGCGCTGGTCGATGCCGACCGGCTTTACCATCCCGATGGCGCGATCCGGGACGAGGTCTATGTCTACGGCTCGTTCCTGCAATCGAAAATGTATCGCAGCGGTGTCCGATGCAGCGATTGCCACAACCCCCACAGCGCGCGGCTGAAGGCCGAAGGCAATGCCGTCTGCACGCAATGCCATTCCCCGGCCGGAAATACGCGTTTTCCGTCGCTGAAACCGGCCGATTACGACAGTCCCGACCATCATTTCCACGCGCAGGGATCGCAAGGCGGGCAATGCCGGAATTGCCACATGAAGGCGCAGCTTTATATGGGTATCGACGAACGCTCGGACCACGCCTTTCGGATCCCGCGCCCGGATCTGGCCGCGCAGACCGGCGCTCCGCTGGCCTGTCTGGACTGCCATGCCGACAAAGATGCCGGATGGGCCGATGATGCCATCCTGGCCCGTTTCCCCGATGCCGATCGCGGGCCGCATTTCGCGCAGGTCTTTGCCCATGGCGAGACCGGCGGCGACGGCGAAACCCTGGACCGGCTTTTCGATATTGCCGGGGACGGGGACGAGGCGGCGATCATCCGGGCCAGTGCGCTGAGGCTCGCCGCCCCGCATATGCGGCAGGCGGATACGGAACGCGCCGCATCGCATCTGGGCGCCGGGGACGCGCTGATCCGCGCCGCCGCGATTCCGCTGCAACGCAGCGCCTCGGCCTCCGACAGGCTGCGCCGGATCGCCCCCTTGCTTGAGGATCCGGCCCGGTCGGTCAGGATCGCCGCCGCGAAAGAGCTGCTGCAAACCCCCGACATTCCGGTGCCGCCCGAATATCAGGGACCCTATCGGCAGGGCGTCAGGGAGATTCAGGAATGGCTGCTGGCCAATGCCGATTTCCCCGAGGGCCAGCTGGCGCTGGCCGGCACGGCGCTGGCCCTGCGCAACATCCCGGCCGCGCTTGCCGCCTTTGCCGAGGCGGCGGCGCAGGATCCGCAGCTTGTCGATGCCTGGGTGATGCAGGTCAGGCTGCTGGCCGCGCAGAACCGGATCCTTGCTGCCCGCGAGACATTGTCCCGCGCCATGGCGGCCAATCCCGGCGATGTCCGGCTGCTGTCGCTGGATCTGGAACTGCCTGCCCGCTGAGCGGCCGGCCGCGCGCCGCGACGGTCCCGTTCCGGCGATGAAAAAAGAACGGCTCGACAGCCCGGCACGGTTCAAAGCCATGCGGCTTTGTGCTTGAAATCGGGTGTCATCGGCGCTGCGGGGATGAAGAATGTCGAAACTTCGCTGGATATTGTCGCGCATCAGGCGCAAGCTCTGGATCAGGGTGGCGCTCTATGCCGCGCTCGGGGTTCTGGCGGCGGGGCTTGCGTCGCTTGCCACCCGCTTCCTGCCCTGGTCGATGCCGATCAATGTGACCTCGGACGCGATCGACAGCCTGCTGACCGTCATCGCCTCGAGCATGCTGGCCGTCACGACCTTTTCGATCGGCTCGCTTCTGACCGCCTATGGCTCGGCGACCTCGAACGGCACGCCCAGGGCGACGGTGCTGCTGACCGAGGATGAGGTGGTGCAGTCGGCGCTGGCCACCTTTGTCGGCTCGTTCCTGTTCAGCATCGTCGGGCTGACTGCCTCCAAGGTCAGCGCCTACGGGCCGCAGGGCCGGGCGGTGCTGTTTCTGGTGACGCTGGCCGTCATCCTGATGATCGTGCTGGCACTGCTGCGCTGGATCAACCAGCTGACCCGGCTGGGGCGCGTCGGCGACACCGTGACGCGGCTGGAGGACGCCACCTTTCGGGCGATGCAGGTGCGGCTGGAGCATCCCTATCTGGACGCCCGGCCGGCGCCCGCCCGATCGCCGCAGCCCGGGGCCGGCGCCGAGGTTCCCGCGCGGCAGGTCGGCTATGTCCAGCATGTGGATACCGGCGCGCTGGCCAAGCTTTGCGATGAGCACGAGCTGGCGATCGCGGTGCGCGTGCTGCCGGGCGGTTTCGTCTATGAGCATACGCCGCTGGCGCTGATCCATGGCGGGCCGCAGCCGCTGCCCGAGGACCTGCCCGAGGACCTGGCCGACGAACTGGCTGACGCGATCCGCGCCGCCATCACTCTGGGCAAGACGCGCAGTTTCGACCAGGATCCGCGCTTCGGCCTTGTCACCCTGTCCGAGGTCGCCCTGCGGGCGCTCTCGCCCGCCGTCAACGATCCCGGCACCGCCATCGACGTGATCGGCCGCCAGACGCGGCTGCTGAGCTATTGGGGCCGGGGCTGGGACGAGGCCGCCGGCGTCACGCCGCGCCATGAACGGGTGACCGTGCCGCCGCTGGAATATGGCGACATGTTTGACGATGCCTTCAACCAGATCGCGCGCGACGCGGCCGGGCAGGTCGATGTCATGCTGCGCCTGCTCAAGGCGCTGGCAGCACTGACGCAGATCGGCCCGCCCGAGGCGCGCCGGGCGGCGCAGCATCAGTTGCAGCTTGCCTATGAGCGGGGCATGCAGGATCTGCCGATCGAGGCGGACCGCAAGCGCCTGACCGGGGTTTACGAGGCCGCGCGGAGCGAAAGCGCCTTGGGCCAGGGTTGAAATATTTCCGCTGAGCCCTCCTGTCGCGCCAGCGGCAGGCACACCTCCGCCCGTCCCATGGCGGCCGAATCGATTCCGGTTTCCGCGGCTTGTCCGGCCCGTCGCGGCCCCTTTTTCACCGCCCGACGCCGCCGCCGGACGGGTCGCGGGGGGCAGGTTCCCTAGCGCGCCGCCCCGGCCGGGATCGCGGCGCGGAACCGCCCCGGAAAACCGACAGATTCACTGCTGAATTGCCGCCGGAGGCTGGCCCTTGTTTTCGTGGAGATATTCCCTTGTCGACAGATTCGCTTGGATTTCAGGGCCTGAAACCCTAGCAAAACGATCACCCGAATATCGCCGACAAATTCACTCAACCTTTTGTTTTTATTTATTTTTCTATTGCACAGGCAGGGGCGCATCCCTATATCCCCTGACAGGTAGCCAGCCAGCGACATGCCAGCCAGCCACCTGATCCAGACAGTCAGCCAGACAGGAGAAGATGACATGACCCGGACCGCCTGCAGCGCCTGCGCGTTCTATGAAGATCACGTCGCGAACTCCGCCAGCACGCTTTCGGATTCCGGCCTTTGCCGGGCCAACCCGCCGGTAACGCAGAAGGATGCGGATACCCGTGGATATTGGCCGGTGGTCAAATCCAGCGACTGGTGCGGCCAGTATGCATCCAGCTTTGCGGCCGCGTGATTTCGCGACATATCGCCAGCTTCAGGCAGCCTTCGGGCTGCCTTTTGCATTTCAGGGGGGCCGCAAGGGCAGGGGGCGGAATGCGGAAACGCCGCCCCCGGTTTCCCGGGAGCGGCGCGACAGGCCACGGAGTTTTATGAGCTGAACCAACGAAGGCTGGTGTGCTCCGGGGCCCGACCCCGGTTCATTCGGCCGCGAACTGGTTCATGGTATTGGCGTGCCCGCCCGCCTTCAGCGCGCGTTCGCCGCCGACCATTTCCTTGAACGTGTCGCCCAGATCCGAGCCGACCTCGTGCTGGTGCTTGACCGCCGAGATGCCGCGACGGATTTCCTCGCGCTGGACGGTCTTGACATAGGCCAGCATCTTGTCCTCGCCAAAGTAGCCGCGCGACAGCTCGTCCATCGACTTGGCGGTCAGGTGGAAGGTGGGCAGCGTGATCAGGTTGTGGAACACGCCGGCGCGGGCCGAGATATCGGTCTGGAAGTTCTGCAGACGGGCATCCGCCTCGCGGCCCAGATCGGTATCGTCGAATTCCGGCTTCATCAGCTCGTTGCCCTCGGGGTAGTCGGCGGCGCTGATCGTGCCCTCGGCCAGCCATTGCTCGCGGACCTGCTTGCGCAGGTTCAGCGTCCAGTTGAAGCTGGGCGAGTTGTTATAGGTCAGCTTGGCGTTCGGGACGACCTTGCGGACCTCGTTCACCATGCCGGCGATCTCATCGACATTGGGCGTGTCGGTTTCGATCCAGACCATATCGGCGCCGCCGACGGTCAGGTTGGTGATGCAATCCTCGATCACGCGGGCGCGGCCGGTATTTTCCTTGAACGGGAACAAGCCGTTGGGCAGACGGGCCGGCTTGACGAATTCGCCGTTCTGGAACAGCGCCACCTCGCCGTCGCGGATCGGGTTCTGATCGTTGATCGGCTCGGTTTTCAGCCATTTGATATATTCGGCGGCCATGTCGCCGGGCTGCTGGCTGACCGGGATCTTCTGGGTCAGGCCGGCGCCCAGGCTGTCGGTGCGGGCGACGATCACGCCATCCTCGACCCCCAGTTCCTCAAGCGCGAGGCGGCAGGCGCGCAGCTTTTCGATGAAGTCTTCGCGCGGGACCGTCACCTTGCCGTCCTGGTGGCCGCATTGCTTGGCGTCCGAGACCTGGTTTTCGATCTGCAGCGCGCAGGCGCCGGCCTTGATCAGTTCCTTGGCCAGCAGGTAGGTCGCGTGCTCATTGCCGAAACCGGCATCGATATCGGCGATGATCGGCACGACATGGGTTTCGAAATTGTCGATCTTTTCGATCACGGCGGCGCGTTCGGCATCCGATCCGGCAGCCTTCAGCTCCTTGAACAGATCGTTGATCGCGACCTCGTCGGCCTGACGCAGCGAGACGTAGATTTCGTTGATCAGATCGGCGACGGCGGTCTTTTCATGCATCGACTGGTCGGGCAGGTGGCCCCAGCGGTTGCGCAGGCCGGCAACCATCCAGCCCGACAGATAGACATAGGTGCCGCGTGCGGTGCCGCGCATGCGCTTGACCGACTTGATCATCTGCATGGCGTGGAAACCCGACCAGCAGCCCAAGCTTTGGGTGAACTTGCTGCTGTCGGCGTCATAGGCGGCCATGTCCTCGCGCATGACGGTGGCCATGTCGCGGGCAATGTCCAGATGCGTGTCATAGGTGTTCTGCATCTTCAATTGCACGATATCGTCGACGCTGACCCCGCCCTGGGTCTGGCCCGAGGGGTAACGCTTTTCGATTTCGGCGCGAAGCTCGCTATAGGTTTTGCGCTTTGCCATGTTGGTTCCTTTCGTCGGATTCCTTGGGAGGATGAGGGGGGCGGGCACGCGGCCCGCCTTGAGGGTTCTGAAAATCAGTCCAGCGCGTTCAGCACGTCATAGGCCTGGACGGTGATGAAATCGGGCAGGACGGGGGCGGTCACGGCCTCTTGCACGATGCGCGCGGCCGAGGCGTAATGCCCGCGATGGAAGCCGTTCGGCCCCAGCCGTTCGAGGATCCGGACAATCTCGGCCTGGACCAGTTCGCCCAGCCATTCGGCACTGAACAGGCGCTCTTCGCCGCTTTCCAGCGTCACCGTGGCGCCATGGCGCAGCCATTGCCACAGCTGGGCGCGGCTGATCTCGGCAGTGGCGGCGTCCTCCATCTGGTTGTTGATCGGCACCGCGCCGCGGCCCTGCAGCCAGTTCGCCAGATATTCGATGGCGACCGAGATATTGGTGGTGAGCCCCGCCTCGGTGATCGTGCCCTGATGCGGCTTCAGCAGCATGGCGGGCTTGATGTTCCATTCCTGGCGCGGCTTGCGGATCTGGTTCGGGCCGGACATCTCGGCGTCGAAAACCTCCTGCGCGACCGGGACCAGATCGGGATGCGCGACCCAGCAGCCGTCGAAGCCCATGCCGACCTCGCGTTTCTTGTCGGCGCGGACCTTGGCAAAGGCTTCCTCATTGGCGGCATCGTCGCCCTTGACCGGGATCGCGGCCGACATGCCGCCCATGGCGTGGATGCCGCGCCGGTGGCAGACCTTGACCACCCGCGCCGCATAGGTGGCAAGGAACGCGTCCTCCATCACCAGCTGCGCGCGTTCCGGCAGGACATAGGCGTCGTGATTGCGCAGCGTCTTGATATAGCTGAAGATATAATCCCAACGGCCACAGTTCAGCCCGGCGATATGGTCGCGCAGCTCCCAGATGATCTCGTCCATTTCAAAGGCGGCGGGCAGGGTTTCCAGCAGCACCGTGGCCTTGATCGTGCCATTCGCCAGCCCGACCTTTTCCTGGGCATAGACAAAGACCTCGTTCCAGAACCGGGCCTCGCCATGGGCCTCGATCTTGGGCAGGTAATAGAACGGCCCGCGGCCGGTGGCGGCCAGCGCGCGGCCGCAATGGAACAGCGACAGGCCGAAATCGAACAGCGATGCCGACATCGGCTGACCGCCGATCAGCACGTTGGATTCGGACAGGTGCAAGCCGCGCGGGCGCATGATCAGCAGCGCCGGATCGGCCGCGACGCGATAGGATTTGCCGCTGTCGGGGTCGTCAAGCTCCAGCGTGCCGTCGCGATAGTCGATCAGGTTCTTCTGACCCGCGATCAGGTTGGAAAAGCTGGGCGAGGTCGCGTCCTCGAAATCCGCCATGAAAACCCGGGCGCCGGAATTCAGCGCATTGATCATCATCTTGCGGTCGACCGGGCCGGTGATCTCGACGCGGCGATCCTCAAGCGCGGCGGGGATTTCGGCGGCACGCCAGATGCCCTGGCGGATCTCCTTGGTCTGGGGCAGATAGTCGGGCAGTTCGCCGCGGTCGATCCGCTCCTGTCGGCGGGCGCGGGCGACCATCAGCGCGTGCAGGCGCAACCCGAAACGGCCTTGCAGATCCGCGATGAAGGCCAGCGCATCGGGCGTCAGCACATGGTCCGAGCCGGGAACGGCGCGCAGGACGACCGGCGGAAGCGCGGGCGGTGGGCGATCAAGTGGCATTGGGGGCCTCCAGTGGTTTAGCTCATAATGTCATGTTAGTAATGTAATGCTTGTTGTATAGTGTCTGTTCGGTTCAATCGGGTGTTATGGTAAGTATTGTCACTGGATAACACCGGGTAATGTAAGGTTTGTAATGTGACATCGCGAAGCGAGAAACTGATCATCGGCCAGCGTTTGCGCGTCCTGCGGCAATCGCTGGGCCTGACGCAGGCGCAGATGGCGGCCGAGCTTGGCGTCTCGGCCAGCTATGTCACGCTGATCGAATCGGACCAGCGGCCGGCCTCGGCGCGGTTCCTGATGAAACTGGCCGAGGTCTATGACCTGAACGTGTCGGAGCTGGCGCCCTCGACCGATGCGCAGCTGGCCGCCGATTTCCATGCCGCGCTGAAAGAGCCGGCCCTGGGCACCGGCAGCCTGTCGCGCTCGGAGATCGAGGCGGTGCTGCAGGCCTCGCCCCGGATCGCGGGCGCCTTTGTCCGCCTGCACGAACAGTATCGCGAGGCGATCCTGCGCCCGCAGGCCGATGACAACCCGCTGACCGACCGCGACAAGGTCGAGGTGCTGGCCGAGAATTCGCGCCCCGTCGATGTGGTGCGCAGCTGGTTCTACACGCAGCGCAACTATGTCGATGCGCTGGACCGCCCGGCCGAGGCGCTGGCCGAGGAACTGGCGCTGCACCGTCACGAACCCCATGTCGCGCTGACCAGCCGGCTGGCCGCGCACGGGATCATCGTGCGCATCCTGCCGGCCGAGGTGATGGGCGACCAGCTGCGCCGGTTCGATTTCCACCGCAAGGAGCTGATGCTGTCGGAACTGCTGGGCCAGGCCAGTCGCCGCTTTCAGATCGGCGTGCTGCTGGCCCGGCTGGAGCAGGAGGCGACGATCGCGCAGCTGGTGCAGGAATCCGAGCTGACCGATCCGCCGGCGGTCTCGCTCCTGCGGGTCAGCCTGGCGAATTACTTCGGCGCGGCGCTGCTGATGCCCTACGGCCGTTTCCTGGCCGCCTGCGAATCGGAGCGCTATGACGTGGAACTGCTGGGCCACCGTTTCGGCGCCAGTTTCGAGCAGACCGCGCATCGCATGTCGACGCTGCAACGCCCCGACGCGCGCGGCATCCCGTTCTATTTCGTGCGCGTCGATCAGGCGGGCAATATCTCGAAACGGTTCAGCGCCGGGCGGTTCCCGTTCTCGCGTTTCGGCGGCACCTGCCCGCTGTGGAACATCCATGCCGCCTTCGAGACGCCCGAGCGGATCCAGACCCAGGTCATCCGCATGCCCGAGGGGGCCAGCTATTTCTCTGTCGCGCGCACCACCACGCGGGCAGGGGGCCGACAGGGCGCGCCGGCGCAGCGGCTGGCCATCGGGCTGGGCTGCGACGTGTCCTATGCGCCGCGGCTGATCTATGCCGACGGCATCGACCTGAGCCGCACCCGCCCGGTCGATATCGGGCTGAACTGCTACCTGTGCGAACGCCCCGACTGCTCCGCCCGCGCCCATGCGCCGATGAACCGCCGGATGAAGGTGAACGAACGCGAGCGCAGCCTGGCCATCTTCAGCTTCGAGGAAGAAGAGGGCTAGGGCCGCCACGAACGCGACGTCATGGCGGGCGGCTGGTTGTGGCGCGCGGCCTGCGCACAAACATCCCTGATCGAACGCGGGCAGGATCTTGCCCGGACAATCAATGGATGGAGCGGATCATGCTGGAACCTCTGGAACAGGACGTCAATCGTCGCATCGTGCTGAACGCGCGGCCGGTCGGCGGCGCGAAAGAGACGGATTTTCGTCTGGAAACCCAGGCCGTGCCGCAGGCCGGTCAGGGGCAGTTGCTGGTGCACAACCATTTCCTGTCGGTAGACCCCTATATGCGCGGGATGATGTCGGACCGCAAATCCTATGTCGAGCCGATCGCGCTTGGTGCGCCGATGGCCGGGCTGACCGTCGGGCAGGTGGTCGAATCGCGCCATGACGGTTTTTCTTCGGGTGACTGGGTGGTGACCAATGGCCACTGGCAGGATTATTCGCTGGTCGATGACGCGCAGACCTGGAAGCTTGCCGCCGGCCTCGAACGGAAATCCCTGGCGCTTGGCGTTCTGGGGATGCCGGGCCTGACCGCCTGGGCCGGGCTCAGGCTGATCGGCAAGCCGCAGGCCGGGGAAACGCTGGTGGTGGCCGCCGCGACCGGGCCGGTCGGCTCGATGGTCGGGCAGCTGGCCCGGAAGATGGGCCTGCGCGCGGTCGGCGTCGCGGGCGGTCCGGAAAAATGCCGCATCGCGGTCGAGCGTCTGGGCTTCGACGCCTGCCTCGATCACCGCGCCCCGGATTTCGAGGCGCAGCTGAGCGCGGCGGTTCCCGACGGCATCGATATCTATTTCGAGAATGTCGGCGGCCGCGTCCTTCGCGCCGTCGTGCCGCTGCTGAACCAGCGCGCGCGGATCCCGCTTTGCGGCACCATCGTCACCTATGACGATCCCGACCGCCCGAACGATACGCTGCCCGATCACACCGACATCATCATGTCGCGGCTGCAGCAGCAGCGGGTTCTGGTGCAGGGCTTCCTCGTCGGGGACTATTTCCACCAATGGGGCGAGTTCCTGCAGGAGGTCGGACCCTGGGTCGAGGCCGGCGAGATCAGCTTTATCGAGGATATCGTCGCGGGGCTGGAGAATGCCCCCTCCGCCCTGATCGACGTGATCAACGGCCGGAATTTCGGCAAGAAGATCGTCAGCCTGCGCGACTGAACGCCGCGCCGCCCGGACATGTCCCGAGTGATGCCGCCCCGATCGGGCGGCATCATCGCGGTTTCGGGGCCGCGCCGGACCGGGCCGGGCGCGCTTTCGGCACCATTTCCGAATTATTTGTAACGATTTTGTAACGGGGCGGTTGAATCGCGCGTCAAAGCCGCATACCCACCCGGCGCGGCCGATTGAGGACACCATGGCGCATAACGATCTGGAAGCCCGCCATCTTGAAACGCTGGACCGGGACCTGGGACGGTTCGCGAAGCTCGAGACGGCGGCCGGCTATGCCGCGCGGCCGCTGATCGGGCCGGGCATCGCCCTTGTCTTCATCATGCTGGCCGGGCTGGTCGCGGCGCTGTCGCTGGGGCAGGGCAGCAATCTGCTGATCGTGGTGATCGCGGCCACATTCGGGGCCTATATGGCGCTGAATATCGGCGCCAACGATGTCGCCAACAATATGGGTCCGGCGGTCGGCGCCAATGCCCTGACCATGGGCGGCGCGATCGTCATTGCCGCGATCTTTGAAAGCGCGGGCGCGCTGATCGCGGGCGGCGATGTGGTCACCACCATCTCGAAGGGGATCGTCGCGCCGGACAGCATCGGCGCGCCATCCGTGTTCATCTGGGCGATGATGGCGGCGCTGCTCTCATCGGCGCTCTGGGTCAATCTGGCGACCTGGATCGGGGCGCCGGTCTCGACCACGCATTCGGTGGTGGGCGGCGTCATGGGCGCCGGCATCGCGGCGGCCGGGCTGGCCTCGGTGAACTGGGGGATGGTCGGCGCGATTGCCGCAAGCTGGGTGATCTCGCCCGTGCTTGGCGGGGTTTTCGCCGCGGGGTTTCTGTGGTTCATCAAGGCGCGGATCATCTATCAGCCGGACAAGATCGGCGCGGCGCGCAGATGGGTGCCGGTGCTGGTCGGCATCATGGCCGGCGCCTTTGCCGCCTATCTGGCGCAGAAGGGGCTGCGGAATCTGATCCGCCTGCCGATGGGCGTGACCCTGTTGCTGGGGCTGGCGACCGGCATCGCGATCTGGCTGGTGATGATCCCGGTCATTCGCCGCCAGTCGGCCGGGCTCGAGAACCGCAACAGGTCGCTCAAGCTGCTGTTCGCCATTCCGCTGGTGGTGTCGGCCGCGCTGCTCAGCTTTGCCCATGGCGCCAATGACGTGGCCAATGCGGTGGGGCCGCTGGCGGCCATCGTGCAGGCCGCGCGGGCCGGCGATTTCGGCCATGCCGTCACCATTCCGGTCTGGGTCATGCTGATCGGTGCCTTCGGGATCAGCTTCGGGCTGTTCCTGTTCGGCCCGAAACTGATCCGCATGGTCGGCAGCCAGATCACCAGGCTGAACCCGATGCGCGCCTTTTGCGTGGCCCTGTCGGCGGCGCTGACGGTGATCGTCGCCAGCGCCCTGGGCCTGCCGGTCAGTTCGACCCATATCGCGGTGGGCGGCGTGTTCGGCGTCGGCTTCTTTCGCGAATGGGACGCCGAGCGCCGCCTGCGCATGGCCCAGGCCGAGGCCGAGCGGCCCCGGATCACGCCCGATGAGCGCCGCCGCCGCAAGCTGGTGCGCCGTTCCCATGTCCTGACCATCGCCGCCGCCTGGATCGTGACGGTCCCGGCCGCGGCGACACTCTCGGCGCTGATCTTTCTGGCGATCCGGCTGGTGACCGTCTGAAGGGCTCAGCCCAGCCCGAAGATATCCGCGACCGGATCGCCCGCCACCAGCCGCGCGGTCCATTCCGCCTCAAGCGTCAGCTTGGCCTCGGCCGCCTCGATCAGCTGCGGCAACAGGGCGGGGGGCAGGGCGGCCAGCCCGTCATCGTCGCCGATGATCAGATCGCCCGGCGCGACCTCGCAGCCGCCCAGCGTGACCGGTGCGTTCACCTCGCCGGCGCGGGCGGTGGTCGGACCCAGCGGGTTGACGGCGCGGCAATGGACCGAGAATCCCTCCATCCCGGCCAGACCGTGGACATCGCGCACCGCGCCGTCGCAGACCAGCCCGGCGCCGCCACGGCGATGCAGATGACCGGCCAGAATGTCGCCGATCATGGCGTGGCTGCAATCGCCTCCGGCCTCGATCATCAGCACCTGACCGGGCCGGATCGCGCCGGTCGCATGCAGGACGGCGCCGAAATCGGGCGGCGCGCAGCGTACCGTCATGGCGCGCCCGAACATCGCCGGTTGCCGGCCCGCCGGCAAAAGCGGTCGGATGCCGGGATCGATCTGGCGCGCCGGCGCAAGATCGACGATCACCGCGACCGGGATCTGCCGCCAGCGCGTCAGCAGCTCGGGGTCGATGGGCTGTTCGTCATGGCGATGGATCGACAGGCTCATGGGGTTTCCTCCAGCAGGGCCCGGATCGCGCGGGCAAGGCGTCGCGCGCCTTCCTGCAGCTTGTCGGGCGCGTTCAGGGTAAAATTGATCCGCAGCGAGCGGCGGTCCCGCCCCTCGGGGTCGAAGACGCTGCTGGGCGAGATGCAGACGCCATGTTCCAGCGCCCTGGGCAGCAAGGCATCGGTGTCCAGCCTGGCATCGCGCGCCGTGGCCCAGACGAACATGCCGCCCGCCGGCACCTGCCAGTCCAGATGATCGGCCAGATGGTCGCGCATGGCGTCGCACAGCGCGTCGCGCCGCGCCCGATAGGTTTCCAGCATCTTTGGCAGGATGCGTTCGGGGATGCGCCGCTGAAAGGCGCGCAGCGCCAGCATCTGCGACAGCCCGGCCGTGCACATGTCCGAGCCCTGCTTGGCCGCGGCCATGGCGGCGATCATTTCGGGCGCGGCGATGACCCAGCCGATGCGCAGCCCCGGCGTCAGCTCCTTGGAAAGCGAGCCCATATAGATGATCGGCCCGTCATAGGGGCCGGGATTTTCCGCGCCCGACAGGTGCAGCATCCGGGGCAGGGGGGTGCCGTCATAATAGAGCACGCCGTAGGGGTCGTCCTCGATCAGCCAGGTGCCGGTCGCATGCGCGGCGGCGACCAGTTCGCGCCGCTCGGCCAGGGTCACCAGCCGCCCGCTGGGGTTCGAGAAATTGGGCACGGTATAGCCGAATTGCGCGCCATCCAGCGCGGCGAACGGGTCGTAATCATTGCTGCCGGGCTTCATCGGGCGATAGCGTGGCTCATGCGGGATCCAGGCATCCAGCGCGCCCAGATAGGCGGGGCTTTGCGCGGCGATCACGCCGCCCGGCTCCAGCAGCACCTTGCCGGTCAGCTCCAGCGCCTGCATGCCGGCGGTGGTGATCAGCACATTGTCGCGCGAAAGCTGCGTCTCGGGGGTGGAGAACCGCGCCGCGATCAGGTCGCGCAGCGCCGGCAGGCCGGGGATCGGGCCATAGCCCAGCGTCTCGCCGGGGTGGTCGCGGACCACCTCGGCCGCCAGATCGGCCAGTTCCGCCACCGGCCAGACCGAGGGCTCGGGCAGCCCGCCCGCCAGGTTGATCAGATCCGGGTCCTGCCCCGCCGCGAGAAAGATCGAGGTCACGTCATTCGTCCGCGACAGCCAGCGGGCAAAGGCGGGCCGCCGCCCGGTCGCCGGGCTGGCGGGGCTGGTGGCGCGATCGGTCTGGCTGGGCATGGGGCTGTTCCTCCTCCGGCAGGGGCTGGGCACGGGACGGAGGCGCTGACTCGGTCCGGATATCTGCAATAGTCCCTCAGGCCATGGGTTTTCAACCTGTCTCGCCCGGAACCCGCCATGATCGGGGCCAAGCTTGCGCCCGGTGCCATTCTGGCCGAAATACCGGCAACTGGCCAAAGGGTGACAAAATGAAGGCACTGAAACGGATCGGCATCGACAGCTACATGCTGCTGCTGATCGGCACCGTCCTGCTGGGCCTGCTGCTGCCGGCGCGCGGCATCGCGGCCGAGGGGCTGCGCGGGCTGACCTATTGGGCGGTGACGCTGCTGTTTTTCCTGTATGGCGCCAAGCTGGACCCGTCCTCGGTCCGGGCGGGCCTGCTGAACTGGCGGCTGCAGGGGCTGACCTTCGGCGCGACCTATCTGCTGTTTCCGCTGCTGGGCATCGTGCTGGCATGGCTGTTCGGGGGCCTGCTTGGTCCGGAACTGACGCTGGGGCTGCTGTTTCTGGCGGTGCTGCCCTCGACCGTGCAAAGCTCGATCGCGTTCACCTCGATTGCCGGGGGCAATGTGCCGGCGGCGATCTGCGCGGCGTCGCTGTCGAACCTGATCGGGGTGGTGCTGACGCCGCTCCTGGTCACCCGCATCCTGCAGCAGGACGGCGCGGGCGTCAGCCTGGGGGCGGTGGAAAAGATCGCGCTGCAGATCCTCTTGCCCTTTGTCGTCGGGCAGGTGCTGCGGCCCTGGATCGGCGGTTTCGTGAACCGTCACAAGCTGATGACCATGGTGGTGGATCGCGGCTCGATCCTGCTGATCGTCTATTCCGCCTTTGGCGCGGGCACCGTGGCGGGGATCTGGTCGGCGATCCCCGCCTCGGGGCTGGTGCTGTGCTTTCTGGCGGTGGCGCTGCTGCTGGCGCTGGCCATGGGCATCATGGTCGCGGCCGGGCGATTGGTCCGCATGCCGCCCGAGGACCGGGCAGTGCTGTTCTTCTGCGGCTCGACGAAAAGCCTGGCCAGCGGGTTGCCCATCGCCACGGCAATCTTTCCGGCGGCCACGGTGGGCGCGACCGTGCTGCCGGTGATGATCTATCACATGACACAGCTTCTGGTCTGCTCGGCCATCGCGCAAAGGCTGGCCCGCCGCCCGGCCTGATCAGAAATCCCAGTCGTCGTCTTCGGTCGCAACCGCCTTGCCGATGACATAGGAGGACCCCGATCCGCTGAAGAAATCGTGGTTCTCGCTGTCGGGCGAAAGTGCCGCCATGATCGCCGGATTGACCTCGCAGGCCTGGGGCGGGAACAGCGCCTCATAGCCAAGGTTCTGCAGGGCCTTGTTGGCGTTGTAATGCAGGAATGCCTTCACATCCTCGGTCAGGCCGATGCCGTCATACAGCTCGGCCGTGTATTTCTGTTCGATATCGTAAAGATCGAAGATCAGCGAGAACGCGAAATCCTTCAGCTCCTGCTGCCGCGCCGCATCCAGCTTTTCCAGCCCGCGCTGATACTTGTAGCCGATGTAATAGCCATGCACGGCCTCGTCGCGGATGATCAGGCGGATCAGGTCGGCGGTATTGGTCAGCTTGGCGCGGCTCGACCAGTACATCGGCAGGTAAAAGCCGGAATAGAACAGGAAGCTTTCCAGGAAAACGCTGGCGATCTTGCGCTTCAGCGGGTCCGATCCGGCCTTGTATTCCTCAAGGATCAGCCGCGCCTTGGCCTGCAGATGCGGGTTTTCCTCGGACCAGCGGAAAGCCTCGTCCACCTCCTTGGTCAGGCACAGCGTCGAAAAGATCGAGGAATAGCTGCGCGCATGAACCGCCTCCATGAAGGCGATATTGGACAGCACCGCCTCTTCATGCGGGGTGATCGCATCGGGCATCATGGAGGGCGCGCCGATGGTGTTCTGCACCGTGTCCAGAAGCGTCAGCCCGGTAAAGACGCGAATGGTCAGCTCGCGCTCTTCGGGGCGCAGCGTGGCCCAGCTTTGCACATCGTTCGACAGCGGCACCTTTTCGGGCAGCCAGAAATTCACCGTCAGCCGGTTCCAGACCTCCAGATCCTTCTCGTCCTGCAAGCGGTTCCAGTTGATCGCGCGCAGCGGGGTCTTCATCACATGATCCTTCATCCGAAGAACCTTTCTTCTTTATACAAATATCCTCGGGGGGTGCGGGGGGCAGACAGCCCCCCGCCGGCGACGCGGATCACAGCGTGCAGGAGACGCAGCCCTGCACCTCGGTTCCTTCCAGCGCGGTCTGGCGCAGGCGGATGTAATAGATCGTCTTGATGCCCTTTTTCCAGGCATAGATCTGGGCGCGGTTGATGTCGCGCGTCGTCGCCTCGGCCGGGAAGAACAGCGTCAGCGACAGGCCCTGATCGACATGCTCGGTCGCCGCCGCATAGGTGTCGATCACCGCTTCCGGGCCGATCTCATAAGCGTCGCGGTAATATTCCAGATTGTCGTTGGTCATGAAGGCGGCGGGGTAATAGACCCGGCCGATCTTGCCTTCCTTGCGGATCTCGATCTTGGACACGATCGGGTGGATCGAACTGGTCGAGTTGTTGATATAGCTGATCGAGCCTGTCGGCGGCACCGCCTGCAGGTTGCGGTTGTAAAGCCCGTGCTTCATCACCGCCTCTTTCAGCGCGGCCCAATCCTCGCGCGTGGGCAGGTCGATCCCCTCGAAGACCCGCGTCACATCCTCGGAAACCGGCAGCCAGTCGCGGCTGGTATATTTGTCGAAGAACGTGCCATCGGCATATTTCGAGCGCTCGAAATCCTTGAAGCTCCGGCCCTTTTCCTGCGCCAGCAGGTTCGAGGCCCGGATCGCGTGATAGGCGACGGCCGCGAAATAGACCGATGTAAACTCGACCCCCTCGGGGCTGCCGTAATGGATATGCTCGCGCGCCAGGAAACCGTGCAGGTTCATCTGGCCCAGGCCGACGGCATGGGCCTCGTCATTGCCGCGCCGGATCGAGGGCACGGCATCGATCGCGGACATTTCCGACACCGCGGTCAGCGCCCGGATCGCGGCCTCGATGGTGGCGCCGAAATCCGGCCCGTCCATGGTCGCGGCGATGTTCAGCGAGCCGAGGTTGCAGGAAATATCCGTGCCCAGATGGGCATAGCTCAGATCCTCGTTGAATTCGCTGGCCTCGTTCACCTGCAGGATTTCGCTGCACAGGTTCGACATGGTGATGCGGCCATGCACGGGATTGGCGCGGTTCACCGTGTCCTCGAACATGATATAGGGATAGCCGCTTTCGAACTGGATTTCCGCCAGCGTCTGGAAGAAGGCACGCGCATTGATCTTTTTCTTCTTAATGCGCTTGTCATCGACCATCTCGGCATATTTTTCGCTGACCGGGATTTCCGAGAAGGGCACCCCATAGACCTTTTCGATGTCATGGGGCGAAAACAGGTACATATCCTCGTTCTTTTTCGCCAGCTCAAAGGTGATATCGGGGATCACGACGCCCAGCGACAGCGTCTTGATGCGGATCTTTTCGTCCGCGTTCTCGCGCTTGGTGTCCAGGAAACGCAGGATATCGGGGTGATGCGCGTTCAGATAGACCGCGCCCGCGCCCTGCCGCGCGCCAAGCTGGTTCGCGTAGGAAAAGCTGTCCTCCAGCAGTTTCATCACCGGAATGACGCCCGAGGACTGGTTCTCGATCCCCTTGATCGGGGCGCCGGCCTCGCGCAGGTTGGTCAGCATCAGGGCGACACCGCCGCCGCGCTTGGAGAGTTGCAGCGCCGAATTGATCGAGCGGCCGATGGATTCCATATTGTCTTCCAGCCGCAGCAGGAAGCAGGAGATCAGCTCGCCCCGCGATTTCTTGCCCGCGTTCAGGAAGGTCGGCGTCGCGGGCTGGAAACGGCCCGACAGGATTTCCTCCATGAAGCGCATGGCCAGCGCCTCGTCGCCGCGCGCCAGCGTCAGCGAGACCATGACCACGCGATCCTCGTAGCGTTCAAGGTAACGCTGCCCGTCGCGGGTCTTCAGCGTGTAGCTGGTGTAATATTTGAAGGCGCCCAGAAAGGTCGGAAAGCGGAACTTGCGCTTATACGCCTCGTCCCAGATCTGGCGCTGGAAATTCATCGAATACTGGTCCAGCACTTGGGGCTCGTAATAGCCCTCATCGACCAGATAGCGCAGCTTTTCGTCCAGATTGTGGAAGAATACCGTGTTCTGGTTCACATGCTGCAGGAAATACTGACGCGCGGCCTTGCGATCCGCGTCAAAGCGGATGCGGCCTTCGCCGTCGTAAAGGTTCAGCATCGCGTTCAGCGCGTGATAGTCCAGCTCGGCCTTTACGCCATCGTCAAGCATTCCGTCCCCCAGAATTTTTCCAAACCCGCCAGCACGCGGGAGATATCAAGATCACTCCCCGACAGCTCGAACCGATAGAGCACGGGGACATTGCATTTTTCGGCGATCACCCTGCCGGCCAGGGCGAAGGTCGCCCCGAAATTCCGGTTGCCGGCGGCGATGACGCCGCGCAGCAGGGCGCGGCGGTCAGGATCGTTCAGAAAGCGGATCACCTGTTTGGGGACCGCGCCGCGACCCTGGCCATCGGCATAGGTCGGGCAGATCAGCACATAGGGAAGGGCAGGCTCGGGCATGTCCCCCTGCGGCGAGATCGGGATGCGGCTGGCTGGCAGGCCAAGCCGGGCGGTAAAGCGCGCCGTGTTTCCCGATGCCGAGGAATAATAGACCAGCCCGCCCATGGCCTGTTTCAGGCCAGCGCGCCGATCATGTCGGGACGGAAACCGGCCCAATGCGCTTCACCGGCGACAACCACGGGGGCCTGGCGATAACCAAGCGAGGTGACCAGTTCCATCGCGCCGTCATCCTCGGTCAGGTCGATCAGCTGATAGGCCAGGCCGCGGGCGTCCAGCGCGCGCGTCGTCGCGGTGCATTGCACGCAGGCCGGTTTGGAATAGACGGTGATGGTCATGCCTCAAGGTCCCTTTTCTGTCGTTTTTGAAGCCCGGCTGTCCTTGCCATCGCGCGGTTCGGGTCCGGCTGTGCCGTTAACCTTTCCCGTGATGCGCTGGCATCGGGGCAAAGCCTAATTAGCCATGATGCAGCCCCTCGGTCAACGAGATATAGCGAAATTCTATCCACAGATACCCAAATATGGTGTGGATAGATTCAGAAATGCCACATTAGCCCGTTTCTGCGGCAGATTTATGTCGCAGCCTCCGGGCGATTTTCTTAACCATGAAATAATCCTGGGTTGCAGGCGTCGCGGATCAGGGCCCGTCATCCTCGCGGCGCGTCACGAACAGCGCCACGAACAGATAGAGCCCGGCAGCGCCGAACAGGATCGCCCAGAAGATCGCCCCGGTCGAGGCCTCGAACCCCGCCCAGAGCAGCGGCAGCAGGACGCAGAGCACGCGCACCCAGAGCGGGCGGAAAAACGGGTGATGGGGATCGACCAGCATGGCGGCAGATTAGCCGGGCGGCGGCGCGGGCGCCACCGCTTTCCGCATCACCCCTTGAAGCTGCGCCAGATGCTGAGCGCAGCGTCCGACAGATCGCCCAGACGGGCCAGCAGATGCTCGCGTTCCAGCGCCGGCCCGCCCTGGGCGCGGTCCAGCCGCGCCAGCAGACGCATCAGCCGCCGGCGATGCACGCCGGTCCAAAGCTGGACCGGATCGGCGATCAGCCCGGCGAATGTCGTCAGCACCGAGGCCAGGATGGCCAGCACGATCCCGGTCAGCACCAGCTCAAGTGCGGAAAGCTGGGCGGGAAAGGCGCCGTACCACATCCGCCCCATCCAGCTGCCCAGGGCGAAATCCTCGATGGCACGGGTCTGGGCGCGCAGATTGGCGATCGGCCCGGCCAGCGAGATGACGCCGGGTGTCGCGCGGTGAAACAAGAGCAGCCCCGAGGCCAGCACCAGGGCCGAGGTGGTGATCTCGGACACGGCATTGCGGGTTTCGGCGTAATCCTCGATGGCGCGGGCGGCGATCTCGGGCGGGGCATGCGGGATCAGGCCCTTCTCGGTCAGATCGGCGACAAAGGCGGTCAGGTCGGCCTCGATCACCCGGGCCATGTCCGATTTCAGAAAGATGCGCCGTCCGGCCAGCCATGCGGCTGCGCGCGGCAGCCCGATCCAGCGCAGCAGCGGCGCCAGCAGCCGGGTCAGCAGGAACAGCGGCGACAGCATCACGTTCAGCGGCGCGCGCAGCAGGTCCAGCCCCAGGGCGTGGCGGTGCAGCGCCAGTGTGCCGCGCAGCCCGTAGCGGGCGCGTGCGAAACGGCGCGCTTCGGATTCGCGCCGGGTCATCGGGCGGGTATCGGCAGGGGCAAGCGGCATCGGTCGGATTTCCGGGACGGGACGCGACCAATCTAGGGATTGCACCTGCGCGGCTCAATGCGCCGCGGCGCTTTTGCTTTGACTTTGCCGCGCCGGCGATATAGGCGGCGGACTTTGGCGCCGAACTTCCGGGCCGGCGGGCGTTGTGGGAGGCCCGGCCGCAAAGGGGAACGGGTGCCGTTGACCGGATGCCCCGCATCCCCTTTCTGGCGAAGAAGATGACCGATCACGATATTGCCGCGCCTCTGGCCGCGGCGCTGGCAGCCAAGGGCTATGCCAGCCTGACCTCTGTGCAAGAGGCCGTTCTGAACCCCGGTGCGCATGGCCGCGATGTGCTGGTCTCGGCGCAGACCGGCTCGGGCAAGACGGTGGCCTTCGGGCTGGCCATGGCCGGCGATCTTCTGGATCAGGGCGATCTTCTGCCGCAATCGGGCCTGCCGCTGGCGCTGGCGATTGCGCCGACGCGCGAGCTGGCCTTGCAGGTGGCGCGCGAACTGGGCTGGCTTTACGCCCAGGCGGGCGCGCAGATCGCGACCTGCGTCGGCGGCATGGATTACCGCAACGAACGCCGCGCACTGGAGCGTGGCGCGCAGATTGTCGTCGGCACCCCCGGCCGGCTGCGCGACCATATCGAGCGCGGCTCGCTGGACCTGTCCGCGCTGCGCGCCTGCGTGCTGGACGAGGCTGACGAGATGCTGGATCTGGGCTTTCGCGAGGATCTGGAATTCATCCTGGGCGCCGCCCCCGAAACCCGCCGCACCCTGCTGTTTTCCGCCACCGTGCCCCCCGCGATCGAGGCGCTGGCCCAGGATTTCCAGCGCGACGCGCTGCGCATCAGCGCCATTGGCGAGGCGCGCCAGCATGGCGATATCGAATATCGCGCCATGTCGGTCCTGCCCCGCGACCGCGAGCACGCGATCTTCAACACCCTGCGGTACTATGAGGCCGAGCGGGCGATCATCTTTTGCAAGACCCGCGCCAATGTGAACCATCTGCTGGCGCGGATGGGCAATCGCGGTTTCAAGGTCGTGGCCCTGTCGGGCGAGCTTAGCCAGCAGGAACGCAGCCATGCCCTGCAGGCGCTGCGCGACGGCCGGGCGCGGGTCTGCATCGCGACCGATGTCGCCGCGCGCGGCATTGATCTGCCGGGGCTGGAACTGGTGATCCATGCCGATCTGCCGACCAATCCCGACACGCTGCTGCACCGTTCCGGCCGGACCGGCCGGGCAGGGGCCAAGGGGACCTCGGTCCTGATCGTGCCGGCATCGGAATACAAGCGCGCGCAGCGGCTGTTGCAGCGCGCCAGGCTGGTCGCGGAATGGGGCAAGGCGCCCTCGGCCGAAGAGGTGCAGGCGCGCGACGACACCCGCTTGCTGGACCATCCGGCGCTGAACGAGGCGCCGGGGGATGAGGCCGGGCTGGCGGCCACGCTTCTGGAACGGTTTGGGGCGGAACATGTCGCCTCGGCCTTTGTGCGGCTGTGGCGCGAGGGCCGCCCCGCGCCCGAGGAACTGGCCGATACCGCGACCCACGCCGCCCCCGCCGCGCCGCGCGAGCGGGGCGAATTCGGGCCTTCGGTCTGGTTCCTGCTCTCGGTCGGGCATTCCGGCCGGGCCGAGGCGCGCTGGCTTCTGCCCAAGATCTGCGAGGCGGGCGGCATCACCCGCGACGAGATCGGCGCGATCCGGGTCAGGACCGACCAGACATTCGTCCAGATCGCCGCCGCCGTGGCGCCGAATTTCGGCGAGAGCACCGAACTGGAAGCCGGCCTGACCATGCGCCGGATGGAAACCGAGCCGGTTTTCGACGCCCCCGGCCGGCCGCAGGACGCAGGCGCGGCGCGCAAACCGCCGCGCGGACAGGCGCCGCGGCACCGGCCCGCCGCCGTGGAACCGGCACCCGATCCGGCGCCGGTCAGGGCCCGGGCGAAACCCGCTGCCAGCCCCCGGCCTTTCGAGTCCCGGCCTGTCGAGTCTCGGGCCGAGCCTGCCGAACCCGCGCGCAAGGCCCGCTGGAGCACCTCGAAAAAACAGGCGCATAAGGACAAGGCGGGCGGCAAACCCGCGCCGCGTGCCGCCGGGTTCAAGTCGCATGGCGGCCCGGCGCGTCCGGGCAAGGCCGAGACGGCGGCCGATGGCCGTCCGTCCCGCGCCAAGGGCTTCAAATCGCATAAATCCGCCGGCAAGCCCGCGCGTGGCGGCGAGGCGAAACCCCTGCGCAAGACCGGCCCCCGGGGCGGCAAGGGCTGACGGCGCCCCTCCCGGTGCCCGACCTCAGCCCGGCGCGGCGCGGCGCGACATGGCGGCCAGCCTGTCGCGCAGCCGCTGCGCCAGCGGCGACAGTGGCCGGCGCTTGAGGTCCAGCAGGTAATAGGGCGAGACGCGGATATCCTGGCGCACCGGCAGGATCGCGAAGCCGGCGCTGACCGGCGGGCGGACCAGCAATTCGGCCATTTCCTCGGACATCGGCGTGATCGCGTCGCTTTGCGCCAGATAGGCGATGGTCAGCAGGAGCGAGGGGCTTGAGACGATATTGCGCGGCTCGGTCAGGCCGACATCGGCGAATGCCGCCAGCGCCGCCTGACGGATCGGCGCGCCGCGCTGCTGCATGATCCATTCATGCCCGATCAGCTCGGGCAGGGCGACCCGGTCGCGGCGGCTCAGCGGGTGATCGGCCCGGGCCAGAAAACAGACCTTTTCGTCGCGCATCGGCAGGATGTTGAAATCCTGGCCGTCGAATTCGGGCAAAAGCCGCGCCAGCACGAAATCCATCTCTCCGGCCGCCAGATGGCCCAGCAGGTCGCGCGAGGGCATGACATCGACCGTGATATCGGCCTCGGGCGCGGTCTGCTTGACCTCGCGGATGGCCGAGACCAGATAGCTGACCGCCGGTCCGGTCACCGCGCCGACCCGGATCGCGCCGCCCTCGCCACTGCGCAAGGCGGTGACATCGGCGGCCATGCTGAGCATCTCGCGCAGGATCACCCGGGCGCGGCGCAGCACCGCCTGGCCGATCTCGGTCGGGACCATCCCCTTGGGCTGGCGGATGAACAGTTGCGCGCCGACCCGGCTTTCCGCCTCGGCCAGCATGCGCGAGGCGGCGGGCTGGGTCATGCCGACCGTCTCGGCCGCCAGTTGCAGCTGGCCATGTTCGGCGATCTGCTGGATCAGGCGCAATTGCGCGGGTTTCAGCATCAGGCGGGCGGGCGGCATGGATATATCGTTTCCGGTATGCAAAACGTGGAACAAGTAATTTTACCAGCATGTCGTTTTGTTGCTAGACCAAATCAGGCCCGTTGCCCGCCCCCCGGCGTGGCGCGCCAGGGTCAGGCATCGCCGGTTGTGCAGAGGTCCCGCCATGAGCAAGACATTCACCCCCGCACCCTGGCCGCGCAAGCTGCGGTCCCAGCACTGGTATGGCGGCGATTCCCGCGACACGATCTATCATCGCGGCTGGCTGAAAAATCAGGGCTATCCGCATGATCTGTTCGATGGCCGCCCGGTCATCGGCATCATGAACACCTGGTCCGACCTGACCCCCTGCAACGGCCATCTGAACGAACTGGCCGAAAAGGTGAAGGCCGGGATTTGGGAAGCCGGCGGCTTTCCGGTCGAGGTGCCGGTGTTTTCCGCCAGCGAGAACACCTTTCGCCCGACCGCGATGATGTATCGCAACCTCGCCGCCATGGCGGTCGAAGAGGCGATGCGCGGCCAGCCCATCGACGGGGCCGTGCTGATGGTCGGCTGCGACAAGACCACGCCCAGCCTGCTGATGGCCGCGGCCTCGACCGATATTCCGTCCATCGTGGTGACCGGCGGGCCGATGCTGAACGGCTGGTTTCGCGGTGAGCGGATCGGCTCGGGCACGCATCTGTGGAAGTTCAGCGAGGCGGTGAAGGCCGGCGAGATGACGCAGGACGATTTCCTTGAGGCCGAGCAGGCGATGAGCCGCTCGACCGGGACCTGCAACACCATGGGCACGGCCAGCACCATGGCCTCCATGGCCGAGGCGCTTGGCATGGCGCTGTCGGGCAATGCCGCGATCCCGGCGGTGGACAGCCGCCGCCGCGTCATGGCGCAGATGACCGGCCGGCGCATCGTGCAGATGGTCAAGGACGATCTGAAGCCCAGCGACGTGATGACCCGCGCCGCTTTCGAGAATGCGATCCGCACCAATGGCGCCATCGGCGGCTCGACGAATGCCGTCATTCACCTGCTGGCGCTGGCCGGCCGCGTCGGCGTCGATCTGACGCTGGAGGACTGGGACCGGCTGGGCCGCGACGTGCCGACCATCGTGAACCTGATGCCCTCGGGCAAATATCTGATGGAAGAGTTCTTTTATGCCGGCGGCCTGCCCGTGGTGCTGAAACGGCTGGGCGAGGCGGGGCTTTTGAACAGGGACGCGCTGACCGTCTCCGGTCAGACCATGTGGGACGAGGTCAAGGACGCGCGGAACTGGAACGAGGAGGTGATCCTGCCCGCCGACAAGCCGCTGACCGAGCATGGCGGCATCGCGGTGCTGCGCGGGAACCTTGCGCCCGATGGGGCGGTGCTGAAACCCTCGGCCGCCAGTCCGCATCTGATGACCCATCGCGGCCCGGCCGTCGTCTTCGAGGATATCGACGATTACAAGGCGCGGATCAACGACGACGCGCTGGAGATCGACGAAAACAGCGTCATGGTGCTGAAGATGTGCGGCCCGCGCGGCTATCCGGGCATGGCCGAGGTCGGCAATATGGGCCTGCCGCCCAAGGTGCTGAAAAAGGGCATCACCGATATGGTGCGCATCTCGGATGCGCGCATGTCCGGCACGGCTTACGGCACCGTCATCCTGCATACCTCGCCCGAGGCGGCGCGGGGCGGGCCGCTGGCCATCGTGCGCAGCGGCGACATGATCGAGCTGGACGTGCCGAACCGCCGGCTGCATCTGGACCTGAGCGACGAGGAAATCGCCCGCCGTCTGGCCGAATGGGAAAATCCTGTGCCGATACCCGTTGGCGGCTATGCGCAACTGTTTCATGAGCATGTCGAGGGCGCCGATACCGGCGCGGATTTCGATTTCCTGAAAGGCTGCCGCGGCCGCGAAGTCGGAAAGCACAGCCATTGACCCGGATCGCGCTTGTCGGAATCGGAAAGATCGCGCTGGATCAGCATGTTCCGGCGATTTCCGCATCCCCGGATTGGGAGCTGGCGGCGACGGTTTCGCGCCAAGGCCGCGTCGATGGGGTCGAGGGTTTCACCCGGATCGAGGATATGCTGGAGGCGCGGCCCGATATCGGCGTGGTTTCGCTCTGCCTGCCGCCGGTGCCGCGCTTTGACGTGGCGCAGGCGGCGCTGCGGGCCGGGCGCCATGTGATGCTGGAAAAACCGCCCGGCGCCACCCTGGCCGAGGTGCATGCGCTGCGCGACCTGGCCCGCGCGCAGGGCGTGACGCTGTTCGCCACCTGGCATTCGCGCGAGGCCCATGCCGTGGCCGCCGCCCGTCGCTGGCTGGGCGACCGCCGCATCGAAAGCGGCCGCATCACCTGGCGCGAGGATGTGCGCAAATGGCATCCGGGGCAGGAGTGGATCTTTGCGGCGGGGGGCATGGGGGTGTTCGATCCCGGCATCAACGCGCTGTCGATCCTGACCCATATCCTGCCCGAGCCGGTGCATCTGACCGGGGCCGAGCTGGATTTTCCCGCCAATCGCGACGCCCCGATCGCGGCGCGGCTGGAAATGACGCAAGGCATCACGGCCGATTTCGATTTCCGCCAGGAGGGGCCGCAGACCTGGGACATGGAGTTCCGCACGGATCGCGGCCACCTGGCCCTGCGCATGGGCGGCAACCTGCTGGAGATCGACGGCCAGCCGGCGGGCGGCGCGGACACGATCATGGGCGAATATCCCGCGCTTTATGCGCAGATGGCGCGCCTCTTGGGCGAAAACGCCTCGGATGTGGACCTGTCGCCGATGGTGCTGGTCGCGGATGCCTTTACCCTGGGCCGCCGGGTCACCGTCGAACCCTTCGCGTTCTGAGCCGTCATTGCGTCTCGAACGCGGCGCGGATCTCTTCGGCCGGCCGGCCATTCGCCAGCATCGCGGCCAGCAGGATGCGGGCCTGACCGGGGCGCAGCAGCCGCGCATGAATGGCGCCGGCCAGCCGCATGTCATGCCCGCCACCGCCGCCGCCATAGACAGGCGCCAGAAGGCCCCGGGGGACGCGGCTCGAGGTGACAACCGGCACGGCCTGCGCGGTCGCGCGAGCGATGCCGGCGACGATCTCGGGCGAGGCATTGCCCGAGCCTAGCGCGGCCAGCACGATCCCCTGCGCCCCGGCGGCAAGGCTCGCATCCAGATGCAGCGCATCGCCGCCGGGATGGACCGCGACGATATCGACGCGGATGCCGGCGACCGGGGCGGGCAGGGGGCTCAGGCGGGGCATCGCCTCATCCACCGCCAGCGCAAAGGCCTCGGCGCAATCCGAGGCGGATTTATATAGCCCCCGGATCGGCAGCACCCGCCCGCCGAAAGCCAGCGCGACGCCCGGCCGCGCCGCATCGGCGGCCAGATTCAGGGCATCGGCAAGGTTGCCCGCCCCGTCCGATCGCGGGTGGTCCGAGGCGAATTGCGCGCCGGTAAAGATCACCGGCTTTTCGGGCGCATGCTGCAACAGGGTCAGAAAGGCGGTCTCCTCCATCGCGTCGGTGCCGTGCAGCACGACGATCCCGGCAATCTCGGGATCGGCCAGTTCGGCGCCCACCGCATCGCTGATCGCCTGCATGTCGGCCAGCGTCAGGCACGAGGAATCCTTGGCCAGCAATTCCCTTGGCCGCAGCCTTGCCGGGATCGGCGGCAGGATCGCCAGCAGATCCCGCGCCGTCAGACCGGGCCGGGCGGCGCCATGGCTGTCCTTGCGGCTGGCGATGGTGCCGCCGGTGGCCAGCACGGCCAGCAGCGGCGTCTTGTCGGTTCCCGTCATCTCATGCCCCCGGCGTCGGAACTGGTTGCGCGCAGGCTAGCATCCGCGCCGCCGCGGATGCCAGAGCCGCGCCGTCAGCCGCAGGGGTTGGGCGGCAAGAGCAGCCCGTAGCCGAACACTTCGTCATGCCCCGCCTGCCCCAGATCGCGGGCCGAGAAGCGCAGCCGCTCGCGGATCTGGAACGGCGTCATCTGCGGGTTTTCCTGCAACAGCAGCGCGATGGCCGCCGTGACGAAGGGCGCCGCATACGAGGTTCCGGTGCGGGTGCGCGCGCCGCGGACCGAGGCGGCGGTCCAGACCTCGACCCCCGGCGCGGCAATGTCGATATGCTCGCCGCGATTGGCGCGGCGATAGATCTGGCCGCGCCGGTCCACGGCGGTCACCGCGATGACCGAGGGCAGGGCGGCCGGATAGGCGGGCTTGGCCGCCGGGCCGCCGTTGCCGGCCGCCGCGACCATGACGATGCCCATCTCGTCCAGCCGCTTGACCTGCCGCGCCAGCGCCAGGTTGAAGGGTCCGGCCAGCGACAGGTTGATGATCGCCACATCCTGCGCGGCAAGGTAATCCAGCGCCTCGACCAGCGCATAGGCATCGGCGCGCTCGTCATTGCCGGCCTTGTAAAAGGCGTCGACCGCGATCAGCTCGGCCTGCGGCACCAGCCCCGGCGTGCGGCTGTCGGCCGCCCCGACCAGCAGCGCCGCGACCGAGGTGCCATGCAGCAGGTCCGAGGGCTGATCGCCCTGATCGCGGTCAAGCCGGTAAAGCCGCAGCCGCGCCGGGGCCAGCGCGTCATGGCCCTCGTTCAGGCCGGTATCGACCATGCCGATGCGGGGCGGCGTGCCGCAGCCGGCGGTATTGACCGGCCAGTCGATCATGTTGCGGATCGGGCAGACCCCGCCCACGCATTCCTCGCCATTGCCCGGCCGGTAATAATGGTTGAGATCCGCCGTCGCGACCGATTCCAGCCCCCGCACCATGTCGCGCGCCTCAACCAGCGGCATGGCGGCGGGTTTGCGCAGCCGTGACAGGGTTTCCCCGGACGAAAGCGGGCTGCGGCGCAATTCGCGAAAGCCGGCCGCCTGCAGCGCTTGCAGATCCGCCTCGGACAGGCCGCGCGCGATCACCTCGTCGGGCGCGAAGGGCGGCGGCGGCACGACCGCCTGCGGGCGCCGGACCGGCACCGGCCGCCGCCGCCTGGGCCCGTCGTCATCGTCATCATCATCGTCGCCGCCGTCATCGTCGTCGTCATCCGCCCAGGCCGCCGTGACCGGCGAGAAACCGCCGAGATCGGGGGGCAGATCGGCCAGAAACATGGCGATCAGGGCCAGCGCGGCCAGCAGGATGCGGGTCATTGCCTTCTCCGTCGGGCGGGTTTCTGGACATTTACGATTTGCCCTACATATTATTCCACCGGAAGGGAATTTTTTCGCAATTACGGTGTTATCATGGATGCGGCATTCGGCGAAAACCTGATCGCATTGCTGCCCAATCTGCGCCGTTTTGCGCTGTCGCTGTCGCGCAAGGGGGACGTGGCCGATGATCTCGTGCAGATCACCGTCGAGCGCGCGATCGCCAAGCAGGCGAGCTTCGATCCCAAGGCGCGGCTGGAGCCCTGGCTGTTTCGCATCATGCGCAATGCCTGGATCGACATGACGCGCCGCAACCGCAGCGCCGGCACCCGCGTCGATCTGTTCGAGATGCCCGATATCGTCGCCACCGACCCCGGCCCGGCGATCGAGGCGCGGCTGATGCTGCAATCGGTCGAGGCCGCGATGGCCGGGATCCCGCAGGAACAGCGCGAGGTGCTGCATCTCGTCTGTGTCGAGGAAATGTCCTATGCCGAAACGGCGGATATCCTGGGCATCCCCAAGGGCACGGTGATGAGCAGGCTTTCGCGGGCCCGGCTGGCGCTGGCCGAAAAACTGGGAATAAAATGAGACCCCGCGCGTATATCCCTGACGGTGCGGAAACCGGACGGAAAAACCCTAATGCAGATCAGTGACGAAACCCTCATGGCGCTAGCGGATGGCGAACTGGACCCCGCCGCGGCGGGCGATATCCAGAAGGCGGTCGCGGCCGACCCCCTGCTTGCCGCGCGCTATGAGCGTTTCGTGCGCACCCGCCAGATCCTGGCCGAGGCGGCCCGCGCCCGCCCCGCCATCGGGGGCGAGGATCCGCTGGCCGCGATGATCCGCGCCGGCAGCTTGCGGCCCGCGCCGCTGTCGCAACCGGCCAACCTGAACCGCCGACCCTTGCTGGCGGCGGCGGCCTCGGTCGCGCTGGCGGTGGTCGGGCTGGGATGGTGGCTCTGGCCCGATGCCGGCCCCGCCGCGATCCCGGCGGCCGAGCTGGCGGCGCTCGAGAGCCTGCCTTCGGGCGAAACCCGGGCCCTGGAGGACGGGGCCGAACTGACCATGATCGCCTCGTTCACGACCGAGCAGGGCCAGTTCTGCCGCGAATACGAAACCTTGCGGGATGCGCGCATCCGCATCGTTCTGGCCTGCCGCGAGGCCGAGGGATGGCAGGGACGGTTCGCCGCCGTGATCGAGGGCGAACAAAGCGGCTATGTGCCCGCCTCGGGCGATGTCTCGCTTGAGGCGGCGCTGCGCGATCTTGGCGCCGGCGCGCCCCTGACCCCGGCCGAGGAAGCCTCGGCCCTGGGCATCGACGCCCGGGGCTGAGCCATCGGCGGGCGACTGCCGGCCTTTGCCCTGTTTCAAGAAATTTTCGCATTCGGGGAATAACTGCCGGGCCGACGCGTAATCGCATCGGAATTCGAAGCAGGATTTCACGGTTCCATCCCGGCCAAACCGGCAGCCGGATGCGGACAGCGATCATCCTACCCGCCGGAAGACACAGTGACGGAGCAACACCATGGCGACCATTCGCGGAAATGACGACGACAACCGGATCATCGGGACCAATGCCGCAGACCGGCTGTTCGGGCGGTCGGGCGACGACTACATCCTGGGCCGCAACGGCAATGACTATATCGATGGCGGCGAAGGCAATGACCGCATCAATGCCGGCCACGGCCATAACCGCGTCGTCGACAGCGGCGGCAATGACAGGATCCACGCCGGTTCGGGCAATGACACGATCAATGCCGGCGAAGGCAATGACAATATCTATGCCGGCAATGGCAACAACCGCATCAATGCCGGCGAAGGCAATGACGTGATCATCACCGGCCGCGGCGTCGACGTGATCACCGCCGGCGAAGGCAATGACAGCATCCGCGCAGGCGCCGGCAATGATGTCGTCTATGGCGGCGAGGGCGATGACCGCATCTTCGGCCAGGCCGGCAACGACCGCCTGATCGGGCACGAGGGCAATGACACGCTGTCCGGCGGCGCCGGCAACGACACGATGACCGGCGGCGAAGGCGGGGATGTGTTCATCTTTCACGGCGGCCGCGACCGGATCACCGATTTCGAGGATGATGACGACCGGATCAACCTGCAGGCCTTTGACCGTTTCGACAGCTTCTCGGATGTGCGCGGCGCCATGCGGCAGGCCGGCGACGATGTGGTGCTCAGCGTCGGCTCGAGCCGGCTGATCATCGAGGACACGCGCCTGAACAGCCTTGGCGCGGACGACTTCAGCTTCTGAAACCCCGAGCCAGTCACAATAACGGGGAACAGCCGGGCGGGCGCGCATCAGTCGCGCCCGTCTTGGCGTTCCGGCGGGGGGCGCGGCGCGCCGGTTGCGGGTTGCGCGCGACGCGGAAAACTGGCACAGGATCGGGCAAGGCGGCGGCATGATCCTTCGGTGCGATTCCGCGCCCCCATTTCCCATATCAGAATGACAGGTTACAGGATGCGTGATCCCCTGTTCCGCATGGCCCTGCTGCTGGGCCTGCTTTCCGCCGTCGGGCCCTTTGCCATCGACATGTATCTGCCCGCGCTGCCGCAGGTCGCGACCGATCTGCGCACGACCGAGGCCATGGCGGCGCTGACATTGACCTCGTATTTCGTCGCCTTCGGCATCGCGCAGATGTTTTACGGGCCGATGGCCGACGCGGTGGGGCGCAAGATCCCGCTGCTGATCGGGGTCGCGATCTTTCTGGCGGCGACGGTCGCGGCCAGCATGGCGCCCTCGATCCAATGGCTGATCGCGGCGCGCGCCGTGCAGGGTTTCGGCGCCGCGACGCTGATGGTGGTGCCGCGCGCGGTGATCCGCGATCTGGCGACCGGCCCCGACGCGGCGCGGATGATGGCGGCGATCATGATCGTGATCTCGGTATCGCCGATGCTGGCGCCGCTGACCGGCTCGGCGGTGATGACCATGGGCGGCTGGCGCGAGATCTTTTTCGTGCTGGCCGGCGCCGGGCTGGTCAGCCTGTTGCTGATCGTGTTCTGCCTGCCCGAGACGCTGGGCGCGCGCCATCGCCATCCGATCCGTCTGGCGGCCATGGCAAGCGGCGCGCGCAGGCTGCTGTCGGATCGCCATTTCGTCGGGCTGACGATGATCGGCGGCTTTGGCATGGCCAGCTTTTTCGTCTTTCTGGCCTCGGCCAGCTTTGTCTATACGCGGCAATACGGGCTTGGCCCGACCGGCTTTTCGCTGGCCTTCGCGGTCAATGCGATCGGCTTTTTCTCGGCCTCGCAATTCGCCGGCCGGCTGGCCGGTCGGTTCGGGATGGAGCGCGTCATCTCGCTTGCCATCACCGGCTTTGCCGCGCTGGCGCTCTTGCTGGCCGGGCTGGTTCTGGCCGGGATCGACGCCCTGCCGGTGGTGATCGCGGGGCTGCTTGTCGCCAATGCCTGTCTGGGGCTGGTCATGCCCACGACCATGGTCATGTCGCTGGACCCGCATCCCGACATTGCCGGGCTGGCCTCGTCCCTGGGCGGCACGATCCAGATGCTGACCGGCGGGCTGATGATCGCCCTGACCGGGCCGTTTCTGGACAACAGCGCCGCCACCATGGTTCCCGCCATCGCGCTTTGCGCGGCTTTTGCCTGGCTTGCGGCCGCGGCATCGCTGCCGCGCCTGCGGCTGAGCCGGGGCTGAACCGGCGCCCGGCATCGGCGGATTGCCGTGCCGGGCCTTTGATTTTCCGGTCGCCGCCTGTATAGTCCGCCCCATCCCGGGGCGCTGCCCGTGCAGTGCCAGAAGTGAAACAGGGCCGCAGAATGGCCCGCGAATCGTCCGGCGACCCGATCGTCCGGCCTGCTTCGCACGCCCCGCCATCAGGGGCAGATGAAAACTGGAGAACGTCTTTCATGCGCAAGATTCTTGCTTCGACCACGCTTGCCTTTCTGGGTCTGTCGGTCCCCGCGCTGGCAGCCGAGGATTGCGGCAGGATTTCCATCGCGGAAATGAACTGGGCCTCGGCCGGGCTGGCGGCCTGGGTGGACAAGATCATCCTGGAAGAGGGTTACGGCTGCGAGGTCGCGCTGGTGGCCGGCGATACCATGCCGACCTTTACCTCGATGAACGAAAAGGCCGAGCCCGACATGGCGCCCGAACTCTGGGTCAATGCGGTCAAGGAGCCGCTGGACATGGCCGTGGCCGAGGGGCGCATCGTCATCGCCGCGCAGATCCTGACCGATGGCGGGGTCGAGGGGATCTGGATTCCCACCTGGCTGGCCGAGAAAGAGGGGATCAGGACGCTCGAGGACGCGCTGGCCCGGCCCGAACTGTTCCCCGGCGCCGAGGACAGCAGCAAGGGCGCCTGGTTCGGCTGCCCCTCGGGCTGGGCCTGCCAGTTGATCAACAAAAACCAGTATATGGGCGCCAAGGCCGATGAAAAGGGCTTCGAGCTGGTCGATACCGGCTCGGCGGCGGGGCTGGACGGCTCGATCGCCCGCGCCTTCAACCGTCAGGAGGGCTGGCTGGGCTATTACTGGGCGCCGACCGCGATCCTGGGCAAATACGACATGACCCGGCTGGACCTGCAGGCGGAATTCGACCGCGAACGCTGGGACAAATGCATCGTGCAGGCGGATTGCCTTGACCCGCAGGTGACCGAATGGCCGGTGTCCGACGTCTATACCGCCGTGACGCGGGAATTCTCGGAAAAGGCCGGCCCGGCCATGGATTACGTCAAGGCGCGCGCCTGGACCAATGACACGGTGAACGCGATGCTGTCCTGGATGTCCGAGAACCAGGCCAGCAACGAGGACGGCGCCTATCGCTTCCTTGAAACCCAGGAGGAGCTCTGGACGCAATGGGTCCCGGACGAGGTCGCGGAGAAAGTCAGATCCGCGCTCTGAACCTCCGGGGACGACGCGCTTTGCCGGGCAGGGCCGCCGGGGCGGCCTTGCCCATTTCCGTTTCCGAAGGAAAGAATTTCATATGGACCTGATCCGGTTCCCGGAAATGAGCCGTTCCGATCTGCGCGAGCTGCGCATTGCGATCGACGGCGCATTCCGCGACTTTACCCGTGCCTGGGGCGAAACGCTTGAAAGCCTGTTTTCGCCGCTGCAAACGCTTTTGACCGCCATCGAGAACCTGCTGATCGATTCGCCCTGGATCCTGGTTCTGGCGGTTCTGGCAGCGGGCATCTGGGCGCTGAGCCGCAGCTGGCGGATCGCGCTTGGCGCGGTGATCGCGCTGCTGATCGTGGGCTATTTCGGCATGTGGGAGGACACCATGCGCACCGTCGCCATGGTCGCCGTCTGCACGCTGATCGCGGTGGTTGTGGGCATCCCGGTGGGCATCCTGATGGCGCAGTCGAACCGCATGAACGCCATCGTCACGCCGATCCTCGACATGATGCAGACCATGCCCAGCTTTGTCTATCTGATCCCGGTGGTGATGATCTTCGGCCTTGGCAAGGTGCCGGGCGTGATCGCCGTGGTGATCTATGCCATCCCGCCGGTGATCCGGCTGACCAATCTGGGCATCCGCCATGTCGCCCCCGATGTGCTGGAGGCGGCCGAGGCCTTTGGCTCGGGCAGCTGGCAAAAGCTGCGCGACGTGCAATTGCCGCTGGCGCTGCCCACCATCATGGCCGGCGTCAACCAGACCATCATGATGAGCCTGTCGATGGTCGTCGTCGCCTCGATGATCGGGGTGCGGGGGCTGGGCCAGCCGGTGCTGCAGGCGATCAACAACCAGTATTTCACCATGGGGGTGATGAACGGGCTCGCCATCGTCGCCATCGCGATCATCATGGATCGCACCACGCAGGCCTATGGCAAGCGGCTGCAGAAACACACCGAGGCCGGCAAATGAGCGATATCGAAATCCGCGATCTCTACAAGATCTTCGGCCCGGATGCCGCCCACCATGTCGATGCCGTCAAGGCCGGTCTGGGCAAGACCGAACTGAACGAGCGTCACAACCATGTGCTGGGCCTGCAGGACATCAACCTGACCATCCCCGAGGGCCGGATCACCGTCATCATGGGCCTGTCCGGCTCGGGCAAATCGACGCTGATCCGTCATATCAACGGGCTGATCCGGCCGACGGCGGGGCAGGTGCTTTATGACGGCGGCGACGTGGTCACCATGTCGCGCGATCAGCTGCGCGAATTCCGGCGCCGCAAAACCGCGATGGTGTTCCAGAAATTCGCCCTGCTGCCGCATCGCACGGTCCTGCGCAACACGACCTACGGGCTGGATATCCGCGGCCTTGACCGGCCCGAGGCCGAGCGGCGCGCCCGCCACTGGATCGAGCGGGTCGGGCTGAAAGGCTATGAGGAATATTATCCCAAGCAGCTGTCGGGCGGCATGCAGCAGCGCGTCGGTCTGGCCCGCGCGCTGACCAATGACGCCGAGATCCTGCTGATGGACGAGGCGTTTTCCGCGCTGGACCCGCTGATCCGGGTCGATATGCAGGGCATCCTGCTGGAACTGCAGGCGGAACTGCGCAAGACCGTCATCTTCATCACCCATGATCTGGACGAGGCGCTGCGGCTTGGCGACAAGATCGCGATCCTGCGCGACGGCGCGATGGAGCAGATCGGCACCGGCCAGCAGATCGTGCTGAGCCCGGCGAATTCCTATGTCGCGGAATTCGTGCGCGAGGTGAATCGCGGCCGCATCATCGAGGCCGCGACCGTTGCCGGCCCGGTCCCGGACGGCGCCGCGCTGCCGCCCTTTCGGGTCAAGGCGCGGTCGAAGCTGGATCTCGTGGCGCGCCGCATGACCCGGGAGGGCGTCTCCAGCGCGCAGGTCTGCGACGTCTCGGGCAAGGTGATCGGCGTCATCGACCTGCCCGGCATCCTGGATGCCATGGTCAATCCCGCCGACGCGGCGACCGAGGCCGAGACCTGAAC
>NZ_JRKN01000027.1 GCF_000763905.1 Paracoccus halophilus
CGCCCAGATCGACAAGGAGGAGATCGACCCCATTCTCAGCATCACTACGAAAGCAGCCTGATCATGACCTCAGGCCATCCCGGAAGTTACACCAAATTGACGGACGTGACCCTCTGATGTCGGAGGCGGCGGTATCCATCGCCAGATGGACCTTGCGCCATTGGCGTCGACCCTGAACACCGTGCTTGCGAGCCTGCCATTCACCGTCTCCGAGGAACTTGAGCCCATTCGGCGCGGCGCTTGAACCGGTGGCGCGCTCGCGCCGCATTGTCGACGAGCAGGCCCATCGGCCCGGCGACACGGGATCTGGACCTGCAAGGTCTTCTGACGGCGGCACAGGGTCGTACAATCCGGGACGGGCCAGTCCAGCCCGGCAAGACGCAGCAGGCTGGCGACCATCCCGGCAGTCTGCCTGAGTGGCAGCCTGAACAGGACCTTGATCGAAAGACAGAACTGGATCGCCGCATCCAGGAGCACCGCAGGACGACCGGGGCTGCCATCATGCGGCGCGAGCCAGGTCATCTCCTTGTCCAACCAGATCAACAGTGATCCGCGCTTGCGCAGCGAAGCAGTGTCGCTGGACCAGTTCGCGGTGCGGTAGCGGGCGGGGATGGTTTGCTCATGCCGGTCCTCTAACCGCATGGATTCGCGCTATGACTCCTTCACCGACAGAGTTCTGAAACAACACCGTGTCACGGCGAACAGGAGCATCGAAAATGTCACCGACCGCGAAAATTTGACCGGGCCGGCGCCGGGCGGAACTTCGAGATCGCGCTGCGCCGCGCCTTCTGAGGGGTGCGCGGCCCCGGCATCAGGGCAGGCTGATCACCTCGATCGCCACCGGCAGCGCGCGGGCGGCCTCGGTCAGCTTGGCGCCGGTGGTGCGGCGGCCGGCGTCGCGCGCGGCCTGGCCCAGAAGCCCGCCCAGCGTATAGCCGCGCATCGCCTGGCGGTCATGGCCCCCGGCCCGCGCCCAGTCGAACGCCGCGCGGTCCGGCAGGGCGATGGTGAGGCGACTGCCCTCGGCCACCAGCGCGCCGGCCACCGGCCCCAGCACGTCGAGGCAGCCATAGTAATGCCGCCCCGCCGCACCCCTCTCCGGCGCCGCCATCGCCAGGATATCCTCTGCCCTGTCGGTCAGTGTCAGCCCGACCGCCCGCGCGCGATAGGCGACATCCGCCGGGCGACCGCCGATCTGCGCGAAATCCGTCACCCCGGCCTGCCGCATGGCGGTCAGAAGGGCATCGGTGCAGGCCTCGGTCAGCCGGGGCGCGACCGCCTCGGCCAGTCCGGCCAGCGCGATGCCCGGGCCGCCCTCGACCAGTTCCAGCCGCCGGCCATAGGCCCCGCCGCGGTCGTTGAAACGCGCCGCGGCGGCGGCGAAACCCGCATCCAGCGCCGCATCGCCCGAGGCGAGAACCCGGATCCGGTCGGAGCCGATCGCCTCGCCCGCGGCCTTCAGCCCGCGCAGATGCGCGACCAGCGATTCCATCACGCCGGGCGGCGCCTCATAGCGCGGCATGGCCGAGCCCAGCACCCGCCCGTCAGGCGCAACCCCCTCGCGCAGCACCCGCAGCACCGCCGCCGCGTCATAGGGCGCGGCGCGCGCGGTCAGCGCCGACCAGTGGATCGCCGGAAAGGCGGTGCCGCCCTCGGCCCGGCCCTCGCCATCGGCGCCGTGACAGCCGGCGCAGGCGAAACGGCTGGCGGGCAGGCGCACCGCGCCGCCGCCGATGATCGCCTCGGCCCCCGCGCCGCGCAGGAACAGCGCCTCGCCCGGCGTCTCGGCCGCGGCCGCGCCGCACCACAACAGCGCGATCAGGACGCGGCGCATTCCGGCACGTCGCGGGCCATCGCGATCAGCGCCTCGGGCTCGGGGATGCCGATCACGCGGGTGAAGCGGTTCGAACAGAAATCCCCGATCAGGAACATCGGGTCATGCGTCTCGATACTGTCGAAGGCGACGCCCAGACTGTCCAGCAGCGGCGAGGTGCCGCGCTGCCCCGCCGTCAGCCACAGCCAGCGCGGGCTGGCGGCGAATTCATCGGCCGTCTTGCGCAGGGCGGCGGGCGTGTCATTGGCCGGGTCGATGCTGAGGCTGACCAGCGTGATCCGATCGTCGCCGCCGGCCAGTTCCTGATCGACGCCGTAAAGGATGCCGTTGGTGATGTCGCAGACCGTGTCGCATTCGGTATACATGAAACTGACGATCACCGGGCCGGCATCGCGCATCCGGGCGACGAAGCCCTCGGTCCGGCCATCGGCGTCGGTGACCGGGATATCGGGCGGGGCCAGGGTCTCTTGCGCATTGCTTTGCATCTGGCCGGGGGTCATGGTCATCTGCGACATGTCATGGCCCTCCATGTCCTCTTGCATGGTGCCATGGGCGCCGGCCGCGCCTGCGGCCAGCGCGATTGCCACGAGGGTCGGGATCGGGGAACGGGTCATGGTGTCTCCAGCATCAGGGGGTGAAAGCCCGCGCCGTCCGAGGCCGTGACGGCGATGACGGCAAGGCTGTTGGCGGGCACGGCGACCGGCAGCGTCGCGCGCCCTTCGGCATCGAGGCGCAGCTCCGCCACCGCGCGCCACGGGCTGCGCAGGCTGCTGACCAGCACGGTCAGGCGGTGGCCTGCGGCCGGCGCCCCGGCTTCGGTCAGAAAGCGCAGATGCACCCGCGAGGGATCGGCGGCGTCGCGCCGCGCGCGCAGCGTGCCGGGTCGGGCTTCGGGCTGCGCCGTGCCGATGGTTTCGGGCAGCATGGCGCAGAAGGACAGGGCGCCGATCCCGGTCGTCGTCACCAGCTCATAGCGGCCCGGCCCCGGCAGCATGGCCGAGGTGCGGAAGCGGCCGGTGGCGATCTCGCGAAAGCTCCGGTCGAAGGTGCCGACACGCGCCGGGATGCCGCCGCGCAGGCGCAGCGCGCTCATCGGCGGGGCGTCGCCCATGACGCTGTAATCGTGGATCAGAAAGCCGGTATAGTTCTGCGCATGCACCGCCAGCATCCCCGGCTGCGGCCAGAGCGAGGCCAGCATCCCCGGTCCCTCGCGCAGCGGCGTCTGCGCCTGTCCCAGCATGACATCGCGCAGCATCGAGGGCTTGCCCGGCGACACCGTGGCCAGATCCAGCACGCCGACCCGCGACTGATCGGCCAGCATCAGATAGGCGGCGCGGTCGGTGAAGGCGATTTCCGAAACCGGCACCCCGGTCGAGATGCGCTGAACCGCGCTGCCGCTGGCCACGTCGATCAGCGCCGCCGGCTGCAGGCGGCCGGGATCATGGGCCAGCATCCAGCGCCCGTCGATGCTGGCGACCAGCCGTGTCGCCGGATCGGGCAGAACCACCTCGACCGGGCTTTCGGGCGCGTCCAGATAGTGGATCCAGACCCTCTCGCCCCGCAGCCGGGCCAGCGCATAGGTGCCGGTCTCATCATCCAGCGGGGCGGCGTCGCCGGCGCCCTGGTCAAGGCGCAGCAGCACCTCTCCGCTGGCCGCATCCAGCAGCACGGTCGTCTCGGCCCCCGCCGCCGCCAGGGTGCCGCCGCCAATGGCCGGGACCAGCCGGTGCGCGCCGTCCAGAACCCTCACCGGCGCCGCGCCCGGCCTGACATGCAGCACCGCTCCCGCGCCCTGATCCAGCACCCAGATCGCGCCATCGGCCCCCGCGAATGCGGCGGTGGGGCGCGACAGCCCCCGCGCCAGCACTGTCGCGCGGGCGGTCGGGACATTGATCGCCCGGACCTCGCCCGCCTCGGGAAAGGCCGCAAGAAATCGCCTGTTCTCGATATCCGCGGCCAGGCTGGCGGGCACGCTGTCGAAGGTCGTCGCGCCCATCAGGTTGGCGGTGGCAAGGTTCAGTTCCGGGTCGGCGATGACGAAGGCGCCGTCGCGGCTGGCCACGCCGATCACCGGCCCGTTCAGCTTGACCGCCCCGGTGGGCAGGCGCGCGGTGGCCAGAAAGCTGCGGGCGGCCTCGGTGCAGTCCAGATTGCTGTCCGAGACCGGCCGCAGCCAGCCGGCCAGCGTCAGCCCGGCGGGCGGATCGCGGCCGAGGCTGTTGGCAATGGTGACGGTGATGTCGAAGGGCTGCTCGGGGTCGATCCGGTCCAGCGCCCGCCCGTCCGCGCCGGTGAAGGCGACCGAGGCGGTCAGCGCCGGGCGCAGATCCGCGCGCGGCTGCGCGCCCGACGCGGATGCGAGGGCCAGCCCCGACAGGAGGATCAGAACGGATAGGCGCATTGCTCTTTCCCGGCGACCTCCAGCAGGCCCCAGACCCCGCCTGACCGGATCGTCGTCGGCCCGTCATGCCACAGATAGGTGCCCTTCTCGATGCGTGGCGTCAGCCAGGCCGAGATGGTCTTGCCCGGCGCCAGCAAGGCCGAGCGCGGAAAGCCGAAGCCGGGGAACAGGTCGTCGTAATCTGCCCCGTTCATCACGAAGGCGCGCTGCCGGGCGCGGCCGCCGGGATGGACCACCCGGATCACCACCTGTTCCCCCGCGCAGGCCCGCAGCCTGATCGCATTGGGGTGGCTGATCCAGAAATCGGGCGCGAAGGTCAGCGCGTTCAGGTCGTCGCTGGCCTCGACCCTGAGTCCGTTCGTCGACAGCCCCTGCGCGAAGGCGGGCGAGCGATAATTCACCCCCTGCTCGCCCCGGTCATAGCTGTCATCGCAGACAAGGCAGTCGGGCACCATCTTCAGCGCCGAGCCGGCAAGGCCCTTGACCTCGGCACCCCTTTTGTCATCCCATCTCCAGGAGATCCGGCTGCCCTCGTCCCACAGGTTCAGCCCGTCCTGATAATACAGCACGAATTCCCGCACCTGTTCCGGCTGCGCCTCGGGCGGCGCGCCGGGCAGCGGATCGGCCAGATACAGGGTCGGGCTGCCATCGCCCGCCTCGGCCGGGGCTTCGGCAAAACCGACCTGGCAATATTCATACCGACCCTGCAGCGTGCAGTTTTCGTCGCCGCTCTGCCAGCCCTGGGCATCGTCGCGCCGCCAGCTGGCCGGCACAACGTCGATGGCGCCGAAAAGGCCGTGCTGGACATGCCCGATCACATCCGAGGTGGACCGGATCGGCACCGCCCCGAAGGCATAGGGAACCCAGTGGACCCGCGCATCCAGCCTCTCGGTGGCAATCGGCCGGGCCAGATCCAGCAGGCGCTGCTGCGCCGCCGACCGGTCAAAACAATCCGGCGCAGCGGTGCAGACCAGCGCCGCCAAATCCTCCATCCCGCCCTCCGAGGCATCGACGACCGGCGGCACGGCCGGTTCATCCAGCCGCTGGATCAGATCGTTATCGGGATAGTCTGCCGCGTCCTGCGGCACCACCGCGACGCCGTAATTGACGCCCAGCAACTGCACCACCGCGCCCTTCGCATCGGTGATCGGCACCAGTTGCAGGAACCCGCGCTGTTCGGGCAGCGGGAAGATATCGGTCCCGTCGCTCAGCCAGGGCTCGGGGCCGGTCGCGACGGCTTCGGCAATGGCATCGCCGATCCCGGTCAGCAAGGCGTTCTGCGCCGCCTCGTCGGGCAGATCCAGCCGCATGCGGCCGGCATAGAACATGAAGATATTGCTGACCGTCACGCCATCGCCCGCGGCGGCGGGCAGCGCCCGCGCGCCATAGCCATAGGCCAGCGGCAGGTCGCGCAGCACGTCCATCCCCGGCAACGCCACGCTGAGCCCCAGCTGCGCCGAAGGCCGCAACCCGCCGCGTGGCATTGACGCCTCGACGGGTTCCAGCTTGCCGTCGCTCTTGCCATGTTCGGGCGCGGTCGGCGCCGGATCCGCGTTCAGCGGCGTGATCGGGGGCAGCCTGGCATCGCCCAGCTCGTCGCGTAACCCATCATCGCTGTCGCGCAGCGCGTTGACAAAGCGCACCCGGACGCAATCGCCCGCCCTGACGCGCAGGGTCATGGGGCGCGGGCCGTTGGTATAGGCCGCCCTGACCGCCGCCTTCACCGCCGCGCGCGTCAGATCCTGCCAGCCATCCGCCTCGAGTCCCTGTTCGAAAAACGCCGTCGGCGACAGCAGCGCCAGCATCAGCCCGTCCGGGTCATGGCGGCCAAGCCCGTAATCCGTGCCCCTGACCGCGGCATCGTCCCAGACATATCTGGTCTCGACCGCCGCCAGCACCGCCTCGACAACGCGCTGCGTCTCGTTCTCGCCCGGATAGGGACATACAAGGCCGCCGGTCCCCATCGGCAGCGCGCGCGCAGCCCCGCTGACGGATTCGGTCGGCAGGTTCGCCGGCGCGATGCCCAGTCGGCCGGATATCTTCTCTCCCTCAGCCGACAGCTTGTCCTGCGGCGCATGCGGATTGTCGGCATTCAGCGAGGCCAGCGTGGCCGGATCCGGCGCATCTTCATTGCCATAGATCCGCATCAGCCCCCATGCGCCGTTCCACAGCGAATCGACCGAGCCGAAATTATACAGGTAATCCGACGAGTTCCGGGCGACGCGCTGGTCCTGGTCCTGGTCCTGCGGGACCGGCCGCGGCAGCGGAACGCCCTCGACGCTGACGCCGATATCGGCGCGCAACGAGCCGTTCATCTCGAAATGCTCCGAGATGCCGATCTCCTGCGCGAAGGTCAGCCCTTCCAGATTGTCGCAGCCGGCCAGCGCGGTCTCGAAATCGCGCCAGAACGGGTCGTGTCCGGCATGGTCCGGCTCGCGGTCGCGCCAGCGCAGATAATCGTCGGGCCGCCCCTCCAGCCCCGCGCCGGTCCTGAGACAGCGTTCGCGCAGCGACAGGTTGTTCATCCGCTGATCCGACAGGCCCAGCAACTGCCGGCCCGAGGGGAACGTCTGGTCGATATTGCGCTTGAAGGCCAGCCCGGCAACGTTGAACGTGTGCTGCACCTCCTGCGCACCCTGAACCATGCGGATGACCATGCGTTCGTTCTGATAGGCTTCCAGCACCGGCGTTTCCGGATCGCCATGCAGGCCCGACAGCAGCGCCCCGCCCATGTCGCCATAGGTGCCCGCGAGCTGCCAGTCGGTCGAACATTCGCCGAAGGCCGCGGTCTTCAGCGTCTTGACAACCGGGCTGTCCGGTTCGGGAGCATGCTGGCCCGGCACCCCCATGCCCAAGAGCCGGCAAGCGTCGCTTTGCGCGACGCGGGGTGCGCGCGGTTCCTTGTCGCCGATCCGCAGCGGCAGCGGCGCGTTGCGGTAATTCACCAGATAGGGGTCGTGATGATCGACCGAGATCGCCTCGGGCCGCGCCGGCGGCGCCACCGGCTTGGCCAGCGCGGCGACCGTCGGGTCGGGCGGTGCCGCCGGATGCCCCGCCGCCCGGGCGCGATACGAGACCATATAGTCGAACAGATCCTGCACCTCCTTGCCCGGCTCGGTCGCGCTGGCGAACAGATCCTTGCCGATATAGCGGTCCTTGTGCGAATCGTCGCGATTGGCGCCGCCCGCGATCCATGCCGGCGGCACGTCCTCGGGGTTGAAATACCAGCTGTCCCTGCTCAGCCCGTCGCCCGGTTTCGCATCGCGCAGCAGATCCTTTTTCGCCGATGCTCCGCACAGCTTTTGCAGGATCAGCGGGCTTAGCCGCCACTTGGCCTCGCAATAGATCCGGCCCATGCCGAATTGCTCGGCATAGGCGGGGTCGCCGGCATCCAGCACCTCGTTCGCGCCCAGGCCCGATGTGCGGCGCAGTTCGGCCTCGCTGATGCGGTCACGCGGGTCGTAGAGCAGCGCAAAATCGGCGACCGAGATGGCGAATTCGCGGTAATCGGGATGGGCCGGGTTCTCGCCCTGCACCTTCACCTTGCGCTTGGCGCCGTCCCATATCTCGCCACCCCAGGCGACATTGCCATGGCGCGCCGCGGCATCGGGCAGCGGCGCGACGCATTGGTCCTCGTTCTGGGTGCAGATCTCGGCCAGTTCCACATTCAGCGCATCATTCGGCGCGCCGGGCAGATCGCCATAGGCCAGTTCGTTCGCATCCACCCCCGGCTCGATCACCAGCGCCGAATAGAAACCGTGCTGCTGGATCGAGGAGGGGCCGAAATGATCATGCGAAAACACCGTGCGCAGGGTGCGGTCGCGCAGCTTCGGATCGTCGGAATTGCCGTTCAGGGTCAGCATCGGATCGGCGAACCAGCGCTGCACCGTGGTCTGGAAGCGGTCGCGATTCTGGGCCAGCGGCCGTCGCCAGATATCGCTGAGTGCGGGCTCGGGCCCGACGCATTCGCCCGGCGCCAGCGTGACGCCCGGCGCATCCTCGACGGGCGTCACCAGCCCCGCCGAGGCGCAGCGGCGCAGCGCCAGCTCATCGGCGGCAAAGGTGCCGTCCTCGTAGTTCCAGCCGTTGCCCGACCCGTCCGAGGCGGTCACGTCGAATTTCACCAGATGGATATGCTGGCCGATCGTGTCGGTCGGGGTCTTGACCTGGAAATCGTCCAGCGCCAGTTCCTTGGGCAGTTCGTTCGTATGTCGGAACTCGATGCACTCGCCCGAGATGGCGCGGAAGAAGAACGGCTCTTCGGTGTCGCTGATGGTGGGCGAGATCGGCTTTGCCCCGGTCCTCAGCACCTGATCCTTGAAGCGTAGCGATTCCTGCGTGCGGACATTGATGCGCGCCTGCGGATCGTGCCAGCCGGCGCGGTTGACCACCATGTCCAGCTGCACCGCCGACACCTCATAGCGGCGATAGCCGATCAGCAGCGGATCGCGCCAGAAATTCGTCTCGGACCCGTAAAGCGGGTCCTTGAGCGCGGCGCCCTCGGCACGCCCCACCCGGCCGGTGCCGCAGGGATCGGCGAAGGGCGCGCCCGGCTTGGGCGGGGCGCCGTTCACGTAAAGCCCCCTGCCCCGGTCCTCGGGATCCGACTGGTCGGGCAATTGGGCATGGCCGGTCGCATAACTGCCGTCGAAATCGCCGCCGCCATCCGGCTCGGGCAGGTCAGAGCCGCGCACATCCGACAGGTTCAGCTGCCCGTTCAGCCCGTCGGCGCGGTAAAGCCGGCCATTATAGTGAAACCCCATCGCCGCGCGTTCCAGCCGCGTGCCGTCATTCGGCAGGGTCTCGATCCTCGCGCTGGTCAGATGTTCGCTCAGATCGCCAAGCGCGAATGCCTTGGCCACGACCTGCGAGGTCAGCGCCCCGCGCTTATCCGTCGACAGCGCGTCGAAGGCGGCGGGCTTCAACTTGTTGCCGATCTCTGCGGATAGCATGAAGCCGGGCTTGCGCGTCGATCCGTCCATGACCACATGCCGGCCCAGCCCGCCATCCAGCCAACCCTCGCCGGTCACGCGTGTGTCGATCTCGGCCCGCGTGGTCGTCTGCTGGGGCAGCAGGTCCTGGATCGCGTCGGCGGGTTCCGTGCCCTCGGGCGGCGTCAATTCGCGGGCGATATCCAGCGGCGGCTGCGGCGGGCGGTGGCCGGGCTGGCCGGCGATATAGAAGGGAAAGCCCGGCATCGGCGTCTTCGCCTCGGCCTTCAGCACCGGGGTCGCGCCGCTTGTGTCCACATCCTCTTCGCTGGCATAGGTCGGCAACAGCGGCAAGGGCTCGCCCGGCAGCGGGATCAGCGCGGGGATAGGGGTGCCAAGGCTTTCGTCGGGGTCCGAGCCGTCCTCGGGCCCGATCCAGCGCCCGGTCAGCCGCTCGACGCTGCCGGGGCGGCTGTGGCCGCGATCGGCGGCCTCGGGGAATTCGGTCGACAGGCTTGCATCTACCTGCCCGTCGGGCATCTTGCGGGTGCCGTCCTCCAGCACGTCATGGACCCGCCACAGCGCCCACATGCCCTGCGCGAAATGCGGGTAAAGATGGCAGTGGAAGATGGAATCGCCCACCGTCCGGTTGCGGTTGCCCGAGCCCTGCGTGTCCCACCAGCCCTTGTCCTTGCCGTTCAGGTCGCGCAGCCCGCCGTGATAGATATTGTAGGTAAAGCCCTGCTGCGGCGCGACGGTCTGGCTGTCCAGATAGGCCCCCCGGCCGGGATCGTTGCCGGCGAACCACTGATGCGCATGCAGGTGGAACACATGGGTTTCCTTCGGCCCGGCGTGAAAATTGCGAAACACCACCGGATCGTTCAGATAGGAATGATGCACGTTCGACGGATCGTCGGCATACCATTCCAGCAGCGCCGGATCGCCATTCGCCCATGAGGTCAGGAAGAATTCCTCATAGAGGCATTCCTTGCATTCCGATGCCGGTCCGATGCCCTTGCGATTGGCCAGCAGCAACGACCCCATGCCCGAGGATCCGTAATTGATCGCGAACCCGTCCCTGACCCCGGCCAGCTGCCCCAGCGACGCCAGTTCCTGAAAATTCTTGGTGTAGAAGGTCTTCAGCTCGTCATGGAAAAAGACGGAAAATTCGCGAAAGGCGTTATAGCCGGGCTCCTGCGTGCTGGCCGGCGGCGCGTCGCTGTCCTGCCGGCAGTCATTGGCGACCAGTTTCGGGTCGCAATAGATGATGGCGTTCAGGTCCGAGTGGACGATCTCAAGCCGCGTCGCGTCGGCGAAATCGTCCTGAACCGGCATCCCGCCGGCGGCGGGCCGGTCCAGCACTATCGCCAGATTCAGCAGGGGGATGCGCTGGTTCGGATCATCCGCATCGGCCGCCGGATCGTTCATCGCGTCCAGATGGTCAAACAGGGTCTTCTCGTAATCGATGATCTCGGTCCGGGCATGGCGCTTGCCATTCCCGGCGCGCGGCCAGACGGCATCGAAGGCCGCGGTCGAGGTCTGGCTGCGATAGGCGCGCGTGCCCTTGCGTTCGACCATCAGCGCCCCGAACAACCCATGCACGATCGAGCCGCCATCGCCCTCGCCGCCGGCGGGTGCCGCCTGCGAGGCGAAGAAATAGGTGCCCTCGCGCTGCAACTTGTATTTGCACAGGAAACTGCCGCCCGGCGCGACCGAGCCGCTGCCGATACAGCCGGGATGGATGTCGCCGTCGATGGGCAAGGGCGTCAGCCCCTGCAGCAGGAAATTCACCCCGCGCGTATTCGGCCAGTCGGGCGCCTCGGGCAGCGACAGGATCTCGGGCTCGTCCTCGGGCGTGTCCCGCTCGGGGCAGATTGCCTCGCCATGCCGCACCAGACTGCGGGCGCCGCGCGACAGTTCGGGGCGCACGGATTCGGCATTGCTGTCCAGCGTCGGCCCGTCGTTGCAGAAATCGCGCGAGAAATCGGGCGATTGCGGCTGATAGAGCCAGTTCGTCACACGGATGACCAGAGTGTCGTCGACATTGGCGCGCAACACCAGCGGACGCGGCCGCTTGCAATCGCGCAGCCGCACATTGCCGGGCGACAGATCCGCGCCGGCATGGCCGTATTCCGCCCCGGTCATCGCGGCACAGTACGACGCCGTCACCAACCCGGCTTGCGCCGCCTCCTCATCGCTCTCGTCATCGCCCTCGGTTTGCGCCTCGTCCGATCCTTCGTCGCGGCGCAGCACCGCCAGATCGCGATCCAGCGCGAAGATCATCCCGAACGGATTGAAAGAGCCGAAGCGGTTATAGACCAGCGTCTGATCCAATGCCCCGATATCGGCGCAGACGACCCGCCCGGCATCCTCGATGCCGCGGCATATCTCGGCCATGTCGGGGCGCGGCGACGGTTCCTGCGTCTGTGCCGTCAAAGAACTGAAGGCAAGAAAAAACCCTGCTGCCGCAAGGCTGCGAAACCTTTGGGAACCGACCATGGTCACATCCTCGGAAAACGACTGGCGCCCTCACGACGGGCGTCAAAGGGATAGATTTCCAGAAACAATATTTCTCGATATTGTATTATATCTTTCTGATTCGCTCAATTTACCCATGCAAAAATAAGGTTTATTACCTTGCGGGACACAAGCCTGGTCAATCACCTGCGCTGTCTGGTCGCCGAGGATCGTCGTATTCCGGCCGATAGCCCGTCGCGCGTCGGCCGCATCATCCGCCGCTTCAGACCGGGCATCCTGACCCTGAACGGGCTCATGGTCCACGGCAATGACGCCGAATATGACATAGCCTCGCAACTGAACTGGCTGGATGACGACGCCCGGCAGAAGGCCGAGACCGTCGTCGGCAGCTGGTCAGCCGCGATTGGCCGGATAGACGTACGCAGCCAGAACGGTAAATGGCAACCGATCGGCACCGGCTGGGTCACCAGCCCCGGCGGCAATGGCGCGCCGGCCCGCATCGTCACCGCCGGGCACCTGCTCTGCAACATGCTGCAACCAGACATGTCCTTCAAGCGCCGGTTGGCGCGCACGGAGTTCGACGCGGCGCTGCTGCGCGAGACGCGGATCTGCTTTGCCGACCGGCCCCCCGTCGGGGACAGCAATGACGACGGCCACAATCCCCGCCTGCAGGCGGTGATCTGGCCCCACGGGCTGTGGGATCTGATGATCTGCGAGCTTGACCGCCCGCTGGCCGATATCCGCACGCCGCCGCTGACCGGCACCGACTGGCAGCCGGTCAGCGGCGCGGGGCTGGCGGTTCTCGGCTATCCGATCGATCAGGACCAGATTCACGCAGCGCTCGGCTCGACCGGCTTCTCCCAGGTCTTCGAAGGCTCGCTGGCCTGGCGGCGGCTGTCGCCCGGCCTGCTGACCGAATATGACGCCACGCTGGCGCCGCTGGCCGCGCCCATCACTGCCATCGCCGCCAGCCTGCGCCACGACGCCTCGACACTGATGGGCAATTCCGGCGCCCCGGTCTTCTGCCTCACAACCGGGAAGGTCGTCGGGCTGCATATCCGCGGCGGCAGCTATTGCAAAAACGACGACCCCACCTACCTCACGCCGACGGACCACGCCAATCAGGCGGTGCCGCTGGCGCGGGCGCTTGCCGAGGCCCGGCTTGGGATCGAATTGCTGGGCGCGCCCAACCCGCAGAACCTGGCGCCGGACGCGCACCGGATTTCGGTGTGGACGCCCAGCATACTGGAGGAGGATCCGGACGCGGAGGCCTCGATCTTCGTGGCCACGAACGGCCGGGATCTGCCGGCCGATCTGCTGCGCGCGGTGGTCCCCGACCGGCCGGATACGCGCGACTATTACTACAGCCCGCCGCTGACCGCGCCCAAGGACCGGGTGCCGGTGCCCGACAGTGCGGATCTGCGCATCCTCAACCAGGGCGCCGATCCGGCCTGTGTCGGCTTCGCCATGGCCGCGCTGATCAATGCCCAGCATCTGCGCGGGCGGCGCAAGGCGGCGCCGGTCAGCGCCCGGATGCTGTACGAAATGGCGCTGAGCCATGACGAATGGCTGGACGAGTCGGTGGGCGGCACCAGCCTGCGCGCCGCGATCAAGGGCTTTTTCTACAGCGGTGTCTGCAGCGAGGAAAGCGCCCCCTTCGTGCCGGGCCAGAGCAACTGGCGCCTGAACCGCGACATCGCTGCCGAGGCGCGCAGCGTCATGCCGGGCGCCTATTACCGGCTGCGCCACCGGCTGGTCGATTTCCAGGCAGCGATCCAGGAGGCGGGGGCGATCATCGTCTCGGCCTATATCCATGACGGCTGGTTCCGCAGCGGCGGCGGGCGCATCCGCACCATCCAGCTGCGCCATGGCCGGCCCGCCGACCGCGCCGCCCATGCCTTCGTCGCCCTGGGCTATGACGACAGGGGCTTCATCATCCAGAATTCCTGGGGCCCGGGATGGGGCAATTGGCATGAACGGCCGGGGCTTGCCTGCTGGACCTACGAGGACTGGGCGCAGAATGTCATCGATGCCTGGGTGCTGCGGCTGGCGCCCTCGGCCCCCGACACGTTCGGGCTGCAGCCGGTGCTGTCGCTGAACGAGGATACCAGCATGCCCAAGCCGCTGCGCCGCCTGCCGCGGCCGCATCACTTTGCCCTGCTGGGCCATATCGTCCATGCCGAACGCGACATGGTGGTGGATCGCGGCCGGCTGGGCCTGGGGCTGGCGCCGCTGCGCGAGGCCGGGGCGCTGCTGCGGGGGCAGGATCCGGCGAAGGACAGCCCGCATATCCTGCTGGTCTATCACGATCCCTTCCTCGGCGCCGACGCCATCGCCCGGATCGCCGCCTACCAGACCGAGACCCTGCTGAAGAACGGCATCTTCCCGCTGCATATCGCCTATGGCGTGGACGAGGTGGCCACGATCAGCGCCCGGATGCTGTATGAGGCAGAGATCGTCAGCAAGCGCTTCGGCGCCTCGCTGAACGAAGCCTCGGGCTATCTGGAACGGCGGGCCGGGCGGCTGTGCGGGCGGCTGGTGCAGGATTTCTGCGCCGGCGCCGCGCGGGCGGCGGATGCGGGCGGCCCGCTGTGGCAGGCGCGCACCGCGCTTTGTGCCGAAGCGTCGCGGGGCCGGGCGGTCTCGGTGCTATCCTTCGGCACCGGCAGCATCGCGGCCCTGGCCCAGCACCGACTGATGCGGCAATCGGGCAACCCGCCGCTGCACCGGCTGCTGCTGGTCGGGGCGATCGGGCCGCGCCCGCCGGCGGACGAACTCGGCTCGGCCCGGCTGCGGGAATGGCGGTTGCCCGATGCGGCAGAGATCGGCGCCCTGCCCGCCTATGCCGGGGACTGGGGCGATCTGGTGCAGGCGGTGCAGAATGCCGGCGCGGGTCCGCGCGCCGGCGACGGCAGCGGCTCGACCCTGCCCGGCAGCATCGCCGGCTGCTGCGTCGAGCCAGCGCTGCTGAACGAGATCGTCACGGTGCTGAAAGGCCGCGCGCCCTCGGCCCAGCGGCAATTCCGCCCGGTCTGACCCACGCCGGCACCATGCACCTTGAAGTCGTAAAAGGCCAGCAAGGCTTCGCCGTCCTTGGTCAGGCAAGCCACGCCACGCCGGTATTTGGCGGCATATTTTTCCCTGAAGGTCTCAATGGCCGCCAACGCGGCGGCGCGGGTTTCGGCATGGGAGGTCTGCCGCAGGTCGCGGGTAACGGCAGGCTGAATGGGTTTGGGAAAGCAATTGAGCACGTTTGCCATTTTGTGAAACCAGCAGCACTGATGACGGGTGCTCGGAAAGACCTCGTCGAGTGCCTTCCAGAAGCCCAAACTGCCATCGCCGACAGCCAGCCTGGGCGGCACGGCGCGATCGCGGACCTTGTGCCGGGCGACCTGAATTGGCCCGATCCCGGTCTGGATCAGCCGCTCCGGCCCGGTGTCATGGGGCGCTTGCGACGGTGATCGGAGATCTGGACGAGGCGCAGCGCGGGTCGCTGCTGCGCGGACTGCCTACATGTCTTTCCCAAAAGAACACCGGGCCAGGTTACACTCGGCCAATCCCGTCGAGCGGCTGCACGGCGCGATCAAGCTTCGAACCGATACGCAAGGCCCCGACCAGGCGAATGGAACAGACTGACGAATGGGCTGCCCAACGAGCCCGCTACATGACGCTGGAAACCATCGCGCCGATGGTAGGTGATCAGGTTATCACTTTGCCTGCCGTGACATCCTGATAAAGCAGGCCCGCACCGAACAATACGGTGACGAGCAGCGCCAGCTACACCACTCCATGGGATTGCATCCCTGTGACAACATCCTCAATGCAGGATGCCCGGCCTGGAAAAGCGGCCAGGACAGGGGCAGTCAGACATCGCTGGATCGAAAGCTGCTGCGAAGCGCATCTAGAAACTGCCCATGTGATCCCGACGGCGGATCGGCCACCCGCCAGCTCGCTCCGAAACGGTGCAGCCGCCAGCTGCGGATATCCTTGCAATCCAGTGTCACCAGCCGGCCAGCCGCAAGTTCTGCCGCGACGAAGTGACGGTGCATGAAGGCCCATCCACGGCCCGCTTTCAGCAGCCCGATCATTGTTTCGACATCCCCGAGCGTCCAGGTTTCGGTGCGATGCACCTGATAATTGTCTTTTCCCTTCGGCGTTTCGGCCAGGGCGAGGACAAGCTGGCGGTGGTTTTCAAGTTCCGGCATCGTGAAGGGCCGATCCCGCGTGGCAAGCGGATGCTGCGGTGCGGCCACGAGCATGTTTTCCGTCGAGCCGACCTGAGCGCCGTCGATGTCACGGTAACTGAGCCGGATATCGATCGAATGCAGCGCGATATCGGCACGACCGTTCAGCAGGTCCTCGATGGCGTGATCCATCTCGGCAAGCCGCAGCGTGACATGCGGAACAGTGTCCCAGGCGGCCAGTTGTGACAGCGCATCCATCAGCACGAACCGCGGAAAAAGGTGATCGACGGACAGGCGCAGCTCTGTCTTTTCGCCGCCGCTGATCCGGCCCACATGCGCGCGAAAGCGGTCCACCCGGCGCAACAGAAGTTCGGATTCCGCATAGACGGATTCGCCCGGATCGGTCAGCTTCAGCCGGTAGGATGTCCTGTCGAAAAGGGTCAGCCGCAAATGGGTTTCAAGGTTCGAAATCGTGTAGCTGACCGAAGACACGGTCTTGTTCAGCCGGTCTGCGCCTTTCGAAAACGAGCCGCAATCGACCACGGTGCGAAAAACATGAAGCTGTTCCAGTAGGTTCGGATGCATGTTCGAATATCTCGAAAGTCTTGTTTGAATCAATTCAATTTCTTAACAGGCCATGCCGGTCTAGGGTAGCCGCCAGATCAGTTTCCACGGTCATGGAGTCACTTACTTCATCGCATTCGGTTTTCTTGAGGAGGAGGAACCTTTGCAGAATAAAACGATCATGGCAGTGCTGGCATCCGTCATCATGGTGGCTTCGCCTGCCATCGCGGAAACCACCCTGCGCGCCTTCATCCCGGTCACCGAGACCCGGCCTGAAGCAAGGATGTTCAACGAGACCTTCGCCGACAAGGTGGCGGAACTGACGAATGGCGAGGTGACGGTCCAGACCTTCTATGCCGGCGGTCTTGGCTTCGAGGTCAGGGATCTGCTGCGCCATCTCAAGCGCGGCACCGTCGATATCGGCAATATCCTGGGGGCCTATTATTCGCGCGATGCCGAATCCCTGACGCTCATGCTGGTGGATGGCGGGATCACCCGATCCGAAGATATCACGGCCTATCGGGATGTTTTCGCCGAGGAGTTCGAAAAGAGTCTGGAGCGTTGGGACACGGTTTTCGTGGGCACGACACAGCCGCTGGTGCTGGATCATTCGATCTTCTGCAAGCAGCCCGTGACCTCGCTGGATCAGCTTAAGGCGATGAAACTGAGGGTCTGGACCAAACATCAGCTGGAAAGCTTCCAGTCGCTTGGGGTTGCCGCACAGATGATCTCGCAGGAAGATCTCTATATCGCGCTTCAGACCGGCGTTGTGGATTGCGCGGTCTATCTGGGCGAAGTGGCCACATTGATGGGCCTGCAGGAAGTTGCGCCATATGAAACCTATTTTCTGCCCTATATCTCCGCGCCCGCGGCGATCGGCGTCAGTGAAAAGGCCTGGAACCAACTGACCGAGGCGCAGCAGGCGGCGCTTCGCGAGGCCGGTCAGAATGCCACCGAGGAAACCACCCGGATGGCCATCGAATTCTCGCAGGACAAGGCTGCCTCGCGGGCAGAGCGCGAGGCAAAGGGCATCGTCATCACCGAAGGCTTCTCGGAGGCTGACCGGACGGCCCTCGTCGAGACGATGCAGGCGACCTGGCGCGCGATGGCCGAGGATGCGGGCAGCGAGACGCTTCAGGTGGTCGAGCGCGTCATGGAAATCGATCCCTGAACCGTTTGCAGGGGTGCCGGGCAAAGTCCGGCATATCCCCGCAAGCCGAGGAAGCATTGATGAAACCAATTCTGAGATTCGTGGACCATCTGTTCTATTTGCAGGTGGCCCTGGCCGCAGTCATGGCCTTTGCCATGGGCATCCTGGTCTTTACCTCTGCCCTGATGCGGTATCTGGTCGGGGCACCGCTTGGCTTCAGCGACGAACTTGTCGCGCTGATGTTCGTGTCCTTGTCGTTCCTTTGCCTGCCCTATGCAACGCGGCGCGGGCTCAACATCAAACTCAGCCTTCTGACCGACAGGCTGGGGCCTGCTGCGGAAAAGCTGGTGGCGGTCGTTGCCGGCCTGCTGACCGTCGTGATCCTCACTGTCTTTTCCGGCGCGGCCATCGAGGAAATCGTCTTTTCCTACGAGATCCAGGAGACGACCAATGTCGCCGAAGTACCGGTCTATCCGTTCAAGGCGCTGGTTCTTTTCGCCAGTTTCTCAACCGCGCTGGCGATGTTCCTGACCACGCTGACCGGACCCGTGCCCGGAGGCGCGCAAGAGCCGACTTCGCTGGAGGAAATCGAATGATCTGGCTGCTTATCGTTATCGGCCTGACTGTATTCGCCCTCGGCGGGATTCCCCTGGGTGCAGCGCTGGCCGGCGTCGGGTTGATCCTCTATCATTTCTTCGCTGGCGGCGGCGGCAACATGGCGCTGGCCTTCGAAGGCGTCTGGAGCACCTTCAACAATTTCACCTTCAGTTCGATCATCCTGTTCGTCCTGGTCGGGGACCTCTTCTTTGCGGGAGGTCTCAGCAAGAAAAGCTACGGGGCGCTGGCACCGCTGTTTCGGCGCATCCCCGGGAAACTCCTGCACACGAATGTTGTGGTCTGCATGCTGTTCGGGGCCGTCAGCGGCACCAGTTCCGCCACCGCGGCCGCCATCGGCGCGGCGGCCTACCCCGAACTGGAGCGCAGGAATTACCATGCCGGTACGGTCGTCGGCTCGCTCGCGGCCTCGGGAACGCTGGGGCTGCTGATCCCGCCCAGCCTGGCGCTGATCCTGTTTGGGGCGATGACCGACAATTCGATCGGCCGGCTGTTTCTGGCGGGTGTGCTGCCGGGCATCCTGCTGGGTCTGGGCTTCATGGCCCTGATTGCAATCAAATCCAGGCTGCGGCCGGAAATCGTGCCGGTCGAGACCGAGATTCCGGGCTGGGGCGAAGCCATTCTGGCCCTGTTCGATCTTTGGCCGCTCTTCATCCTGATGTTTGCGGTGCTCGGGCCGCTCTATTCGGGGCTTGCAACGCCGACCGAATCCGCCGCCGTGGGCTTTGTCTTCGTATTGTTGCTCGGGTTCACGGTTGGCGGGCTGACGCTTCGCAACCTGGGGCCGATCCTTGTCAGCACGATGGTCAAATACGGGGCGATCGCGCTTGTCGTCATCGGGGCGGTGGTACTGAAAAACGCCGTTGCCATCCTGGGATTGCCGCGCGACCTGATCGAAGCCGCTGCCAACAGCGGCCTGGGGCGCTATGCGGTTTTCGCACTGATCGTTCTGGCCTATCTGATCCTGGGTTGCCTTTTCGACGGGATCTCGCTGCTGCTGCTGACCGTCCCTTTCATCGCCCCTATGCTGATCGGGCAGGGCTTCGATCCGATCTGGCTGGGGGTCATGGTGACGGTCCTGATCGAAATCGGGATGATCACACCGCCTGTCGGGCCGAATCTCTTCATCCTGTCAACCATCTCGGGCAACCGGGTCTCGGTCGGTGAGGCGGCAAGGGAAACCCTGCCCTACTGGCTGCTGCTGCTGGCCGGAATCGCCTTCTTCACGATGTTCCCGGGGGTGGTCACCTGGCTTCCGGACCTCGTTTACGGCGGACTTTGAGTTTCTGCCATGACGGCGGAAGGCCGACACAACCTCGATTTCGGGAAAATGCCGATGAAAATCATGATTGCCATGCTGGCGACCGAGACTAACAGTTTCGCGCCACTTCCCACCGGATTGAGCAACTTCCATGAAACCTGCTATTTCGACGGAGATGCGACGCGCCAGCCAAGGCATGCCTTTACGGCCGCCATGCATCTGTGGCGGCAGAGGTTCGAACGGGAAGGGATCGAAACCGTCGAAAGCATCAGCACCTTTGCCCAGCCCGGCGGGATAACCTCGCGCATCACCTATGAAACGCTGCGCGACAAACTGCTATCGGATATACGGCAGGCCCTGCCGCTGGACGGGGTCGCGCTTTTCCTGCACGGGTCGATGGTCGCCGACGGTTATGAGGATTGCGAGGGCGATATCCTGCGCCGCGTGCGGGGCCTGGTCGGCGATGCGTGCAAGATCGGCGTCGAACTCGACCTGCATGCGACGCTGACGCCGGACATGGTCGGACATTCGGATCTGATCCTGTCGTTCAAGCTCTACCCTCATACGGATATCGCGGATCGGGCGGCCGAACTGGCGGAACTGATGATCCGGACGCTTCATGGTCGCATCCGGCCACGGATGGCAATATGCGAGACCGGGATGATCAGCCTCTGGAGAACCTCGGACGAACCGATGGCGGGGTTCGTCCGCGACATGCAGGCCGCCGAAGCATCGGGCGAGGCGCTGTCGGTGTCCTTTATCCACGGGTTTCCCTGGACGGATGTGCCATTCAGCAGCGCCAAGATGCTGGTGATCTGCGACGATGACGATCAGGCGGCCGAGGCCGTGGCAAGGAAATTTGCCCGTCGGATCGTCGCGCTGCGCGATCAGACCGGCCCGCGCCAGTTTGACATGGATCCGGGCATAGACCATGCGCTGTCCCTGCCCGAGGGGCCGGTGGTGCTGGTCGATACCGGGGACAATGCAGGCGCCGGGGCATCTTCGGACTCGACCTTTCTGCTGCGCCGGTTGCTCGACCGCGAGATCGGAAATGTCGCCACCGGTCTCTATTGGGATCCGATCGCCGTCCGCATCTGCATGGATGCAGGGGAAGGGGCGATCTTGCGCTTGCGCGTGGGCGGAAAATGCGGGCCGGAATCGGGCGATCCGCTGGATCTCTGCGTCGAGGTGCGCCGTATCCTTCCCGCCGCAAGCCAGACCTTTGTGGATGCCCCCGCGCCCATGGGCGATTCGGTCTGGATCCGGACCGGGGACGAGGTGGATGTCATCCTGACCTCAATCCGCTGCCAGACGCTTCATCCCGACGCCTTCGAACAATTCGGCATCGACCTGCGCCGAAAGCGTCTCGTTTGCGTGAAGTCGCTCCAGCACTTCTATGACGGCTTTGTCCGCCTGACCCCGCATATCGTCTATCTTTCCGTCCCGGGTGCGCTGGATATGAATTTTGCCAGGATCCCCTATACCCGCCGCGACGGCGACTACTGGCCCCGCGTGGAACAGCCATCGGCGATGGCGGATATTCTGTTATAGATCAAAATTTTATGCCGAAAACTTTCTTTTGATTGCGACACTCGGTCGAGTCTCGGAAGTGGTGGAAATTTGAAGGTGGCGCACCGTCGTCGGCTTTGATGCCTGTGTGGGTTTGCTCGATCTGGGCGGCGCCCGCAACAATGTGGAATCCTCGGCCGAGGGCGCGTTGATCTCCCTGGCACAGGGCATACGATCATGCTCATCGCGGTGTTCGACCCTGATGCACGGGAATGTTGACGGCGCGCTAAATGCCTCGTTTTCCCAAGGATCGTTCGGTGCAGATATTCGTGTCAAACTGTGCAGGTTTTCGCGCCCAGCAACTCAGCCGGCGCTACCGGCCTGGTCTTTGGTTCCCGGGCTGGCCTGCGCGGCATCCGCACGCGGCAGACGCAGACGGATGCGCTTGACGCGTCGGGGGTCGGCCTCGACGATTTCGAACTCGGCACCGCTGTCATGGGGAATGACCTCACCCCTGACCGGCACCCGGCCGGCCAGCATGAAAACCAGCCCGCCCAGCGTGTCGATCTCCTCATCCTCTTCGTCCAGGGCGAGGCGCAGCCCGGTTTCGGCCTCGACATCCTCCAGCGGCGCGCGGGCCTGGATCAGCCATTGGCCGGGCTTTTCCTGAAGCCACAGGCCGCCTTCGACCTCGTCATGCTCGTCCTCGATCTCGCCGATGACCTGTTCGATCAGGTCCTCGATGGTGACCAGCCCGTCCACGCCGCCATATTCGTCGATCACCAGCGCCATGTGGATGCGTTTCTGCTGCATCTGCTGCAACAGCACCCCGATCGGCATCGAGGGCGGCACATAGAGCAGGGGCCGCAGCATCGCGCGCAGATTGAACTTGACCGGAGTCTTGGCCCCGAAGCCGAATTTCAGAGCCAGATCCTTGAGATGGACCAGACCCAGCGGGCTGTCCAGCGTGCCGCGAAAGATCGGGACGCGGGAAAAGCCGTGCTCGCTGAACATCTCGACCAGTTCGGGCAGCGTCGCGGTCACCGGCGCGGCGGCAATCTCGGCCTTGGGAATGGCCACGTCATCGACGCGCATCCGGCGCAGATTGACCATACCGGGCACGCCGGTCGCCGGCCTGCTGGTCTGCTGCCCCTCGTCCTGCGGGGCGGCGGCTTCGCCCTCGCCGCTGCCAAAGGCGCCCAGGATGCGCCCCAGAAAGCCGCGCGATTGCGGCAGGTCACGCCCGTCCCCTCCGATACCGTCCGCCCATGAGGCGGGTTCCGTGGCGGCGGGCGTGTCGGGACTTCGGTCATTGCTCATGTTTCGTGTTCCAGATAGGGGTCGGGAATGCCGAGCCGCGCCAGAATGGCGCGCTCCGCGTCCTCCATCGTGTCGGCATCCTGATCGTCAATATGATCATAACCGGCCAGATGCAAAATAGCGTGAACCAGCAGATGGGTCGCATGATCGGCAAAGGCCTTGTTCTGGGCTTCGGCCTCGCGCCGGCAGGTGTCGTAGGAGATGGCGATATCGCCCAGTTCCCGAATGTCGGGCAGGACCGGATGCGTCCCGGGGGCATGCGCGCCGAAGGCGACGGCGGGCCAGCTCAGCACATTGGTCGGAGCGGGCTTGCCGCGGAACTCGGCATTCAGCGCGGCGATGCGCTCGTCGTCGCAGCCCATGACGACGACCTGGAATTCCTCCAGTTGCAGCCATTCGCCGACGGCGCGGGCGGCGCGCTCGGCCATGGCGGGCAGGCCGGCATCCTCCCAGCGGTCATCCTCAAGGACGATATCCACGATATCGGGCATCTCAGCCATCGCCGCGCGCTCCTGCCTGTCCGGGCAGCGCCTGCCCGGTGACGGCCAGCCGCGGCTCGCGGCGTGGGATGCGCTGGCCGCGTTCGTCGAAAACCTCGCCCCGGGCCAGCGCCGCCTCGGCCTCGGCGTCATAGGCCTCGATGATGCGGGCGACCAGATGGTGACGCACGACATCCTTGGCGGTGAAATAGCTGAAACTGATGCCCTTGATGCCCTTGAGGATCTGCTCGGCGTCGGTGAGCCCGGAATGGATGCCGCGCGGCAGGTCGATCTGGGTGCGGTCGCCGGTGATCACCATGCGCGAGCCCTCGCCCAGGCGGGTCAGGAACATCTTCATCTGCATGGTGGTGGCGTTCTGCGCCTCGTCCAGCACGACAAAGGCATTGGACAGCGTGCGGCCGCGCATGAAGGCCAGCGGCGCGATCTCGATGCGCTTTTCCTCGATCAGTTTCTGCAACTGCTTGCCGGGCAGGAAATCGTTCAGCGCGTCGTAAAGCGGCTGCATGTAGGGATCGACCTTTTCCTTCATGTCGCCGGGCAGAAAGCCCAGACGCTCGCCCGCCTCGACGGCGGGGCGCGACAGGATGATGCGATCGACATGGCCGCCGATCAGCATGGTCACGCCCACCGCCACCGCCAGATAGGTCTTGCCGGTACCGGCCGGGCCGATGCCAAAGGCCATCTCATTGGCAAACAGCGCCCGGACATAGTCCTTTTGCGCCTCGGTGCGCGGCTCGACGGTCTTTTTCCGGGTGCGCAGCTCGACCGTGCCGGACTGGAACATCTCGAGCTGCTCGTCCGGGCTGGGTCCGTCGGCGATCTCCTCGGCGCCCATGCGCAGGGCGGCCTCGACCTCGGCCATCGCGACCGGGCGACCCTGTTCGAGCCGGGCGTAAAGCGCGTTCAGCACTTGCGCCGCCTCGGTCTGGGCGTCGATCGGGCCGACCACAGCCAGAAGATTGCCGCGCCGCAGGACATGGACCTGCAGTGTCTCCTCGATGCGGGCCAGATGCTTGTCATGCGGGCCGCAGAGGTCGATCAGCAACCTGTTATCGGGGAATTCCAGCAGGGTTTCGCCGGGCGCGGTGCTTGCGGGGGTGGTCGGGGTCAGACCCAAATTTTTCTCCGGGGATCGGGTTCGCAATGGCTCATGGTTGCAACTGCGCGGGATTCGCACAAGGGGGCGGCGCCCGCTAATCCGCCCGCGCCGGCGGAATCGGCGCGAATGCGGCACGATCCGGCGGCGATCACGGCAGCCCGCGCGCCATGGGGCGGGCCCGGCCGGCGACGAAATCGCGCAGATAGCCGTCCTCGGCGCTGTCCATCTGGGCCACGCTGCCCTGCCAGCGCATGCGCCCGCGATCCAGCAGCGCCACCCGGTCGGCGATGGCGCGGACCGAGCTCATGTCATGGGTGATGGTGATGGCGCTGGCGCCGGTCTCGTCCACGATGCCGCGGATCAGGTCGTTGATCGTGGCGGCGCGAATCGGATCCAGACCGGTCGTCGGCTCGTCGAAAAAGATCACGCGGGGATCGGCGGCGATGGCGCGCGCCAGCCCGGCGCGCTTGCGCATGCCCCCCGACAGCGCCGCCGGATAGAGATCCGCGACCTCGGGGCCCAGGCCGACCCGCGCCAGCTTTTCGATCGCAATGGCGCGGGCACGGGCGCGCGGCATGTCGCGCAGCAGCCGAAAGGCCACGTTGCGCCAGACCGGCAGGCTGTCGAACAGCGCGGCATGCTGAAACAGCATGCCGAAGCCGTCCATGAACCGGGCGCGCTGCCCGGCCAGCGGCGCGCCCTGCCACAGGATCGCGCCGGCATCCGCCGCCTCAAGCCCCAGGATGCAGCGCAGGAGCACCGATTTCCCGGTGCCCGAGCCGCCGATCACGACCAGGCTTTCGCCGGCCTCCAGATCCAGATCGACGCCTTGCAGCACCTGTTTCGGGCCATAGGATTTGACCAGGCCGCGCACGCTCAGCATCAGAAGAACAGCCCCGTCAGCACGAAATTCGCCGCCAGTATCCCGACCGAGGCCGCGACCACCGCGCTGGTCGTCGCCCGCCCCACGCCCGCCGCGCCGCCGCCCGTGGTCATGCCGAACCAGCAGCCCGACAGCGCCACGATCAGCCCGAAGGCCGCGCCCTTGATCAGCCCCGAGACCACGTCCCAGCCCTCGAGAAAGGCCCAGCTATTGGCGATATAGACGGCCGAGTTGAAGCCCAGCACATTCACCCCGATCAGCCAGCCGCCCATGATGCCGATCACATCGCCGACCCCGACCAGCACCGGCACGCACAGGATCGCGGCCCAGAGCCGGGGCGAGACCAGCCAGCCCACCGGATCGGTGGACAGCGTCACCAGCGCATCGATCTGCTCGGTCACCCGCATCGTGCCCAGTTCCGCCGCGATGGCACTGGCCACGCGCGCGGCCACCATCAGCCCGCCCAGCACCGGACCCAGTTCGCGCACCATGCCGATGGCGACGATGGCGGGCACCACGTCAGAGGCCTGAAACCGCTCGCCCCCGGAATGGATCTGCAAGGCCAGCGCGGCGCCGGTGAACAGCGCCGTCAGCCCGACCACCGGCAGCGACAGCCAGCCGATATGCAGCACCTGCCGCGCCAGTTCCGAAGGATGCGCCCCGGCCCGCGCCAGCCCGCGACCGGCAAAGATCGCCACCCGCCCGACCATGCGCGCCAGCCCGATCGCCGCCCTGCCGGTCAGCCGGACGGGGTTCACAGACAGGTCCGCGCGTAGCGCCGCCCCAGCGAGGTCAGGATCTCGTAGCCGATGGTGCCGGAACAGGCGGCCAGCGCATCGACGCCCTGCCGGGCGTTCAGGATCTCGAGCGCGGGCGGCACCTCGGGCAGATCGGTCACATCGACCGTGATCAGGTCCATCGAGATGCGGCCGACCACCGGGCAGGTCTGTTCGCCGGCCCAGAGCCGCAGCTTGCCGTCCTGCGCCAGCGCCCGCGCCAGACCGTCGGCATAGCCCGCCGCGACGGTTGCGATGCGCGACGCCCGCGTGGCGGTCCAGACATGGCCGTAGCCGACGGACTCGCCGGGCATGACCTCGCGCGTCTGGATCACCGGCAGCGACAGCGTGACGACCGGCCGCGCGCCGGCGAATGGCAACCCGCCATACAGGCCGACACCGGGTCGCACCAGGTCGAAATGGTATTCCGGCCCCAGCAGGATTCCGCCGGTCGCGGCCAGCGAACGCGGCACGGCGACACCGTCGGTCATGGCGCGGAAAGCGGCAAGCTGCGCGGCATTGGCCGGGTGCTCCGGCTCATCGGCGCAGGCCAGATGCGACATGATCAGCTGCGGACCGGCCGCCAGCGCCTCGTCGCGGATGGCGGCCCATTCGGCCGGCTCCATCCCGAGGCGGTTCATGCCGCTATCCAGCTGAATGGCGAAGGCGCCGCGCGGGCGCAAGGCGCGGTCGCGAAAGAATTGCTCGGCGCTGTTCAGGACCGGGGTCAGGCCGGTCAGGTCCTCGCCCTCCATATGGCCCGAAAGGATGAAGATGCGCGCATCCCCGCCCAGCAGCGGGCGGATGGCGCGCCCTTCGCCGGCCAGCGCGACAAAGAAATCGCGCGCCCCGGCCTGATAAAGCGCGGGCGCCACCCGCGCCGCGCCCAGGCCGTAGCCATCGGCCTTGACCACCGCGCCCGCGCGCGCGCCCGGGGCATGCGCGGCCAGCGCTTTCCAATTGGCCTGAATGGCCGGAATATCGATCACGAGTCCCATGGTCGCGGCATGGCCCCTGCCCCATTCGCCGTCAAGACGGTTTAACCATTTTGCCATTTGCAGCGCACCGATCTTGCTCATTTTGCAAATATTCGCCTTTCCGCTTTCCGGCTGCCCGGCAAGCCGGTAGCTTGAGCGAAAGCCAAAGGGAGGCATCTGATGAAGGACATCCTCGGCGAACTGGAGACGCGCCGTCGCGAGGCCCGTCTGGGCGGCGGCGAACGCCGCATCGAGGCGCAGCACGCGCGCGGCAAGCTGACCGCCCGCGAGCGGCTGGAACTGCTTCTGGACGAGGGCTCGTTCGAGGAGTTCGACATGTTCGTGCGCCACCGCTCGACCGATTTCGGGATGGACAAGGACCGCCCCTACGGCGATGGCGTGGTGACCGGCTGGGGCACGATCAACGGCCGCATGGTCTATGTCTATTCGCAGGATTTCACCGTCTTCGGCGGCTCGCTGTCGGAAACCCATGCCCAGAAGATCTGCAAGATCATGGATATGGCGGTGCAGAACGGCGCGCCGGTCATCGGGCTGAACGATTCCGGCGGCGCCCGCATCCAGGAGGGCGTGGCCAGCCTGGCCGGCTATGCCGAGGTGTTCCAGCGCAATATCATGGCCTCGGGCGTGGTGCCGCAGATCAGCGTCATCATGGGGCCCTGCGCCGGCGGCGCGGTCTACAGCCCGGCGATGACCGACTTCATCTTCATGGTCAAGGACACCAGCTACATGTTCGTGACCGGCCCGGATGTGGTGAAAACCGTCACCAACGAGATCGTCAGCGCGGAACAGCTGGGCGGCGCCTCGACCCATACCCGCAAGAGTTCTGTCGCGGACGGCGCCTTTGAAAACGATGTCGAGGCGATGTCGGAAATCCGCCGGCTGGTCGATTTCCTGCCGCTTCACAACCGCGAAAAAGCCCCCACCCGGCCGTTCTTCGACCGCCCCGACCGGATCGAGGAAAGCCTGGACACGCTGATCCCCGGCAATCCGAACCAGCCCTATGACATGAAAGAGCTGATCCTGAAGATCGCGGATGAGGGGGATTTCTACGAGATCCAGCGCGATTTCGCCGCCAATATCATCACCGGCTTCGTCCGGCTCGAGGGGCAGACCGTCGGTGTCGTCGCCAATCAGCCAATGGTGCTGGCGGGCTGTCTGGATATCGACAGCTCGCGCAAGGCGGCGCGTTTCGTGCGCTTCTGCGACGCCTTTGAAATCCCGATCCTGACGCTGGTCGATGTGCCGGGCTTCCTGCCCGGGACCAGCCAGGAACATGGCGGCGTCATCAAGCATGGCGCGAAACTGCTCTTTGCCTATGGCGAGGCCACGGTGCCCAAGGTCACGGTGATCACCCGCAAGGCCTATGGCGGCGCCTATGACGTCATGTCCTCGAAACATCTGCGCGGCGATTTCAACTATGCCTGGCCGACGGCGGAAATCGCGGTGATGGGCGCCAAGGGCGCGGTCGAGATCCTGATGCGCGCCGATCTGGGCGACAAGGAAAAGATCGCCGGACATACGCAACGCTACGAGGACCGCTTTGCCAACCCCTTCATCGCGGCCGAGCGCGGCTTTATCGACGAGGTGATCCAGCCGCATTCGACGCGCCTGCGCGTGGCGCGGGCATTCGCCAGCCTGCGCGGCAAGCGCCAGTCGATGCCGTGGAAGAAACACGGCAATATCCCCCTATAGGCGGCGGTCATGAAGGGCACGGAACGGATCAGGCAGGCGTTGGCGGCGGGGGTGATGCTGGCCGCGCTGGCAGCGGCCCCGGGCGCGACGGCGCTGGACGGGACGGGGCAGGAGATCGTCCTGCCTTCGGGCGCCAGGGTCCGCTGGCAAGAGACTCTGCACGACAGTACCAACAGCCTCGGCCTGACCTACCGCTTCCGCTTCGTGATGCCCGATCTGGCGCAGCAGGTTCCCGCCACCAGCGGCGCGGCCTCGGATTTCGAGGATGCGGGGGGGCCGATCGACATCGGCACGGAAACCGGCGGGGACGCGGCGGTGGCAGTGGAAATCGCCCCGCTTCCCGGCGCGCCCGCGACCGCGCCGCAAACCGGATCGCAGCCGCAAGAGCCGGACGTCGTGCCGGCCGCGCCCGATGTCCTTGCGCAGGATCCGGTGCATCAGGACATCGTCTGGCTATGCGAGAACTGGGTCCTGCCACGCGTCGCCAGCCCCGCGCCCCGCCCCACCCGGATCATCATCAGCCTGGTCGACAAGGAAACCCCTTTCGACGGCTATGACCCCGAAGTGGTTCAGCTTTCCGAGGCGTTCCGCCTGCCCGCCGGCGGCGACAGATGCGAATGGGAACCCTGGTAATGCCGCCGGTTCGCCCTCGTGGTGCAAGCCGGCCACATCGGCTGAAACCCGCTGTCCGGGCGCGGGGGGGGAACTGTCCCGGCACGGATCACCTCGTTATGATCCGCGCACGGCCGCATGTCGCGGTCGATTCTCAACCGAGCAGTCGGGATACGACTGTCCCGTCATACAGGAGCACGACAACATGTCGAAAAAGATCGCACTGGCCCTTGTCCTCGTTGGTCTGGCCGCCGCTTGCGCCAAAAAAGAGCCCGAGGTCGTTCCGGTCACCACCGTTCAGCCGGAGCCGGTGTATCAGGGCAAATACGGCGCCAACTAAGCCGTTTGCCACGCGCGGGCTGCCTGGCGGCCCGCGCCTACCTCGCGCCCGTCCGGCCCCGCATCCCCATGCATCCCACAGACGAGGCGCATCATGCTGAAGCATCGCGGCTTTCCCGGCCGCCTTCCCGGCACCGATTTCCAGTTCATCATCCGCCGCGCCAACAAGAAGGGCGCAACGCCGCTTGTCCGGCGCGAGCGCTTTCGTGACCGCAAGACGGCCGACCGGCAGGCCGATCTGGGCTTTCTGGCGGCGCTGATCGCCCATTTCGGCGAAGAACCGTTCGAGCGCGGCAATCTCGATGCCGGGCGCCTGTCATGGCTGCTGGGCCGCGAGGTGATCGCGGTCGGCAAGCTGGACCCCACCGATTACGCGCAATTGCTGCGCATCGACATGAAGCGGGCCGAAGCCGCCTTCCCCGAGCTTTTCGCCAGCGATCCGCCCGGGTTCGACTGGGAAAGCGACGACTGGGACGACGACGAGGAGGGCGCGTAATGGGCGGATTGCCGCGTAGCACGCGTTTTTCACATTGTTGTCAGTTCCTTCCACCTGCGCGCCATGCGATAAAACTGCGGTCACTATCAACTTCGGTCCGCAAACGGGCCCTCAATACAGGCACAATAACATGCAAAAAACTGTCGTTCTGCGCTTCGCCGGACTCGCGCTCATCGCAGGGGCCCTGTCGGCCTGCTCGGATGGTTATGGCGGCGGCCTTTCGGCCGACACGCAGCGCGCCGCTGGCGGCGCCGTGGCCGGCGCCGTGGTCGCCAAGGCTGTCGACGGCGATGTCGCGACCGGCGCGCTTATCGGCGCTGCGGGCGGCGCGCTTTGCGACGACGCCGGCATCTGCCAGCGCAGCTACTGAACGCAACCGGGCGTATCGACCGTCGCGATACCCGCGTTTCGGCGCCCGTAGATCGGAGCGAACACGATGTTCAACAAAATCGTCCTGGCTTTGGGCCTGGGCGTGGCTGGCGTTGCCGGCTGCACCCAGAACATCAATCCGACCGACATGGATCGCGGCCTCATCGGCGCCGGTGTCGGCGCCACGGCGGCCTATGTCGGCGATCATGACGTCGCCAAGGGCGCGGCCATCGGCGCGCTTGCCGGAGCCATGTGCGACGACGTGCGGCTTTGCCAGTAACGACCTGAACGGCGCGCGCCTGTCGCGGCGCGGACCGTTTCACATCCCTCAGCCGTCCGTGGCCCCGCGCCACGGACGGTTTTTTCATGTCCGCTGACCCGGAGGAGCGCCCTTGTTCAAGAAAACCCTGATTGCCAACCGGGGCGAGATCGCCTGCCGCGTCATCAAGACCGCCCGCAGGATGGGCATTCAGACGGTGGCCGTCTATTCCGATGCCGACCGCCATGCGCTGCATGTGAAGATGGCCGACGAGGCCGTCCATATCGGCCCGCCCCCGGCGAACCAGTCCTATATCGTGATCGACAGGATCATGGATGCCATTCGCCAGACCGGGGCCGAGGCGGTGCATCCCGGCTATGGCTTCCTGTCCGAGAACCGCAAATTCGCCGAGGCGCTCGAGGCCGAAGGCGTGGCCTTCATCGGCCCGCCGGCCAGCGCCATCGAGGCGATGGGCGACAAGATCACCTCGAAGAAGATCGCGCAGGAGGCCGGCGTCTCCACCGTGCCCGGCTATATGGGGCTGATCGCCGATGCCGATGAGGCGGTGAAGATCTCGGGCCAGATCGGCTATCCGGTGATGATCAAGGCCAGCGCCGGCGGCGGCGGCAAAGGCATGCGCATCGCCTGGAACGAGGCCGAGGCGCGCGAGGGCTTCCAGTCCTCGAAGAACGAGGCCGCCAGCAGCTTTGGCGACGACCGCATCTTTATCGAGAAATTCGTCACCCAGCCCCGCCATATCGAAATTCAGGTGCTGGCCGACCAGCATGGCAATGCCGTCTATCTGCACGAGCGCGAATGCTCGATCCAGCGGCGCAATCAGAAGGTCATCGAAGAGGCCCCCTCGCCCTTCCTCGACGAGGCGACGCGCAAGGCGATGGGCGAGCAGGCCGTCGCGCTGGCGCGTGCGGTGGGCTATACCAGCGCGGGCACGGTGGAATTCATCGTCGATGGCCAGCGCAATTTCTATTTCCTGGAAATGAACACGCGGCTGCAGGTGGAACACCCGGTCACCGAACTGATCACCGGCATCGATCTGGTGGAACAGATGATCCGGGTGGCCGATGGCCAGCCCCTGCCCTTTGCCCAGTCCGATCTGAAGATCAACGGCTGGGCCATCGAAAGCCGGCTTTACGCCGAGGATCCCTATCGCAACTTCCTGCCTTCGATCGGGCGGCTGACCCGTTACCGCCCACCGGCCGAGATCGCGGATGCCGACCATGTCGTGCGCAACGATACCGGCGTCTATGAGGGCGGCGAGATCAGCATGTATTACGACCCGATGATCGCCAAGCTCTGCACCTGGGCGCCCAGCCGCGACAAGGCGATCGAGCAGATGCGCCTGGCGCTGGACGAATTCGAGGTCGAGGGGATCGGCCACAACCTGCCCTTTCTGTCGGCGGTGATGGATCACCCGAAATTCATCTCGGGCGACATCTCGACCGCCTTCATCGCCGAGGAATATCCCGAAGGTTTCGCCGGCGCGACCCTGCCCGAGGCCGAGGTGATCCGCGTCGCCGCCTCGGCCGCGGCCATGCACCGGGTGGCCGAGATCCGGCGCACGCGGATCAGCGGGCGGCTGGACAATCACGAACGCCATGTCGGCGAACATTGGGTGGTGACGGTGGACGGGCAGGAATTTCCGGTCCGCATCACCGCCGACAGGCAGGGCTCGACCGTCGAGATCGCGGGCGGCAGGCTGCGGGTCGAAAGCGACTGGCGGCCGGGTCAGTCGCTGGCGCGGCTGACGGTCGATGGCGCGCCGCTGGTGATGAAGACGGACCGCCTGCCCTCGGGCTACCGGCTGCGGGTGCGGGGCGCCGATCTCAAGGTCTTCGTCCGCCGACCGCGCGCCGCCGAACTGGCGCGCCTGATGCCGGAAAAGCTGCCGCCCGATACCTCGAAATTCCTGCTCTGCCCGATGCCGGGGTTGGTGGTGCGCGTCAATGTCGCCCCCGGCGACGAGGTGCAGGAGGGTCAGGCGCTGGCCACGGTCGAGGCGATGAAGATGGAAAACATCCTGCGCGCCGAGCGAAAGGCCGTGGTGAAATCGGTCGCCGCCACGGCGGGCGACAGCCTGAAGGTGGACGATGTCATCATGGAGTTCGAATGATGGCCAGCGCGGCGCGCCAGGACCGTGACCGCGACGACCGCTAATGGCGCCGCTTGACGCATATCTTGCGCCACAGGCGCAGCAGGCGGTCATCGCCGGGATGTTCATCGCCGCCGGCTGGTGGGTCGTGGCCTTTCAGAACGCCTGGCGCGACCGCAGGCAGCGCCGCTCGCGGGTCGAGGACATGCAGCGCGCGCTGCTGGCCGAGGTGCGCGCCCATGTCGTCAGCCTGGAACGTCAGTTGCAGGAGGGCAGCTTCGACGAGTTGCTGGAGCGGGTCGAGAATGGCGATGCCACGCTGGTCATGCAGCATGGCGGCAATGACCGGATCTTTCGCGCCATCCTGACCGAGATCCACCTGCTGCCCGGCTCGGTCATCGACCCGGTGGTGATCTATTACCGGCTGATCGCGGTCATGGACAACATGGCGGATTCGATCCGCCGCACGGCGCGGAACCGCCCCGATCAGGCCTCGGAAATGATGGTGGATTACATCCTGCTGAACGAGGAAGCGCGCGAGGCCGGACTGGATGTTCTCGAAATCCTGACCGCCAGCCTGCAGGGCGGCGCGGCGGAAATCGAGGCGATGCTGGAGCGCCAGCGCGAAGAAGCGGGAAAGACGATCCGGCAGAACCTGCCGCAGGAACTCGCGCAGATGCGCGACGATCTCAATAGGCGATTTTCGGACCGGAGCGGCCTTTGATGGGTTTCAGACCGATCACATTGGTAATCTCATTGGCCGAGCGGGTCCGCACCAGCCTCTTGACCAGCGTTTCGGTCGCGGCAGCGGAACGCGTCCGCTTGCCGGCCTCCGCGCCGGGGGCGACAGGTTCGGTCTTGCGCAATGAGGTCGATCTGGCCATTGCCCGTTCCTTTTCCAGCAGGGTTTCACCTCCCCGCATCACAAAGGTAGTCATCCTTGGCCGATTGCGCAACATCGCTCTGCGCGGCGCGCGCGGGGAAATGACCGCTCAGGGCAGGCGCGAACGGCCGATTTCCTGCCGCCGCAAGGGAAACTTGTCGATCGCACGGGTAATTTCGCGCACCGACCAGGGGACGGGCTTGCGCTGCTTGACCTGCCCGTCCTTGTCCATCAGCACCAGCGAAAAGCCCTCGGGGCGCAATTGCCGCCGCCAGATGCTGTTCGCCGCCGGATCTGTATCCGTGATCACCACCACGTCGCGCATCAGAAGCGGGATCGAATCGCGCCGCACCTCGGCCAGCTGCTCGACGAAGGCCGGATCGGCGACCGTATCGGCAAAGATCACCAACGGGCGTTGCTGCCACATGAATTGTGCCGGATCGGCCTCGGCGGCGGACAGGATGGCCAGCTCGCGCGTCGGCCGCTCGACCTCGGGCGCCTCGCTGCGTGCGGCGGGCACCATGCCGCGCACATATCGCTGCGACTGGTCGGCCTCGCCCTCGGGTTTGCCGCCCATCGCCGCCACCAGCGGCACCAGTGCCAGAAAGATCAACCGTTTCAGTTTCATCATCCCCTCGTCTCTACCCCAATATAAGAGCCGAGCGGCCATGGGAAAGGATGCAAGATGAGCAAAAGCCCCACACCCGGTCTGGAGGACTGGCGCGCGCTCGCCAGCAAGGAACTCAAGGGCGCCGATCCCGACAAGTTGATCTGGCACACGCTGGAGGGAATCGAGGTCAAGCCGCTTTACACCCAGGCGGATGTGGCCGCCCTGCCCCATATGGGCAGCCTGCCCGGGATCGCGCCCTTTACCCGCGGCCCGCGCGCCACCATGTATGCCGGCCGGCCCTGGACCATCCGCCAATATGCCGGGTTTTCGACGGCCGAGGAATCCAACGCATTTTATCGAAAAGCCCTGGCCGCCGGGCAGCAGGGCGTCTCGGTCGCCTTCGATCTGGCGACCCATCGCGGCTATGACAGCGATCATCCCCGGGTCGAGGGCGATGTCGGCAAGGCCGGCGTCGCCATCGATTCGGTCGAGGATATGAAGATCCTGTTTGACGGCATCCCGCTGGACAGGGTGTCGGTCAGCATGACGATGAACGGCGCGGTGATCCCGATTCTGGCCAGTTTCATCGTCACCGGCGAGGAACAGGGCCATGATCGCAGCGTGTTGTCGGGCACCATCCAGAACGACATCCTGAAAGAATTCATGGTGCGCAACACCTATATCTATCCGCCCGAGCCCAGCATGCGGATCATCGCGGATATCATCGAATATACCTCGGCCGAGATGCCGAAATTCAACTCGATCTCGATTTCCGGCTATCACATGCAGGAGGCCGGGGCCAATCTGGTCCAGGAACTGGCCTATACGCTGGCCGACGGGCGCGAATATGTCCGCGCGGCGCTGAGCGCGGGCATGGATGTGGACAAGTTCGCCGGGCGGCTTTCGTTCTTTTTCGCCATCGGCATGAATTTCTTCATGGAGGCCGCCAAGCTGCGCGCGGCCCGCCTGCTGTGGCACCGCATCATGTCCGAGTTCAACCCAAAGAAGCCGGGCAGCCTGATGCTGCGCACGCATTGCCAGACCTCGGGCGTCAGCCTGCAGGAACAGGACCCCTATAACAATGTCGTGCGCACCGCCTATGAGGCCATGGCGGCGGCGCTTGGCGGCACGCAATCGCTCCATACCAATGCGCTGGACGAGGCCATCGCCCTGCCGACCGAGTTCTCCGCCCGGATCGCACGCAACACGCAGCTGATCCTGCAAGAGGAAACCGGCATCACCCATGTCGTCGATCCGCTGGCCGGCAGCTATTACGTCGAAAGCCTGACCGCCGAGCTGGCCGACAAGGCCTGGGAGCTGATCGAGGAGGTCGAGGCCATGGGCGGCATGACCAAGGCTGTCGCCAGCGGCATGCCCAAGCTGCGGATCGAGGAAACCGCCGCCCGCCGCCAGGCCCAGATCGATCGCGGCGAGGAGGTCATCGTGGGCGTGAACAAGTACCGCCTGTCACAGCAGGATCCGATCGACATCCTCGATATCGACAACATGAAGGTCCGCGAGGCGCAGATCGAACGGCTGCAAAAAATCCGCGAAACCCGCGATGAGCCCGCCTGCCGGGCCGCGCTGGACGAGTTGTCGCGCCGCGCGCGCGAGGGCGGCAACCTGCTGGCAGCGGCGGTCGAGGCCGCACGCGCGCGCGCCTCCGTGGGAGAGATCAGCATGGCAATGGAAAAGGAATTCGGCCGCCACCGGGCCGAGGTAAAGACCCTGGCCGGGGTCTACGGCGCCGCCTATGAGGGCGACGACGAATTCGCCGCCATCCAGCGCGATGTCGACGCCTTTGCCGAGGAAGCGGGCCGCCGCCCCCGCATGCTGGTCGTCAAGATGGGTCAGGACGGCCATGACCGCGGCGCCAAGGTGATCGCCACCGCCTTCGCCGATATCGGCTTTGACGTCGATGTCGGCCCTTTGTTCCAGACCCCCGAGGAGGCCGCGCAGAGCGCCGTGGACAGCGACGTGCATGTCGTCGGCATCAGTTCCCAGGCGGCGGGGCACAAGACGCTGGCGCCAAAGCTGATCGCCGCGCTGAAGGATCAGGACGCCGGCAACATCATCGTGATCTGTGGCGGCGTCATCCCGCAGCAGGATTACGATTTCCTGAAGAAAGCCGGGGTCAAGGCGATCTTCGGCCCCGGCACCAACATCCCCTCGGCCGCCAGGGATATCCTGGGGCTGATCCGGGCCGCACAGGCCTGAATCCGCCCCGGCAGCGCCTGCGGGCGCTGTCGCATGGATATTTGGATGAAGAAGAAATCCGCGCGGCGGGCCCCGGCTTGTCAGTCTGGTCGCCCTGTGAAAGAGTCGCGGCAAAGACGGGGGCGGCATGAACGACGGGCGCAACGGCACGGTCAAGCAGATCATCTGCATCAAATGGGGGGCGAAATTCGGACCGGAATTCGTCAACCGCCTGCATGCGATGATCGGGCGCAATATCACGCCGCCGTTCCGGCTGTATTGCTTTACCGATGACGGGGCCGGACTGCATCCCGATATCGCCGTGCGCCCCTTGCCCGAATTCGACTATCAGGCGCCGGTCAACACGCGCGGAAAATGGCCGAAATCGCGGCTCTGGGGCGATCTGGGCGATGTGACCGGGGTGGTGCTGTTTCTGGATCTGGATGTCATCATCACCGGCAGCCTTGACGATTTCTTTGCCTATGGCGACCCGGACGACACGGTGCTGGGGCTGAATCCGAACACGCCCCTGGAGAAGATGGGCCAGACCTCGGTCTATCGGATGCGGGTGGGCAAGCTGAAGCCGCTTCAGGACATGTTCCGCGCCGATCCGCAGGCCGCCGCCGACAAGTTCAGATATGAGCAGCGTTTCGTCACCCGCAACGCCCCCGGCGGCGTAAAATTCTGGCCCAAGGGTTGGCTGGCGCATTTCCGCATGCATTGCATCCCGAACTTTCCGCTGAACTATTTCCGCGAGGCGCGGATTCCGCCGGGGACCAGGATCGTGATCTTTCCCGGCAACCTGAACCCGCCCGACGCCATCGCCGGACGCTGGAGCGAAAACGACCGGCACCGCGCGCCCATGGATCATCTGCGCGCGGCCTTTGACGGGCGCCGGCGCGAGCGGTTCTCCAAGCATCTGCGCCATTACCTCTTGCCGGTCGGCTGGGTGGACGAGCTGTGGCGCGAATAGGCGCGCCCCCCGAGCAGCATTACACGCTGCCTGAGGAATTCGCGGCCCTGCTGGGGCAATGCGTGGCGAATTTCGGCTGGCTGGAAGAGATCATCAAGCGCACCATCTATGCGCTGGAAAGCGCCCGCCTGGCCGATGACCTGACCGAGGAAGAGCTGCAATCCTGGCTGGAGCGGATCGGCCATCTGGCGGATGATTCCATGGGCACGCTGATCGAGCAGCTGGACGCTGCGATGCGCCGCCATCCGGGGCTCCACGACCGCAACCGCATCACCGACCGGCTGAACGAGATCCGGCTGCATCGCAACCTGCTGTGCCATGCCTCCTGGCGGCCGACCGAGGGCAAGGCCCGCTGGCACCCCGCCTTTGTCAGCAACCGGGGCGAAGTGCAGAAGCGCGCGCTGAGCCTTGAGGATCTGGACCGCATCCGCGGCGACACGCTGGAGATCGGCACCCGCGTCATGCGTGTCATGCGGGCCACCGGCGAGCGCGGCTGCTGGGCCGGCGACGACGAGGCGTAAGCCCCGCGTTGCAAGCCCTGCCGCCTTGGGCTAACACCGCCTCACCCTTAGATGTGAGTTTCGCATGTCCGCCCATGAACCGGGGCAAAACGCCTCTCCGCTTCGTCTCGGCATCGCCGGCCTCGGGACGGTCGGCACCGGCACCGTCAAGATCATCCGCAAGCATGCCAAGCTGTTGTCGGCGCGCTGCGGCCGACCCGTCACGATCACCGCCGTCAGCGCGCGCGACCGGATGAAGAACCGCGATCTGGACCTGTCGGATTACGATTGGGAGGATGACGCCCGCGCGCTGGCCGTGCGTGACGATATCGACGTTTTCGTCGAACTGATCGGCGGCGATGAGGGCATCGCGCGCGCCTCCGTGACCGAGGCGCTCAGGGCCGGCAAGGACGTGGTGACCGCCAACAAGGCGCTGCTGGCGATCCACGGCCAGGAACTGGCCGAACTGGCCGAGGAACGGGGCCGCGTCATCCGCTTCGAGGCGGCCGTGGCCGGCGGCATCCCGATCATCAAGTCGATGACCGAATCGCTGGCCGGGAACCAGATCCGCCGCGTCATGGGGGTGATGAACGGCACCTGCAACTATATCCTGACCCGGATGGAAAACGGCGGCCTGCCCTATGAGGCGGTCTTTGAAGAAGCCCGCCAGCTTGGCTATCTCGAGGCGGACCCGACGCTGGACGTGGGCGGGATCGATGCGAGCCACAAGCTGGCGATCCTCGCGGCCATCGCCTTTGGCACCCGGCCCAGCTTCGACGCCGTCGAGATCGAGGGGATCGAGCGGGTCAGCATCGACGATATCCGCCGCGCCGCCGATATGGGCTATCGCATCAAGCTGCTGGGCGTCGCACAGATGACCGCGCGCGGGCTGGAACAGCGCATGTCGCCCTGTCTGGTGCCCGCCGACAGCCCGCTGGGGCAATTGCAGGGCGGCACCAATATGGTGGTGGTCGAGGGCGACTCGGTCGGCCAGATCGTGCTGCGCGGCGCCGGCGCGGGCGAAGGCCCGACGGCCAGCGCGGTGATGTCCGATATCGTCGAGATCGCGCGCGGTGTGCGCATGCCCAGCTTTGGCCAGCCGGCCCGCGATCTGGCCACCCCGCAGGCCGCGCGCACCGCCGTTCCGGCCGCCTATTACATCCGCCTGCAGCTGACCGACAAGCCGGGCGCGCTGGCCAAGGTCGCGACCATGCTGGGCGATGCCGGGATCTCGATCGACCGCATGCGGCAATATGGCCATTCCGAGACCGCCGGCGTCGCGCCGGTCCTGATCGTGACCCACAAGACCACGCCCGAGGCAATCGACCACGCGATGGAGGCCCTGCCCCGCACTGGCGTCATCGCCGGCGAGCCGATCGAACTGCGCATCGAGGAGGTCTGAGCGAGCTAGCTGGTGGCGAGGTGACGCAGCCCATGCGTCACATCCGCCCGCACCGCCAGCCGCAGCCCCGGCTCGTCCCCGGCGCGCAGCGACGCCAGGATCATGCGGTGATGGCGCGGCGGCTCGTGGCGCCGGACGCGGCCGTAAAGCGCCCGCATGGTCGGGCCAAGCTGCAGCCAGACGGTTTCAATCGTGGCCAGCATCGCCGGCGCCTGCGCGCGCAGATACAGGATGCGGTGGAATTCCAGATTGGCGCGGATATAGCCGATGGCGTCGTGGCGCTCTGCCGCGTCGCCGATGGCCGAATTGATCACCGCCATCCGGTCGATCAGCGCCTGATGGGCGCGCGGCAGCGCGCGGCTGGCAAGCTCGGGCTCAATCAGCGCGCGCAGCGCGGCCAGTTCCTCGATCCGTTCGACCGACAGTTCGGGCGTGGTGATCCGCCCCGAGGAGGACAGCGTCAGCGCCCCCTCGGCCGCCAGCCGCCGCACCGCCTCGCGCGCCGGCGTCATCGAGACGCGATGCTCGGCGCCGATGCCGCGCAGGGTCAGCGCGACGCCGGGCGCCATCTCGCCCAGCATGATGCTTTGGCGAAGATGGCGGTAAAGCCGCTCATGGGCGGGAATGTCGGAACTGCGCGGCGGAGTCATGCGCCCATGTGATCACAAAGCGCGGCGCCGTCAATCGCCTTCGCGAAAGCGCCATGCCAGAAGCTCGTGCCCGTGCTGCTTCAGCCAGCCGCGATGATGCGCGTAATCCGGCACAAGCCGTTCGGTCGCGGCCCAGAATGCCGGCGAGTGATCCATGTGCAGCAGATGCGCGACCTCATGGGCGGCGACGTAATCCAGCACCTCGGGCGGCGCCATGGCAAGGCGCCAGGAAAACATCAGCCGCCCGTCATGGGTGCAACTGCCCCAGCGTGAACGCGTGTCGCGCAGGACGATGGCGCGAAATCCGCGCCCCAGGGCGGCCCCGTGGCGGTCACAGGCCACCGCCAGCCGCATGCGGGCAAGATGCTTGAGCCATGCCGCGACCTGCACGCCGGCGGGCCGCTGCCGTGGCACCAGCAGCGCATCGCCGCGCAACCGGACGCGGCGCTCATCCGCGGGCGTGATCGCGCGCGCCCGCCCCTCGACCGGGATCAGCGCGCCATGGGCCGCCAGCCGCGGCTGGGGCATTGTCGCGCGAATCTGGCGCAGCCAGCCGGCGCGCGATTCGGCGAAGGCGCGGCCGTCGCTCAGGCTGGCCAGGCTGGGCAGGGTCAGCACCACCTCGCCGCCGGCCCGCGCCACGCGCAACGTCATCCGCCGTGCCCGCGCCGAACGTTTCAGCGTCACGGGAATGTCCCCTCCGACCAGAAAACTGTCCATGATGCACCGTATCCCGCGCTGATCCGAACCCTGCCCCGTTTGTCCATCCTCCTGCCATCCGGCCGCAAGGGGGAAAAGGCTTTGACAGCCCGATCTGGCTGTGGCAGGGGACAGCGGATTTAGCTAAACGCGGCAGAAAGAGAATACCATGCCCAAAGAGGAATGGGGCACGAAACGCCTGTGCCCCCACTGCGCGACGCGCTTCTACGATCTGAACAATGACCCGATGACCTGCCCGGCCTGCAACAACGCGTTCACGCTGGAAAGCCTGACCACGGGCCGCTCGCGTTCGCTGATCTCGGAAAAGACCTCGTCGAATGACGACGATCAGGCCGAGATCGTCGATGACGCGGATCTGGACGATGACGCCGATACCGGCGATCTGGACGATGATCTTCTGGACGATGACGATGATGACGGCGATGTCTCGCTGGACGAGATCGCCGATGTGCCGAACGAGGACGAGGACTGAGCGCCCGCTAGCCCGGATCGCATCGCATCGCAGGAAAAACCCCGCCCGGCCCGGCCGCGGCGGGGTTTGTCATGCGCCCGTCGCGCCGGCTGTGCGCCGGCTGTCATCCGAATGTCACGGGAACTGGGTGGAATATCCGCCAGAGCGTTTCAACCGCAAGTCACAGGTGCATCCATGGCCCGTTCGAACAAGCGCGATATCAGCATTGCCTGCTTCAACCTTCTGAACCTCGGTCTGCCCGGGCTGCCGATCTACGGCAAGGACGGCTGGACAGAGCTGGAATATGCCGCAAAACTGGCATTCTGCGAAAGCAGACTGGCCGAGATCGATGCCGATATCATCGGTTTTCAGGAGTGCTGGGATGCCGAGGCGCTGGCCGAGCTGTTTGACCGTCCCGCCCTGAAGGACCGCTACGATCTGGTCGCCCGCACCCTGTCGCCGCGCGGCATACAGGTCGCCCTGGCGGCGCGAAAGGGAATGCTTCGCGAAGAACCGCGCTGGATCGAGGAACTGCCCGAGAACGCCCGCTTCACCGATCTGCGCGAGGCGCGCGATGCCGAGGAATCGGTGACCGTCACCATTCGCAAATTCTCGCGACCGCTGTTGCGGGTGGTGGTCAACAAGGCTGCGGGTAGCCCCAACATCGTGGTCTATGTCGCGCATCTGAAATCCAAGGGGCCGACCACGCTGCGATATGATCGCGACAACCCGGTTCTGCGCGACAACAGCTTCATCGCGCGCTCGGTCGTGTCACATGTGCGGCGCATGGTCGAGGCCGGCGCGTTTCGCGCCATCCTCGACGACGAGCTGAGCGGCAACGACAGGCCGCTGGTGGTGATCGGCGATCTCAACGACAGCTCGATCTCGGTCTCGACCGAGCTGCTGAGCGGCAATCCGGGCTACCGTTTCTTTGCCAAGAGCACGGCCGGCAGCAAGTCGGATACGGGGCTCTATTCGGTGGAAAAGCTGCAACAGCTGCGTTCGTTCAGGCATGTCTATTACACGCATATCTTCAAGAACCAGATGGAGTCGCTGGACCACATCATGGTCTCGGACTCGTTTTACGATCACTCGTCGATCCGCAAATGGTCCTTTCGGGAGATGAACATCCTCAACGATCACCTGACCTCGACCGAGGCCGAACGCCGCCGGCTGGGCCAGAACGATCACGGCATCGTCGCGGCGCGCTTCGACTGGAATCCGATGGTCGAAGAGGCGGAGAAGATTCTCGAGGAGGCCGGCAGCCCGGCGGTCAGCTGAACGCCGCCCCCCGGCCGCCCCCGGGCAGCGCCGGTCAAGGGCTTGCGGCCGGCGGAATCGCCATGACCTCGCGATCGGCCCGGCAGAGCACAGCCTCCGCCACGCTGCCGAGGAAAAATCTGGCGAGGCCGCTGCGCCCATGCGCTCCGACGACCAGCAGATCCCCGGATTCCTCTCGCGCCGCGGCAAGAATATCCTCGGCCGGCGGGCTTCGGACCTGACGGAGATCCTGCCGGAACGATCGCCATTCGACCGATCCCACGAGGGCCGAGAGCGCCTGTGACGCCTCCTTTCGCTGGTCGTCGAGATAGGCCTGCCGCTCATCGGACGGCAGCGCATGGCTGATGGCCAGATGGATGGCGGGCGCGTCTAAGACATGCAGGATAGATGCCCGCGCGCCGCGCGCGATGTCGAGCGCGGCGCAGGTTTTCACCGCGTTCCGGCCCCCCTCGGACATGTCCGCGGTCAGCATCACGCGCCGATACGCGGCCACCGGGGGCGCCTTGACCATCCATCAACACGGAACGGGTGACCGGGCGTATCCTGCGCTCTACCGTCGTGCCGACGAACACGTCGCGCAGCGCCTGCCGCCTGTGCGGCCCGATGACGACAAGATCCGGCGCGTCTTCGGCCACGGCTTGCGCGATGCCCGCGAAAGGGTCGGCAGGTCTGGTGGATCGCCCCGAGCCGGGCCGGGTCCGGCCGTGGTGACGCATATGCCTGCGGGAAAGGCGCATGATCGGGCTCGCGCTCTGACTGGGGCATGTCACGAGCCTCTATGTGGCGGTTACCCTTACCTTTTCCTCGAAGATCATCATCGTGAAGCTGCTTTCGGACAAGCGCGAGATCGACAGCTTTCACGGCCAGATCGCGCTCGGCTTCCTGATCGTGCAGGATCTCGTCGTCGTGCTGGCCATGATCGTGCTCCCGGCCATCGGCATCGCCGCGACGGCCGAGGGCGGCGGGCCGGCCGGCAAGGCTGGTGCCGCCGCGCAAAGCGGGCTATCTGCGGGGTATCAGGCCCAGTCGCCCCGCCTGCCGGCCGGGCGCGAGTGCCCCGGATCCGGGCCACCCCGGATCCGCAATTCCCTGGCCGTCTTGCGCCGGCCAAGCCGTTTTCGAGGTCCGAATGCCACAGTCCGATACCGCCATCCTGAACTTCCTGCGTCAGCGCCGCTCGCACCCGCCGAAACTGCTCAACGATCCGCCGCCGGCGCGCGACGCGCTGCTTGAACTGCTGGAACTGGCCGCCCGCGTTCCCGACCACGGCAAGCTGGAGCCATGGCGCTTCGTCGTGCTGACGCGCCCGGTTCTGGATCGCCTTGCCCCCGAGCTTGCCGAATATGTGGCAGCGCAGGGCGGCGACGAGACCGCGGTGGACAAGGCGCGCGCGGCCTTTGGCTCGCCGGTGATCGTCGCCGTGATCTCGGCCCCGGTCGAGAGCGCCAAGATCCCGGAATGGGAGCAGTTCCTGTCGGCCGGCGCGGTCTGCCTTGGCCTCGTCAATGCCGCGCTGGCCGCTGGCTATGGCGCGGCATGGCTGACCGGGCCGGCCGCGCAGCCGGAATTCGCGCAAGCGCATCTGGGGGTCGGCCCGGGCGAACGGGTCGTCGGGCTGATCCATATCGGCCAGCGCGGCGCCCCGCCCCCTGAC
>NZ_JRKN01000028.1 GCF_000763905.1 Paracoccus halophilus
TCGCTCTGAATATGCCGAACCGCTGCATGGCCGAACCTCGGCAAACCAGCCACCGCACTCGGCCATGCGGCATAATCCCACTTCCGGCATAATGCGTGTTATGCCGATATCGGCATAACTGTCACGCCTCCGGCGCCAGGCATCGCCTCGACCGTGATCTCTCCGGACGGTTCGGCTCGGCCGCCTATGCTATGGAGGAATGCACGGTCGAGCTCCTGAGCGCCATGATCTGCGCCGACCTCCATCTCAGCGTCGAGCCGCGGCCCGACCACGCCAGCTATATCGCCTCCTGGCTCGAGGTGCTTCGCTCCGACAAGCGCGCGATCTTCACCGCCGCAGCCAAGGCGCAGCAGATCGCCGACTGGCTGCACGCCCAGCAGGGCAACGCTTGCCGGAACGACGTCAGGGGCGCCGCATAGGCGCTCCTCGACCCGATCAGTTGACAGTTCGCTCCCGGAACAGCGCCTCAATCAGCGGACATTCCGGCCGCGTGCCGTCGGCGCATTGCGCGACGACGTCCTTGAGCACCCGCTCCATGCGCTTCAGGTCAGCGATCTTCGCCCGCACATCGTCGAGATGCGCGGCGGCGACCGCGCTTGCCTCGGCGCAGGGCTGGTCGCGTTCGTCGACCAGGCGCAACAGCTCGCGGATTTCGTCGAGTGAGAAGCCGAGCTCGCGTGCCCGCAGCACAAAGCGAAGGCGCCGCTCGTGCGTCGTGTCGTAGCTGCGGTAGCCGGCCGCCGTGCGCGGTGGCTCGGGCAGGAGCCCGACCTTCTCGTAGTAGCGCACAGTCTCCAGATTGCTGCCCGTCCGCCGGGCGAGCTCAGCCCGCTGCAGGCCCTTCACGCCAGCGTGATCGCGCATCGCAAAAATCCCCCTTGACCCTGTAGTTGCTACAGACCGCATGGTACTGCGCAATGAGGATTTCGGCAAGGAAAGCGAGATCGGACATGGATATATCGCGACCCAGCACGGCGGGCATGACGTCCGCCACGACCGACGTGCTCGCGTCGGACCGAGCCGAAGTCGGACGGCAGCGCCTGGTCGCCGTCGGCGGCATTCTCGGCGCGCTTGCCGCCTCCTCGTGCTGCATCGTCCCGCTCATCCTGTTTAGCCTAGGCATTGGTGACGCCTGGATCGGCAATCTGACGGCGCTCGCGCCCTACAAGCCGCTCTTCGTCGCCGGGACGACGGGCGTTCTCGGCTACGGCTTCTATCTCGTCTACTGGAAGCCGAGGCGGGCCTGCGCCGAGGATGCTGCCTGCGCGCGCCCGATCCCCAGCCGCATTGTCCAGATCGCGCTCTGGTTTGCGACGGTGCTCGTCGCGGCCGCCTTCGCATTCGACTACGTCGCCCCGCTGCTGCTTTCCGCCTGACACCAAGAGGAGACCCGTCCCATGAAGAAGAGTTTGAGTGCTCTTGCTTTGATCATGTCGGTGATGACCGCGCCTGCCGTGTTCGCTACCGAACGCACAGTCACCTTCGCCATCGACAACATGACCTGCGCCTCCTGCCCCTACATCGTGAAGACCTCGATGGCGGCGGTCCCCGGGGTCTCGACGGTGGCCGTCTCGTTCGAAGCCAAGACCGCGACCGTGACCTTCGACGACGCGCAGACGACCCCGGATGCCATCGCGGCCGCCAGCATGAATGCCGGCTATCCGGCCCGCCCGACGCAGGAGCAAGGCAGTTGACATGCATGACCGCGCCCTGATCCGCACCGGCGCCGCAGGCGCCATTGTCGTTGCGATCTGCTGCGCGGCGCCACTCCTTGCCGTGCCCCCGCCGCTGGCCGGCCTCGGCGCGTGGTTGACGGGTTCGGGTCTGGTCGTGCTTTCCCTGATCGCCGCGGGCCTCGGGCTTGTCGCCTGCGGCATCCATCATCGCCGTGCAAAGGTCGTCTGTTCCAACACGAAGATTCTGAATGAAGGCCTGAAGCCATGAACGATTGCTGCACATCCTCCGCGTCCCGCGACAAGGCGACGGTTTCTACATCCGCAACGGTGCCGAGCTTGGCCGTGCGGCCGGGTGTGACGTTTCCGGACTGGTCGGTGGTTTCGTCACCCGTGGTGAAGGAGGCCCTGCTGGCCATGGTCGGCTCCGACCATGTGCTCAACCGCTGGAGCGGCTACGAGGCGGCCACGGATCGCGTGCGCGTTGCGTTGCTACAGCTCTACGCCGAACACGGGCGAGCCCCGACCCCAAGCGCGCTTGCCAAGCGTGCGGGGCTGAGCGAGGAAGCCGTCCGTGCGCTGCTCGAAGAGCTCCGCCGTCGCGACCTCGTCGTACTCGATGGCGACATGATTGTCGGCGCGTATCCCTTCACCGACCGCGACACCGGCCACCGGGTCACACTGGACGGACGCACTCTTACTGCGATGTGCGCGGTCGACGCGCTCGGCATCGGCGCTATGACCGACCAAGACATCTCGATCGTCTCGCGCTGCCGCCACTGCGGCGCGCCGGTCCGGATCACCACGCAGGAACGGGGCCGGGCTCTGGCCGACGTTGAGCCGACGACGGCCGTCGTATGGCTCAGCGTCCATTACGAAGGCGGATGCGCTGCGAACTCGCTGTGCACTGCAACATCCTTCTTCTGTTCCGACGATCACCTCGCCGCGTGGCGCCGGCAGCGTCCTGCAGACGAGCCGGGATTCCGGCTGTCGATCGAGGAAGCTCTCGAAGCAGGTCGGGCGATCTTCGGGCCCAGCCTTGCCGGAATCGGCACAATCGCCGGCCACGGCAACAACGCGGCCGAGACACAAGGTGAGCCTCAATCGTCGGGCGATACGGCATCGCCGGACAGGCCCGTGACGCATCGGCGCCTTGGCACGAATGGCCGCAACAATGGTTCCTACGACCTTGCCATCATCGGCGCCGGCTCGGCCGGCTTCTCGGCCGCGATCACGGCAGCCGATCAGGGCGCCCAGGTGGCCCTCATCGGCAGCGGCACCATCGGCGGCACCTGCGTCAATATCGGTTGCGTGCCGTCGAAGACGCTGATCCGCGCCGCCGAGACGCTCCACAATGCCCGAGCCGCGGCACGTTTCGCCGGCATCACGGCCGAGGCCGAACTGACCGACTGGGGCGGAACCGTCCGTCAGAAGGACGCGCTGGTTTCGGAGCTACGTCAGGCCAAGTACGCCGACCTGCTCCCGGCTTACAACGGCATCGCCTATCGCGAAGGGCCGGCGCGCATCGTGGACGGCGGCGTCCAGGTGGACGGCACGTTTGTCTCAGCCGGCAAGATCATCATCGCGACCGGCGCGCGACCGGCCGTCCCTGTCATCCCCGGCATCGAGACCGTGCCATACCTGACGAGCACGACGGCGCTTGATCTCGAGGCGCTGCCCCGATCTCTGCTCGTGATCGGCGGCGGCTATATCGGGGCCGAACTCGCCCAGATGTTCGCCCGCGCCGGCGTCGAGGTGACGCTGGTGTGCCGCTCGCGTCTCCTTCCGGAGGCCGAACCCGAGATCGGCACGGCGCTGACGGGGTATTTCATGGACGAGAGCATCGCGGTGATTTCCGGCATCACGTACCGGACGATCCGCAAGACCGCGGACGGTGTTGCACTCACTGTCCATCGCGACGGCAAGGACGCCACGATCGACGCCGATCAGGTGCTCGTGGCGACGGGCCGCGCGCCCAATATCGAAGGTCTCGGGCTCGCCGAGCATGGGATCGCTCTCTCGCCGAAGGGCGGCATCTTCGTCGATGACCGCATGCGCACGACAAGATCGGGCGTGTACGCTGCCGGCGACGTCACCGGTCACGATCAGTTCGTCTACATGGCCGCCTACGGTGCCAAGCTCGCGGCGAAGAACGCCCTCAACGGCGACAGCCTGCGCTACGACAACAGTGCCATGCCGGCCATCGTCTTCACCGATCCGCAGGTGGCGAGCGTCGGGCTGACAGAGGCGGCTGCGCGGACCGCCGGCCACGCCGTCCGTGTCTCCACGATCGGTCTCGACCAGGTGCCGCGCGCGATTGCCGCCCGAGACACACGCGGGCTCATCAAGCTCGTCGCCGACGCTGGCAGCGGCCGGCTGCTCGGGGCGCATATCCTCGCACCGGAGGGAGCCGACAGCATCCAGACGGCGGCCCTGGCAATCCGGCACGGCCTCACCGTCGACGACCTCGCGGATACGCTCTTTCCGTATCTCACCACCGTTGAGGGCCTGAAGCTCGCGGCTCTTGCCTTCGACAAGGACGTGGCGAAGCTCTCATGCTGCGCCGGCTGAGCCGTGAAGGCTCGGATGTCGAACGTGACAATGTTGGAGGAGATCTAGTGGCGAAGAGATATGACCTTGCGATCATCGGCACGGGAACGGCTGCGATCGTAACAGCACACAGGGTTCGTGCGGCTGGCTGGAGCGTCGCCGTCGCGGACTTCCGGCCCTTCGGGGGCACCTGCGCCTTGCGCGGTTGCGATCCGAAGAAGATGATGGTCGGCGGCGCCGAGGCGGCTGATCACGCCTGGCGCATGAGCGGACGTGGAATCGAAGGGGACGCGACGCTCGATTGGACGGGACTGATGGCCTTCAAGCGCAGCTTCACCGATCCGGTACCGCAGAAGCGTGAGAAAGCCTTTGCCGACAAAGGGATTCACGCCTTCCACGGTCACGTTCGCTTTATCGGCCCGAATGCGCTCGAGTTCGGAGGAGAGAGGATCGAGGCGGACCATATCGTGATCGCCGCCGGCGCCGAGGCCGTGCCGCTCGGCATTCCGGGCGAGCAGCACCTGATCACCAATGAAGGCTTCCTGGAACTGGAGAGCCTGCCTGAACGCATCGTCCTTGTCGGCGGCGGTTATATCGCGGCCGAGTTTTCGCACATCGCGGCGCGCGCCGGAGCACAGGTCACAATTCTTCAGCACGGGAAGCGAATGCTCAAGCAATTCGACCCCGATCTCGTCGGCTGGCTGATGGACAAGTTCAGCGAGCGCGGCATCAATGTCCGCACACAGGCAGGGGTGACCGCCATTGAGAAGGTATCAGACGGCTATCGCGTCCGGGCGGACTGTCCTGACGGCGAACTCGATATGGACGCAGATCTGGTCGTCCATGCCGCGGGTCGGGCGCCGGCGCTCGCGACGCTCGATCTCGATGCCGGGAGCGTAAAGCACCATAACGGGCGGCTGGCGTTGAACGGATTTTTGCAAAGCGTCTCCAACCCCGCGGTCTACGCAGCAGGTGATGCCGCCGGCCTAGGACCGCCGCTCACTCCGGTATCAAGCCATGACGCGAAGGTAGTCTCGGCGAACCTGCTCAACGGCAACACGGTCAGGCCTGAATACACAGGCGTTCCGAGTGTCGCCTTCACCATCCCGCCGATCGCAGCCGTCGGCATGAGCGAAGCCAAGGCGCGTGAGAAAGGCCTGAACGTTCGCGTAAAGACCGAGCGCGTGGCGGCTGGTTCACCGCACGCCAGCAGGCCGAGACGGTGTATGGCTTCAAAACGTTGGTCGACGCGGACACTGACCGCATCCTCGGCGCCCATCTTGTCGGTCCGCACGCTGACGAAGTGATCAACATCTTTGCACTGGCGATCAGGCAAGGGCTGACGGCAGAGCAGTTGAAGACCACCATGTTCGCATATCCCAGCGGCGCGTCAGATATCGGCGAGATGCTTTGAGCGTAAGTGAGGTGGTCGACCGGTACGGCCGCGGAGCAGTCTGCACGAAAGAAATCCCTTCACCAGTCGCATTCGGTTCGCTGAGCAGTCGTAAAAACCACGAACCGCAATGCGAAGAGCAGCCCTCCAGATACTCCCGAGTGTCTCACCCGTTCTAAAACCGCGCAACGCCGCCAGATCGGCTGGTTTCGGCTGATGAAAGTCCGCTGAGACAGCTTGACTGTTCAGATAACGGGCCGAGCAGATTTCGGCCTTTAGCTGCGCCGCGCTCGGCATCGTGCCGACGGTGCGCCACGCTGATTACATCGGCAGTTGGCTGGAGGTCATGCGCGAGGATTCCCGCGCCATCGTGCGCGCGGCCTCGCAGGCGAGCAAAGCGGCCGACTGGCTGCTGTCCTTCCTGCCGGAAGACCAGCAGCGGCCTGCCACGCCCGAGACCGCTATCGACAGGAGGGCAGCATGATCCTCCTGACCGACGAACTGCGCGCGCAGCTTCTTGCCAATGGCCGCCAGCGTGACACCGATCATGTACCGGTCGTCAAATTCTTCAACCCGCTCGGCGCCGGCGTCTGGCTGGCGACCGAACTCGATGCCGACGGCGACATTCTCTTTGGACTGGCCGATCTCGGCGAGCCGGAACTTGGCTACTTCTCGCTCGAGGAGATGGCCTCGGTGCGCCTGCCTTTCGGACTCGGCATCGAGCGCGACATTCTCTTTTCCGGCGATTTTCCGATTTCGGTCTGGGCCGCGGCTGCACGGGAAGCCGGCAGCATTCGCCGCGCCGAACGGATCATCTATGCCGCGGCGCGTGCGCGGCGGGAGGGCGACTGATGCGCTTTCGCCGTTGGCATAGACCCGAACCCTATGGTGACACGTCGCGCAAGCGTGCGGCGTTCCTCCGCAAGCGGCGCCTCGAACGCGAGGCGCTGCCGCTCTTCGCCGAAGAGATCGCCGCCGGCCAGCACGGCGTCGACGAGGAAATGGCCCGCCGCGCCCTATGGTGGGACGAGGCCGAACGCGAACGCCGCCACCAGAGGGCGGTGTGGTGGCGGAAGGGCCGCGTCCGGCTCTTTGCGCTGCCCGACAGGCTGCGCGCCCGTGTCCGCGAGATCTGGCGGACCTGCCCTTATCCGGCCGACCCGGCGAGCTTCGCCGATTTCCTGCACCAGATCGCGGTTGGCAAGCTCGATCCATGGCGCCCGCCGTGGCAGTTCCATCCCGAGCGGACTGCGCGGATCACCCGCGATCGGTCGACTTTCGGCGAAGCCTTCCGCCAGATCGGCGGTCGCAAGGCCGGTATCGATCCGAGCGCGCCGGACGTGGACGAGTTGCTTTACTGCGGCAATCTCGGCTCCGGCATCCTGTTTCTCCGGTCGCGGCTGCGCCCGGTCGATACAGGCGGTAATGTCCACATCGTCGCGCGCCATCACGCGAACGCCGCCCAGCGGCTCGAAATCGAGGTGCGCGGCGCGTGCTCGGATGCCGAGCTGGTGCTGATCGAGCGCTTGGCGCAGGCGACCGAGACCCGGCCCGTCGTGGTCCAACGTGTCGTCATGGGAGGCCAGCCATGACCGGACCAACGCATCCTGGCCACAACGGCGGGCCACCGCTCGACGAGCCCGTCGACCGGCCATCCGGCCAGTGCAAGCACTGCATCCATTGGGACGCGCCGCCGGAAAACGAACAGCGCGCTTATGAATGGTTCCGCCTCGGCCTTTCTCGCCGCCGCGTGAAGCGCCCGTCCGGCACCTGTGATCGCGTGCTTCTGCCCGGTCGCAAAAGCACAGTGTTCTCGGCTACCTCGGCCGAATTCGGATGCCTGAACTTCGAGGCGAAGCCGTTCCCCGTCCGCTCGACCGAGGGCGACTTCGTCACGATCTGGAGGAACGGCCGCATCGCCTGGCAGGGGTCGGAGGAGAACATCCCGCTGCGCTTCCTTCAGGACGTGGTCGATCTCGGCCCGCCCGGCAACAGTCAGCCGGGCGAGGAGGAGCCCTGATCACCCGCGCCCGGCCCTCCGTCATGCAGCATGATCTCCTGCAACGGATCACCGCCATCAATGAACAACCGGCCTCTAGGCTTCAGCGCAGCCCTGATCTTTTCGAGCGCAAGCTTGCCCGCACCCGGATGGCGGCCGTCCAGAGCCCCGACCCGCATTGCGAATGCCATATCGAAGAGATCATCGTGGGGAGAGAGCAGGAACTCTTCAATCGCTGCCTGCCGGAACTCCAGACGGCCCGATGCGATTTCCTGCTCCGATCCTGCTTGCGCCAGACGTATCGTCTTCTCCGACCGATCTATTGCAAGCACGAAACCGTCTCCGATGAGCCGACAGATTTCTCGCGCCGCAACTCCAGGCCCGCATCCGATTTCAAGTATGCGCAGCCCGTCCTTCAATGGAAGGGCAGCCACGAACTCTGCGATCCTTGGAGAAACAGTGGTTGGCATAAGCGAATGTTAGATCAGATTGGCTCTGTTCTCCACAATTCTGGTTGGGGGTGCGTGCTCGGCGGCAATGTCGCGTGCGCGGCTCGGGCCGGGTCGAACGCGATCTCGACGACAACGAGCAGGCGCAGCGCCGCCTTCAGCGTGAACAGGACGGCAGCGAGGTGAAGTCGGTCGAACTTGAAGGCCTCACGGCAGAAGGTCAGACCCTCATCGAGCGGCGCAACAGCATGGAACTCTTCCGCGACGTCGCCTCCGAAGCCTTCGAGCACCACACCGGCAGCGCCTGGCGGCCTCGTACCGGCTCGATGGTCAACCGTCGCAACCTCACCGCCGCGATGATCGACAGTCGGGATTTCCTCGCCGCGAAACACCGGGCCGAGACCGAGGTGATGATGCCCGCCGGTCCCAAGGTTGCCCTGACCGGAGGCGCCGACTTCAACGATCACCGCCTGATCTGGGCAAAGCTCGATCAGGTCCATGCGAAGCACCCCGACATGGTGCTGATGCACGGCGGCACGCCGAAGGGCGCTGAACTGATCGCCTCCCGATGGGCAGATAGCCGCAAGGTGGCTCAGGTCGCCTTCCGGCCCGACTGGACGAAGCACGGCAAGGCCGCGCCGTTCAAGCGCAACGACGCGATGCTGGACGTGCTGCCGGTCGGTGTCCTCGTTTTCCCCGGCACTGGCATTCAGGAGAACCTTGCGGACAAGGCCCGCAAGCTCGGCATCCCGGTCATGAAGTTCGACGGCGGCGCGTAAGCGCCGCCTCCGGCGGCTGTTCCAGCCGCCAATACTTGACTATCGGAGAGGTTGCTGGCTCTTATGAAACATCCTTGCAGAACCGGAACAGTAGCATAGTCGCAGGCGGAGCGTATCTACAGGCAGCCTGTCGTGATCCTCAACCGATCATGTGGAGGCTTTCATGTCACTCATCCTGCTCGCAATGTCCTTGACAATCGCATTCTGCATCTTTGCCTACAATCTTGCGATCTACGCTTTGCCTTTCATGGTTGGTCTGTCGGCCGCCCAATATACCTGGGGCGCTGGAGCCGGCATTTTCCTGTCCGGACTAGCCGCCGTCGGCGCGGCATTGCTTTCGATCGGCCTCGTCATCGCAGTGCTCGGATTCGCCAGGAATCCGGCTCTGCGGCTGCTCGCTCTCGCCGTCTTTGCCGTACCCGCCGTCATTGCCGGATATGCACTCATCCACGGCGTAGCGAAGAACGCCATCGATCCCGGCCTGATGCTCAATTTGCTTTCCGGCAGCGCCGGTCTGTTCATCGGCATTGCGGCCATCATCAATCTGAACGCCCTCGGCGTGTCGTTGTTCTCACGCTGATCAGTCGGCCCGCGATCCGGCGCGACCGTAAAACACGGCGGCTTGCGCCGCCGGGTTTCACGGTTCCAGCGCAGTCGAGACTGTCGCGACAGCGCTGCCTTGTCGTCGTTGCTTTCGCTTCGCTTCACGCAGCTTGGGAAGTCGGTCATGGGCTTGAGATCCGCGTTCCGAGGGCAATCGGAGCCCGCGAGTCCATCCATTTCGCAGTGGGGACGCGAGGGCGAACCAGAACCTTCATGCCTTTCTCGCAGTTCGGCTAAATCGGGCAATCTGTCGTCGAAGACGGTGATGCGGTGCTGTTCCGTGCCCTTAGAGTCCGATAACCTCCTCGTTCTTCTTCCGCCCATGTGTCCGTCAAAACGGCGAAGACGCGGGGTGGCCGGAAGTGGAGAAGGTCGGGTATCGCTCCGAAGCGTGCAGGTTCGCGAGCCTGCCTGGTCGCTGTTACCGGCGAGGACAATGGTTCTGCTGCGCGTCCCCGTATTCGTGCTTTCAAAGGCACCAGTCCCCCCGACTGACTGAGCCCCTAAGTCCGTTCGGTTTCCACCAGCAACCCCCGCGGCTCCCAGCCGTGTTGCCGCGCAAGCGCGGCTGCCCGCCCCACCTGGGGCCTTAGGGGCGAGCTGCCGAAAGGTTCGGCAGTTGCGGGAGTCTCCCGGCGGCCTTGGCCGGGTCTCGTCGGAGGGATGGTCCCTCCGAGAAGCAACGGAGACTTACAATGCAGAACATCGTCATTCTCGCCGGCAACATCGGTCAGGCCCCCGAAACCCGCACGCTCCAGGGCGGCACCCGGATCACCCACTTCACGTTGGCCACCTCGCGCCCCCGCTATTCGGACGGCAAGGTCGTCCGGGACGAGAAGGGCTACCGGGTCCAGGACACGGAATGGCACCGCATCACCGCCTTCAACGGCCTCGGCAAGACCATCCAGGAATATTGCGAGAAAGGCATGAAGGTTCTGGTTCGCGGCCGCATTCACTACTCGAAGTGGACCGACCAGCAGGGCAACGACCGCTACGGATGCGAGATCATCGCCGAGACGGTCGACTTCCTGAGCCGGGCGAAGCAGACCGAAAGCAACGACGGCAAGTTCATCGACGACGATGACATCCCGTTCTGAGCGGGAACCGTGAAACCCGGCGGCGTAAGCCGCCGGTTTTTTCATGGTCGCGCCAGATGGCGGCCGAAGCGCATAGACACCGGTCGTCTGATAGATCGACCATACGCCGTGACGACCGAATCAGTCGTCAGAGGAAAGCTGATCGCACTGTCGGTCAGACATTTCATGCTGGTGAAGTGAGCCAAGAACGACTAAATTAGTCGTAGTTCTGGAGTGCGCACAGGTCCGAATGGGAGGTGGTCATGCATGATCACCGCCCGACAATCACGGGCCGCGCGCGCGTTGCTGGGTTGGACACAGGAGACGCTCGCTGACAAGGCCCGAGTAGCATTGACCGCACTGAAACGCCTCGAATCCGAAAACGGTCTCGAAGTGTTCGAATCGACGCGCGATCAGGTGCGCCGGGCCCTCGAATCGGCCGGGATTGTTCTCCTTTCGACAGATAAGGGCGAAGGAGTTTTGCTCCTGCATGACAGGAGCGATTCGTCCCGGTAGTCACGCCGGGCACCGAGCTACCAAACCCTTGTCAAAAAAAGGGGCTATCTCCTGAGCGAGATGGTTAACGGACTTAGCGCGCGTGAATATGGTGGCTCGATGGGACAGGAGACGCAAACATTTCTGGACGAACCACCGTTCAGCGAAACGATCACGTCTTATGACCGCAAACATATGAAGCTCTACATGCGGCTGGTCGACGCCAACCGCGACGGCGCAGACTGGCGCGAGGCGGTGCATATCCTGTTTGGCCTCGATCCCGATCAAGACCCAAGACGCTGCCGCTCTATCCACGATGCGCATCTGGCGCGCGCCCGGTGGATGATGGAGCGCGGCTATCGCGAGCTGGTTCGTGAGAGCCAGCGCGGGTCGCCATCGTGATGCGTCGGACGCATCACCTGTTGAGGCGCAACTGACTTCCGCAGATCAACCCAAACGGGAATCGTGATTCTCCCAAAGACTTAGACAAATACTTGGGAGGATCAGCGATGACACCCGACGCATCGATCTGGCGTTCCTCGGAATATGATCATCTGGACGGCCTGACCGCGTCCGATCTGGCCTGGGAATGGCTCCGCCGCAACGACGCCTATGACGCGGATTTCGAGGCTTCGGCCTCCGCTCGCGGAATGCGTGAACCACTGACCGAGGGAATTCAACAGCGGTGGGGGTTGCGATTTCCCCGTCGACCCACTGACACCTCCGCCGGAAGCGCCGGTTTTCTGGCTTCCACAGGAGGACACAAGCGTTGTCGTGCTCACCGAGGCGCCGGTTGACCTCGGCTCCGGTATCACAAGCGATGCTCCCGAGCTGTGGCGGCGAGACCCGCCGATGGGCGATGATGACGCTGCATTTCGCTTCGCCCTCGCGAACGGTCAGTCCCTCCAGATCATTGACCACGCCATCGACGGAAAAGAAAATGCCGTTGCGGTCATTCCTCTCGGCATAGACGGCTTCGACCGGATCGAAGCCGTCTATCGCTTCCTCTCAGCCTTGCATGGCCGCGCCATTCCCCCGGACACGCGCCTGACGCGTCAGCAGCGCGCCCGCCAGCGCCGGATGCTGCGCGCCTTCGACGGCTATCGCGCCGGCGCCACGCAGCAGGAAATCGCCGAGATCATTTTTCGCATCGACCATCTCGACCGTGACGCTTGGCAGGCGTCTTCCATACGCCACGCCATCAAGACGCTCCTGCGCGATGCCCGCGCCATGATAGCGGGCGGCTATCGAAAACTCCTTCGTCATCGCCGCCAATCCTAGCGCGGTCTCGCCCTCATCATGGTGGGCGAATTCGATACCCCCCAACTTTGCCCTGCAACTCGCCGGCTCTCCTCCGCCACCGTGGTCGTTGTCCGCCGCTGAAACGAAGCGGCCGTCCCCAACACCACGGAGGCCCGATCCATGCCACACGAACCCGTCGTTCTCCCGCCGCGCTTCCTGCGCACCAAGGAAGCGGCCGAGTTTCTCAGCCTTTCGGCCCGCACTCTCGAAAAGCACCGGACCTACGGAACCGGGCCGGCCTACCGCAAGCTCGGCGGCCGCGTCGTCTACGCCATCGACGATCTCGAAACCTGGGCCGCTCGCGGCGCGGTGACGTCGACGTCCGATCCGCGCGGTTCCGTGCTGCCGGCGAAACGCCACGCGCCAGTACAGCCGGTCCACGCCGGCCGCTACGCACGCTGACCGCGGCCGGCTTCCTTCATGGCGGTGCGGCGTCGACCCCTTTCGGAGCGCGGGCAGCTCGATCTGTTCCGGGCGCTTCCCGGCGACTTCGCGCCACGAGACGCGCAGGATCTCATGGCCTATCCCTTCTTCTCACTTTCCAAAACCCATCGCGTCGCCCCGATCGATTTCGTTGCGGGCAACGTGGCGATCCGGGTCGAGGCGGTCCCGGATCATGGCATGGCCACGATCTGGGACGCCGACATCCTGATCTGGGCGGCGAGCCAGATCGTCGAAGCCCGCGATAACGGGCTTCGTACCTCGCGGCTGATGGCCGCCACGCCCTACGAAATCCTCACCTATGTCGGCCGGGGCACCAGCTCGCGCGACTATCAGCGCCTCAAAGCCGCCCTCGACCGCCTGCAATCGACCACCGTTTCCACCTCGATCCGACAGCCTGCCGAAGGCCGCCGCCATCGCTTCTCGTGGATCAACGAGTGGCAGGAACGCACTGACCGCAACGGTCGCCCCGAGGGCATCGAGCTGATCGTTCCGGACTGGTTCTACCAAGCCGTCCTTGATGACGCGCTCGTGCTCACAATTGATCGGACCTATTTCGATCTGACCGGCGGCCTCGAGCGCTGGCTCTACCGCCTGGTGCGCAAGCACGGCGGCCGCCAGCGCGATGGCTGGCGCTTCGACTTCCGTCACCTTCACCAGAAATCCGGCAGCCTGTCGCCGTTCAAGCGCTTTGCCTTCGAGCTGCGCGACATCATCCGGGGCCAGCCGCTGCCGGGCTACAGGCTCTTTCTCGAAGCCGAGATCGGTGGGCGCCTGCTGCTCGCCTTCGAGCCGCTCGCCGCCTGTGGACAACCTGTGGACGGCCTCGTGCTATCGGGAACCCGGACTATCGTGCTATCGGGAACCCGAGGTTCGTGCTATCAGGAACCCGATCAGGGTGTAAGGCACGGAAATTCCAGACGAAATCGTGCCCTTAACTTAGAGTCTAACCTAGACTCTAACCTTGAAGAGCGCGCGCGCGATGTGGAAAACCTCATCCGCGACGCCGCCAAAAGCCTCAGCGTAGCCGCGAAGAAGAGCGCGCCAGCCGAGCCAGCGCGGGCGGCAGCGCACAGCCGTTTGAGCTCCGCATCGGCCGATCCCGAAACGCCCCGTCTTCCTCTCAATCCATCGGGAGGACGCCGATGATCGTCGCGCTCCTCAACCAGAAGGGCGGCGTCGGCAAGACGACGCTCGCGCTGCATCTCGCCGGCGAGCTGGCGATGCGCGGCAAGCGCGTGACCCTGGTCGACGCCGACCCGCAGGGCTCGGCGCTTGACTGGTCGCAGCAACGCTCGCGCGAGAACCTGCCGCGCCGGTTCGGCGTCGTCGGCCTTGCGCGCGATACGCTGCACCGCGAAGCGCCCGAACTCGCCCGTGACGTCGATCACGTTGTCATCGATGGCCCGCCGCGTGTCGCCGGGCTCATGCGCTCCGCGCTGCTCGCCGCCGACCTCGTGCTGATCCCGGTACAGCCGTCGCCGCTTGACGGCTGGGCCTCCGCCGAGATGCTGGCGCTCCTGGCGGAGGCGCGTATCTACCGGCCCCATCTCACCGCCCGTTTCATCCTTAATCGCTGCGACGCGCGCACCGTCATCGCCCGTGAGACGGCCGAGACGCTGGCGGACCACGATCCACCGCTGCTCGCCAGCACCATCGGCCAGCGCGTCGTCTTCGCCGACGCCGCGCAGACCGGACGGCTCGCCTCAGACATCGACGGCCGTTCGCCTGCGGCGCGCGAGATCGCGGCGCTGGCAGGCGAGATCGAGCGTCTCCGCATCGGGAGGGCCGCGACATGACGGTCCTCACCGGTGACTGCCGCGAGCTGATGCCGCGCCGCGGTCCGTTCGACATGATCCTCGCCGATCCGCCCTACGGCGACACATCGCTCGCCTGGGACCGGCGCGTCGAGGGCTGGCTGCCGCTCGCGCGGGCTGCGCTTGCGCCGACCGGCTCGCTGTGGGTGTTCGGCTCTCTGCGCAGCTTCATGGGAACGGCGATCCAGTTCGCGGATGCGGGCTTCCGGATCGCCCAGGAGATCGTCTGGGAGAAGCAGAACGGCAGCGGTTTTCATGCCGACCGCTTCAAGCGCGTGCATGAACTCGCCGTTCAAATTTACCCCGCCGAGACGCCTTGGCGCGACATTTACAATGACGTCCAGACCACACCGGACGCAACAGCCCGCACCGTGCGGCGCAAGCAGCGTCCTTCCCATACCGGCCAGATCGACGCCGGCCACTATGTCAGCCACGACTGCGGGCCGCGCCTCGTGCGCTCGGTCATCTACGTGCGTAACTGCCACGGCCGCGCGATCCACCCGACAGAAAAGCCGTCGTCGCTCCTCGAAATCCTGATCCGCACCAATTGCCCGGAAGGTGGCCTCGTCGGCGACTGGTTTGCCGGCTCCGGCTCCGCGGGTGAAGCCTGCAGGCTTTCCGGCCGCCGCTACGTCGGCTGCGAGATCGACCCCGAGATGGCCGAGCGCGCCCGCGCCCGCATCGCCGCCTTGCTCCCGTTTCATGACGGAGGTCCGTCATGACGGCGCGCATCGAAAAGCGAGGTTTTGCGCAGCGCCCCGCCGATCCCGATGGATGGATCAGGGCCGGGGACACGCCTCCGCCACGCAATGGCGCAGCCGTGACCTTCACGGCCCACCTCACCATCGACATCACGCCTGAGCTGCGCGGCCGGACCAAGATCGCCGCCTTCAGCCGCGGCGTCACCGTCGCCGACATGCTGCGCGAGCTGTTCGAGCGCGAATTCCCCGACCTCCAAGGAGACACACCATGACCGGCAATGCGGCGCTCCGCATCGGCGGCCGTTCGTTGCCGGACGGTCCCGCCGCCTTCACCACGCTCGTCGAACTCACCTGGATCGAGAAGCGCATCGAGAATTGGATCAGGTTCGGGCGCGAAAGCTACGAGCAGAAACTCGACCGCCGCCACAGGGTCGTCGGCTTCGCGCCCGGCACGATCTTCTGCCTCGTCCGCTGGGCCGCGAACGACTACGGGACGATCATCTCGCGCCTCGACATCGTGCGCGCGGTCGACCGTGGCGAGCCGTTCCAGACGCTGCCCTTTGTGCGTCCTGGCGGCGAAATCCTGCTGAAGGTCGAAAGCTGGCCCAAGGTCGAGGACGTGCTTCGTCACATCGACGGCATCGAGGCCATCGGCATCGATCCCGCCGATGCCGATCCTGATCACTGGCGGCATGTCGCGCACTGGATGAATGCCGGCGAGACGCCGCGCCCGTACACGGCCGAGCGCCATCAGGCGTGGCTCCGGCGGCGGGAGATCGGGCGATGACGCGGCTCGGCTACCTCGCGGCGACGTCTCTCGCCGTGCTCGGCATCGCCGTCGCGAGCACCGCGAAGATGCCGCTGAAACTCATCTGGAACGCGACTGCGAGCGCGCCGGTCGGCTTCTATACGGTATCGCCGGCCGAGCGGATCGAAGTGCCGAATCTCGTCGCCGTCATGCCGCCCGAGCCGTTCGCCTCCTTCATGGTCCAACGCGGCTATGTCGGCTGCGGCGTGCCGATCCTCAAGCACGTCGTCGGCCTGCCGGGTCAGCGCGTATGCCGCGACGGCCGTGCCATCACGGTCGACAACATTTCGCTCGGCGAGGCCCTCGATCACGACCGCCGTGGCCGCGACCTGCCGGTCTGGCGGGGCTGCCGCGTGATCGCCGACGGCGAACTCTTCCTCATGAACCTCGAAGCCGCCGACAGCCTCGACGGCCGCTACTTCGGCCCGTTCCCCGCTACCGCAGTGATCGGCCGGGCCACTCCGCTTTTCACCGACGAGGACGGCGACGGTCGCTTCGTCTGGCGCGCGCCGACGCGGTGAGCGCGCGCCCTTCGCAATCCCACCGCGGCACAGGAGACCATGACCATGGCCCAGATTGGACAGTTCACCCGCACGGAAACCGGTTTCGAAGGGCGACTCAGGACGCTCGGCATAGACGAGGAAATGACCCTCGTTCCCGCCGAACCCTCGGAAGCCGAGAATGCACCGAAATATCGCGTCCTGCTCGGTGGCGAAGACGGCCTCGACATCGGAGCGGGCTGGACACACGTCGGCGAGCGCGCCGGCGAGTTCGTCTCGATCACGATCTACAGCCCGCTCCTTGGCGGCACGTTTCGCGCAAATCTCTTCCGCGCCGGTGACGACGGTTCCGCCTGGGTGCTGAACACCGTCCAGCCTACCAAGAAGCGGCAGGAGGACTGAATGGCGGCGGTCCAACACCGCGCCGGCGCCGGAGGCTTGTCCGCCATCCGGCGCTCCGCGCTCCTCATTCTTCTTTCCGGCCTGATCTTCATCGCAGCCGCACCGCCGTCCGTTCTGGCGCAAGTTCCGTCCCCGGTTCACGCTGCTACCACACATCCGCATGCGGCACATATCGCCGAGGCATCGCGCCGCTTCGGGATTCCGTCGGCATGGATCGTCGCCGTGATGCGCGCCGAAAGTGCGGGCGACGTGCGAGCCGTCTCCTCGGCCGGCGCGATGGGCTTGATGCAGGTCATGCCGGATACATGGGCCGAGCTTCGCATCCGCTATGGTCTCGGCCGCAATCCTCATGACCCGCGCGATAACATCCTCGCGGGCACTGCGTACCTGCGCGAGATGTGGGATCGCTATGGCGACATCGCCGCCATGCTCGCGGCCTACAATGCCGGTCCCGCGCGCTATGACGAGCATCGTTCGAAGGGCCGCCCGCTGCCCGCCGAGACGCGGGCTTATGTCGCTTCGCTCGCGCCCGCGCTGCGCGGCGAGCGCCCTTCGAAGAACGGTTCGGCGATCGCTCGACCGCTCGACTGGCGCGAGGCGGCGATCTTCGTCGGGCGCGATGGCGGTACTTCCAGCACCGATCCCGCGTTTCCGGATCGCTCGCCGGACGACGCCCTTTCACCCGTCACGGCGACACCGCAGATGCTCGTCACCGCGCAGCCGGACTGGCTGTTCGTCGCTCGGAATGCCGCTGGGGACCGGCCATGAGCGGCCCTGCGGCACTTCGCATCCCATCGTGCGCTGGCGTGTCGTGGAGAGCGCCGGGGGTGGCGGCAGGCGCAGCAACCGGACGATGGCAGGATAAAAGGGCGCACGGTGCGCTTCGGTTGGGCGGTTGTTTTTGTTCATGTTTTCGGCGCGTTCCGCACCGTGCAGCGCTTGCGCGCACCGTGCGCTCCGCGCCTATCTTCCTGATTTTCCTTCGAGTTTTGCACCGTGCGGGGTCGCGTCATGTCCGATGACCACGAGTTCCGCATCCGTCCAGGCCGCATCCGATCAACCCGCGCGCAGCAGGCCCGGCCTTTCGTCGCGCAGGCGCTTGCCGCGGCGAAGAAGGCAGGCGGCGGAGTCTCGCGATCCGGCCGCGTCACCTCCGGCAACCGTTCGCGTTTCGGGCGCGGCCAGCGCGCCAGCATCCAGGCCAATCGCCTCATCACGTCACGCACGCGCGGCGCTGTCGTCAAGGCGCGCGTTGTTCGCCACACCCCACGGTCCGCGCCACTTGGAACACATCTCGACTATCTGCGCCGCGACGGCGTGACCCGTGACGGGGAGAAGGCGCGGCTGTTCGGCCCGGGAACGGAGAATGCCGATGCCCGCGCCTTCGCCGAGCGCTGTGGTGATGACCGGCATCATTTTCGGTTCATCGTTTCGCCGGATGACGCGCCGGAAATGTCCGACCTGCGCTCCTTCACCCGCGATCTCGTCGGCCAGATGGAAAAGGATCTCGGCACGAGGCTTGACTGGGTGGCTGTCGATCACTGGAACACCGAGCATCCCCATGTCCACCTGATCGTGCGCGGCGTGCGCGATGACGGCCAGGATCTCGTGATCTCGCGCGACTACATCAAGGAAGGCATGCGCGACCGGGCGCGCGATCTCATCACGCAGGAGCTGGGGCCGCGAACCGATCTCGATATCCGCCGTAGCCTCGAAAGCCAGATCGAGACGGAACGCTGGACGCAACTCGACCGCCAGCTTGTCCGCGACGCCGGCAAGTCCGGCATCATTGATCTGGCGCCGCGCGCCGACCGTCAGCCGGACGAATTCCACGCCCTGAAGATCGGCCGTCTGCGGACGCTGGAAATTCTTGGGCTGGCCGGGCAGGTCGGTCATTCGCAATGGTTCATCAGGCCCGAGGCGGAGAGCGTCCTGCGCGAGCTTGGCGAGCGTGGCGACATCATCAAACGCATGCACCGCGCGCTCACCGAACGCGGCATCGAGCGAGGCTCGGCGAGTTACGTCCTGGCCGGCGAAAGCCTCGACGTGCCCGTGGTCGGTCGCTTGCTCGAACGCGGTCTCGATGACGAGCTGAAGGGAACGGCCTATGCCGTTGTCGACGGCGTGGACGGCCGCACCCATCATATCAAGTTGCCGCATCTCGACGCCGCCGGCGACAGCCCGCCCGGATCGATCGTCGAGCTGCGCGCCTATGAGGACGCGCAAGGACAGCGCCGCGTCGCACTCGCCGTCCGTTCCGATCTCGACATCCATGCGCAGGTCAACGCAACAGGCGCGACCTGGCTCGACCGGCAGGCGGTTGCCCGCGAGCCTATCGCGCTGTCGGAGAGCGGCTTCGGTGCCGAGGTGCAGCAGGCTCTTGAGCAACGGGCCGAACACCTGATTGCCGAGGGCCTCGCCGAGCGGCAGGGCGGGCGCGTCGTCTTCGCACGGCGGCTGCTCAACACGCTCCGCCAGCGCGAGGTCGGCGCGCTCGGCGAAAAGCTCGCCGCCGAGACCGGTCTGCCATTCAATCATGCCGGAGGCGGAGAATATGTCGCCGGTTCCTATCGCCAGCGCTTCACGCTCGCCACCGGCCGATTCGCCATGATCGACGACGGCCTCGGATTCCAGCTCGTCCCATGGTCGCCCTCTCTCGAAAAGCAGATCGGCCGTCATGTCTCCGGCGTCGCGCGCGACGACGGCGGCGTCGACTGGGATTTCGGGCGCAAGCGCGGGCTCGGCCTCTAGGTGCAATCAGAAAGGAGCTTCACCCATGTCCGCGACCAAAATCCTCTGGGGGCAGATCCTGATCGTATTCCTCATCGTTCTCATCACCACCTGGGGCGCGACGCAATACGTCGCGTGGAGCCTCGGCTTTCAGGCACAGCTCGGCGAGCCGTGGTTCACGCTGTTCGGCGTACCGATCTACTTTCCGGCCGCCATCATGTGGTGGTGGTATTTCTATGACGCCTACGCGCCGGGGAAATTCGCGACGGGCGGGATGATCGCCGCGTCGGGCGGCTTCATCGCCATTGCGGTCGCCATCGGCATGTCCGTCTGGCGCGCACGCGAGGCCAAGCACGTCGCGACCTATGGTTCCGCCCGCTGGGCAGAGAAGACCGAGGTCAAGGCCGCGGGCCTGCTCGACCCCGACGGCGTGGTGCTCGGCCGTTACGAGCACGAGTATCTGCGCCATGACGGGCCAGAGCATGTCCTATGCTTTGCGCCGACGCGATCGGGCAAGGGCGTCGGATTGGTCGTACCCTCGCTTCTGACCTGGCCGGGCTCGGCCATCGTGCATGATATCAAGGGCGAGAACTGGCAGCTCACCTCCGGCTTCAGATCACACCATGGCCGCGTGCTGTTGTTCGACCCGACCAATCCGAAATCCTCGGCCTACAATCCGCTGATCGAAGTCCGTCGCGGCGAGTGGGAAGTCCGCGACGTCCAGAACATCGCCGACATACTCGTCGATCCCGAAGGGAGCCTGGACAAAAGGAATCACTGGGAAAAGACCAGCCACTCACTGCTCGTCGGCGCGATCCTGCATGTCCTCTATGCCGAGCCGGAAAAGACGCTGGCCGGCGTCGCCAACTTCCTCTCCGATCCGAAGCGCCCGGTGGAATCGACGCTGCGCGCCATGATGAAGACCGCGCATCTCGGCGAGGCCGGACCGCATCCTGTCGTCGCCAGTGCTGCGCGCGAGCTGCTCAACAAATCTGACAACGAGCGCTCGGGCGTGCTCTCCACCGCCATGTCGTTCCTCGGCCTCTACCGCGATCCTGTCATCGCCGAGGTGACGCGGCGCTGCGATTGGCGGATCAGCGATATCGTAGGCGGCGAGCGCCCGACCACGCTTTACCTTGTCGTTCCGCCTAGCGACATCAATCGCACGAAGCCGCTGATCCGCCTGCTGCTGAACCAGATCGGTCGGCGCCTGACCGAGGATCTGCAGTCGGGCGGCGGTCGGCATCGCCTGCTATTGATGCTGGACGAGTTCCCCGCGCTCGGAAGGCTCGATTTTTTCGAGAGTGCATTGGCCTTCATGGCCGGGTACGGCCTGAAGTCCTTCCTGATCGCGCAATCGCTGAACCAGATCGAGAAAGCCTATGGGCCGAACAATTCGATCCTCGACAATTGCCACGTTCGCGTGAGTTTCGCGACCAACGACGAGAGAACGGCGAAGAGGGTGAGCGATGCGCTTGGCACCGCCACCGAGATGAAGGCCATGAAGAACTATGCCGGGCACCGGCTGTCGCCCTGGCTCGGCCACCTGATGGTGTCGCGCTCGGAAACTGCACGCCAGTTGCTCACGCCGGGCGAGATCATGCAGCTCCCGCCGACCGACGAGATCGTCATGGTCGCAGGCATTCCGCCGATTCGGGCAAAGAAGGCACGCTATTATGAGGATGCCCGTTTCCGTGAACGCCTGCTGTCGCCGCCCGACCTGAAGCGCCCGGATCAGATTCGCCCGGACGACTGGACCAGCCTGCCGATCCCGGCGCGGCTGGAAGCGCTTGATGCGCAGCCGGCAGGCCGATCCGACGACGAAGACCCAACCGAATCCGAACGGCGGCTACAACCCGAACTCAGCCGCGCGAAGCCAGTGGAGAAAAAGGCGCCGATCGAGAACGAATTCGAGATCGAGCCGCCGGACGATATCGATGAGGACGCCATTCGCAACCGGCGCATGATCCGCCAGATGCAGGGCGTCGCACGGCAGGTCGCGCTCGACCCGAATGACGGCATGGATTTGTAGCCGCCATGACCAGTCGCCGGAAAAAGATCAAGACCACGGTCTATCTCGACCCCGATGTCGAGAAGACACTGGCGGATTTCGCCGCGAGGCGCGATCAATCGCAGTCCATGATCGCAGAGGCGGCCATCGCGTCGTTCCTCTCGTCGGACGATGCCGAACGGCGGGAGGCGATCGTCGCCAAACGTCTCGACCAGCTCGACCGCCGCATGACGCGGCTTGAACGGGACGTCGGTATCGCCGTTGAGACCCTTGCGGTGTTCATCCGCTTCTGGATCACCACGACGCCCGCCTTGCCCGAGCCGGCCGCGCAGGCGGCTCGCGCCAAGGCGAGTGAGCGTTATGAGGCGTTCATCACTGCGCTGGGACGGCGCTTGGCGCAAGGGCCAAAGCTACGTCAGGAGATTTCCGAAGATGTCCCCGAATCGGACGCTTGAACGCCTCGCGCGCATCATCTGGGAATAGATGCGACGGGTTCAAGAACAGGGTCGCACCGCCGTTCTCCTGTATTTGCACGCTACGCTACTACTACGACCGAAACTTGTTGAATCGGCCTGATTCCGGGCTCTTTTAATCATCCCCGATCCGGGGATCATCTGTTGCGTCCCCACGAAAAACGGGGACGACATGGCAGCCACTCACAACAGGCAGGAAGCGATCCAGCGCGGCGCGCGCATGCTGCGCACCGCGCTCGGAGCGGCAATTGCCCGGTTTCTAGAAGACCCGGCCGTGGTCGAGGTGATGCTGAACCCCGATGGCCGCATCTGGGTGGATCGGCTTTCCGAAGGGCTGGCCGACACCGGCGAGACGATGACGGCCGCCGACGGCGAGCGTATCGTGCGTCTGGTCGCGCATCATGTCGGTGCGGAGGTCCATGCCCGCTCGCCGCGCGTCTCGGCCGAGTTGCCGGAAACGGGTGAGCGTTTTGAGGGCCTGCTTCCTCCTGTCGTAACTTCGCCCGCCTTCGCCATCCGCAAGCCGGCTGTCGCGGTCTTCACTCTCGACGACTATGTGGCGGCCGGCATCATGACGGCCGATCAGGCCGTGATGCTGCGCGCAGCGGTCCAGTCCCGCGCCAACATCCTCGTCGCCGGCGGCACTTCCACCGGCAAGACGACGCTGACCAACGCGCTGCTAGCCGAAGTGGCGAAGACAGCGGATCGCGTCGTCATCATCGAGGATACCCGCGAGCTGCAATGTGCAGCGCCCAACCTTGTCGCGATGCGGACCAAGGATGGCGTCGCCACGCTCTCCGATCTCGTCCGGTCCTCGCTTCGCCTGCGGCCCGACCGCATTCCCATCGGCGAGGTCCGCGGCTCAGAAGCCCTCGACCTGCTCAAAGCCTGGGGCACCGGCCATCCGGGCGGCATCGGCACCATCCACGCCGGCTCCGGTATCGGCGCGCTGCGCCGCCTCGAGCAACTCATCCAGGAAGCCGTCGTCACGGTCCCGCGCGCCCTGATCGCCGAGACCATCGACCTTGTGGCCGTGCTCGCCGGGCGCGGCTCGTCGCGGCGGCTTACTGAGCTCGCGCGTGCCGACGGCATCGACCCCGCCACCGGCGACTACCGCATCACCCCCGCAACTATCTCTAACGGAGAAGCTGAATGAATTCGCCCATCATTCCGAATGTGACCAATCCGCCCGTCCTGTCGACGGTGCCCGTCGATCCAGAGCTGCCCGCTCGCTCCAACATGTGCGGCAGCTACAAGCGTCTCGCCAGTCCAATCGCGCTTTTCACCATCATGATGCTGGCGGCCACGCCACCGGCCCACGCCTCGGGCTCTTCCATGCCATGGGAGCAGCCGCTTCAGCAGATTCTCCAGTCGATTGAGGGGCCAGTCGCCAAGATCGTTGCGGTCATCATCATCATCGTCACCGGTCTGGCGCTGGCCTTCGGCGACACGAGCGGGGGCTTCCGTCGCCTGATCCAGATCGTGTTCGGTCTGTCGATCGCGTTCGCGGCCAGCTCGTTCTTCCTCAGCTTCTTCAGCTTCGGCGGCGGGGCGCTCGTCTGATGACGGCCGTCCTCGAACAACTCGACGCCGTGCCGGGCTTTTCGGTGCCCGTCCATCGCGCCTTGACCGAGCACATCCTGCTCGGCGGTGCGCCGCGTTCCATCGCCATCATGAACGGCACGCTGGCCGGGGCGGTGGGCCTCGGCCTGCGCCTCTGGCTGGTCGGTCTCGCGATCTGGGCCATCGGTCATTTCGTGGCCGTCTGGGCGGCCCGTCGCGATCCGCTCTTCGTCGAGGTCGGGCGCAGGCATCTGCGCATTCCGGCTTTCCTCGCGGTGTGAGGAGGCGGGCCATGATGAATCTCGCCGAATATCGACGCTCCGCCGCTCGCCTTGCCGACTATCTGCCGTGGGTCGCCCTGGTCGCGCCCGGTATCGTGCTGAACAAGGATGGCTCGTTCCAGCGCACGGCCCGCTTTCGCGGTCCCGATCTCGATTCCTCCGTCGCGGCCGAGCTGGTTGCCGTTGCAAGCCGCATCAACAACGCTTTCCGCCGCCTCGGCCTGGGCTGGAGCATATTTGTCGAGGCACAGCGGCACGAGGCTGCGACCTATCCGGACAGCATCTTTCCCGATCCGGCTTCAGGTCTGGTCGACGCCGAGCGCAAGGCCGATTTCGAAGAAGCCGGCGCACACTTCGTATCGAGCTATTTCCTCACATTCCTGTTTCTTCCGCCGGCCGAGGAAGCTGCGCGCACCGAGTCCTGGCTTTACGAAGGCCGCGAGCGCTCGGGCGTCGACCCGCACGAGATCCTGCGCGCCTTCACCGACCGCACCGATCGCGTGCTGGCGCTGCTCGACGGCTTCATGCCGTCCTGCGGTTGGCTCGATGACAGCGAGACGCTGACCTATCTGCATTCCTGCGTGTCGACGAAAAGGCATTGCGTCCGCGTGCCCGAAACGCCGATCTATCTCGACGCGCTGCTCGCCGACCAGCCGCTCACTGGCGGTCTGGAGCCGCGTCTTGGCGACCAGAATCTGCGTGTGCTGACCATTGTCGGCTTCCCGACCACGACGACGCCGGGCCTGCTGGACGATCTGAACCGGCTGGCATTCCCGTATCGCTGGTCGACGCGCGCGATCCTCCTCGACAAGACCGACGCGACGAAGCTGCTGACCAAAATCAGGCGGCAGTGGTTCGCCAAGCGGAAGTCGATTGCCGCGATCCTCAAGGAGGTGATGACCAACGAACAATCGGTGCTTGTGGACACCGACGCCGCGAATAAGGCCGCTGACGCGGACATGGCTTTGCAGGAGTTGGGCGCAGACGTCGCCGGCATGGCCTATGTCACCGCCACGATCACGGTCTGGGACGCCGATCCCCGCCTTGCCGACGAAAAACTGCGGCTGGTCGAGAAGGTCATCCAGGGCCGCGACTTCACCGCCATGATCGAGACGGTGAACGCCGTCGACGCCTGGCTCGGCAGTCTGCCCGGCCATGTCTATGCAAACGTACGCCAGCCGCCGATCTCGACGCTCAATCTCGCCCACATGATCCCCCTCTCTGCCGTGTGGGCGGGGCCGGAACGGGACGAACACTTCGACGCGCCCCCGCTGCTTTACGGCAGAACCGAAGGTTCGACCCCGTTCCGGCTGTCTTTGCATGTGGGTGACGTCGGCCACACGCTCGTCGTCGGCCCGACAGGCGCGGGCAAATCCGTGCTGCTCGCGCTCATGGCCTTGCAGTTCCGCCGTTATCTCCGCAGCCAAGTCTTCGCCTTCGACTTCGGCGGCTCGATCCGCGCCGCCGCGCTCGCCATGGGCGGCGACTGGCACGATCTCGGCGGCGGCCTGACCGAAGGATCGGAATCCTCAGTATCGCTCCAGCCGCTTGCCCGCATTCACGACACCTATGAGCGCGCTTGGGCGGCTGACTGGATCGTCGCAATCCTCCTGCGGGAAGGAATCAAAATCACCCCCGAGGCAAAGGAGCACATCTGGACGGCGCTGACCTCGCTCGCCTCGGCACCCGTCGGCGAGCGCACGATCACCGGCCTCAGCGTCCTTCTCCAGTCCAACGATCTCAAGCAGGCACTCCGCCCTTACTGCGTCGGCGGTCCCTATGGCCGGCTGCTCGATGCCGAAGCCGAGCATCTCGGCTCGGCGGACGTGCAGGCATTCGAGATCGAGGGGCTGGTCGGCACGGGCGCTGCGCCGGCTGTACTGGCCTATCTCTTTCATCGCATCGGCGACCGGCTCGACGGGCGGCCGACGCTGCTCATCATCGACGAGGGCTGGCTTGCGCTCGATGACGAAGGCTTCGCCAGCCAACTCCGCGAATGGCTGAAGACGCTCCGCAAGAAAAACGCCTCGGTTATCTTCGCCACCCAGTCGCTCAGCGATATCGACAATTCGGAGATTGCCCCGGCCATCATCGAGAGCTGCCCGACGCGACTGCTCCTGCCGAACGAACGGGCCATTGAGCCGCAGATCACGGCCATCTATCGCCGCTTCGGTCTCAATGACCGTCAGATCGAAATCCTCGCGCGGGCGACGCCCAAGCGCGACTACTACTGCCAGTCGCGGCGTGGCAACCGCCTGTTCGAACTGGGCCTGTCCGAAGTCGGGCTCGCGCTCTGCGCCGCTTCCTCGAAATCCGACCAGGCACTGATCGCCAATCTCGTCGCTGAGCATGGCCACGAGGGCTTTCTCGCGGCCTGGCTCAAGGCTCGCGACGCCGGCTGGGCCGCAGATCTCATACCAACTTTTCCGTCCCTGGTCCCCGAAGACGAAAAGGAAATGTAAACATGAAGACCCGTTCCGTCCGCTCGCCTGCGGTGCTTCTCGCAGCAACCATGCTTGCCACCCCGATCGCGCTTTCGCCGGTCGCGACCACGCCTGCCTACGCCTGGAGAATCGTCTTCGATCCCAGCAACTACGCGCAGAACGTGCTCACGGCAGCGCGAACGCTCGAACAGATCAACCACCAGATCACCTCGCTTCAGAACGAGGCGACGATGCTGATCAATCAGGCCCGCAATCTTGCGAGCCTTCCGTTCTCCTCGCTCCAGCAGCTTCAGCAGAATGTTCAGCGCACGCAGCAGCTCCTGACCCAGGCCCAGAACATCGCCTTCGACGTGCAGCGGATCGATCAGGCGTTCCAGCAGCAATATGGCAACGTCTCCATGTCGGCCACGGATCAACAGCTCGTCTCCGATGCGCGCTCGCGCTGGCAGAACACGGTCGGCGGCCTGCAGGACGCAATGCGCGTCCAGGCGGGTGTCGTCAGCAATATCGACACCAACCGCACGCAGATGAGCGAACTGGTGAACCAGAGCCAGGGCGCGACCGGCGCGCTTCAGGCGACGCAGGCCGGCAACCAGCTTCTGGCGCTTCAGTCGCAGCAACTCTCCGATCTGGTGGCGTTACTTGCGGCTAACGGGCGCGCAGGCGCTTTGACCGAAGCCGAGCGCACAGCGGCTGCCGAACAGGGCCGCGAGCAGCGTCGTCGCTTCCTGACGCCCGGTTCAGGCTACCAGCCGGGCAACGCGCAGATGTTCAACGGCAACTGAGGGCGAGCTTATGGACGGCAAGATGCTGGCCCGGCTGGGCGCTGTTGTGTTCGTCGCCATCGCCATCACGGCGGCGGTCGTCGAGATGACCCGTAAGGAGGAGCCGTCAGAGGATTTCTCCACGCGCACCGTCGAATCTCGGCGCGATCCGCTGCGTGAGGCACAGCGCCGGTGCCAGCAGCTTGGGGCAACGGCCGCGAACGACGCCGAATGCCTGCGCGTCTGGGCGGAAACCCGCGATCGTTTCCTGCGTCCGTCGCCCGCGCCAGCGTCGCCGTCCTCCAGCGAAGGGCGGTGAAGCATGGGCGGCTCGGGCGTCATCGACACGTTCCTCGACACCTTCACCCGCTATATCGACTCCGGGTTCGGTCTGCTCGGCGGCGAGGTGGCGTTTATAGCCACAACGCTCATCGTGATCGACGTTACCCTTGCTGCGCTGTTCTGGAGCTGGGGGGCGGACGACGACATCATCGCGAGGCTGGTCAAAAAGACTCTGTTTGTCGGGGTATTTGCCTACCTGATTTCCAATTGGAACAACCTCGCCAAGATCGTTTTCGAGAGCTTCTCCGGACTCGGACTGAAGGCCGCAGGCACAGGCTTCACCGCTCAGGATCTCCTGCGCCCCGGCAAGGTCGCCCAGACCGGCCTCGATGCGGCGCGTCCTCTGCTTGACGCGATCTCGCCCTTGATGGGCTGGATCGCGGTCTTCGAGAACCTGATCCAGATCGTCTGCCTGCTCTTTGCCTGGGCGCTGGTCATCCTCGCCTTCTTTATTCTGGCGATCCAGCTCTTCGTGACGCTGATCGAGTTCAAGTTGTCGACGCTCGCCGGCTTCGTTCTGATCCCCTTCGGCCTGTTCGGCAAGACCGCCTTCATGGCCGAGCGCGTGCTTGGCAACGTGATCTCCAGCGGCATCAAGGTGCTCGTGCTCGCCGTTATCGTCGGCATTGGCTCCACGCTGTTCAGCCAGTTCACGCAAGGTTTTGGCGGCCAGACACCCAGCATCGATGATGCCATGGCCATCGTGCTCGCGGCCCTCTCGCTTGTCGGTCTTGGCATCTTCGGTCCAGGCATTGCCTCGGGCCTTGTCAGCGGCGGTCCCCAACTTGGCGCAGGCGCCGCGATTGGCACTGGCTTCGCGGTCGGAGGTGCAGCACTTGCCGCCGGCGGCGGCGCGGTGCTTGCCGCGAAGGGTGGTGCCGCTCTTCTTTCCGGCGGCGCCGCTGCCGCGCGAGACGGAGCAGCGGCGGCCGGCGCGGCATCGTCCGCCTACACGCTTAGTTCCATGGGACGATCGGGAGCGTCCGGCGTCGCGTCCGGCCTCGGAGGCGTAGCACGCGCCGCCGGCTCTGCCTCCGTTTCGCCATTGCGCCGTGCCGCTTCCCGCGCGTCCGAGAGCATGAAATCCAGCTTCTCCGACGGCGCGCGGGCCGGCGTCAGCGCCACCGGCGGCTCCTTCTCGTCCGGCGCGGGCGATTCCGATCCCGCTTCCGTCGCTCCCGCAGCCACCCCCGACCAGCCGCCGGCTTGGGCGCAGCGCATGAAGCGCGGCCGCCATGTCTCCCACGGCGTCAGCGCCGCCGCCCACGCAGTTCGCTCGGGTGACGGCCATGGCTCCGGCGCATCAGTCAATCTCTCCGAAAGTGACCGCTCATGAACCTCTTCAAACGACCGGCCGTGCATTACGGCAAGACACCTGAGCCTGAAACACCTTACCAGAAGGCCGCACAGGTCTGGGACGAACGACTTGGGTCGGCGCGCGTGCAGGCGAAGAACTGGCGCTACATGGCGTTCGGTTCGTTGATCCTCTCGGCCGGCTTCGCGTCCGCACTGGTCTATCAGTCCGCGCGCGGGACGGTGGTGCCATGGGTGGTCCAGGTGGACAATCTGGGTCAGGCCCAGGCCGTCGCGCCCGCCACGGCAGACTTCCGCCCGACCGATCCCCAGATAGCCTGGCATCTGGCGCGCTTCATCGAGCAGACCAGAAGCATTCCCGCCGATCCGATCATTGTCCGCCAAAACTGGCTCAGGGCCTATGAATGGACGACCGATCGCGGCGCCGCCGCGCTCAACGACTATGCCCGCGCCAACGATCCTTTCACGAAAGTCGGCAAGCAGCAGATCGCGATCGAGGTTTCCAGCGTCATCCGGGCTTCTCCGGACAGCTTCCGCGTGGCGTGGACGGAACGGCATTTCGAGAACGGCCAACTCTCCACGACCGAACGATGGACGGCGATCCTGACGATCGTCATCCAGCCGCCGCGTGATGCGGAGCGGCTCAAGGTCAACCCGTTGGGAATCTATGTGAATGCGATTTCGTGGTCGCGGGAGATGAGCCAATGAAATCGGCTTTCTGTAATCCCGCCATTCCGGCTTTCCGTAAATCCGTTCTTCCGGCTCTGCTGCTTTCCGCCTCCACGCTGGCGGGTTGCGCCACGCCGCAGAAGCCGCCCGAAATCAGCTACGATCGAAATGTTCCGGCTTTGCCGGCCGTACCCGCTTCAGTCACAGACGATCGGCCCCGTCCGATTCATATCCCTCCGGCGTGGACGCCCGCAAAAGGTGGGACGGCAGCCAGCACCCCTGTCGGACGCGTCGAGAATGCCAACGCCGCCGCTCGGGTTCAGCCGCGCCGGGAGGGCTACTTCAATGCGATCCAGATCTACCCCTGGTCGGAAGGAGCGCTCTATCAGGTCTATGCCGCACCCGGCCAGATTACCGACATCGCGCTGGAACCCGGTGAGTCGCTGACCGGTGCTGGACCGATTGCGGCCGGCGATACCGCACGATGGATCATCGGGGACACCGAGAGCGGCAGCGGCACAACGCGGCGCGTCCACATCCTCGTGAAGCCGTCCCGGCCGGACATCACGACCAATCTCGTCGTGACCACCGACCGGCGCGTTTACATGATCGAGCTGCGTTCCGGAGCGAAGCCCTATATGCCCTCCGTCGCATGGTCCTATCCGCGGCCGCGCGCCGGACAAGGCCAGAGCATCCCGGCGACGCCGGTCATCCCGGTCGTCGCGGCGCGCAACTACCGCTACGGTTTGACCGGCGGGAATCCGCCCTGGAAACCCGTCTCCGTCTATGATGACGGCCGCAGGGTTTACGTCGAGTTCCCGCGCGGGATCGTCCAGGGCGAAATGCCGCCGATCTTCGTCATCGGTCCGGACGGCGAAGCGCAGCTCGTCAACAGTCGTATCCACCAACACATCCTGATCGTCGATCGCTTGTTCGGCGCGGCGGAGCTGCGGCTCGGCGGCGGCGACCGTCAGCAGGTCGTCAGGATTGTCCGCACCGACCGGAGACCCGCATCATGAGTGAGGACAAAACTAACACTGCATCTTCCATGCGTCTGCGCGCCGAGGCACCGCGCGTTACCCGCCTTTCGCGGAAAGTGCTGGCAAGCGTTGCGGCCGTCGGGCTCGTCGGCATCGGCGGCGCGCTGATCTACGCCCTCCAGACCCGCGACGGAGGTCAGGGCGGAGAGGAACTTTACTCGACCAACAACCGCCAGACCGCAGATGGCCTCGCCGGCCTGCCGCGCGATTATACCGGACCTGTGCTAGGTCCGCCGCTGCCCGGTGATCTTGGGCGACCGATTCTTGACGCCCAGAACAGGGGCCAGCCCGTTGTTCCGCCGACGATCGCGACGCCGACCGTCGACGAAGCCGAACAACGCCGTCGAGCCGAAGAAGAGGCGGCCCGCACCAGCCGCGTCTTCTTCCAGACCCAGCCAAGTGCGACACCCGGGACGCCCGGTGGCGCGACCACGCCAAACGTTCCCGGCTTCGATCTCGCCGGCTTGACCGGGCAACTCGGACAGCAGACCGCGCAGGATCGGCAGCTTGCGTTTCTGAATGCGCCCGTCGATCGCCGGACCACATCGTCGGATCGGGTCGTGGCTCCGGCTTCGCCGTTCATCCTTCAGGCAGGAGCGGTGATTCCCGCCGTGCTCATTACTGGCATCCGCTCCGATCTGCCCGGCCAGATCACGGCACAGGTGACGGAAAACGTCTACGACAGTCCGACCGGCCGCATTCTGCTCGTGCCGCAAGGCACCCGGATTATCGGTCAGTACGATAACAACGTGCAGTTCGGTCAGAGGCGAGCGCTCCTGGTCTGGAACCGGCTGATCTTCCCGAACGGCCGTTCCATCGTGCTCGAACGTCAGCCGGGCGCCGATACCCAGGGCTATGCTGGCCTTGAAGATGGCGTCGATTACCACTGGTGGGATCTGGCCAAGGCGGCGGGATTGTCCACGCTGCTCGCGGTCGGCACGGAGCTGGCCGTCAGCGACGAGGACCGCTTGGTGCGCGCCATCCGTGATGGAGCACAGGACACCATCAACGACGCCGGCCAGCAGATCGTCCGGCGCCAGTTGCAGGTTGCGCCGACATTGACCATCCGACCGGGCTTCCCCGTCCGCGTTATGGTCACCCGCGATCTTGTCCTCGAACCCTACAGAGGCTGACCATGGCAAAGCTGAAACTCGGACCGATCGTCGACGACAGGCCCGTCAAGGTGACGGTAGAACTACCTGCACAACTGCATCGTAACCTTGTGGCCTATGCCGAAATCCTGGCCCGAGAGACCGGCCAGCCCGTCGCCGATCCCGTGAGGCTCATCGTGCCCATGCTGGAGAGGTTCATCTCGACAGATCGGGGCTTTGCGAAAGCTCGGCGCTCCACGCAATCGTCGACGGCGCAAGTCTGACGGCCATTGCTCTCGCCATGGAGAGGAATCGCCTGAAGGCGGGATTGTCGTTGCTGGCGGACCAGACCGCGGAGAAGGGAAGATCCTCGTTGCTGATCGGCCGGTAGGCCACACCTGGGAACCGTGCGACGGTCATCGCCTCGCTCACCAGCGTCAAACCCCGCCCGATCGCCACCAGCGGCAGGAGATTGTCCCGACCGACCGATTGCACCTGGATCTCGGGATGCTGGCCGAGCCCGGCCAGCTCCCGCACCAGATAGTCATGGATCTCCTGACCCGGCGCCGCCTCAGTCACGATGAAGGGCTCATCCATCAAATCCTGCCAGGCGAGCTCGGAGCGAGCCGTGAGGTGGTGGTGATCCGGCAGCACCGCAAAGATCCGCTCCGACCACAACGCCGCGCGTTCGCAGGCCAGCCAATCCCTCGTCCCCGTGATGAAGGCGACGTCGAGGCGCAATTGCCGGATGGCCGCGACGTGCTCGTCGGGGTTGCCGTCGATCAGTTCGATCCGGACCGTGCCATGTCGTTCGCTGTAGTCACGCAGCAGGTCGGCCAGGAAGCCCGAGGCGATGGAAGAGTAGATGCCGATCCGGACGCGCCCGTTCTCGGATCGGCCCGCCGAGGCCACGTCATATGCACCTTCGCCGATGGTCCTGATGGCCTTGCGCGCTCGCCGCAGGAAGCGCTGTCCGGCATAGGTCGCCGATACGCCCCATGTATGCCGATGAAACAGGGACGCGCCGATTTGGTCCTCGAGGTCGGCGATGCATCGGCTGATTGCCGCCTGCGATCGCCCGAGGGCAGTTCCCGCCTTGCGGAAGCTGCCGTGCTCGGCCGCAGCCACGAAATAGCGGAGGTGGCGAAGTTCTATTGAATCGGGATACTTCGTCACCTCCCGCATCACACACCCTCCTTGCACCGTGACGGCTGGGCGATGGCCGAGCGAAGACAGCTCGGAGCCGCGTGGTCCGTTCGGAAGGCTCGCCGTCGCTGGCGCTTGGCGACCGGGAGCGCTGGGATCAAGGCGGCCATAGGAGTCCGGTCTCCGGTCAGGTGAGGCGACCGACCGGGGGAGACATGTTTGTGCTTCCACCGCCACATCGTTCCTACCCCTTTGGCCAGATTGGATGATGGTCATCGATGACAAAAGGGTGGGCGTGACGGACCGGCCCATGGCGATGGCCGCGCTTCGCGTCGGCCTCGCCGGAGAGAGGCGGCGCATGATCGACCCCGGCTTCAAGCGGATGGCTGTGCTCGATTTCGTGGTGATCGTGCTCGATGATATCGGGATCATGTGCGGGCCAGAGTCGCACGGCAGCAATCGCGCCAGCCCCAGCCGCGATGGCCAGCACCGCGAAAGCCGTCGTCATCCCGAAACCTGCTCCGAGCCAACCCGCCAGCGGATAGGTCACGAGCCATCCAGCATGCGACAGCGCGAATTGCGCGGCGAAGAGCGACGGCCGATCCTCCGGGTGTGCGGAGCGACGCAGCAGGATTCCACCTGGCGTCATGACAGCGGAACCGGCGGCGCCCAGCAAGAACCAGAGAACCAGAATGGACCACCAGCTCTGGTAAAACGCGGCAATCGCGAGCAACATCGGCAAAGCTACTGAGCCCGTGATCATGACGCTGCGCGGTGATCTGCCTTCGAGGAGTTTGAGCAAGGCGAAGGCGACGACCATGGAACCCGCCCCATAAGTAGCAAAGAACCATGCAACATCGCCTTCCGTGCCCCCGAAGCCTGCGCGAACGATGACCACCGTGTTCACGATCACCATCGCGCCCGCCGCCGACGAAGCAAAGCTGAGGGCTAGCAACCCGCGCAGGCGCGGCGTCGCGAAATAGATCCGGCTTCCGCGTGTCAGCCGTTCAAGGAAGGGGCGCTGCACCGTCTTGGCGACCGGCAGGGCGACCGAAAGGACCAGCAGGCCCGAGGCGATGAAGCCGATGGCATTGCCGAGGAACAGCCAATGAAAGCTGATGAGCGTGAGCAGAAGGGCGGCCAGCAGTGGGCTGAGCAGGGATTCGAGATCATAGGCCAGCCGCGACATGGAAAGCGCGGCGGTATATTCCTTTTCGTCGGGAAGAACGTCGGGAATGGTCGCCTGGAAAGTCGGCGTGAAGGCAGCCGAACAGGACTGGAACAGGAAGACCAGCGCATAGATTTGCCAGACCTCCGTGACGAACGGCAGTAGCAGAACCATACCGGCACGCAGGACATCGAGCGTCACCAAAAAGGCGCGGCGCGGCACCCGGCCCGCCAACGCGCCCGCGAAGGGCGAGACGCCGACATAGGCGATCATTTTGACGGCGAGGGAGATGCCCAGCACTTGACCGGCGTCGGTGCCAGCCAGATCATAGGCGAGCAGGCCGAGGGCGACCGTGGTGAGACCCGTGCCGATCAGGGAAAGGACCTGCGCGGCGAAGAGATTACGATATGTCCGGTTGACGAGGATCGAAACCATGGCGATCCTATTGGCTGGTGAAAAATTCGCGCTCGGCCGGCCCAAACTGGACCGCGTCGAAGCGCACGCAGGTCGTGCCTTCGACCGGCGGGCCGGATTTCGTTTCAACCGACAAGTTGTTCTTCACCAAAGCGTGCATTACCGTCTCCTTACCTTCGTCAATCGGGCCTCAGACAGAACTGTGCGGTCTCCAATGGTTGGAAGGTCAAGACCCGATTTCATCTGATTCCCGGCAAGCCGACCCAAGCTCGCGCGCCGGACTGAACGCGGCGAGTTCAATCTTCGTAGTACGGCTCAGACACGAAGCGAGGCGATGAGTTAGCCGTGCGGAGCCAAGGACGCAGGTGCCGAATTCACATCGTGTTTCGGATGGCTCCGCTGATTTTACCTAGTCATCAGCATGGTCTTCGTGGATATGGAACGCCATGTCGATCAGCATGTCGCTTACATGGCTGTCCGCCACTTCGTAGAAGACCTGCTTTGACCGACGCTCCCCTCTGACGAGCCTTGCACCTCTGAGCAGCCGCAAATGATGGCTGACCAACGTCTGCGATAGCTCCAGATTCTCAACAATCTCGCCAACAGACCTTGGACCTGGCAGGCAAAAGAGCAGAATTCTCAGTCTTGTGGGATCGCCCAGCAGGCGGAAAGTCTCTGCCAATACGGTTACGTCGTGCTGCGTCAAGGATGGGGCTTGTTTCAATGCTCATGCTCCTGTTAGGCGTGGACGTGCTCATGGCCATTGTCATGGTCGTGTCCATCCCCATGCGCGTGGCCCGTCGGGACAGGGAATTGGGACAGGCTGCATGCTTCCGCTTCGTCATTCCAGTCGATAGCGATAGTCGCATGTTCGATCGTAAACTGTGACTTCAGTTCATTCTCGACTCCGCGCACGACCGAGCGAGCATCGACATCGGCAGCCGGTCGCACATGCATCGTGGCCAAGGTCCGCCCGGAGGTGATCGACCAGACATGGATGTGGCTAACGGACGCCACGCCAGGGATATTATCGACGAGATGACGTTGAATCTTTTCGGGCGTCGCGTTGTCGGGCGCACCTTCGAGCAGGATATGAATCGACTTGCCGAGAAGGCCCCAGGCGCTGCGCAGGATCAACAGGGAGACAACCACCGACAGGATGGGATCGATCGGGGTCCAACCCGTGTAAGAGATCGCAATGGCTGCTGAAACCGCACCCACGGAACCGAGCAGGTCACCCATGACATGAAGGGCGGCGCCCTTGATGTTGACGTGCTCGCTATCGCCGCGCGTCAGAATCCAGAACACCAGAATATTGATGAGAAGGCCGGCGATGGCAACGCCGAGCATTGGTCCCGCCAAGATCACGTGCGGTTCCTGGAAGCGCTGCCAAGCTTCATAGACAATCCAGACGACGATCGCGAACAGCGTGATCGCATTGATGAAACCGGCAAGGACCTCGAAACGCAGATAACCGAAGGTTCGCTTGGGGTCGGCCGCGCGCCGTCCGAACCGAAAGGCCGCATAGGCTAGCGCAAGCGCAGCCGCGTCGCTCAACATATGTCCGGCGTCGGCCAGCAGCGCCAGCGATCCTGAGATCAGACCGCCGATCACCTCCACGATCATGAACGTGAAGATCAGGAAAAACGATAGAAGAACCTTGCGCTCATTATCGCTCGTGACGGTCGGCGCATGGGAGTGATCGTGGGAATGGTCATCGTGAGAATGACCATGGCTGTGTGAATGGGACATTTCAGGGCTCATCCGTTTGACATATAACACATGAATAGATGTTCATATGTTGGATGTCAACCACCCCGCTAGCAATCCGCCCCAGCGGGCAGGGCCTACGGCGGGGTAGCGGGTCACCGTATCGCGCCGGTAGGCTTGATCACGGTCCGGTCAATGGACCGGGATGGGGTCGGGGGAAACCTGTCCCCTGCTGGCATTGACCAGCACCGCCGCAATGACCGCGGCAATCACGAGGGCAGCTCCAGCGCCCATAAGCGCAGGACCATAGCCGAAGATCAGTGCATCACTGGCAGATCTCTCCACATCGCCACCGCCGGCCTCGCGCGCGATAGAGCGCACCGAGTGCATCCGGCAACCTGCTCGCCGTGACCGAGATGGAAATGGTCGAAAGGACGGCCAGCCCCAACGCAACGCCGACTTGCTGCGAAGCGTTGAAGAGTACCGAAGCAATACCAGGAGGGGGGTCCGGCCGCCGCTGAGGTTCGATGTCCGCCGCCTCCGCATTGTGATCCGCGACGCATCGGCAGTTGTTGACCTGCGTAGTCGGCAATGGCCCGTCCCGTTTCTGGCTCATCCATCCTTGGATCTCACTGGACAGATCATATCTTAATGACGTGCTGGCATTCTCTCCGAGGCGCGGGAAGCTTACCGATAGCCAGATAAGCTTCAGACAGTGGCTTGTGAGAAACTGCGGCACCAGTCTCTCGCGCATCAATCAGTTCAAGGGTCTGCAAAAGCTTCTCGGCAACTTCCATGTCGCCGTCGGAACAGGCCCGTTTGAACAGGTGCAGGATTTCGCGGGCGAGGATCATAGCTACTGCTCCCTGGTGCCATAGCTGCTTCTTTTTGCCTGTACCGAACCAACGGGCCCGAGGTGCTCGAACTTGTTACCCGTCGCTCCAGAACGACGGCGAGTCTTGGGCCTCCTGGCCGACTTACCATCCGCCGAGAGTTCGTCGATGATCGGGCAGTCCGGTCGGGCATTACCCCGACAGTTTTCGGCCAGATGCTTGAGTGTCATGCTCATCTCCTGGAGTTCGCGTGCCTTCCGCTCAAGCTCTTCGACATGCTCAAGTGCAACACGCTTGACGTCAGCGCTCGCACGGCTTCGATCTCGCCACAGGGCGAGCAATTCGGTCATTTTCTCGACCGAGAAGCCGAGATCGCGCGCACGCCTGATGAAACGCAATGTATGCACATCCTTTTCGGAGTAGTCGCGATAGCCGCTATCTGTTCGGGATGCCTCCGGGATCAATCCAATCGATTCGTAGTAGCGGATCATCTTGGCCGAAACGCCCGATGCCGCCGCAGCCTTGCCGATATTCATCATCCTGTCCTTTCGGTAGGTTTTATGTGGTCGTTTCTTCGGGCGTAAAAAACACGTCCGCATGCATGTCCTCGCTCCGCAAACCCAGTTCGCGAAACATGACGCCGGCAGCGTCAATCATGGCGGGCGGTCCCGCCATATATGCCTTCCAGCCATCGAGATCCTGAATGTCACTCACGATCGCATCCGTTACCAGGCCGGTTCGGAAGTGATCGGATCGGCTCACCTCCGAGAGCACGGGAATGAACTGGAGATTGTCGTACGTGCTCGCCAGAAGACTGAAATGTTCGACCAGATAGAGATCGCGCTCCGTCCGCGCCCCAAAATAGAGATGGATCGGCTGACGCAGGCCGCTTGCCAGCGCCATTTCGACAATCGACTTGATCGGAGCCAGACCCGACCCGCCGGCGACCGCGAGAATTGGACCGGTATGCTGTTCGCGCAAAAATGAATTGCCGAGCGGCCCGCGAACCGACACCTCGTCACCAACTTTGAGTGACCTGGCGACGTGTTCGCTCGTGGCTCCACCGGGCACATGCCTTATATGGAATTCGAGATGGGACCGGCCTGGCTGGTTCGCCATTGAATAGTCGCGCGCCGGCACACCGGCAAACGTTACCTGCGCGTACTGGCCTGCCTTGAACGCGACGGTCTCGCCCGATTCAATCTCCAGCCTGATCTGGCGGATGTCGTGGGTTGCGTCATCGATGGCGACAACGCGGGTCCGATAGGTGCGAACGGGAAGATCAAGCTTTTCCTCATCCTCGTCGAGCCACACGACCGTACAGTCCGTGAGCGGCTGCGCCCGACACGCTAGGATCAAGCCCTGGTTTCGCTCTTCATCCGTCAGGGAAAACCGCGTGTGCGGCAGGAGGTCAACCTCGCCACTGAGCAGTCGGGACTTACATGAGCCGCAGCGGCCCGAGCGGCATCCATGTGGATATGCGATCCCTTCCTCCAGCGCCGTCTCGAGAATGGTGCGGCCAGCCGGGACGGTGATGGTGCGCGCTGCTTGCCGAATTTCGATCTGTCTTGCCATGGCAATCTCCCTCAGGCAGTGCCCAATGACAGGGCTTCTGCCAGGCGAGGCTTCTGGTCGGCAAAGGTTCCGTAGAAGACCTGTTCGTTGACGATCGTGATCGGGGCGACACGCACACCGGTGCGCGCCTTCGCCTCTTCGGCTATCTGGGGATCTGACAGATCCCGCTCTTCATATGGAACGCCCTGGTCTGCAAGCCACCGCTTGACAGCATGGCAGTCGGGGCAGGTTGGCGTTGTGTAAAGCACCACCGATGGGCTCTTCGTATTGGTCATCGTTCATTCCTTTTCTTCAGATCTGGCGAGCCTGCCGGAGCAGGCCCGCATATCTCATTTCGCGGGTGCGAGTTCCGGCCGATCGTGCGGGGCAGCACCGCTCTCCACCTGCGCGGGGGCGCGGAAGGTCTTGAGCCGGAGCGCATTGCCGAGCACGAAGACGCTCGACAGGGCCATGGCGCCGGCGGCGAAGACCGGTGACAGCAGGATGCCGTAGGCCGGATAGAGCAGCCCGGCGGCAACGGGGACCAGAGCTGTGTTGTAGGCGAAGGCCCAGAACAGGTTCTGCCGAATGTTCCCAATCGTCGCCTTGGACAGTGCGATTGCGTTCGGCACGCCTTGTAGGCTCCCCGACTGTCAATCGGCGTTGAATGTTCCCCCCCTATCGGCGTCCAAAAGGGACCCCTTTGGCGATGTGGCGAGCAGGCCCGTGGCGGCGTAGCTTTCCAGCTGGCGCAGCCGACGCGGGCCTGCGTTTCGGG
>NZ_JRKN01000029.1 GCF_000763905.1 Paracoccus halophilus
CGCTCTGAATATGCCGAACCGCTGCATGGCCGAACCTCGGCAAACCAGCCACCGCACTCGGCCATGCGGCATAATCCCACTTCCGGCATAATGCGTGTTATGCCGATATCGGCATAACTGTCACGCCAGCGGCCATCACAGCCGCCTCAACCGCAATCTGACCGGCTCGTTCGGCTCGAAGAAATATGCCTTTGAGGAAATGATTGCAGAACAGACTGCGGCTTTCAGCTGCGCCGCGCTCGGGATCGTGCCGACCGTGCGTCATGCCGACTATATCGGGTCGTGGCTGGAGGTCATGCGCGAGGATTCCCGCGCCATCGTCCGCGCGGCCTCGCAGGCCAGCAAGGCGGCGGACTGGCTGCTGTCGCATCTGCCGGCCGAGGACGCCGGGGAGCCGGATGCCAGCGTAACCGAGACCGACCGGAGTGCTGCGGCATGATCCTCCTGACCGGCACACAGCGCGACCGTCTGCTGGCCAATGGTCGCCAGCGCGATCAGGATCACATCCCGGTCGTGAAGTTCTTCAACCCACTCGGTGAAGGCGTCTGGCTCGCCACCGAACTGGATGACGATGGCGACATCATGTTCGGCCTGGCCGATCTCGGCTATCCCGAACTGGGGTCATGGAGCCTGAGCGAGATGCAGTCAGTCCGGCTGCCCTTTGGCATGGGCATTGAGCGCGATCTGCTGTTCACCGGGGATTTCCCGATCTCGGTCTGGGCCGAGGCCGCCCGTGAAACCGGCAGCATCCGCGCCGCCGAGCGTCTGCTCTACCGCGTCGGCGCGGGCTTTTCCCGTACATCCGCCGATACAGAAAACCGGAGTGCCTGATTTCCAGGTTTCAGGTTCTGCGGCTGGCGTCGCTGTCTTCAGAGGAAGAGGGCGGCGCTTCGCTTCGTGACGGGCTGATAGCCGGAGAGAGAGGCTCACCGGCGTCCGTCATGGAGTAACTGACATGGCCACTGCCGTTCAGAAGATCACCCTGTCGTCCTCGCGCGAAATTCCCTTCAACAAGCTGGTGCTCAGCCAGTCCAATGTCCGGCGCGTGAAGGCCGGTATCTCGGTCGAGGAGCTGGCCGAGTCCATCGCCCGTCGTGGCCTGATCCAGTCCCTGCATGTCCGCCCGGTCGTAGATGCCGAGGGCAAGGAAACCGGCATGTTCGAGGTGCCCGCCGGTGGTCGCCGCTTCCGGGCGCTGGAACTGCTGGGCAAGCAGAAGCGTCTCGCCAAAATCGCGCCGGTTCCGTGCGTGGTGTCGGAGGCCAGCGCCGATGTGCTGATCGACGAGGTTTCGCTTGCCGAGAATATCGAACGCGCACCGCTGCATCCGCTCGACCAGTTCCGCGCTTTCCAGGCCATGCGCGAAAAGGGCATGACCGAGGAAGCCATCGCGGCTGCCTTCTTCGTCGATGCCAAGACCAACGGGGCGGATCGACGCGCCTTCCTTTGAGTCTGAGAGCCGCAGGCAGCTGTTCGAGAGGTCCACATCGCTCCATCGCAGCCCGATGATCTCGCCGCACCGACACCGCCATGATCTGTGGTTCGGCAAATCTGGTCTTCTTCATTGGAATCTTCTCGATCAACGCTACGAGAAAATTCTACGTTTGAGCCCAGCTAATTTTGGGGACGATTACCCTTCGACCTGACTGGCGGTGAGAAGGGTGACGCACCGCATTTCCCGGTCTTGCTGGCGCTCGGACCTGATGTCGATCCGCGCGCGGCGGTCGCCGACAAGGGCTACGCCAGCAAGGCCAACCGGAAGGCGGCGCGGGTGCGCGGCATCATCCCCGTCATTCCGCACAACGCCAACGAGAAGAACAAACCCGGCTTATTTGCAAAGGCCATCTACAGGGGGCGCGCCCGCATCGAGCAGGCAGTCGGCAAGCTAAAGCGTTTCAAACGTGTTGCGCTACGATGCGAAAAGACGAAGCGGAACTTCGCATCCATCGGCGCTCTCGCAGCCGCGTTCGTCTTGGTCAAATCCGTCCACACAGCCTAGCAAGGGATAAGTTAAACAAACTCGCGGACGGTGGCAAAAGGGGTATGATGACAATATCCAGCCTTATGCTGTGTCTCAGCTTCACTAGAGCGGTCTTCTCATATTGTCTGCACAAAAGAGGCCCTGTGCCCGAGAGCAAAGTACACGAGCTTGTCAGCCTGTCGTTTAACGATGACGTTCGAGAAAATTCTGTCAGCCTGGCCAACGAGCATCCGGCCGACATTGCCGCTGCATTGCAACAAACCGAGCCGGCGCATGCGTGGTCGATCCTGAGGGAAGCAGCCAAACCGCGGCAGGCTGACATATTCGGCTATCTCGCCCTCGATTTTCAGGCGCAGCTCGCCACGATCATGCCGCGCGCTGATCTGGCGGCCATCTTCGTGGAGATGAACGCTGACGACCGCGCCGACCTCTACAAGAAGCTGACGGACGAGCAGCGCGAGGCGCTGATGCCCGCTCTTGCGCAGGCCGAACGCGAAGACATCAGGCAACTGGCCGCCTATGAGGAAGGCACGGCCGGCGCGCTGATGACGTCGGACTACGCGTCCCTGTCGCCACAGCTCAATGCGAAGCAGGCGATTGAAATGCTGCGTCATGAAGCGCCCAACAAGGAAACCATCTACCGCGCTTATGTCGTCGACGGCGAGCGCCATCTGCTCGGCTCGGTCAGGCTCCAGGATCTCATTACCGCACATGGCGACGTCAAGGTCGCCGATCTGATGGAGCGCAACACCCATGCGATTCCAGTCAATGCCGACGTCGAGGACGCCGCCCGCAAAATCGCCCGCTACGACGTGATTGCGCTGCCGGTGATCGACGCGCAAGAGCGGCTGGTCGGCATTATCACCCATGACGATGCACTGGACGTGATGGAAGCGGAGGCGACCGAGGATTTCCAGCGGTTGGGAACCGTCACCAAACTGGATTCGAGCGTTGCGACCGCAACCGTACCAATGCTCTACCGGGCGCGCATCGCCTGGCTGATGCTGCTCGTCTTCGGCAACATCTTTTCAGGGGCAGGCATAGCCCATTTCGAAGACACGATCGCCGCCTATCTGGCATTGATGTTTTTCCTCCCGATTTTGATCGCGTCGGGCGGCAATGCTGGCTCGCAATCCGCAACCTTGATGGTGCGGGCGCTGGCGACCGGCGATATTCGCATTTCCGACTGGGGCCGTGTTCTGGGCCGCGAACTGGTGGTAGCGATACTGCTGGGGCTGAGCATGGCGGCGGCCATCGCCGTTATTGGCGTCTTTCGTGGCGGCCCCGACATTGCAATCGTGATTGCGCTGTCGATGGTGGTGATCGTCATCGCTGGCAGCATGATCGGCATGCTGCTGCCGTTTATCCTCAGTCGCTTCAATATGGATCCGGCCACTGCTAGCACGCCACTGGTGACCTCGATCGCGGACGCCACCGGCGTTCTGGTCTATTTTTCGATCGCAAAAGCAATTCTTTCGCTGCCTTAAGCAGAAAATCGGGGCCGCTGGTCGCGAGGAGGTGCTTTCCGCGCGCGCATCATCTATGGTGCGAGCAAATAATCGAAGAGATCATGGCGAGATCCGGTTCCATGCGACACAAGCCCTTGGCAGCCGGTGCATAATTGCGGATCAGCTTATTCGTCAACACCAATAAGGAGACTTTATGCTTTATGTAGACATTCCCACGCGAAGCGAATTCGCAACTTTGTCCAAGGCGCGCGCGGATACCTGCGTTTCGATCTACGTCAGGACCACGCCGGTCACGCAGGAGGTGGCAGCATCCCGGATCGAGTTCGGCAATCTCATGCGCGAGGTCCAGTCGCAGCTTCAGGACGTGGGCTTCAACAAACGGCGTCTCGCGGCCCTCATGGACAGCTTGAGCGACCTGCTCGACGACGATGAGTTCTGGCGCTTTCAGGCAAACAGTCTAGCCGTGTTCGCGACGGCGGACTCGATCCGCGCCTATCGGCTGGCCAATGATCTGACCTCGATGGTGCAGGTTTCCGACCGTTTCCATTTGAAGCCGCTTTTGCGCGCCGTCACCTTCCCGCATTCCGCTTTCATCCTCGCACTTTCGGAAAACGCCGTCCGCTTTGTCGAGATGCATGCCGATCTTGCGCCGGAGGTGGTGAAGGTGCCCGATATGCCCAAGGATGCTGCGTCCTCGGCAGGCAAGTCGACCTTGAACGACCGCACCTTCAGCGGTCGCATTCATGGATCCGAAGGACAGAACGTCCGCCTTCAGCAATATGTCCGCAAGGTTGACGCCGCACTTCGCCAAGTATTGTCTGGTCGCGAGTCCCCGCTGGTTCTTGCCGCCACCGGCAGGCTGGCGTCGCTCTTCGCCCAGACCTGCTCCTATCCGCATCTTTTGAAGGATACGATCGCCGACAGCCCTGACCAGTTCAGTGAGGCGCAGCTTGCCAATAAGGCCCGACCCATCCTCGATAAGGCTTATGCATCCGAAATTGCCGACATCCATGCGCTTTTCGACAAGCGTGCCGGGGACAACCGCGCGACGACCGACATGGCGGACGCCGCGCGGGCGGCAACCTTTGGTGGCATCGACACGCTGCTTATCGATATCGACACCACCGTTCCCGGCTTTGTCGATGATGAAAGCGGCGCGGTCACCTTCGTCGAGAAAGATGACGCAAAGGCCTATGGTGTTGTCGATGAGATCGCGGCACGTGCGCTGGCGAGCGGCGCCCGTGTCATGGGTGTGCGGCGCGAGGATATTCCAGGAAAGGGTGAGCTCGCCGCGGTTCTACGCTATCCAGTCTAGTAACCACGGGAGGAGCCCATACCGCTTGGCTCCTCCGCTCATGTCAGGAGATCCGGCGTGACGATCAAAACAATCATTGCAGCGATCGCCCTCGAAAATGGTGAGCAGCAGGTAGCGCGCCGCGCGATCCGGCTTGCAGTCGACCACGGGGCCAAGCTCGTGCTGGCTCATGCGATCGAGAGCCTTCCGGAATCTGATCCCGATCTTCCGGCCCCGGCCAACGAGGAAGCAATCGCTAACGTGCTGGAGGCAGAGGCTATCGCATCACTCAAGCAGATGGCCGAGAGTGCGACGGTTCAGACAGAAATCGAGGTCGAATGCGGCAAAGCCGACCAGTTTATCGAGCGTCTGATCCGCGACCACGCTGCTGATCTACTTGTCATCGGACCAGGAAAGCCTCAAAATCTGCGCGAAAGAATATTCGGCTCGACCGCCGACCGGGTCGTCCGCGCCGGGGTATGTCCGATCGTGGTCGTCAAGCGCGCGGCCGACGAGCCATACCACCGTGTGATTGCGGCCATTGATTTTTCCCCAATGTCGTTTGCGGCAGCACAGAGCGCTGCGCAAATAGCCCCCTCGGCGAAACTTGAGTTGATACACTTCCTCGAGATCCCGCTTACGTTCGAGCAGGCCATGCTGAAAGTGGGAACCTCTCAGGCCGAGCTCGACCAATATCGTCAAGCCAAAGCAAAGACTGCCTACGTAGAATTGCGCTCTATCCGTGCAGATCTCGCTCTGACAGGAAGAATCCGGGTCGTTCGCGGCGATCCCGCCACGGCGCTGGTGCGGCTGGCGAGGAGCGGAAGAACAGACCTCATCGCGCTCGGCATTCAAGGAAAGAGCGCGGTATCCAAGTTGATTTTGGGCAGTGCCGCGCGCCGCGTGCTCGCGGCTTCATCGTGTGATGTGCTTCTGTCAGGTGGCGCAATTTCGAGGGATTACTCGGCATGAAGTGCGGGCGCAAGCTAATGCGGTGCGATACAATGTGACGGGCTTCGCGCCGAGGCGGGGCCCGAAGAGTGAAAGGAGGGATGGGAGAATCGTGACGGGCTGATAGCCGGAGAGAGAGGCTCACCGGCGTCCGTCATGGAGTAACTGATATGGCCACTGCCGTTCAGAAGATCACGCTGTCGTCCTCGCGCGACATTCCCTTCAACAAGCTGGTTCTCAGCCAATCCAACGTCCGGCGCGTCAAAGCCGGGATCTCGGTCGAGGAACTGGCCGAGTCCATCGCCCGTCGCGGCCTGATCCAGTCCCTGCATGTCCGCCCGGTGGTGGATACCGAGGGCAAGGAAACCGGCATGTTCGAGGTGCCCGCCGGCGGTCGCCGGTTCCGCGCGCTGGAACTGCTGGTCAAGCAGAAACGCCTCGCCAAAATCGCGCCGGTCCCCTGCGTGCTGTCTGAGGCCAGCGCCGATGTGCTGATCGACGAGGTGTCGCTCGCCGAGAATATCGAGCGCGCACCGCTGCATCCGCTCGACCAGTTCCGCGCCTTCCAGGCCATGCGGGAAAAGGGCATGACCGAGGAAGCCATTGCTGCCGCCTTCTTCGTGGATGCCAAGGTGGTGAAGCAGCGCCTGCGGCTGGTTTCTGTCTCACCGGCATTGCTCGACGTCTATGCCGAGGACGGCATGACGCTGGAGCAGCTCATGGCCTTCAGCGTCAGTTCTGACCATCCCCGGCAGGAGCATGTCTGGGAAGCGATCAAGGATGGCTGGCAGAAAGAACCCTACCACATCCGCCGCCTGCTGACCGAAACCACGGTCCGCGCCGCCGACAAGCGGGCGGTGTTTGTCGGTATTGCCGCCTATGAAGAGGCTGGCGGTTGCGTCCTGCGTGATCTCTTCCAGCAGGACGATGGCGGCTGGCTGCAAGATCCGGTGCTGCTCGACCGGCTGGTCGGCGAAAAACTCAAGGCCGAGGCCGAAGCCACCGCCGCCGAGGGCTGGAAGTGGATCGAGGTCGCCATCACCTTTCCCTATGGCCACGACCATGGGCTCCGCCAGATTGTCGGCACCACGGTCGATCTGAGCGAAGAGGAACGGGCCACCCGCGAGGCATTGCGTGACGAATATGACCGGCTTGAAGCCGAATATGGCGAGGCCGACGAACTGCCGGACGAGATCGACGCCCGCCTCGGTGAGATCGAACAGGCGCTGGAAACCTTCGAGCGCCGTCCGATAACCTTCGAGCCGGACCAGATCAGCATGGCGGGTGTCTTCATCAGCATCGACGCCGATGGCGCATTGCTGATCGAGCGCGGCTATGTTCGCCCCGAGGATGAAACGCCTGCGGAACCGGAAGCTGAAATCGTTGACCCGGAAACCGGCGAGGTGATCCAGCAGGCAGAACCGGAGGTAAGCCGCATGGGTGCAATTATCACGCTGGGCGGCCAGGCGGTCGAAACTGAGGAGGAAGACGAGGCCGACACCATCAAGCCGCTGCCCGATCGCCTGGTCAGCGAGCTGACCGCGCATCGGACCCTGGCGCTGCGGGATGCGGTGGCAGTAAACCCGCATGTCGCTATGACGGCACTGCTGCACAGGCTGGTCATGGATTGCTTCATGCCGTATTCCAGTAAGGGATGCCTCGAAGCACAGGTCCGGGAGGTTCATCTGCTCGCTCAGGCCGAGGATCTGCGCGATAGCGCTTCGGCCAAGGCCATCGCTGACCGCCACGAACGCTGGGGCGATCATGTCCCGGCAGACGATGCCGCCCTCTGGGATTGGCTGACCGATCTGGACGATGGTTCGCGTATGGAGTTGCTCGCCCATTGCGTCAGCTTCGGCGTCAACGCCCTTTATGAGAAGCCGAATCCTTACAGCGGTACGGGCGTCAGCCAGCACGGGCTGGACATCCGCCTGTCGCAGGCTGACCGGCTGGCCCGTTCGACCGGCCTCGACATGGTGGCTGTGGGCTGGAGGCCGACGGTTGGCAATTATCTCGGCCGCGTGACCAAGCCACGTATCCTTGAAGCCGTGCGCGAAGGGGCCGGAGACCGGGCTGCCGATCTGATCGGGCACCTCAAGAAAGGCGACATGGCCAAGGAGGCCGAACGCCTGCTGGCGGAGACCGGCTGGCTGCCCGAGCCGCTGCGCATGATGGACGACGGTATCGAAGTCGATCCGGTATCAGGTGCTGCGGCGGAAGCCGACGATCTGCCCGATTTCCTCTCCGGCGATGGCGAAGACGACCCGGCTGACGACGAGGAAGATCAGCATATGGTCGCCGCAGAATAGCGCTCGTGCGGGGCGGCTTCGGTCGCCTCGTTTATCGCCCTCCGTTTCCGCAACTCGCCCGATCCTCGTGATCGGGCTTTTTCTTTCGAGAGCCGCCATGGCTGCCAGTATCAGCATTGACGAAATCTTCGCCCAGGATCGGGAGAACCATCCGAACGAACGAACGCTGCCTTGGGAAGAAACCCGCGACGGCATCACTGTCGTCGTCGAGCCAAAGCCCCATTGGGCCGAGGACATGCGCGTGTTCCGGCTCGATTCCCGTGAATATTGCCGCTACGCCGAGTGGACAGCTCATGGTACTCGTGCCCGTTTCTTCGGTCATATCGATACCTCAGGCGATGATCTGATAATGAAGGCGCGCGCGATGATCGCCCGAGAAATCGCCGATGGGCTTTGGCGCTGAAGACCCGATCCCAGGGTGCCTGGCCGTGAGGATGGGAGCTCTGCACCGGACGAGTCCAATCCGGCTTCACCATGCAATCCGCCATCCCCATCAGGACAAGCGGCAACCATCTCTGGCCTGAAGGGAACACGATCTTGATGCCAGCATGGTGGCAAGGCTGGCGCGGCAGGACATCTGCTGGTGGGTATCCGGCATCCAGTCAGATGCGAAGAACCACCCCCGCTTCCATTCGCAAACCTTGGTCCGATCCGTCTCTTTGACATTCAACCCCGAAGGGGTCGGCTTACGCGCGCGTGCCGCCCTCGGGGATTCGGAAAAAGTCCGAACGCCCTCGGGTGATTGCAGATCCGGTCAGACACTTCGGGCGCCTGTCGCGCGGGGGATGGTCCCCCGCCTCCAAAGACAGGAGCCGGAACCCATGTCCTATGCAGATGCCACTGCCTTCGCCGCCAGCCTCGCCACCACGCTGATGGTTTCGATCGTTGTGTTTCAGGCCGGAGACGGCACCCACGCCGCTTGCCCCGCCGCCGAGTTCGACGGCGACGACGACATGGTGAAGCTGGAGCTGGACCCGTGGGAGTAAGGCCCGAAAGCGCCTCACCGCCGACGGCCCGAGCGCGGCAGCCCGCGCTTCGGGCCTTCAGCCTTGCGATGATCCCCATCGCCGGCAGCGGAACCGGGGTGCCCCCGGTCAGAGAGGAAGAGTGCGGGCCGTTCGGCCGTGACGGGTTGAGGGTCGGAGAGAGAGGCTCACCGGCGCCCGTCATGGAGTGATCCCGATGGCCTTTGCTCGTTCTGACACCTTCCGTTCCATCGGTCATATTCTGGCTGCCGATGTTCTGCCGGCGCTTTATCGAGCGCAAAAGCTGCCGCTGCGCATCTCGTGCCTCGGCGTCGCCAGTTATGACGCCAGTGACGCGGCGAACAGTTACGACCGCGTGATCTCGCTTGGGGAACGCCCGTCACCGGAAGAGGCCATCCAGGCCGCAGCCTTGCGCCTGTCGCGCGGTGATATTTGCACGGGGCCAGACAGCTTTCCGTATTTTCAGCCGCGCATCATGCTCATTCAGGATCGAGATCAGCGCCTAGTCCTCGCCGGTGAAATCCGCGCCGGCATTATCCTCTGGCAACAGCCAGTCGCATCCGATGCCGAGGCACGCAGGATCGTGACCGAGGCCAGCCGCCTGCGCGGTATGGCATTCCGGGCCTCAGACCCCGGTGATGCGAGACGGCTGCGTTACCGCGCCGCTGCGCTGGAGACCCGCCTGGTCGATCCCTTCTGGCGCGAAACCTCGGCCGATCTGCTTCGCCTGCCGCAGGCCGCCTGAGCTCTTCACCCATTCCATCCCATTCGGCTCGGCCATACGCCGGGCCATGTCATGTCCGGAGACCGTCATGGCCGACTATTACACACACTTTTCCTGCCTCCTCGACGTAGGCACACCCGATAACGCCGCCCGCGCACTCGAGCTCTATAGCGCTCTGGCAGATGACAATGCCGCCGAAGACCCGCCGTCGGACGGCTTTCTGCTCTCCATCCAGCCAGAACATGGCGGCACGCAACTCTGGATGCGCGATGACGTCACCGGCGATCCCGAGCATGTCGTCCAATTCGTCAAACGCTGCGCTGCCGAGTTTGGCCTGAGCGGATTATGGGGTTTCCAGTACGCAAACAGCTGCTCGAAACCGCGCATCGACGGATTTGGCGGTGGTGCGCATGTCCTCGATCTTGCCACCGGCGAAACAGTGGACTGGATCTATACCGACGGCTGGCTTTCCTCGGTTCTGGAAGGGAGAGATCCCTATGCCTGAGATCATCGAAACCACCGTCTATCGCTTGGGAGAACTTTCCGACGCGGCGAAGGACAAGGCCCGCGCCTGGTATCGTGAGGGCGGCTTCGACTATGACTGGTACGATGCCGTCTATGAGGATTTCCAGCGTATCGCCGAAATCCTCGGGCTCAAACTCAAGACCCGCACCGTCCGGTTGATGGGCGGCGGCACACGGCAGGAACCCTGTATCTGGTTCCGGGGCTTTTCTTCGCAGGGTGACGGCGCCTGCTTTGAATCCTGGTATTCCTACCGCAAACATGCGCCTCGCCTGATCCGGAAATACGCCCCGCAGGACACCGAACTGCACCGCATCGCCGACGCCCTTCAGGCGATCCAGCGCCGCAACTTCTATCAGCTTCGCGCCGATGCCAGCCATCGGGGCCATTATTATCACGAATACTGTATGTGGATCTCGGTAGAGCGCGACAGCCCGGCCTGGCAGGATATGACCGCCGATGCCGAGGAGACGATTATCGAGGCGCTGCGCGATCTGGCCCGCTGGCTCTACCGCCAGCTTGAGCGCGAATATGATTATCTGTCCTCTGACGAGGCGGTCGATGAAACCATCGCCGCCAATGAATACACCTTCACCGAAGCCGGTCGCCGCTTCGGATGATCCTGAGAAGACACTGACAAGCGCCCCACTATCCGGTCGGGGCGCTTTTTTCATGCTGCGGTTTGAGAGTGAGAGGTGGGCCGGAAGGGGTTAAGTCCGGGCGGTCGAGAGAGAGCGCTGTCCGGGCTTGTCCTCCCGCTCTCCTGAGGTTCCCGACATGAACATGGTTTTCCCCGTGGCCGATCCGGTCACGCCGCTGGCGGCTGCGCCCGCGATCCTGGCTGCCGCCAATCTTCTGCTCCCCCATCTCGAACGCGGTCAGCGCGTCGATGCCGCCACCTTGCGCGGCGCGATGGAAACGGCCTTCGGCGCGTCCGACGCTACCGGCGCGTGGGACTGGAAGCTGGCCTATGAGGCGTGCGAAGTCTCTACGGTTCTCTTCCTGCGCAAATACGGAAAGGCGCTTTTCCGTAAAGCCGTGTCTCCGGCTGCACGGATTTCCGTGCTGGCAAAGATCGCCGGACTATTGCCGACGCAGACCCGCCGCTCCGAGGAAAGCCAGAGCTTCCAGCAGTTTTCGACGCCTGTTCCGCTCGGCCTTGCCGCTCTGACGGCTGCCGCGATCACACCTGATGACAGGGTATTGGAACCATCGGCTGGCACCGGCCTTCTGGCGATCCTGGCGCAAACCATCGGCGGTTCGCTGATCCTCAATGAACTCGCCGAGACCCGCGCCGATTGTCTCGCCTCGCTCTTTCCGGCCTTTGCCGTCACCCGGTTCGACGCCGCCCAGATCGACGATCATCTGGCCGTAGATGCGGTCCCGTCCGTTGTGCTGATGAACCCGCCATTCTCGGTCATGGCTAATGTGAGCGGGCGCGTGGCTGATGCGGCATACCGCCATGTCGCCTCGGCGCTGGCCCGCCTTGCTCCGGGCGGCCGGTTGGTGACGATCACCGGCGCAGGCTTTGGCCCCGAAGCTCCAGCCTGGCGGGAGGCTTTCATCCGCTTGCAGGCGCGTGGCCGTGTGGTGTTCAGCGCCGCCGTCGATGGCGCGGTCTATGCAAAGCACGGCACCACGATCGACACGCGGCTGACCGTTATCGACAAACTGCCCGCCGACGAACCGGCGAGTTTCCCGGCCTCGCCAGGGATCGCGCCCGATGTCGCCACGCTGATCGGCTCGATCGAGGCGCAGGTTCCGCCGCGCCTGCCAGTGTCATTGCCGAAGATCGTGGTGCCCGCTTCGGCCACCGCGGCGAAGACCGTGCGGGGCTATCTGGCTCGCTCGGCGGCACCGCGGACTGCCGCTGCTCCCGCCAACGATCCCGAGGGCGTCGAACTGGCCTATGATACCGTCGACTGGACGCCACCGGAAGGCGCTCGCCTGTCCGATGCCATCTATGAGGAATACGCGCTGCAATCGCTGCGCATTGCTGGCGCACAGCCGCATCCAACCAAGCTGGTGCAATCCGCTGCAATGGCCTCGGTCGCAACGCCCAAGCCTTCCTACCGGCCCATGTTGCCCGCAGACATCTGCACACGTCTGTCGGATGCCCAGCTGGAAACGGTAATCTATGCCGGGGAAGCCCATGCCGATCATCTCGCGGGAGCCTGGACCGTGGACGAGCATTTCGACAATGTGAGCGCCGCGCCCGAGAATGCTGCCGGATCGATCCGTTTTCGCCGAGGCTTCATGCTCGGTGATGGAACCGGCGCTGGCAAGGGCCGTCAGTCCGCTGCGATCATTCTCGACAACTGGCTGCGCGGTCGTCGCAAGGCGATCTGGATCTCCAAATCCGACAAGCTGATCGAGGACGCGCAACGCGACTGGTCGGCGCTCGGCATGGAACGGCTGCTTGTCACGCCTCTGTCACGCTTCCCTCAAGGCGCAAAGATCACGCTGTCGGAAGGTGTCCTTTTTACCACCTATGCCACGCTACGCTCCGACGACCGGGGCGAGAAGGTTTCGCGCGTGCGTCAGATCGTCGAATGGCTGGGGTCCGATTTCGATGGAGTCATCATCTTCGACGAGAGCCATTCCATGCAGAATGCCGGTGGCGGAAAAGGTGAACGCGGCGATGTCGCCGCCTCGCAGCAGGGACGTGCGGGCCTGCGGCTTCAGCACGCGCTGCCCGATGCCCGCGTGGTCTATGTCTCGGCGACCGGCGCGACCACCGTTCACAATCTCGCTTATGCGCAGCGCCTCGGCCTCTGGGGCTGCGAGGATTTCCCCTTCGCCACCCGCGCTGAATTTGTCGAAGCGATCGAAGTCGGCGGCGTCGCGGCGATGGAGGTGCTGGCGCGCGATCTGCGGTCCCTCGGCCTCTATACCGCCCGCTCACTCTCCTATGATGGCGTCGAATATGAACTGATCGAGCATCAGCTCACGGACGAACAGCGGCACATCTACGACTCATATGCTGCCGCCTTCGCCGTGATTCATGGGAACCTGGACGCGGCCATGGAAGCCGCCAACATCACCGGCGGCGAGGGAACGCTGAACCGGCAGGCCAAGTCGGCGGCGCGTTCGGCCTTTGAAAGCACCAAGCAGCGCTTCTTCGGCCATCTGCTGACCTCCATGAAAACCCCGACGCTGATCCGGTCCATCGATGCCGATCTGGAAGCGGGCCATGCGGCCGTCATCCAGATCGTCTCGACTGGCGAAGCCCTGATGGAACGGCGGCTTTCCGAGATTCCGACCGAGGAGTGGAATGATATTTCCGTCGATGTCACGCCCAGGGAGTACGTCGGCTCGTATTTGCAGCATTCCTTCCCGGTGCAGCTCTATGAACCCTTCACCGATGGCGAGGGCAACCTGTCGTCACGCCCCGTCTTCCGCGATGGTCAGCCGGTGGAATGCCGCGAAGCGGTAGCCCGGCGCGACGAGATGCTGGAGCAGCTTGGTTCGCTTCCGCCTGTCCCCGGTGCGCTCGACCAGATCGTGCAGCGTTTCGGCACGGATATGGTCGCCGAAGTCACAGGCCGTTCGCGCCGGATCGTGCGCAAGGGCGATGGGGCATCGGCACGTCTTGCGGTCGAGAACCGTGCGCCTTCTGCCAACCTTGCCGAGACTTCGGCCTTCATGGATGACCAGAAGCGCATTCTGGTCTTCTCTGATGCCGGTGGCACGGGGCGCAGCTATCACGCCGAACTCTCGGCGAAGAACCAGCGGCTGCGCGTGCATTACCTGATGGAGCCGGGCTGGAAGGCAGATGCCGCCATTCAGGGGCTGGGCCGCACCAACCGGACCAATCAGGCGCAACCGCCGCTGTTCCGGCCGATTGCCTCCGATGTCAAAGCCGAGAAGCGCTTCCTCTCGACCATCGCCTGCCGCCTCGACACGCTGGGCGCGATCACACGCGGCCAGCGCCAGACCGGCGGGCAGGGGCTGTTCCGCCCCGAGGACAATCTGGAATCCGCCTATGCCCGCGATGCGTTGCGCCAGCTCTATCTGCTGATCGTGCGCGGCAAGGTCGAGGGTTGCTCGCTCGAACGGTTTGAATCCGCTACCGGCCTGAAGCTGATGGACTCGACCGGCATCAAGGACGAACTGCCGCCGATCACCACCTTTCTCAACCGCCTGCTGGCGCTGACCATCGAGTTGCAGGGCATCCTGTTCTCGGCCTTCGAGCAGCTTCTGCAGGCGCGGATCGACGGGGCGATTGCATCCGGCACCTATGACATGGGGCTGGAAACGCTGAGGGCCGAAAGCTTCATCGTCACGGACCGGCAGGTGATCCACACCCATCCGGGCACCGGCGCGGAAACTCGGCTCCTGACCCTCACCGAGCGCAAGCGCAATCAGCCGGTCACGCTCGATGCAGTCCTGGCTGAACTGGATGATCCCCGCGCAAGATTGCTCATCAACGAGCGATCCGGTCGCGCCGCCGTGCAGATCACGACCACCAGCGTCATGCTGGATGATGGCGAGATCGAACGGCGTGTGCGGCTGATCCGGCCCATGGAGGCGATGAACATTCCGGTGCGGGCGATGGGCGAGACCCATTGGATCGAGGCCGGCCGTGCCGCCTTCACCGCGGCCTGGAAGGCGGAACTGGCCGAGGTGCCCGAGTTCACCGACAGCATCCTGCATATGGTGACAGGTTTGCTTCTGCCAATCTGGAAACGCCTGCCGCAGGACTCCTCCCGCGTCTATCGGCTCCAGACCGACGAGGGCGAGCGCATCATCGGTCGCCGGGTATCGCCGGCTTGGGCTGCCAATGCTTCGGCCAGTGGCGTCACCCGCAGCCTGACACCGGATGCCGCCTATGCCGCGCTGATCGAAGGTCGCACGATCCTTGATCTCGCCGAAGGGCTGCAACTGCGCCGCGTCCGGGTCATGGGCGCCAACCGGATCGAACTGACCGGCTTTACTGACGCAATGCGCGACCGGCTGCGGGCCTATGGCCTCTTCAGCGAGATAATCTCCTGGAAACTGCGCTTCTTCGTGCCGGTCGGCGCAACGGGACCGGAGATCACCGGCAAACTGCTTGACCGCTTCCCGGTTGAACGCATCGGTGAGCGGGAGGCCGCATAATGGCGCGTCTCAACGCTTCCGAATTGGCGCAGCGTCTGGGCCGACAGGCCGAGGCGGTGTGCCGCTACTATCTGTCGAACGGGCGCAAACAGGGCAATTACTGGCAGGTTGGTGATGTCCGAAACACGGCTGGCCGCTCCATGTTCGTCCGACTGCACGACAGCATGAAAGGCGTTGCCGGTAAATGGCAGGACTCGGCCACGGGTGAATATGGCGATCTGCTCGATGTCATACGGGACTCGCTCGGTCTGATCGACTTCGCAGACGTTGCCGAAGAAGCCCGGCGCTTCCTCAGCCTGCCGCATCCTGAACCGCAGCCGTCATCCCGTCCGTCCCGAACGCCAGCACCATCGGGATCATCCGAGGCCGCACGCCGCCTCTGGCGCATGACGCAGCCGCTGATCGGCAGTATCGCAGAAACGTATTTACGCGGACGCGGCATTACGGATTTACGCCAGACCGCAAATCTGCGCTTTCACCCCAACTGCTACTGTCGGCCCGAGGAGGATGGCCCGACCGAAACATGGCCCGCCATGATCGCCGCCGTCACCGACTTCGATGGCAGGATCACCGGCGCACACCGCACATGGCTGGCCCCTGACGGTTCCGGCAAGGCACCTGTCGATCCGCCGAGGAAGGCAATGGGCGACCTGCTCGGACATGCGGTGCGTCTCGGTGATGCGCGGGATGTCATGGCAGCGGGGGAAGGTATAGAAACCATCCTGTCGCTGCGTCAGGCTCTGCCCACCATGCCGATGGTTTCCGCACTTTCGGCCGGACACCTCGCCGCCATCCTGTTCCCGCCGCAACTGCGCAGGCTCTATATCGTCCGCGACAACGATCCGGCAGGTGACAGCGCCCGCGATAGCCTGGTGGACCGGGCGCACGAGGCCGGGATCGACGCCATCACGCTCTCGCCCATGATGGGGGACTTCAACGAAGATCTCGCAACTTACGGGCTGGATGCCGTTCGGGCAGAAATCCGGGTGCAAATCGCTCCCGAGGACGTCAGCCGCTTCATGGCATCAGTCGCATAGCCGGTACGGGGCCGTGATCGGGGCGTTCCGATCCTGTCATGCGCATAGGCTGCATCCTGTCATCAGTAGAGGACCGCGCCTTGGCCTTCCGAGAGGGCGATCGGCCCACAAACGCTCCGGTCAGGCAATGGCGGCGCCCGACTGATTTCCGTCGGCGGCAGAGCCGCCTTTACAGCGCGAAACAAATCAGCCCGGCTTTGCCATCAAGGCCCTCGCCAGAGGCTCGCGCTGCCAGACCGGAGCGCCCGTGAGCTTTCGTCGCCATGAAGGCCGCGACGGTCGCGGTCCAACTGACGGAAGCATCCCATGTACGCGCACGACGATTTCGAACCCGATCACAGCACGTCCCCGACCGGCCATGCCATCGAAGAACTCGAACTCTACGGCTACCGCCCCTCGGAAGACGAGGCCGATCCCCGGATCACACCCGAAGATCACGCCATCCAGGGCGCAGTCTCCGACATCTTCGACGCCCTGATTTCCACCATGGCCGATACCAGCCTCGATTTCGACCTCGACGAAATCCTGTGGTCCACCGTCAACACCTTCCACCGCGCTGTCGAGCGGATCGAGACCAAACTCGACGATAACGAGCAGGCACAGAAGTGCCTTCAGCGCGAACAGGACGGCAGCGAGGTCAAATCCGTCCAGCTCGAAACCCTGATCGGCGCGGGCCAAAGCCTGATCGAGCGCCGCGACAGCATGGAAACCTTCCGCGATACCGCCGCCGACATCTATCTGCGCACCACCGGAACGCCCTGGTCGCAACGCTCCGGCTCACGGGTCAACCATCGCCAGATGACCTCGGCCATGATCGACAGCCGCGACTTCATCGCCGCAAAACGCCGGGCCGACAACGAGGTGCTGCTGCCCGCCGGACCAAAGATCGCCTTCTCGGGCGGCGACACCACCGATCACCGGACGATCTGGGCCAAGCTCGATCAGGTCCACGCCAAGCACCCGGACATGGTGCTGATGCACGGCGGATCACCCAAGGGCGCGGAACGCATCGCGGCCACCTGGGCAAATAACCGCAAGGTCGCACAGGTCGCATTCAAACCCGACTGGGCAAAACATGCCAAGGCAGCACCGTTCAAGCGCAACGACCAGATGCTCGGCATCATGCCGATCGGAGTCATCATCTTCCCCGGCACGGGCATTCAGGACAACCTGGCCGACAAGGCCCGCAAGATGGGCATCCCGGTCTATCGCTTCGGGACCGGCAGCGCGTAAGCGCTGCCTTCCCACCTCACCATGAGCATGACGATGGTGCCCGCCGATCATTCCGTGTCGCATGGACAGGCATATTCATGCTATATGTCGCAGTGCGCTGTGGTGGTGGTGGAAGGCGCAACCGTCCAACCTTTTGCACGGAGACACCACCATGATTGTTCTCGGAATCCTCGTTTCCATCGCAGCCATCGGCACCATGTGCTGGCTGCTGTTCAATCTCGCCGTATTCGCCCTGCCGTTCTTCATCGGCCTGAATGCAGGCACCTGGGCTTATGGCACAGGGGCTGGTTGGCTCGGCGGCATCGTAGTCGGTCTTCTCGCCGCCGGTCTGACACTGGCCGTCGGTCAGGGCCTGCTCATGCTAATCCGCCCGATCTGGGCACGTTTGCTGATTGCTCTGGCCTTCATCGCTCCGGCGGGGATGGCCGGGTTCTATGCCACCCTTGGTATCGTCAAGCACATGATGCCGTCTGAGACATGGCAGCTCATCTTCTCGGTGATCGGGGCGATTGCGGTGGGCGTGACGGCTTTCCTGCGCGTTGCAGGCATGGCGGCAGCCGGTCCAGCGGACGGGAACCTTGCACGCACCTGAACCGCAATGATCCGTTGATGGCGACCAGAAGCGGGTGCGGATCATCTTCCATCTTCGTCAGGAAAATGGTGGCAGACAGCGACCAGGCATCGGATCAGCTTGAGGCACAGACGCGGCCCATAGGAGCGCAGAACTGTCCGCAGCAGCGTTTGTGGTCTGACCAGAACCCGGTTGGGGGCAATGCCGGTAGAACAGGCCGGGAAGAAAGATGCGCATGGCCTGAGACGCAGGGCGACAGGCAAGGCCGGTGTTACCCGTCTGGTCATCATGATGGGCTTCAAGATTGCCACGTCTCCGTTCAGCCCCCCGTGTCTCGACCGCTCCAAACGGCCTCTTCAATGGCCTGATCTGGCCGAAGAACAGCGCGATGCGCTTCGACCGCTTTAGCGCAACAGCGTCGTCACAACTTTCTTCCCCTGACGGCAGAGCCGCCATTCCGCGCGGAACAAGAAAGTTCCTCCTGTGCTGTCCAGCCCCCAAAGGGCGTGCGCCAGCGTTCGTCTCCGGCCCGTCGATCGCCATAGAGGCCGCAATGGTGCGGGCTCGGAAACGGAAAACGGAGACTTAAAATGGCAACCATCGGCACCTTCAAGAAGACCGGCTCGAACGACTTCACCGGCGAAATCGTCACCCTCAGCGTCCAGGCCAAAGGCGTGCGCATCGTTCCCGACCTGCGCGCCACCGGCGAGAACGACCCCAGCCACCGGGTTCTGGTCGGCCGCGCCGAAATCGGCGCCGCCTGGTCCAAGCGCTCCAACGAGGGCCGCGACTATCTGGGCCTCAAGCTGGACGATCCGAGCTTCAACGCCCCGATCTATGCCAACCTCTTCGATGACGAAGAAGGCGACACCTTCTCCCTCATCTGGTCCCGCCCCAACGGTCGCCGCGGCGACTGAGGCGCGGAACAAAGGCCCCGACCGCAAGGTCGGGGCCTTTCTCATACCCGCAGGAACGCTGTCACGCCCACCGCAACCGCTGCACCCGGTTCTCCACCCGCACGCCGAGGATGCGGACGAACTCCTTCATATTGTTCGTTACCATGATCAGCCCCTTGCTGCGGGCGTGTGCGCCGATCTGCACGTCGTGCGGCCGGCAGGGCGCCCACAGGTTCCAGGTCGGCGCGGACTTGCCCGTAATGGGCGGCCGCCTTGTCGCCCAGCGGGCCGCGCTATCGACTGCGCCGGAACCACGCGGTGTTTCGTTTCCGCCATTCGGCTTCGATCACTGACACGGGAATGTCGCCAGGGTGTCTCCCATGTGGTGCGCAACAGTGCTAACGAAAGATTGTATAATGGATTGATCGGGTTAGGCGATCCACTTATCGCGTTACACACGCTACCGTAAAACCATTCAATACCGCAGCCTTTTCAAGTCGGACGTGGCCTTGTGCCGTCCGGCTTTGGGAGGACGCGCCATGCAGAGCATAGATTGGCGTACTCCGGCGGCCTATAAACGCATTAAAGACCTTCCGCCCGCCGGGTTCGCCTGGGAATATCTTCGTCGTAACGAAGACTATCGCCATGACGTCAAGAGACTCGCGCAGAGGAGAGAACCCGCGGGGGAAGAGGTTGACGCCTTTGCTTCCCGCTGGGGGGTGCGATTTCGCACACGACCCCGACGCGCAGCCTGACGGCGCACCGCCTTTCTGGTCTCCGCATTTCAATCCGCAGGCCATTATTCTGTCTCCGGTCGAGCAGAACGATGCCGATGGCGGGCGGCTTGTCGCTCTTGCACATCTCGATGGCCTGATCCTGCGCCGCGCGCCGGATGGCTGGCACGCAATCTGGCGTATCGGTGGGATGGAGCATCAATTCTGGCTGCCACAGGGCGCGATCGATGCGGCAGCTTTCTATGCTGCAATCCTGCCCATGGACGAGTTCATGGAGTTACGCGCCCATGCGGCCCGCCGTCTCTGGAGGTGCCTGACAGGCCGCTCTCCGGGGCCGGATATTCGTGCCATGCCAGCGCAGCTTCGGCAATGGCACCTTCTGTCGCTGCGGGCGCTGGACGCACGGCTGCACGGCGAAAGCTATCGCGCCGTTGCCGAAGTCCTGCTCGGCTTCCGTGGCGACAAGGAAGATTTCGAGACTGATCCGCGCAAGAACAAGGCACGTCGTCTTGTTGCCCACGGCATCAGGATGATGCGCGGCGGCTATCGGCTGCTTTTGCATTATCCGGTCAAGCCGATTCCACGATCAAAAGGCGACTGAGGCGATCTCACCGATTCCTGTTTGCGGCAGCCTGTTCCAGTATTTGCCTGTAACCTTCCCGCGACAGCCATTGGGCGCGTTCCAAATGGCTCTGCCAGCATCGCCGGGTGCGCATCTCATCTGATTCCGGATCGCGGTGCAGAACAATTCGCGCCACTTCCTTCCAGTCGGCTTCCTCGGACTTGGCGTCCAGAATACGCAGATAGGTCACAAAGTGCTGCTCGTCATAGGCGGTGATGACATGGCCGGACGGGGCCAGATCATCCACATCGGGGTCAAGTTCGACGGGTGCTTTCACGGTCATTCCCCTTCTTTCAGAAGAGTTTCTGCGGTTCGCCCCCGCAATAAAACTCTCTGACTCCTGGTGATCGGGGAGTTAGTAACCGTGTTGAACGGCCCCATGGCCTTTAGCTGGAAAGCCTGTTGCATACGCCACAGGCTCCCCGACCATAGGGTCAAGGAGTGTGGTGCCGTCACGGCCGACACCAACCGTCAACAGGGGTTACTAAGCCCCGGAGCAGTGCGTCTGCCCCATCTGCATTCATAGCCGAACTGCGCGCGGATGTCTTGGGCGAATCCGCAGCGGGCTCACTGAGTTGCTGAAATCTCACGTCTTTTCGCGCTGACATAGCCCCTTTCGGGGGTGCCGTCTGCGCATAGGCGCAAATGCGGCACGCTACACACCGCCGATCACTTCCCATGGTTCGCCATAGCGCGCCGCCGTCTCCGGCAGCCGCACCAATCTGACGAACCGGAGGTGATCTCATGGCCGAGCGCCGCAACACGGAAATGCCACCGCGCATGCTGCGTACTCAGGAAGCAGCACGTTTCCTTGGCATTTCTCTTCGCACGTTGGAAAAGCACCGGACCTACGGGACCGGCCCGACCTATCGCAAAATCGGTGGCCGGGTTCTCTACACGGTCGAGGATCTTCAGGCCTGGGCCGACATCGGCGCACGCAAATCCACCAGTGACAAGGACGCCGGCACGGTCTTTCCGGCTCGCCCCCTGACGCCTGAAGAGCGGAGCAAGCTCTGAATGCGGCGCGTCGATCACCCTGACGCTCTGCGACGAGAAGGCGGTAGCGAGCGCAGCCACCTCGATCCCTTCGTGGTCGCAACCGGCGATGCCAGTCCGCGCGACCAGCGCGATCTGATGGAGCGGCCTTTCTTCTCGCTGGCGAAGACGCCGCGCACGAAGCCGATCCTCTACAAGACCGCCGATGTCGAGGTGCAGGTGTTCGGGATGCCCGAACATGGAATGGCGACGATCTGGGATGCCGATGTGCTGATCTGGGCTGCAAGCCAGATCGTTGCCGCCGAAAACAACGGTATCAAGACATCCCGCTTCTTCCGCTTCACGCCCTATCATCTGCTGCGCGCCATCGGCCGCGACACCGGAAACCGGCAATATCTGCTGCTGAAGGCAGCGCTTGCCCGGCTGCAATCCACGGTCGTCGCCACGACGATCCGTAACGGCAAGCATTGGCGCCGCCGCCAGTTCTCCTGGATCAACGAATGGGAGGAGATGACCACGCGCGACGGTCGCGTCGAGGGCATGGAGTTTGTCCTGCCCGAGTGGTTCTACAACAGTGTCCTTGACCGTTCTCTGGTCCTGACCATCGACCCGGATTATTTCCGGCTGACAGGCGGTATCGAGCGCTGGCTCTACCGTGTCGCCCGCAAACATGCCGGGCATCAGCCACATGGCTGGCTGTTCGAGATCGCCCACCTCCACCAGAAATCCGGCAGCATGGCCCGGCCATCGGACTTTGCGCTGGACCTGCGCCGCATTGCGGCCCGCCAGCCGCTGCCCGGCTACCAGCTCAAGATCCTGCGCGAAGATCGCCGTGAACTGCTGCGAATCCGCCCTGAAAATCTATCCACAGTGCCTGTGGATAACATTGTGGATGCCGTCGGTACATCAGGCGCAAAGGGTATCGGTACATCAGGCGCAGCACTATCGGCACATCAGGCGCACGAACCCCAGTTAAGCCTCTGGAACGAAAAGCAGAATCCGACTGCTAACATAGAATCTAACATAGAATCTAACTTTTCTTCTTTGACGCGCGCGCATGAAAGGCACGGTGCCAGTGCCACTTTCCGCCGACCTGGGCGGGGTAAGCCATGATCGTCGCGCTCCTCAACCAGAAAGGCGGTGTGGGCAAGACCACGCTGGCGCTGCATCTCGCCGGAGCCTGGGCTGCGCAAGGCAAGCGCGTCATCCTGATTGATGCCGACCCGCAAGGCTCCGCACTCGACTGGTCGCAGCGGCGCAGCCATGAAGGGCTGCCAAGGCTGTTCACCGTCATCGGCCTTGCCCGCGATACCCTACACAGGGAAGCGCCGGAACTGGCGCGTGACGCCGATCATGTCGTCATTGATGGTCCGCCCCGTGTCGCTGCTCTGATGCGCTCAGCGCTGCTTGCAGCCGATCTGGTGCTGATCCCGGTGCAGCCATCTCCTTTCGACGGCTGGGCCTCGGCCGAGATGCTGGCGCTTCTGAACGAAGCACGCATCTATCGCCCTGAACTGGCCGCCCGTTTTCTGCTCAACCGATGCGGTGCGCGCACCGTCATCGCCCGCGAAACGGCCGAGACACTGGCGGACCATGATCCGCCCTTGCTGGCTACGACGATCGGCCAGCGTGTCGCCTTCGCCGAAGCCGCACAGACCGGGCGACTGGTCTCCGAGACTGATGGCGGCGAACGGGCCGCACAGGAGGTCACAGCGCTGGTGGGCGAGATCGATGGCCTCGGTATCGGGAGGATCGTGCCATGACACGTCCACCCGTCAAATCCGGCTTCGCATCGCGTCCGGGCAATCCCGATAGCTGGGTCAGAGCCGCCGAGGCGCCGACAACCGGCAAGACGGTTGCGGATGCGTTCACCGCCCGCCTGACCATCGACATCACGCCCGAACTGCGCGGGCGCATCAAGGTTGCGGCTTTCCGGCGTGGCGTCACCGTCGCCGTGATGCTGCGCGAGATGCTGGCCCGCGAGTTTCCACCCACCGAAGGAGATCAGCCATGACCGGCAAAACCGTGCGCGCCGCTCTTGAGCATCCGCAGGCGGACGGGCCTGCACCGTTCACCACAATGGTCGAACTGACCTTCCAGAAGAAGAAGGTCGAGCGCTGGATACGCTTTGGCCGCAAGAGCTTCGAGCAGATCATCGACCGCCGCCGCAGTCTGATCGGCTTTGCGCCCGAAAGCATCTTCGCCTTCGTCCGCTGGGCCTCCAACGATTACGGCACCATCGTTTCGCGGCTCGACATCCTGCGTGCTACCGGGCGTGGCGAACCGTACCAGACCGTGCCCTTCGTTCGTCCTGGCGGCGAGATACTGCTGCGTATCGACGGCTGGCGACAAGTCCAGCGGGTGCTGGCCCTGATCGATGCGGTGGACGCGCTTGGCGTCGACCCGGCCGATGTTGCGCCGGACCATTGGCGACACGTCCACAACCGTTTGAGTGCCGGTCAGGAACCCAATCCCTACACCCCGGAGCGCCATGCCGCATGGGTCAGCCGCCGGAGGATCGCGCCATGAGCCGCCGCCATATCCTCGCTGTGTCCATGCTGGCCGTCGGCACGCTTGTCGCCACGGCGGTTGCCGATTTGCCAACCCGGCTGATCTGGAATGCGACTGCCAGCGCGCCCATCGGCTTCTACACGGTTGCTCCCGCCGATGCGCTCGAAGTTCCCGAACTGGTCGCCATCATGCCGCCCGAACCGCTCGCCGACTTTATGGTCGAGCGTGGCTATGTCGGGCGCGACGTCCCGCTGCTGAAGCGCGTCCTCGGCCTGCCGGGACAGCGCGTCTGCCGCAACGGCATGATCATTACCGTCGATAACGTCGAGATAGGGGACGCGCTGGAGCGCGACCGCAAGGGCCGCGATCTGCCGGTCTGGCAGGGCTGCCGCATCATCGGCGACGGTGAACTCTTCCTCATGAATTGGGACATCCGGGACAGCCTCGACGGCCGTTACTTCGGACCTGTTCCCGCCAGTTCCGTCATCGGCCGGGCGCTGCCGCTCTGGACCGATGGGGAAGGTAATGGCCGCTACGAATGGCGGGCGGCCACGCATTGAACCCACGCCAAAACCACCAACACAGGAGACATACCATGCCACAGATCGGTCAATTCGCGCGTGACGCATCCGGCTTTGCCGGTCAGCTCGTCACGCTCACCATGAAGCGCGATCTCGTCATCGTGCCCGCTGAACATTCCGATGCGGAAAATGCGCCGGACTATCGCGTCCATTACATTGAACATGACGGGCCGGAGGTCGGGGCTGCTTGGAAACGCACCGGCGAAAAGGCTGGCGAATATCTCTCGGTGCTGCTCGACGATCCCGCCCTGCCGCAGCCGATCCGCGCCAACCTGTTCCGCGACGACGATGCAGGCTCGTCATGGTCGCTGCACTGGAGCCGCCCGCGGCCCCGCGAAGACCGGGACTGAGATCATGCGATCCTGCGCCCTTCTTCTCTTCACGGCCCTTCTGTCGGCTGGCAGCGGATTGACGCCAGCCATTGCGCAGGTCACGCCGCAACCCGCGCCTGTTACCGCGCATCCCCATGCTGCTTTCATTGCCGAGGCGTCACAGCGCTTCGGCATTCCAGAGCACTGGATTCGGGCCGTGCTGCGTGTGGAAAGCGCGGGTGATGTACGCGCCATCTCATCGGCGGGTGCAATGGGACTGATGCAGGTCATGCCCGATACCTGGGCGGGCCTGCGCAGCCGCCATGGCCTCGGGCGCGATCCTTACGATCCGCGCGACAACATCCTCGCAGGTACGGCGTATCTGCGCGAGATGTGGGACCGCTATGGCAATGTCGCGGCCATGCTTGCCGCCTACAATGCCGGTCCCGGTCGCTATGACGAGCATCTGGCGACAGGTCGCACTTTGCCCGCAGAAACACGCGCCTATGTCGCCACGCTCGCACCTGTTCTCGGGCATGCGGCTGCGCCTGATGTGCCGACGATCGTGCCGCCGCCACCGCCGGATTGGCGCGAAGCTCCGCTCTTTGTTGCGCAATCCGGCGGCAATTCGGTGGCGGCCAATCAGCCGTCGAGCGACGTCCGCGCAACCGTTCCTCTGCGCGATTCCGTCGATCAGGAGCCGCAGGACGGCGGCATTTTCGTGGCCCGTGCGAGCAATGGAGATGCGCCATGAGCATGACGTCTCCACGCGCTTTCGGTCCGCTTCCGGTGTGCAGTCACGCAAGGGGTCGCCTGGCTGCATTCCCGGCAGGAAGGGCAAAAAGGGCAGGGAAGGCGGAGGGCAAGATAAAGGAAACCGGCACCCTGTCGGGCCGGTTTCTGGGCAAGCCCTTGTCTGCACACTGTTTTGGGGCGCGGCGCACGGCACCATGCTTTTGGGTCTCGCGTGCCGCGATATGGCGCAAAGCCTTGGTTTTGCTGGGTTTTGACCGGCACTATAGTCGAATATCTGCCGTTTGCGTACCAAAACGGCATGGGATGCGCCCATGAGCGCCGACGACGAGAACCGCTTTCGCCCGAGGCCAGGTCGGATCAAATCCGACGTGCCGAAGGCGGGCAAGGCGAAGAGCTTTCTGACGCAGGCGAAGAAGCTTGCGCGTCAGCATAGCAACCGCTCCGGCAGATCATCATCATTCGCATCACGGACATCCTGGTCGCCTTCATCTGGTTCGGCCGGAAAGAGCGGGAAGGCATCGCGGGCTGGCAAAGGTCCGGGCGTCAAGCGTGGCCGAGGTGCAGCCTTTGTCCGCGCCCGAACCCTGTCGGGCAGTTGGCGTCACAGTGCGGCCGGAGTGCGCCGCGTCGTCGTCAAGACCCGATACGTCCAGAGCGCGGGGAAGAATGGCAAAGGGGCAGCCCATCTGCGCTACATCCAGCGCGACGGCACCTCGCGCGATGGCGAACGTGGCCAGCTCTATTCCGCCACCGAGGATCGTGCCGATGGAGATGCCTTTCTTGATCGCGGCAAGGATGATCGCCACCAGTTTCGCTTTATCGTTTCGCCCGAAGATGCCGCCGATCTTTCCGATCTCACCGAACACACCCGAGACCTGATGATCCGCATCGAGGCCGACCTTGGCACGAAACTCGATTGGGTGGCGGTCAATCACCACAATACCGGCCATCCCCATGTCCATGTCATTGTTCGGGGGAAGGACGATCTGGGCGAGAACCTGGTCATCAACGGCGACTATCTCGCCAATGGTATTCGTGAGCGGGCGAGCGAACTGACCACGCTGGAACTCGGCCCCGTGACCGAGATCGAGCAGAGCCGCAAACTGTCCGCCGAAATCGATCAGGATCGCTTCACGCGCATCGACCGCGCCATGACCGAGGAGGCCGATGAAAGGTTCCTCGATCTGCGCCATGAACCGACAGATGCACGCCGCCAGTTCAACCGGACGCTTCGCCTGCGCCGTCTCGCCAAACTCGAAAAGATGGGGCTGGCCACCGAACACGCGCAGGGCGTCTGGGAGCTTGGCGCGAAGATGGAACCGGCGTTGCGTGAACTGGGTGAACGCGGCGACATCATCCGTAACATGCACAAGGCGCTGAAGGCTGATGGGCAGGAACGTGATCCAATAACCTTCCAGCTTCACGATGCAGCACCCGCGGCACCCATCACCGGCCGCGTTGTGGACAAATATCTCACTGACGAGATGGGCGAGAACCTGACGCTCGTGGTGGACGGCATCGACGGACGAACACACCATCTTCCCGGCATTGATCCGGCCCGCGTCGAGGACGCCCGGATCGGCAGCATCGTGGAAGTCGGTCTTGCAGATACAGCGCAACGTCCCTCTGATCGCACCATCGCCAAGATCTCGGAGAACGGTATTTACCGGCCAAGCCGTCATCTCGAACAGGTGAAATTCGAGGGACGTGTGCCGGGTGGTGATTACGAGGGCTATGTCGATGCCCATGTCCGACGACTGGAGGCGCTGCGCCGCGCTGGCATTGCTGAACGGATCGACGCTGACCAGTGGCGCATCCCCGATGACTTCGAGAATCGCGCCGCCGCCTATGATGCTGGTCGCAACCGGCAGGCCAGCATCCGCGTCGTCTCCACCTTCGATCTGGAAAAGCAGATCGGCGCCGATGGTACGACCTGGCTGGACCGGCGACTGGTGACGCCGGACGCTTCGGACCTTACCCCGGCAGGGTTCGGTCAGCAGGTGCGCGAGGCGATGGATCAGCGCCGTGAGCATCATATCGCACAGGGCGATGCCACGCGGCAGCAGAATGGACGCATTCTCTATAGGCGCAACCTGCTCGCCAATCTGCGCGAACGGGAGGTGGCCCGCGTCGGCGCGGAAATGGCCGAGAGCAAGGGCTTGCCATTCCGCGCGGCTGCCGATGGAGAAACTGTCACTGGCAAGTTCACCGGGACCGCACATCTATCGAGCGGCAAATTCGCCATTATCGAAAAGAGCCACGAGTTCACTCTCGTCCCATGGCGGCCAGTAATCGACCGCCAGATCGGCCGCGAGGTTGCGGGCATCGTGCAGGGTGGATCAGTCTCGTGGCAGCTTGAGCGGCAGCGGGGATTGGGCCTTTAGCAGTTTGACGGGCAGGACTTTCCAATCGTGCGTTGCAAAACGTCTATGACAATCGGATCGTCGCATTGGGCGACGTTGAAACGCATGAAGCTGGCAGCCGTTTGCGATGCGCTGAACACGTTACCAGGGGCGAGCACAACATTGTCGGCCAAGCTGGCGCGCGCCATATCGGCGGAATTACAGCCGTCTGGTAGGCGGCACCAAAGATAGAACCCGCCACGTGGCATCAGCCACGGCTCGATTCCGATGTGCTGCAGTTTCCCTGCCGTCTCGCGGCGCACTCGCGCAAGACGGCGGCGCAATTCCTCCATATGCTTGCGATAGCTGCCGCTCGACAGAACGCTGGCGATCAGTTCCGTCGCCAAGGGACTCGGCCCGCCAAAGCTGGTCGCAACCTGTAGGTCCAAGAGGTCGGAAATCCAGTCCGGGCGGGCAGCGATGTAACCGCAGCGCACCGAGGCGGATAGGGTCTTGGAAAAGCTGCCAATACGGATGACGCTGTTGAGGCCATCCAACGCTGCCAATCGAACCGAAGGTTCCGGCTCGAAATCGGCAAATATGTCATCCTCCACGATGGTCAGGTCATGGGCGGCGGCGGCATTGAGAAGACGATGCGCAGCCTGCGCCGTTAGGGTCGCGCCCGTAGGGTTGTGAAGCGCGGAGTTGGTGAGATAGAGGCGCGGACGCTCGGCAGCGAGTATCGCCTCGAAAGAGGCAATGTCCGGTCCCGACGGCGTATAGGGCACGCTGGCAATCTTCACCTGATGCGCGCGCAACAAGGCCCGAAAATTGAAGTAGCAGGGATCGTCCACCAGCACCGCATCGCCCGGACGAAGCAGGAAACGGCAGATCAGATCGACCGCTTGTGTTCCCGATGCGGTCAGCAAGAGTTGGTCGGGCGATAACTCTATTCCTTCCTCGGCAAAACGCCCCATCAGGAGGCGACGCAGCGTGAACGAACCACGCGTGCTGCCGTAGTCCGACAGAACGGCATTGTCGGCACGTGCGATGGCGCGCAACGCCCGGCGCAGCGCCTCATGCGGCATCCAGTCCGGCGGAAGCCAGCCGCAACCGGGTTTCAGCGCCGCAGAATCAGCATCGAGCGATTGCCGCGAAACCCAGAACGGATCGACCGCGCGCTCTGTCGGGGGCAGTTTTTCCGCCAGAACCAAAGGTGGCAACGCGGATGCGGAGACATAGAAACCCGATCCTTGCTTCGCGCGGATCAACCCTTCGGCCGCGAGCCGGTCATAGGCTTCGACGACCGTGGAGGGAGAAACGCCCATCGTCTTGGCGAAGGCCCGAATAGATGGCAGCCGGTCGTCGGGGCCAAGCGCTCGACTGGCAACTTTCGCCCGTATCGCCGTCATCACGTCGATGGTTCGCGTTCCCCTGCGGCCGACTGGCTGCTCCACCACCACGCCCAAGTGTATTACCTTCTCTATCAATACGGTTTGTTTTAATTGTATTGATTTGTAGCTGATCGCACCAGCCAAAATCGTCTATTCCCGCGAATGGAAAGCGAGGTGTGATGGACGATACAAGATCATCGGTGGAAGGCTGGGGCAGCGGACTGCTCGGCGTTATCATTTTCAGCGGCTCCCTGCCTGCTACGCGCGTGGCGGTAGCGGATTTCTCGCCGCTGTTTCTGACCTCCGCACGGGCCGTCATCGCTGCGCTGCTAGGGGCTGCGCTGCTCATGCTTTTGCGGCAGGCACGTCCGCAACACGGGGATGTGCTGTCTCTGGCCATCGTCTCCATAGGCGTGGTGATCGGGTTTCCGTTACTGACCGCGCTCGCCCTTCAACACATCACATCCGCCCATTCCATTGTATTCATCGGCCTTCTGCCGCTTGCGACCGCAATATTCGGCGTGCTGCGCGGTGGTGAACGACCGAAGCCGATGTTTTGGCTGTTTTCGTGTTTGGGGAGCGCAACGGTCGTCGCCTTCGCGATTTCCAATGGTGGGTCTAGATCACAGACCGGCGATCTTCTCATGATCGCGGCCATTATCCTTTGTGGGCTTGGCTATGCGGAGGGGGCTAAACTGTCGCGCCGCCTCGGCGGATGGCAAGTCATTTCATGGGCGCTGGTTCTGTCGGCTCCCGTGATGCTGGTGCTGACAATGGTGACGCTTCCGGCCTCATTGGAAGGCATCGGCGCTCCCGCGTGGCTAAGCCTCGCTTATGTATCCGTGTTCTCCATGCTGGTGGGCTTTGTCTTCTGGTATCGAGGCCTTGCGCTCGGCGGCATCGCAGGCGTCGGCCAGTTGCAGTTGCTTCAACCGTTCTTCGGTCTTGCACTTGCGGGTTTTCTGCTGGGAGAGCCTGTCGCGTGGACAATGATCGTGGCCACTGGCCTCATCGTCGTCTTCGTGGCCTTTGCGAAAAGATTTGCGTGACGCTGCGCGCCGTCTCCAACTTCTTCGGCTCGCCACCAAATTCACCCAAAGTAGGGCGTTTCGAGTTCCTGTTTGGCCTCGCGGAGCATACTAGCCAAAAAGTCCGCCACCACTCGAACCCTACGCGATTGAGCGAGGTCCGAATGGACGGCAAGCCAGATTTCTTGGTCAATGCCAAGATCGCCTTGCAGGCAGACAAGGTCGCCCTGTCGCCCAAGAAAGTGCGGAAGCACAGCCAATCCGACGCCCGAGATGGCGGCGACGAGCTGCGCCGAGAGTGTCGTTGTCGCCAGAGCCGGCGCACGTCCGCGCAACGCGCGCTCAACCCATCGGGCGGAAGGAAGATGACCGTAGGTTTCGCACCATGTGATGAAGCGATCCGCTTCAAGCCGGGCATCATCTTGACGATGTTCGGCATAATCACGCGAGGCATAAAGGCCGAAACCGAGCGTGCCGAGACGCCGGATTGTGACATTCCCCCGCTCGGGCTTGACAAGTCGAACGGCGAGATCAGCATCGCGCCGGTGCAGATTGACCGCCGGAACGTCCGTGACGACCTCCAGTGTGAGGTCTGGATACTGATTGGTCAGCTTCGGCAGTGCCGGGATAATGATATGGTTTGCCAGCGTCTCGGCCGTGGCGAGCCGCACGCGTCCCGCGATCCCAGCTTGTGCAGCCGATCCTTCGGTAAAGGCTTCGGCTGCTTCTTCGAGCGTTTCGGCGCGCTCAAACAGCGCCGCCCCGTCATCCGTGAGGCGATAGCCGTTCTGGTGCCGGCTGAACAGCGTCAGTCCGAGCGCGGCTTCCAGTCGTTCGATCTGGCGCGACACGGTGGCCAGGCCAGTGCCGAGACTGGCCGCCGCGCCGCTCAACGACCCGGTGCGGGCAATGGCGAGGAACACCCGCGCATCGTCCCAGCGAAGGCGGCCCGCGCCATGCTTTCCGATTTCGGAAATCTGTTTACGGTTCTTGGTGGTTTTATTCATCGAAAGAGAAAACCATCTTTGTCTCCGAAGAACAAGGAGCAAAGCAATGCAACAGCGAACACTTGGTCCCGACCTATCGGTTTCCTCCATCGGGCTTGGCTGTATGGGGATGAGCGAATTCTATGGTCCACGCGACGACGAGGAATCACTCGCGGTGCTGCAACGAGCTGTCGATCTGGGCATCGACTTCCTCGACACCGCCGACATGTATGGCCCGCACCACAATGAAGAACTGATCGGGCGCTTCCTCGCCGAAAGCGGTGCCAAGGTGAAGATTGCCACCAAGTTCGGCATCGTACGCAAACCCGGCGAATACGCACGCAGCATCGACAACAACGCCGACTACATGCGTCGTGCCTGCGAAGGATCGCTCAAGCGGCTTGGGGTGGAGCGGATCGACCTCTACTACGTCCACCGAATCGACCGCGAGCAGCCCATCGAAGAAACGATGGAGGGACTGGCTGCCCTGCGCCGCGAAGGCAAGATCGGCCATATCGGGCTTTGCGAAGTTAGCGCCGAGACGCTACGCCGCGCTCATGCCGTCCATCCGGTCACAGCGGTGCAGACCGAATATTCGCTCTGGACCCGCGATGTGGAAGCCGAGATATTGCCGACTTGCCGCGACCTGGGCATCGGCTTCGTCGCCTATTCGCCGCTTGGGCGCGGGTTCCTCACCGGAAGATTTCAGGCTGGATCGCAGTTCGAGGAAGGGGATTTTCGCGCCAGCCTGCCGCGTTTCACGCCGGATAACGCTGCGACCAACGGTGCGCTGGTAGATGTCGTGCGTGGAATTGCAGCCGAAAAGGACTGCACCCCGGCACAGGTGGCCTTGGCATGGCTGCTGGCCAAGGGCGACAACATCGTGCCGATTCCCGGCACCAAGCGGATCAAGTATCTCGAAGAAAACGCTTCTGCCACTTCTGTTGGATTGTCTGCTGACGAACTCGCCGACCTGGAGCGCTCGATCACTGTGCTTCCCGTAGCAGGGGACCGTTACACGGCGGAAGGCATGAAGGGAGTCAACATATGACCCTGGATCGTCGTGCCAAGGCCCTTGCTCTTCTTGAGCAACTCGATCCTGACGCCCCAACGCGAGTTGCCGCCAATCTGGACGCGCTGTCGGATGACTTCCTCGAAATCATTCTCGGCTTCTCATTTGCGGACATCGTGTCTCGTCCGGGCATCGACCTTCGCACCCGCGAGATGCTGACTGTCTCGGCTTTGATGGCGATGGGGACGGCGCCGGGACAGCTGGAATTCCATATCCGTGCGGCTTTGAATACCGGCGTCACCCGCGAAGAGATCATCGAGATCCTTCTTCAGATAGCGGTCTATGCCGGTGTCCCTGCCTGCATGAATGGCATCTCTGCCGCCAAAAAAGCTTTCGCCTCTCAAGCGGTCTGACATCTCCGGACTGTTTGTTCGGGGCCGCTAGACCTTCCAATTCCAAGGTTCAATTCAAATGCAAGAACAAGAAGAACGCCCTTCGTGGCGAAACTGGCTGGCTGTCGGCGTCCTGGGGGTCGGATCATTTGCGATCGTCACCACGGAACTGGCACCTATCGGTCTGCTGACTCCGATAGCAGGCGATCTGGGCGAGAGCGAAGCCAGAGTCGGCCTGATCGTTACCGGCTACGCCTGGATCGCTGCCGCTGGCGCATTGATTTCGGCAATGGCATTGGGACAGATGCCCCGGAAGCCGCTTCTCGTGGCGCTGATGCTTGTGCTGGCATTGTCCAGTGCCGTAGCGGCCATGACCACGACCTTCCCGGCGCTTTTCGGTGCCAGAATAATTGGCGCGGTGGCTCACGGCATCTTCTGGGCGATGATCGGGACGCTCGGTGCGCAGATCGTTCCGGCCAGGCATGTCGGCATTGCAACATCGATTATTTTCGGCGGCGTGTCGGCAGCCAGTGTTCTGGGTGTTCCCTTGGCGGGAATGATCGGCCACCTCGATAGCTGGCGAACGGCGTTTGGCTGTATCGCCGCACTATCTTTTGTAACCGCCGCCGCAATTGTCTTTTCCGTGCCGCGAGTTCAAGCCACTTCGCCGGTAGGTAGAAAAGCTCTTTCGGCCATTGCCCGAGATCCGGTGTTTCTTCGAATTTACGGTGCAACAGCTTGTGCGATAACGGCGCATTTTGCTGCATTCACCTATATCGAACCATTGCTTTCCGACAGTCTGCATATGCCACCGAATACATTGTACGCGCTCCTTTTTGCGTTCGGTGTAGCCGGTCTCCTTGGCAATGTGCTTACCGGTGTCTTCGTGGACCGCTACCTCAAAGAGCTCGTATCGGGGGCGCTCGCGTTGATGGCGTTATGTCTGGGTGGAATTGGATCGATCGGTGGTGACGCAGGCGCGGTTATCGTCGGTATCCTACTGGTTGGCTGGGGAATCGGTGTTGCGGCTGTCTTCGTCGGTTTTCAGACTTGGATTCTACGCGCAGCGGGTGACGCGGCACTTCCCGCATCCGCAATATATGTTGCGATTTTCAATGCGGCGATTGGTACAGGCGCGTTGCTGGGTTCGATTGTTATTTCCTTCACCAATCTTGGCGGCCTCATGATGGTCGCAGCGGTCGCGCTCACCGCCAGCCTCATACCCGTGGCTTTGTTGTCGAACCCGGCCGCTTTGCAGTCGCCCGGACAATAGGTGTGCCGCATCAAAGTTGCGTCACGGATTCTGAAACAAAACTCGCGGAGAATATGTATGGATACTGTAGTCCTCATGACCGGCGTCGGCGGTGTCGAAAAATTGGAGGTTTCTCAAATCTCGTCGGAACAGCCGGGGCCTGGCATGGTGCGGATAAGAAACCTCGCTATCGGCGTGAACTTCATCGACATCTATCACCGGACTGGCCTTTATCCCCTCTCTTTACCTGCCACCCTCGGCGTCGAGGCCGCGGGAGTAGTGGAAGCTTTGGGCGAAGGTGTCACTGGCTTTTCGATCGGGGATCGCGTTGCCTATGCCGGTGCGCCGGTCGGCGCTTATGCAACTGCGCGCTCTTTGCCGGTTTCCCGGCTCATCAAACTGCCGGACGGTATAGAGTTTCGCAGCGCAGCGGCGTCGATGCTCAAAGGGCTGACTGCCCATATGCTGCTGACCCGCACCTATGCCGTTGAACGTGGAACGACCATTCTTATACACGGTGCTGCTGGCGGCCTGGGTTCGATCCTCGTGCGTTGGGCGAAACACATTGGAGCCACGGTCATCGGCACGGCAGGGTCGGAAGGAAAGGCCGACATCGCGCGATCCTACGGTGCGGATCATATCATCGTCGGGAGAAATGCTGATCTTGTGTCCGAGGTCGGATCGCTGACCCAAGGCGTCGGTGTAGATTTTGCCGTCGACGGGATCGGTGGTGATACGCTGCTTAGAAGCCTGGCTTGCACCCGGCGCTTCGGCACGGTCGCAAGCATCGGTCAGGCAGCCGGACCTATTCCGTCACTTGCGGTAGAGGATATCGGTCCCATCCGTTCGTTGTCGCTCGCTCGGCCAAGTGTGATGGCTTATGCCGCCGACCTGCCAGCCTATCATCGTGCAGCCGAAGCTTTGCTCGAAATGATGCAGAAAGGCGTCTGCGCCGAGATTGGGGGCGAGTATCCTCTGGCCGACGCGGCGCAGGCTCAATCCGATCTTGAAGCCGGTCGCACGACCGGAAGCCTCTTGCTGATACCGTAGGGCACCTCAATGCGTAGGCGGAGGAGCAACATTACAGAAAGCGCAGAGCTGAGAAGTGCTATTCTTGGCGTTCGCGTTCCGATGGTCGCTTTGGTCCAGGCGCTCGCGGTCGCAGAGTATCTCAGCTTCCACCGTGCAGCGCAGGCGCTCGGCACCAGCCAGTCAAGCGTCAGCTCACGGATAAAGGCGCTGGAGGAAGATTTGGGCGTCGTCCTCTTCGACCGTAACACGCGCGGCGTCCGCGTGACTGAAGCTGGCCGACGTTTCGTCGATCATGTCGAGGACGCGATGGGCATCCTGGACCGTGCCATCAAGACGGCGGGGATGCAAGCGTGCGGAAAGGACAGCATGCTTCGCATCGGCATCCACGCCCTCACGCCGGGCTGCTTTCTAGACCGACTGCTGGAGCGGTTTCATACCAAGAATCCCGGCGTTCAACTGCATATCACCGAGGGCACGGCGCGTGATGGGCAAAACATGGTGCGAGAAAGCAGGCTTGATGTTGCCTTTATGGCCTGCACCCACCAAATCCCGGATCTCAATTCCCGCGTCATCTGGCGGGATCGCTTGATGGTGGCGCTGCCGGTGAAGCATCCCTTGGCAGCACAATCGGATGTGGAGTGGCAGCAGCTTGCGAGCGAAACCTTCCTTGTTCGCCATGGTGGGACCGGTCCACAGGTTCATGACCTTATTGTGCTTCGCTCGGCCGGGAAATGGCCAACGCCTACGATCCGCCGCGTCGATACTGGCCGCAGCGCGCTGTTGTCGGTGATTGCTTCCGGGCATGGTGTCTCGCTTTTTGTTGAGGAAACCGCGGCGGCGTGCACGCCAAATCTGATTTTCCTTCCAGTGGTTGACGAGCCCGAAGCCATCCCATTTTCGGCCATCTGGTCGCCCCACAACCGAGATCCCGCACTATTGAATTTACTCACGCTGGCGACACAGATGGGCCGCACAAAGCCGAAGTTTGATTCGCGATAGTCCACCGTGAACGGTGCCGGAATAGCGCCGCCGTCACCCATCCGATTTGCCGCCGATAGTATTCGGCAGCCCTATGGCCACACCTTGGCTGTTGCACTTCCCGAAAACGCCCATTCTCTGATCGGCTCCGTCTCTTTTGCCGATTGGAATCTATATGCGTGGAGGGCGAATACTCTGGGGCCAGATCATTGTCGTCTTCACCATCGTCGTGGTGATGGTCTGGGCTGCAACGCAATGGGTGGCTTTCCGGCTCGGCTTCCAGCCAAAGCTCGGCAATCCCTGGTTCGATGTTGCGGGATGGCCGTTCTATTATCCACCGGCCTTCTTCTGGTGGTGGTTTTCCTATGACGCCTATGCGCCCGGCATCTTTACCGAAGGCGCGTTCATCGCCACGTCCGGGGCGGTTCTTGCCATAGCTGCCGCCTTCTTCATGTCGATCATCCGGGCAAGGGAAGCCCGCAATGTTGCCACCTACGGTTCGGCGCGATGGGCCGAGGATAAGGAAATCCATGCGGCCGGATTGCTCGGCCCCGATGGCGTCGTGTTGGGGCGGCACAGCAAGGATTATCTTCGTCATGACGGCCCCGAGCATGTGCTGTGCTTTGCGCCAACCCGATCCGGCAAGGGCGTGGGCCTCGTCGTGCCGACGTTGCTGACCTGGCCGGGAAGTTGCATTGTCCATGACATCAAGGGCGAGAACTGGAATCTGACCGCAGGTTTCCGGTCCCGTCATGGCCGCGTCCTGCTGTTCGATCCGACCAATGTGCACTCGGCAGCTTACAACCCGCTTCTGGAAGTGCGGCAAGGTGAATGGGAAGTCCGTGATGTGCAGAACATCGCGGATATTCTCGTTGATCCCGAAGGCAGCCTCGACAAACGTAACCATTGGGAAAAGACCTCGCACAGCCTGCTCGTCGGCGCGATCCTGCATGTTTGTTGTTCGGCGTGGAATAAGGACCCCGCTTCTGGGGTGATCGGCGTCCAAAAGGGACCCCACCGACCGGGGGTTGGGTCCATTGTGTTTCCGATGATTATCGGAGGCCTTGAGCGGGATGTTGATC
>NZ_JRKN01000030.1 GCF_000763905.1 Paracoccus halophilus
GGCCCGGACGGCACAGCTCAAACCCGATCGCAACGCTGCGTAGAATACTGACTGTCACGCTGGCACGCAGATAGATGCGATGTCCATGCGGCACCCAGATTAACCCATCTCTTGTGACGCTGTAAGAGTAATGCTGCCCCAGTCAATTGCTGTCGACAAAGGATCGTAGGCTGGTATGGGAGAACAAAGGCCTTCGGCGCGATATTCGGATCGTCAAGCACGAGTCCCAAGTAATGTCGTTGGCCTGCATTAGTTTCGAGGCTGGCGGCAAATGGAGGAACTTGCCGGATGCCGCCAGTAGGGGTACTTTAGCCTCAAATCGGCCGATTAGCTTGGCCCTAGCTGGGGCTTAGACCGCAATTGGCGTGATCCAGGGCTGGTCGGCAGCTTCGGCGCTGTCTACGACAGCCTCGACAAATGCAACGCCCTTCAGCCCGTCATAGGCCACCGGCAGGTTCTGGCCCAGCGCCGAGGGCACGCGCCCCTCGGTCCGTGCTCTGATCGCCTCGGCAAAGCCGGCATAAAGATTGGCGAAAGCTTCCAGATAGCCTTCGGGATGCCCGGGCGGAGTGCGGATGCGTAGCTTGGCGTCCTCGGACAGGTCATCCGCACCGCGCTTGATGGTCTGGACGCGTCCGTCCAGCGGCGCAAGGATCAATTCGTTCGGCTGCTCCTGGAACCATGACAATGACCCGGTCTCACCAAAGACGCGCAGCCTGACGCCGTTCGAATTGCCAAGCGCTACCTGCGAGGACCAGAGCAGGCCCCGGGCCCCGCCCTCATAGCGCATCATGACATGGGCATTGTCGTCCAGCGCCCGGCCCGGCACGAAAGTTGCGAGATCGGCCGTCAGCGCCTGCAGCTTCAACCCGGAGACGAATCCCGCGAGATGATAGGCATGGGTGCCGATATCGCCGATCGAACCGCCGCGGCCGTTCTTCTTCGGGTCGGTGCGCCATGCGGCCTGTGCGTTGCCCTGCTGCTCGATGGCGGTGGCCATCCATTCCAGCGGATATTCCACCTGCACGGTTCGGATCGCGCCGATCTCGCCCTTTGCAACACGGACGCGCGCCTCGTGCACCATGGGATAGCCGGAATAGGTATAGGTCACGCCGACGAAGCGGCCCGATTCGCGGGCCAGCTTTTCCAGCGCGACGGCATCCTCAAGCGTCGCGGTCAGGGGCTTTTCGCAGATCACGTCGAAGCCCGCCTCGATCAGCGCCTTCGCAATCGGGTAATGGGTGAAATTCGGCGTGCAGATGGCGACGGCATCCACGCGGTCCGCGCGCGGCGCTTCACCAGCGATCAGATCCTGGTAGCTGCCATAGCTGCGCGCCGGATCCAGCCCCTCGGCGATGGCGAAATCGCGGCCGCGTTCGGGATCGACATCGAAGGCGCCGGCGACAAGCTGCCAGGCACCATCCAGACGCGAGGCCAGGCGGTGGATATTGCCGATATAGGCGCCTTGTCCGCCGCCGATCATGCCAAGTCGCAGAGGTTTCTTCACGCTCATCATTCCTCCAGTCCGAGCATGGCCCGGTTGGCGCCCCGATCCGCGCCGGATTTCACGAAATCATCAAAGGCCCGGTCGGACACACGGATGATGTGATCCGCGATGAATTGCGCACCCTCACGGGCACCGTCCTCGGGGTTCTTGACGAAACATTCCCATTCCAGAACGGCCCAGCCGTCAAAGCCGTGGGTGGTCAGCCTGGTGAAGATGGCACCGAAATCGACCTGGCCATCGCCGGGACTGCGAAAGCGACCGGCGCGTTTGCTCCAGGGCTGATAGCCGCCATAGGCGCCCGATTTTCCATCCGGGCGGAACTCGGCATCCTTGACGTGAAAGGCGCGGATGCGGTCGTGATAATGGTCGATAAAGGCCAGATAATCCAGCGCCTGAAGCACGAAATGGCTGGGATCATACATCAGGTTGGCGCGGGAATGATGGCCGACCTTGTCCAGGAAATATTCCCAGCTATGGCCGTCATGCAGATCCTCACAGGGATGTATTTCATAGCAGATATCCACGCCATGCGCGTCGAAATCGTTCAAAATCGGTGTCCAGCGGCGGGCAAGCTCGTCAAAGCCCTCCTCGACCAGCCCCTCGGGCCATTGCGGATAGGGATAGAGATAGGGCCACAGGAGCGCGCCCGAAAAGGTCACATGCCGGTCGATGCCCAGCCGTTTCGAGGCACGGGCGGCAAAACGCAGCTGTTCCTCGGCCCAGGCGCGGCGGGCCTTGGGGTTGCCGCGCACGGGTTCGGGGGCGAAGCTATCCATGATCTGATCATGCGCCGGATGCACCGCCACCAGCTGGCCGGTGATATGCGAGGCGAATTCGGTGATCTCCAGCCCGTGATCGGCCAGCATCCCCTTGATCTCGTCGCAATAGGTCGCGCTTTCGGCGGCCTGTTTCATATCGATCAGACGGGTATCCCATGTGGGGATCTGGACGCCCTTGAAACCCTTCCCTGCTGCCCATTCCGCAAGGCTCGGCAGCGTGTCATAGGGTGACTGATCGGCCGCGAATTGCGCCAGGAAGACGCCGGGGCCCTTGATTGTCCGCATGTCTCAGATCTCCAATGCCGCGGCGGGGACCGGCGCGTCGTCATAGCCGCCATAGACCGACTGATCAAAGGGAATGACCGCGCCGGTCATCATGCCGCTGTCATCCGAAGCCATCCACAGCACTGCGCGGGCGACCTCGGCCGGGTCGAGGATGCGGCCGAAGGGCTTCCCGGCCGCCGCCCGGTCGATGAAGGTGGCGTCGCCGGTTTCGGCCTCGATCAGCTTGCGTTCGTGGTCGGAATTCATCCAGCCGATATCCAGCTGGTTCACATGGATGCGGTTGCGCATCAGCGCGAAACCCGCATTGCGCGTCAGCGTCGCCAGTGCCCCCTTGGAGGCGGAATAGGGCGCCAGGAAAGGCTGCCCGGCCAGCTCCGACATCGAGCCGATATTGACGATCCGCCCCTCGATCCCTTCGCGGATCATCACCTTGGCAGCGTCCTGGATCAGGAAGAAGGGCGCGCGGACATTCACCGCGAACATCTGATCGAAGAGCTCGGGCGTTGTGTTCAGGATATTGCCCCGGTCGGTCAGCCCGGCTGCGTTCACCAGGATATCGACACGCCCGAAAGCCTTGTCTGCGGCGGGGATTATGGCGCCTACATCGTCAATATTCCCCAGATCGGCCGTGATCATCCGGACCGGCACACCCGTGGCTTGGGCGATCGCGTCGGCCACCGCCTGCCCCTTCTCCTGCCCGCGCCCGATGATGACGATGCCACCCGCCCCGGCTTCGGCGAATTGCCGGGCGATGGCAGCCCCGAGGCCCTGCGTGCCGCCGGTGATGACGGCGATCTTTCCTTCGATCCGGTTCATGAAACCACCTCATATCCTGCCGCGCCCATGACGCGCATGAGTTCCTGATACCCCTTGCGGGCCATTTCCTGCGGCGGGTTGGCGACCGGGTCCTGCTCGGCCTCGATCACGAACCAGCCCTCGTATCCGTGCCTCGCCAGTGCCTTGACGATGGCTTCGAAATCCAGATCGCCGTCGCCGGGCACGGTGAAGGCGCCCTTGATCACCGCGTCGAGGAAGCTCTCGCGGGCGCGGTCCAACCCCTCGACCACGGCGCGGCGGATGTCCTTTGTATGGACATGGGTGATCCGGCCATGATGATTTTCGATCACCCGCATCACGTCGCCGCCGGCAAAGGCCATGTGGCCGGCGTCGAAAAGCAGCGGCACGGATGAGTGCTTCATCAGCAGGTCCAGTTCCGCCTCGGTCTCGACCGCTGCGGCCATGTGGTGGTGATAGGCGATGGGCATCCCCTGCGCCGCGCACCAATCGGCGAAATCGCTGATCCTGCGACCATAGGCGGCCATTTCGGCCTCGCTCAGTTTCGGCTTGGTGGCGAGCGGCGCATCGCGCAGCCCCTGAATGCTGCGCGCCGTCTCGCCATAGACGATGCAGGGCGCGCCGGCGGCGATGAAGAACTGCATCTGCTGCGCGATGCGATCCTTTTCCGCCTCGATATCGCCGTCAAGCAGCAGGCCCGAAAACCAGCCGCCGCAGACCGAGATCCCGTGCCGGTCCAGCACCGGCCCAAGCTCGGCCATGTCCATGGGAAAGCGGCGACCGGTCTCCATCCCCGTAAAGCCTGCCACGGAGGCCTGACGCAGGCATTCGTCGAGGCTGACGTCATCGGAGAGCTCTGCCAGATCGTCGTTCCACCAGGCGATGGGAGCAATGCCAAGTTTCGCCCGCATCTCAGACTCCCTGCCGCTGCTTTTCGCGGAAGGCCACCTGCGCCTCGCGGGCCTCGCGGACGCTTTTGCGCTCCGACACTTCGGGGACGCCGACATACCAGCCCGCCCCGCCGGGGGTCCAGGCATGCGCGTCCGAGGCGATGCAGAGCACCGTCGTCCGATCCGTGCCCTGCGCCCATTCCATCGCCGCTTCCAGATCGGCGAGGCTTGCGCATTGGCGGGCATAAGCGCCCATCGCCTCGGCATGTTTCACGAAATCGACATGCAGGGGATTATCCCTGTTCAGCACCCGGCTGTCCTTCAGCAGGTTGTTGAAACCCGGGATGCCGTTATTCGTTTGCAAACGGTTGATGACCCCGAAGCCGCCATTGTCGCAGACCACGACGATCATCTTGTGCCCCGACAGGACCGAGGAATAGATGTCCGAATTCATCAGCATGTAGGAGCCGTCGCCGACCATGACGATGGGCGTGCCCTCGCCCGCCTTGGCCATGGCGTGGCCCCAACCGCCGGCGATTTCATAGCCCATGCAGGAGAAACCGAATTCGCAATCGAAGGTATGCGGACTTTTCACGCGCCAGTTCTTGATCGTCTCGCCCGGCAGGCCGCCGGCGGCCGCGATCATCGTGTCATTGTCGCGCGCGGCCCTGTTCACCACGCCGATCACCTGCGCATAGCTGGGCACCGCGGCATTCGTCGGGGCCTGCCCTTCATCCAGGAGACTGTTCCAATCGGCATAAAGCGCTTTGGCGTGCTTCATATGTGCCGGGTCGCAGCGCCAGTCACCAAGGGCCTGATCCAGTTCGGCGATCGCTTCCAGCGCATCTCCCACCACCGGGACCGCCCGGTGCTTGAGCGCATCGAAACGTGCGGCGTTGATATTGATGAACTGCGCGTCGCGGGCGAAGGTGGACCATGATCCGGTGGTGAAGTCCTGCAACCGCGTACCCACGGCGATCACCACGTCAGCGCCTTCCGAAATCTCTCGCGCCGCTTCCGTACCCTCGATCCCCATCGCGCCGATATAGGCGTCGTGATCGTGAACCACCGCGCCCTTGCCGGCGATGGTTTCAGCCATCGGGATGCCGCGTGCGGTGGCGAAATCCGCCAGCGCAGCTTCCGCGCCCGAATAGCGCACACCGCCGCCCGAGATGATCAGCGGCTTTTTAGCCGTCTTCAGCAACTCTGCCGCCGCAGCGACCTGATCGCGCGAAGGACGGGGGCGCGGGATGATCCAGGTCTTTTCCGCGAAGAACTCGACCGGATAGTCATAGGCGATTTCCTGAATGTCCTGCGGCAGGCCGATGAAGGCCGGACCGCAATCGGCGGGGTCCAGCATGGTGGCGATGGCCTGCGGCAGCGAGGACAGGATCTGCGCCGGATGCGTGATCCGGTCCCAATACCGGGTCACGGCACGGAAGCTGTCATTCACGCTGATCGACGGATCATGGAAATGCTCGACCTGTTGCAGCACCGGGTCGGGCAGGCGGTTGGTGAAGGTATCACCACTCAGCAGCAGAACCGGCAGACGATTGGCCATCGCCGTACCCGCGGCGGTGACCATGTTCACCGCCCCCGGCCCGATCGAGGTTGCCGCCACCATCAGCTGGCGACGGCGTTTGGCCTTGGCATAGGCGACGGCGGCCAATGCCATCGACTGCTCGTTCTGGCCACGCCAGGTCGGAAGGCGATCCTGCACCTGTTCCAGCGCTTCGGAGAGACAGGTCACATTGCCATGCCCGAAGATCCCGAAGACGCCGGCAAACAGTGGAACGCGCTGGCCGTCGATCTCGGTGAACTGGTTGCAAAGGTAGCGCACAAGAGCCTGAGCCATGGTCAGGCGAACGGTATTCGCGGTCATCTCGCCTCCTCCTGCGGATGGTGTTTCCGAATCTTTACGGAATGATGATTGACAATGCAATAGTTTTGCAATGATTATTGCATAAATTGGTTTGGAGGAGCCCCCATGACAAGAATCGCCGTCCTCGGCACGGGCCGTATTGGCCGCATGCATGCCGAAAATATCGCGTCCCACCCCCGCGCGAAGCTGGCCGGGGTCTATGATATCCACGCACCCGCCGCCCGGGAAGTCGCGGCAAAGCTGGGGGTGCAGGAATTCGAGTCGGTCGAGGCTGTGCTGGGCTCAAGTGATGTCGATGCGGTCCTGATTGCGACCTCGACGCCCACCCATGCCGACCTGATCGAGCGTTCGGTCGCCGCCGGCAAGGCAATCCTGTGCGAAAAGCCGATCGATCTGTCGCTGGACCGGGTGAATGCCTGCGCAACGAAAATTGCAGGCACCGATCTGCCCATCATGCTGGGCTTTGTACGACGCTTCGATTCGGGTCATGCGGGCGTCCGCCGCGCCATCGAATCGGGCCAGATCGGGGATCTGCATCAGGTCACGATCACCTCGCGCGATCCGGGCATGGCGCCGGATGACTATATCGAGGTCTCGGGCGGCATCTTCCGCGACATGACCATCCATGATTTCGACATGGCGCGCTTCATCCTGGCTGAAGAGGTCACCGAGCTGACCGCCACGGGATCGCGGCTGGTTGATCCGGCGCTGATGCAGCGCTGCGATGATTACGACACCGTGACGGTGGTGCTGAAGACCGCCAGCGGCAAACAGGCGATCATCACCAATTCCCGCCGCGCGGTTTACGGCTATGACCAGCGAATCGAGGCTTTCGGCAGCGCCGGCATGGCCATTTCCGAGAACCGGCCGATGGATCATGTGCGGCTTTATGCAGCGGCATTTACCGACCGGGCCGCACCCCTGAAGAATTTCTTCATCGACCGCTATGCCGATGCCTTTGCCGCGGAAATCAGCGCATTCGTGGATGCCGTCGAGCAGGGCCGCCCGGTTCCGGTGGGCTTTGAAGATGGCCGGCAGGCCCTGATCCTTGCCGAGGCTGCCATCCGCTCGGTCCGGGAAAACCGCACCGTCAAGATCAGTGAGATCGGATAAGCCATGTATCAGGATTTTGGATTGTTCATCGATGGCGGATGGACCCCGGGCGCCAACAGCGCAGAGGTCATCTCGCCCGTCACCGGCAAACCTCTGGCCGCGTTGAGCACGGCCAGCGCCGAGGACACCCGCGCGGCACTGGACGCCGCAGCGCGCGCATTGCCGAAATTGCGGGCGATGGGCGGATTCGGTCGCGCCGACGCGCTGCACAAGGCGGCAGAGGAAATGCTTCGCCGTGCCGATGAGGGCGCGCGGATGATCAGCCTGGAAACCGGCAAGCCCATCGCGCAGGCACAGCGGGAATGGGCGCTCGCCTGCGATCAGTTCCGCTGGTACGCGGAAGAGGCCCGCCGCATCTATGGCCGCATCGTTGACAGCCGCGTCCCCGGCGGTCGGTTCGAGGTCACCCGCGAACCCGTGGGCATCGTCGGCGCCTTTACCGCATGGAATTTCCCCGCAGCACTCCCGGCGCGCAAGCTGGCACCGGCGCTGGCGGCGGGCTGTCCGGTGGTCCTGCGCCCGTCGTCGCAGACGCCGGGCGTGGCGATGGTGATGGTCGATTGCCTGCGGGCGGCCGCGCTGCCCGATGGCGCGATCAATCTTGTCGTCGGCTCGACCGGCGCGACCTATGGCCCGATCATGGGCGATACGCGCGTGCGAAAGGTCAGCCTGACCGGCTCGACCCGGGTCGGTCAGCAGATGATCCGGGATGCTGCCGATACGGTGAAAAAGGTCAGTATGGAACTGGGTGGCAATGCCCCGTTGATCGTCTATGACGACGCCGATCTGCACGCCACGCTGGATGCGGTCGTGCCGACGAAATACGCCAATTGCGGGCAGGTCTGCGTGACGCCAGACCGGTTCTTCATCCATGACAGCCTGCACGATGCCTTTGTCGAGGGCTTTGTCGAGCGCGCGTCCGGGATCAGGCTGGGCGACGGGCTGGACCCCGAAACCGGCATGGGACCGCTGATCAATGGCGGGCGCCTGGATGAGATTGAAGCCATCGTTCAGGATGCGGTGAATTCCGGCGCGAATGTCGCCCTGGGCGGCAAGCGGGCCAATCGAAACGAAGGCTTTTTCTTCGAGCCAACGGTCCTGACCAATATCCGGGACGACATGCGGGTCTTTGCCGAGGAAAATTTCGGCCCCATCGCGGCGATCACCCGCTTCTCCGAAGAAGACGAGGCGCTGTCGCGCGCCAATGCCAGCGAGATGGGGCTGTCCGCCTATGCGTTCACCAGATCGCCTGACCGCGCCCGCCGCACGGTGGCCGCGCTTAAAGCGGGCATGGTCGGCATCAACAGCTTTGCGCTGGCCGCGTCCGAGGTCCCGTTCGGCGGCACCAATCATTCCGGCATGGGCCGTGAAGGCGGCAGCGAAGGGATCGAGGATTATCTCGACACCAAGCTGGCCCAAATTCTTTTCTGAGGAGTTTTGCACATGTTCAGGAACAAGCTTCGCCAGATCTGGGCCGAAGGAAAACCGGCGCTGAATGGCTGGCTGTCGATCGGCAGCCCCTTCACCGCCGAGATCATGGCCGCGCAGGGCTATGACAGCGTCAGCATCGATATTCAGCACGGTGCGCTGGATTATGGTTCGCTCCTGCCGATGCTTCAGGCCATGCGGGCATCCGGCGTGACGCCGATGGCGCGGGTGCCCTGGCGGGAGCCGGGCATCATCATGAAGGCCCTGGATGCAGGGGCGCAGGGAATCATCTGCCCGATGATCAACTCCGCCGAGGAAGCGGCAGAATTCGTCAGCTATATGCGCTATCCGCCCCATGGTCAGCGCAGCTTCGGGCCAACGCGCGCGGCCATCGCATATGGCGGCTATGGCGTGCAGGCGAATGACGAAGTTCTGGCCCTTGCCATGATCGAAACCGCCCAAGGCGTCGCCAATCTGGATGCCATCTCAGCGACACCCGGGCTGGACGGTATCTATGTCGGACCGGCCGATCTGACGCTGGGAACGCAGAACGGTCGTCTGCCGCCGGCATTCGACCGCGAAGAGCCCGAGATGATCGATCTTATCAAACAGGTCGTTGATGCCTGCAAGCGCAACGAAATCCGCGCATGTCTGCATTGCGGCACCCCAGCCTACGCAGCCCGCGCCATAGGATGGGGCTTCGATCTGACCACGGTATCGGGCGATTCCCGTCTGCTGGCGGCGGCGGCTTCGGCCTCGGTCAGGGAATGGCGGGACCTGACCGGAGGTGACGGTGTCTCGGGCGACAGCACGAAAGGGGTCTACTGATGCCGCATCTTCTTGTCGCGGGAAAGCTGCATCCGGCGGGCGAGGCATTGCTGCGCGAACTTTCGGCCAGCGGTGTCAGCCATGACTATGTCACCGAGGTAACCGAAGCCTCATATGCGCCGCTCATCGACCGGGCGGATGCGCTGGTGATCCGCACCCAGCCCCTGAGTGCCGCGACCATCGCGCGGGCGCAGAAGCTGAAGATCGTCTCGCGCCACGGGGTCGGCTATGACGCGGTCGATCTGGAGGCGCTGGACAGGCGCGGCATTGCCCTGACCATCGTGGGCGACGTGAATTCTGTCTCGGTCGCCGAACACGCGATGATGCAGCTGCTGGCCGGCGCAAAACGGGTGATCCGCGCGGATCGCTCGGTTCGTGAGGTCGGGCAATGGGGTTGGCGCAACCTGCTGGAGCAGCAGGAAATCAGCGGCAAGCGCCTGCTGATCCTTGGCTATGGGCGCATCGGACGCAATCTGGCGCGCATGGCGGCCGGCTTTCAGATGGAGGTCCGCGCCTATGATCCCTATCTGGAACGGGCCGGCTGGCCGGATAGTGCGGTTCAGCCGGTATCCCTGACCGATGGGCTGGCATGGGCGGATTGCATCTCGGTCCATATCCCGCGCGGCGACCGGCCTGCCATCGGCGCGGCCGAAATCGCGCAGATGCGTCGGGGCGTCATCCTTGCCAATACCGCGCGTGGCGGCGTTGTCGATGAGGTCGCACTGGTCCAGGCGCTGCAATCGGGGCAGGTGGGCGCGGCCGGGGTGGATGTCTTTGACCAGGAGCCCCCGGCAGCGGACTCACCCCTGATTGGCTGCGACAACGTGATCCTGTCCCCCCATATCGCCGGTCTGACCGAGGAATGCAGCGAAAGGATGGCGATTGCCTCGATCCGCAATGCGCTGGATTTTCTGGATGGCAGCATCGATCCGCAGATGGTCGTCAATCGCGAGGCGCTGAATGTCTAAACCCAGGTTGAATATCGGGCTGATCGGTAGCGGCTTCATGGGCAAGACCCATGTCTTCGGCTTTGCCTCTGCGCCGCGGGTCTTCGATCTGCCGTATGAGCCGGTGCTGCATACGGTGGCGGATGCCAGCGATGAAATGGCCTCGCGCGCAGCGGCGGCGCTTGGCTTTGCCAATGCCACCTCGGACTGGCGGCGCATGATCGAGGACCCTACTATCGACGTGATCGACATTACCGCGCCCAATGCGCTGCACAAGGAGATGGCGCTGGCCGCCATCGCAGCGGGCAAGCATGTCTATTGCGAAAAACCGCTGGCGCCGCTGGCCAGCGATGCGCGCGACATGGCCGATGCCGCCGAAGCGGCCGGCATCAGAACGCAGGTCGGGTTCAACTATCTCTGCAATCCGATGATTGCCCTTGCGCGCGACATGATCGAGGCTGGCGAGTTGGGCGAAATCCGCGGCTATCGCGGCCTGCATGCCGAGGATTACATGGCCGACGCGAAAGGCCCGTGGACCTTCCGCCATGATCCCGCGGGCGGCGGGGCGCTGGCCGATATCGGCAGCCACGCGCTGGCCACAGCGGAATATCTGCTGGGACCGATTGTCGAGGTCATGGGCGATTGTGTCACGCTGATCGACCGGCGCCCCGATGACAAGGGCGGCATGCGCGCGGTCGCGGTGGACGATGTCGGTCGTGCCTTTCTGCGGTTCGAAAACGGCGCTCAGGGCTCTATCGAGGGCAACTGGATCGCCACCGGCCGCAAGATGCAGCATGATTTCGAGGTCTATGGCACGAAAGGTGCGCTGTCCTTCAGCCAGGAACGCTTTAACGAACTGCATTTCTACAGCACAGCCGACCGAACCGGGCATCGTGGTTTTCGCCGTATCGAGGCGGCACCGGATCACCCGCCCTATGGCAGTTTCTGCGTCGCGCCGGGCCATCAGCTGGGCTTCAACGATCTGAAGGCCATCGAGGTCGCGGGCTATCTGCGCGCCATCGCAGGCGAGATCCCCGAGCCGTTCAATTTCCGCAAGGGCCTGGGGATTCAGACGCTGGTCGAGACGATCCAGAAATCCTCGTCCCAGAGGCAATGGCTGGGCGTGCCACGCTGACGTTCTCAATATGAACGAAGGGTCCCCTCCCACCCTTCTGCGATGATGCCCGGCTTCCTTCCCGCCGGGCATCATTTTTGTCGAATTCGAAGCTGAAACGCAGGCTTGGTGAGTTGCAATATTTGTTGCAGAGTATACGCCGGAGGATCCCAGAAATGAACGACATGACACCGCCGAAAGATTATGAGGATCTGATACGGCTGATCCATGACCGGCATGACGGCATGAGCAAGACCTATCAGCGGATTTCGGTCTTTCTGACCCAGAACCCGAATGATGTGGCCGTTCATTCCGTGAATGCCATTGCCGAACGCTGTGGCATCCATGCCTCCAGCTTCGTGCGGTTCGCGCAATCCTTGGGTTACAAAGGCTTCAAGGAATTGCAGGCCCTGTTCCAGAAGCGCCTGTCCACCGCCGCGCCGGGGTTCGAGGCGCGGATCAAGGCGCTGGAAACCGAATTGCAGGATTCCCCGGACAGGTCCGAGGTCGGGTTCCTGCGCGACCTGGTGGTGCGCGATATCGCCTCGCTGCAATCCCTGCTGGAAGATATCAACGGCGCCGATCTTGCAGCCGCAGCGGAATTGCTGACAAAGGCCGAAAATATCTACCTTCTGGGCCAGCTTCGGTCGGCCCCGGTGGTCGAGCTTCTGCGCTATGTACTGACGATGCTGGGCAAGCGCTGCGTCTTGCTGGATAGCGGCGGCGGCCTGGCGACACATATGGCCCGCGCCATCGGGAAACGGGATGTGCTGCTGGCCGTGTCGTTCCGGTTCTATGCCAATGAGGTGGTGAACATCGTCGAACAGGCGGGACGCAACGGCACCGACATCATCGCCATTTCGGACAGCACCTTGTCGCCTCTGGCGAAATGGGCTCGGGTGCTGTTCCCTGTGCCCGAACATGACTATACCTTTTCGCGTTCCCTCGCGGCCCCGATGTGCCTGGCGCAGGCGCTGGTCGTGGCCGTCGCGTCGCGGGTGCAGGACGGCAATCAGGCGCCACGGATCCCGACCGTCACCGGCACCTGAACGATGAAGCGCCCCCAAAGCCCAAGCTTTGGGGGCGCTTAGGTCAGACTTTCAGGATGCTCAGGCGGCCTTGCTGCGCGCCTTCTGGCGATAGACATCCGCGACCACGGCGGCCACGATGATCGCGCCTTTCACGATCTCCTGATAATAGGCATCGACCCGCAGGAAGGTGAAACCGGACATCATCAGGCCAAGGATGAGTGTTCCGATAACCGTACCAAAGATGCGCCCGCGCCCGCCCGCCAGCGACGTGCCGCCAATCACCGCCGCAGCAATGGCGTCAAGTTCGTACATCATGCCCATGCCTGCTTGCGCAGTCTCGGCCCGTGCGGCGGTGACGATGCCGGCAAGACCGGCCAGAAGCCCGGCAATGGCATAGACCTTGACCAGATGACCCTGCACATTGATCCCCGACACGCGCGCCGCCTGCGGGTTGGCCCCGATGGCATAGGTGAACTTGCCATAGCGGGTATATTTCAGAAGTATGTGAAAGATGACGGCCATGCCCAGGAAGATGAACACGGGAACGGCGCCGTCCCCAAGCGCCCCGAAGCTTTCGGTCGGAAAACTGATCGGCTGCCCCTTGGTATACCATTTAGCGACACCGCGCGCGGCCACCATCATCCCCAGGGTCGCAATAAAGGGCGGTATCCCGGTTCGCGCGATCAACTGGCCATTTATCAGACCCGCCAGCAGGCCGACACCAAGCCCGATCAACAGCGGCACGACGACCGGCAGGCCCGTCAAGGCGGGATAAACCGCGCGGTCATAGCCTTCGGCCTGTGCGAAACTCATCGCGACCATTGCCGTCATCGCGACGACCGATCCCGAACTCAGGTCGATGCCGCCGGTGATGATGACCTGCGTGACCCCAATGGCGATGATCCCGATGACCGAGACCTGAAGGATCATGATCGTCAGCCGCTGCGGATTCATCAGGAAGCTTTGACCCTGCGTGATCCAGCCAAGCACCTCAAAGACCAAAGCCACGCCTATGAGTACCAGCAGAATGCTGAGATCGCCCGGGATCCGAAACGATCTTTTCTTTTCGATGGGTTCTATCTGAACGTTTTCCATTGGTTGTTCCTTCCCGGCACCGGCGGTGCCCCGCGGCCCTATCGCGCCGCCAGTTCCATGATTTTCACCTGATCGGCCTCGTTTCGGTTAAGGATCCCGGTCATATGCCCCTCGTGCATGACCATGATCCGATCCGACATGCCCAGTACCTCGGGCAGTTCGGAGGAGATCATGATGACCGCCACCCCCTCACCCGCGAGGCGGGAAATCAGCCGGTGGATTTCGGCCTTGGCACCGACATCGATGCCGCGTGTCGGCTCATCCAGGATCAGGATACGCGGCTTGGTCAGCAGCCAGCGCGCGATCAGCACCTTCTGCTGGTTGCCGCCTGACAGGTTCTCGATCCGCTCTTGCATATTCGGGGTCTTGACCCGCAATGCCTCACGCATCTCCTCGCATTGCCGGCTGACCTCGCCCTGTTCGACAAAACCCATGCGGACATTCTTTTCCTGCAGCATGGCGATCTGCATGTTCTCAAGGATCGAGAGCGGCAGGAAACAGCCCGTGTCCTTGCGATCCTCGGTCAGGAACGCCATGCCATGCTTCATGGCATCTGCGGGCGAGGCGATCCTTACTTCCTGCCCGTCGATGCGGACCCTGCCTGAGGTCGCTGGCGTCACACCGAACAGCGCCTCGGCCACATTCGAGCGCCCCGAACCGACCAGCCCGGCCAGTCCCAGGATCTCGCCCTTGCGCAGATCGAAGCTGATGTCATGGAAAGTCCCCTCAAGCGTCAGTCCTTCGACCGACAGGATCGTGTCGGTGATCTCGGCCTCTTCCTTGGGGAACATATCGGTGATTTCGCGTCCGACCATCATGCGGATGATGTCATCGCGGGTCACCTCGCTACTGGCATGGGTGCCGACATACTTGCCATCCCGGAACACCGAGAACTCGTCGGCGATCTCAAAGAGCTCGTTCATCTTGTGGGTGATATAGACGATTCCGATGCCGCGCGTTTTCAGATCGCGAATGATCTCGAACAGATGCTCGACTTCGGTTTCGGTCAGCGCCGAGGTCGGCTCATCCATGATCAGAACGTCGGATTCATAGCTGACGGCCTTGGCGATCTCGACCATCTGCCGCTGGGCGACTGTCAGGAAACGCACCTCGGACAGCGGATCGATGCGGATATTGAGGCGATCGAATAACTCTTGCGTCTTGCGGGCCATCTCGGCGTGATTGATGATGCCCATCCGGTTGATCGGCTCGCGCCGGATCCAGATATTTTCCGCCACCGTCATGAAGGGCATCAGCGCAAGTTCCTGATGGATCATGGCAATGCCGCGTTCCAGCGCATCGAGCGGACCGTTCAGCCGGACCTTTTCCCCCCTTAGGAAGATCTCGCCCTTGTTCGGCGTATAGATCCCCGCGATGATCTTCATCAGCGTGGACTTGCCGGCGCCATTCTCGCCCATCAGCGCGTGGACCGTGCCGCGACGAAGGCTGAATCGAACATCGTCCAGTGCCACGACGCCGGGGAATTCCTTGCGGATGCCTTCGATTCTTAGAAGTTCATCGCCGGGCTTTCCCTTGTAGCGTTCGATCGCCGCCCGCGTCTTTTCGGATATCATCATGACCTCCCCACTGATTTATCCGCCATGTTTCAGCGCGCCGATCGCTGGAAACGTGATGCCGCAGTTGCAGCTGACGTCGTCCGAAACCGATCAGAGCGGATGTTGAGGGGGCTGCCGCGCCCCCTCGGCCTCATCAGTTCTTGGCCTTGTATTCCGCAAGGTTCTCGGGCGTGACCAATTCGAAGGGAACCGCCACGCGCTGCTCGAAAGCTTCGCCGCGGGCAATCTTGAGAACTGTTTCCAGGGCGCCCTGGCCCTGCCCGATCGCGGACTGATAGACGGTGACATCCAGATCGCCCGCTTCCATGGCATAGAGGGCATCCTGTGTCGCATCGACGCCCGATACGACGACATCATCCATCGACACGCCAGCCGATTTCAGCGCCTGAATTGCACCAAGCGCCATTTCGTCATTGTTCGAGATGACGGCGTCGGGCTGCATCCCCGAGGTGATCCAGTTGGTCATCAGATCCAGGGCGGGCGTGCGCATCCAGTCCGCGGTTTGCTGATCGAGAACCTCGATGCCGCTGCATGCCTCGCTTGCCAGGACCTCTTCCGTGGCCTTGGTGCGGCCACGCTGACCAGTGGTTCCAAGCTGGCCCAGCAGGATCACGGCAGAGCCTTCGCCGCCCAGCAATTCGCAGACGGCCTCGGTCTCCAGCCGGCCGGCCTGCTCTTCGTCAGAGCCGACCCAGGCCTGATTTGCCGGAAATTCATCCATATTGGCGGGCAGCATGTTGACGAAGACCAGCGGAACACCCGCTTCTTCAGCGATTTTCGACATGGCGCGACCGGAATCGGCATCGACCAGCATCGTGATGATGCCATCAACGCCAGAAGCTGCAAAATTCTCGATCTGCGACTGCTGCCGCGTGATGTCGCCCTGCGCGTCTTCCATCTGCACTTCCACGCCCAACTCGTCCGCATGACGCTGGATGTTGTGGCGCAGAACGGTCAGGAAGTTATCGTCGAACAGCGACATCGCGACGCCGATCTTCTCGGCATTTGCAGAACCTGCCATCAGCGTACATACTGCGGCAGCGGTCAGGATCATTTTCATCTATATTCCTCCAGTGGACCCATGCCGACCGGGCGGAGCGCAGGCATCGTTTCTCCGGACGGGAAACGCAACATGGCGCCCCGCCTGCCTTTCCAAAGCAGAGGTATCCTCCCGCGCCGGCCAACCGGCATTTGCTGAATGGCGCATCCGCAAGCGGATATGCCGGCTCTCTCCCAAGGCGCGGACCGAATCTACCGGGCACCTTCGTAGCATTCATAGCAACAGTCCGAACGAACTGCAATAAAAATTGCATTTTAGTGTTTGACGCAATTTTATGCTCTTGTGTGTAATGCTGCCCTACCCACTGTATTACGAGGTAGCGGGTTTGATGATGATGGGTTGCCGCGCGAACGGCGGGTCTGGGCGGCGTTCTTCGGGATGGACCTGCTGAACAACGTCATCCCGTTTTCGCTGATCGTCTGGGGACGGCAGCATATCGCCTCGGGCGTGGCATCGATCCTGAACGCCAAGACGCCGTTGTTCACCGTCCTCGTCGCCCATGATCCGAACTGGCGCGCCACGGGGGTCCGCAACGCAAACGCGGCAGCGAGGTCTGTCTATTGCCGGGAGGGTGACGGGCCCCATTGCTCGCCCAAAAGACCGCCGCGGGCGCGCCGAAGGATCACGGCTTTCTTCGGCCGCAACGCCGTTCGCAACCCATTCATGAAACCGCGCTAGCCTGTACGCGATCTGCAACACGCAACGCGCGGGGGCGCAGATGAAGCTTGTCGTCTGGAACATGGAATGGCTCAACGACCTCGTCGACAGCGAGGCAGGCGCGCTCAAACCCGGCGACAGGAACGTCCGCGGCCCCCGGCTGCCGTGGAAAAACGAAGGCCCCAGCGTCGCCGAACGCATCGCACTCCTGCGCGAGGAGCTCACCGATCTCGACCCGGACATCCTCCTGATCATCGAAGGCCCCGACCGGACAGCGGATATGGAGATCCTGATGGCATCCATATCCGAAGTCCGATGGTTCACCCATATCCAGCGTTCGCGGTTTCCCTCCAGCCCCGACAACCCGCGACTGAGCACCTCGACCCAATGCGTCGGCATCGCCGTCCGAACGGACCGCGGCACTTTCGCGGACACGCACCTGACCATCAACGATGTCGAGGACCCGGCGGCCGGGCTTGTCCACAGGGCGACAGAGCCATTCTTTCTGGATCGCGGCGCCGACCGGGTGCCCGAATGGTTCCGCTATGAGCGCCGCCCGCTCTGGGTCACGGTTCACCCGGCGGAAGGCTCGGATTTCAACATCATGGGCGTGCATCTGAAGTCGAAGGGCATTTTCGGTGCCTATGAGTGGTCGCGCTGGTGGCAACTGGCCGATGCCAACTGCATGCGCCTTCTTGCGCAATGCCGCCACATGCGTGAGGCGTTTCTGGAGGTCTATCTCTCCGATCCTGCGGCGCTCCCGCTGATCGTGGCGGGCGACATCAACGATGCCGTTGTCCCAATTGCCGAGGATCTTCAGGTTCGTTTCTTCGGCGCGGGCGTCCAGCAGCGCGCCGATCTCTCCGTCCAGCACCTCCCATGCGGTGGGCAGATCCTGAAACAGGAAGGGCAGACCCAGCAGGCCCATCTCGGGAACCATCTGGCTGGTTGTGCCCTGGCTGCTGGCGGTGACCTGAATGACGCCGGCCGAGGCTGATGTCAGCGTCTCGGCGTCGTCGCCAAGCGTGGCCGAAGGCGCGACGAGGACGGTATATTCGCCGCCGGTGCATTCGGTGAATGTGTCGGCCCAAAGCTGGGCCGCCTCATAGCGTGGATTGCCGGGGTTTTCACCATGGGCCAGAATGATCTCCTCGGCCATGGCGGCACCCCCGCCCGCGGCCGCGCCGCAGGCGATGATCGCCGCAAGTTCAAGTCTCATCTTCTCCTCCTGATTTGTGCCGGGTGGTGCCCTCGTCCGAACCTCCGGAGGGCGCGACGCCCTAATGGATCAGCGATCCGCCGTTCACGTCGATCTCGGTTCCGGTGCAGTAGGCCGAGAGGTCCGAGGCCAGAAACAATGCGCAGCCCGCGACATCGCTGGCCTGACCCGCGCGGCCCATGGGGATGCCGGCGAGGATCTGTTCGTTCATCTCGGGCGTCAGCTTGCCGGCGGTGATGTCGGTGGCGATGAAGCCGGGGCAGATGGCGTTGACGCGGATATTGTCGGGCGCCAGTTCGCGGGCCATGGCCTTGGTCAGGCCCAGCACGCCGGCCTTGGCGGCCGAATAATGCGGCCCACCGAAGATGCCGCCGCCGCGCTGCGCGGAGACCGAGCTGAGGTTTACGATACTGCCCGATTTCTGCTTGCGCATGTCAGGCGCTCGTCACCGACAATTCAGAAGCAAGCGATAATCTTCCTCAACGGCTACGAAAAATCAACGGGTTAAGAACGCATTTAGCCAGTAATCTTTCCTCATTTGCCAATCAAACCTTCGTCGACAGCCGACCTTCACTGCGCGTGGCGTGGACGGTCGAGATGCGGGACGGAGCCGACATTCCAGGTTTCTTGACCAGTGTCCGTTATCCTTTCCACTGGAGCCACTCCACTGAAACCACCGCGGGCGACATTTCACGAGAAGCGATACAGCCTGAAAAACAGGTCCGTGATCCGTTTGGCCCGGTCGTCGATCTCATGGCTTGCAAGAGGTGGAATAGCGCCAAGCGCCTGTTGCATTTGAAGCTCTCCGATCAGGAGCCCGATGAAGACTTCCGTGGCCTCTCGGAGACCATGATCAAAGCGGAAGCGACCCGATGCAGCGAGCTTGGCCATGAGGGCGTCAATAAGCCCAATCATGACCTGCCGGGCGTTCTTTTCGACGGCTGCCGCCAGAAGACCCGTTTCCTGAACATCTGCCACGGCTGCCCGATTGATGATGATGGCCTTTTCTGTCGCAGTGAATTCCAAAAGCAGCTTGCCAAGGTCGAACAATGCGTCGTCCGGATTGGCGTTGCCTGAAACGGCCTCCTGAAGAGAGTCTTCCACGATCCTGGCATTGCTCGAAATCAGGCTGCTGAACAGGGCCTGCTTGTTTCCATACCAGGCATAGAGCGTCTCGTTGGAGGCCCTGGCCCGCTTCGCGATTTCCAGCATGCTGGCCTTCTTGTAGCCGACGTTCTCAAGCAGTTCGAAAGCTGCGGCCTCGATCTGGGCGCGGCGTTCAGTCTGTTTTTCGGACATTTCGGCACTCCCCCCGATTTCGCTTGACAGGTGACCGTACATAAGTTTACGCACCGGGTAAATATCCGTACATAAGTTTACAGATGCCGGCTGATGGACGAAAGGAGTCCAGGATGCGAGTTTGGAAATGGATATCGCGCGGGGCGGCGATGCTGTTGATGGGGGCCGCCGTCACGGTGGGGATCGGGTCCTACAGGACAGAGCGCGACATCGGCAGGCTGCAGGACGCAATTGCGGGGATCGCTGCAGCGACGTCGTTTGAACAGCCGAGTGAATCCGATCTTGCCGCCCTGCCGGCTCCGGTGCGGCGTTACTTTGCTTTCGCCTTTCCCAGAGGCATCCCGGAGGCGCGGCTCGTCAGGCAGACATCCGAGGGACAGTTTCGCCGCCCTCGGACAGAGACATTCAATTTCACCAAAGCCGAGCAGGTGATCGCAATATCGCAACCCGCTTTGATGTTTTCCGCAACAACGCCGATCATCCCCGGCGTCTGGGCGCGGGCTTACGACTTCTTTGCCAATGGCGAAATGGAAATGAAGGCAAAGATCCTGTCCACGCTGACCGTCGTGGATGAACGTGAAACCCCTGAACTGAACGTGATTTCGCTGCGCCGCTGGCTGTTGGAATCGCCGCTCTACCCACAGGCGCTTCTGCCCGGTGGGCAAGTGACATGGCAGCCGATAGACGACCAAAGCGCCCGCGCCATTGTTGCGGCCGATGGACTTCAGTCATCCATGATCGTGTATTTCGACAAGACGGGTGCCATCGCCCGCATGGTGGCCGAAGAGGATGGCGATCTGGACACGCCCTATCACGGCTCGGGAGAGCACGTGACCCGCTCGGACTACCGTGAGGTCGATGGCGTGATGATCCCACACGAATTTGTCATTTCGCGCATGGCCGATGGCGGGATTTTCCCCTTCTTCGAAGCGAGGCTGAACAGCCTGTCTTTCGAGTAAGTGTCGGAAAGTAACGATCCCATGTTCATCAGGCTAATGGCTGTCTTTGCCGCACCCGTGCCTGTCAGATCACGTACTGACTTCTATACGTCCTCCAGCCGCTATACGTCCTCCAGCCAAAGGCCGGCGAACCGCTGCCGCAGCAGGGCCAGTTTCGGCTCGATATAGGCCTCGCAGAACGGGCCGTTGCGGTTGCGAACGTAGTAGTCCTTGAACCGCGTGTCCGATGGTTTGAAGGCTTCAAACGAAAACACCTCGGTCACGATGTCGCTGTCGGTCTGCTGCGCGATCATGTCGATGATCCGGCGCGCGGCCTCGCCGTCGGCAGCGTCATGGACATAGATGGCACTGCGGTATTTTCCGCGCATCTTGTGGTGCGAGGCGCTGGAATGGGTGGCCAGGTGCACCGCAATCAGGTCGTCAAAGGTGATCAAGGCCGGATCCCACGTCACCGCCACGGCTTCGGAGAAGCTGTCATGCGGCGGGCTTGAGGCAATGAAGCCCTGCTTGACGTCCATGACACCGCGAAGCGACTGGAACACAGCCTCGGTGCACCAGTGGCATCCACTGCCAAAACCCGAGCTTTGTACCATCCGCCGAACCCCGACCCTGCGCGGGATTGCGCCGCTCGAACTCACGCAATGCGGACCTTGCTGCCATGTGGCCAAGGTCCGGTCTCGCGAACAGCTCGCTTGGCGAATGGATAAGGGCCTTCCTTTCGCTCGGCGCAGCACAGCACAGAAAATGTTTGGCTCACAGGACGGAACCGACTTGATCGGCATTAAACAATCATTTCGCGAACCGCATCCTGTAACGAGACTGCGTTGCCGCGCTTCTCTTGCCCTTGTTCACTTTCAAACCGCCTTGCGGCGATTGCATCATACATCTCCAGCAGGACCGTCGCGGCCTCGGCCGGAATGCCGGCATCGGCCAGTATGCCGGGCCGCGCCTCGGGCGACACGAAACTTGCAGAGACCGGGCGCCCAAGCACGGTCGAAAAGGCCTGTGCTACGTCATCGGCGCTCCACCCCTCTGCAACATGCAGTTCAACGATCCGTTTGCCTCGCCAACTTTCTCGGATCAGCAGATCGGTCGCCGCTCGGCCGATATCACGCGTGCTGATCATCGGGATCTTCTGGTCGGGTTTCAGAAAGGTCGGCAGCATGCCATCCCTGATCGCGGCTTCAGCAACCTCACCGAAGCCTTCGACGAAGTAACCCGCTCGCAGGATCGCCAGACTGGGGACGGAACCTGTCAAGCTGGCCTCGAAACCGTGCAACGCCGAGATCGCGCCGGCCCCTTTTGCATGCTGCGCTCCGATTGATGAAAGCACGACAGCCTTGGGCAAATTCGCTGTCCGCGCGGCGATCGCATAGTTCGCCCCGACCTGCTCTGCCCGTGCGAAAGCATCACCCGACATCGGCGGCGGGTTCAGCAGAAATGCGCCATCAGCGTCTTTCAGTGCGGCAGTCATCGCATCAATGTCATCGAGATCGGCGATACTGACACCCGCCCCCGATCCGCGCCAATCCCCAGCCAGCTCCGGGCGCCGCAGAACCACACGGATCGCAGCGCCTTGGGCCAGCATAGATCGGGCCACAGCGCCGCCGGCGCGGCCGCTTGCTCCGAATATCGTATACATCTTCCGCCTCCTTTGATGCATGTCTTCATGATGCGTAAAGTCTAGGGCAGGCCATTGATATGCTTCCAATGCATTTGGTATATAGTGACTATGCATCAAAGGAATTTACGCAGTGTCGATCTGAATCTGCTGGTCGTCCTCGAGGCGTTGCTGGCAGAGCGCAATGTCACCCGTGCAGCCAAACGCCTCGGCTTGAGCCAACCGGCAACGAGCCGCGCCCTCGGCAGATTGCGCGCCGTTCTGGGCGACAAACTGCTTGCCGAGGGGGCCGGCGGCTATTCGCTGACGCCGCGTGCCGTGACGCTGGAACCGGTTCTGAAAAGCGTCCTGACCGAGATCTCCGGGATGCTGGATGCCCAGCCCTTCGATCCGGCGACGGCACAGGGACGCATCCGGCTGATGACACCCGATTTGCACGCAGCGGGACTTTTGTCACCTCTGCTGGCGCAGATTACGGAGGCGGCACCGGGTCTGGATATCGAGGTCCCTCCACTTCAAGAGGATCCTCTGAGCGCACTCGAGAACGATCAAATTGATGCCGTCATCGGCGTGATGGATACTGCAAGATCGGGCATCCAGCGCCGTGCCCTGTTCGATGATCGCTATGTATGCCTGTTGCGGGCAGGTCACCCCGCAATACGCCAGGGCTTCTCGATCGATGATTTTCTGGCCTGCGATCATGTCGTTGTGGCCATCACCGATGTCGGTCCGACCACCGTGGACGAAACGCTGGCGGGTCAGGGCCTGACACGCCGCGTTCGGGTCCGTATTCCGAGCTTTCTTGCCGCAATGGATATGGTTTCCAGATCCGAGTTGGTCATGACGCTCCCAGAGACGCTGGCACGGACGGCAGATGTCAAGCGCTTCGCCATCCTGCCGCCGCCAATGGACCTGCCAGGCTTCACGATGAGCCTTTTATGGCATAAACGATATCAGGACGCTCCTCCCCACATCTGGTTGCGCGAGGCGATCGTAACGGCGGCTGCGTCAATTATGTCTGATCGCTAGCTGTCTGATCCCACGGTTTGATGGTGCGATCCTTTCTTCGGAATGGAAGGATGCCCCATGGGACAGGTTCGTCACGGAAGCGCCACGACCACGCACGCGGTCCGAGCTGCAATGATGAGAGCCTGCCCGCCGTCGGTCCAGGGGCTGGCCCGGATGACCGCAAGCTTCGCTCGCGGCGCCGAGCCGGGAACCGGACATCAACCCCAGGACCGTTGCGAAGTGGCGCAAGCGCGCCACGGTCGAGGATATGAAGACCGGATCGTCGGAGCCTCGGTCCACCGTCCTCAGCGAAGCCGAAGAAGCGATGGTCGTGACGTTCCGGCGTCATGCGCTTCTGCCGTTGGACGACTGCCTTTATGCCTTGCAGCCCTCAATCCCTCACCAGACGCGATCTGCGCTGCACCGATGCCTGCCACGATAGGGCATCTCGCGCCTGCCTGATATGGAGGGCGACAAGCCGAAGCGGTCGCAGTTCAAACGCGACCCCACAGGGGTCTTCCAAATTGATATCGCCGAGGTGCAAGCCGCTGAGGGCAAACCATATTTGTTCGTTGGAACCGACCGGACGAGCAGGTTCGCCGTGACCCGGCTCGTCGACAGGGCCGACAGGAAGACAGCCTGGGAATTCCTTCAGCGCATGCTCGAAGCCGTGCCCTGCCGTCAGGCGCTTCCACTACGACAGTCACGATCAGCTCCGAATACACCTCGGGGACTTCATGGCGGCATACAGCTTCGCGCGCAGGCTCAAGACGCTCGCCGGTCTCACGCCCTACGAATGCATCTGCAAGATCCGGACTTCAGGGCCCGACAGATTCATCCTGAACCCGATCACACCAGATGCCGGGACTGAACACGTGATGCGCCGAGGGAGCATGGCCCGCCAAAGACCCTCTGCAATGGCTGGAAGCAAAGGGTCTTCGCCCGGATGATGGACGGTCTGGCCGCCGAGCCTACCGTTCCGAAGACGGTGATGATCGACGCGATCTATGCATTGCAAGGAGTTCATCGGCATTTGGCCTTGAGAAGGCCAGAAGGATGGCTCTCACCAGCGCAGCACTCTTCCTCCGAAAGCAGCGCCCGCCCCGGTGACGACAAGCAGGGCAAGCCCATACCAGCTGACGAAGAAGAGGGGGTTGTCCTGCGTGCAAAAGAGCGAATAGCCGGTGGCGGCGCCTGCCGCCGCCGTCATTCCGACCAGCGCGCCCGACAGGGGGGGATTCATCGCGGCACCTTCACGCAGGAGACGCAGGATACAGACCGTCGGAATGATCGACAGCAGAATGATCGCGCCGAGGCATTCGCCCACCGAGGCTATTCCGACCTCGGCAAATCGCTCGGCCGGGGGGAGCAGAGCAAAGGCGCCAAGCCACAGTACTGTAGCGGCAGCCACCGGCGTCAACAGCAGCCAGCCAGCGATGCCGGGCCGCGCGCCGGGACGGGCCAGCCGCAGCAGGGTCAGCAGCGACAGAACGCAGATCGCCAGTGGCAGGGCGGTCTTGAGCGGCACCAGCGGATTGACCCAGGCCGATAACAGGGCTGGCCGCATACCTGCGGCAAGCAGGAACGCCGCCGCCGGCAGCGCGATGGAAGCCATGGCAAGGGCGGCAATCCGGCGCGGGCTGAAGGCAGGCGGTGGCGGATCTTCGGCAAGCCGGGCGATCAGTTCATCGGTGCTTGTCATGACTTGTCCTCTTGTCCGAACGTGGCCAGGCGCTTCATGGCCCGGTGCAAAGTGACCCGCAGATTGCCGGGGGACATCGCGAGACGGGCGCTGACATCGCCGGGCGCCTCTTCGCGCAGGGCAAGGGCGCGCACCACCTCGGCCGAGCGCGGATCGAGCTGTCCCAGCAGCCGGTCAACCTCGCGCCGGTCGTCACGGGCGGCGAGCGGATCGGCCCCTTCCTCCGCGGGCAGCACGTCGCTGTAATCCTCGATCGGCAGATGCACCCTGATGCCCCGGCGGCGGCAGGCGTCGATGACCTTGTAACGCGCAATGGCATAGAGCCAGGGCCGAAGCGGCGAGGCGGGGTCCCAGGTCTGCCGCTTGAGATGGATGGCCAACAATATCTCCTGCACGATATCCTCGTGTTGATCGGGCGGCAGGCTGCGACCGCGCGCGCGCACGATGCCCCGCAAAACGGGGGCGACCGCCTGCAGAAAGCGGGCATAGGCCTGACCGTCCCCGGCATTGGCTGCCAGAAGCTGCACGGCCAGAGGATCCTCGGGATCTTCGGGCGACGTCATTTCTTGTCCATTCGCTGCTCAGGGGCTGATCGTTACTGCATTTCGCCCCGCCGACAAGATTTTCCCGCATTTTCCGGACAGACCGCGAAAATCGGGGCAAAGCGAACACCAATCCGTGAGCGGCGTAACGCCCCCTGCGGCCCGCGCGAAAGGACATGCCGTAAGCCCGCTCCGATCCGGGCCAAACCCAAGGGTGCATGACCATGTCGCCAGATCGACGTTCCTTTCTGAGCCGTCTGCTTTTTATGACCGCTGCCGCGCCGCTTGCGCTGCATGGCGCCGCCGCGCGGGCCCGAGAGGGTTTTCCGCTTGTCCGTTCGGAAGACGAATGGCGCCGCCTGCTGAGCCCGGCGCAATATGACGTGCTGCGCCGCAAGGGCACGGAGCGGGCCTTCACCAGCCCGCTGCTGAACGAACATCGCAAGGGCATCTTCGCCTGTGCCGGCTGCGACCTTGGCCTCTTTGATGCGGGCACCAAGTTCGAAAGCGGCACCGGCTGGCCGAGTTTCTGGCAACCCTTGCCAGAGGCGGTGGGCACCGAAACCGACAATTCGTACTTCATGATCCGCACCGAGGTGCATTGCAGCCGCTGCGGCGGCCATCTGGGCCATGTCTTCGACGACGGCCCGCCGCCCACCGGCCTGCGCTACTGCATGAACGGCGTCGCCATGACCTTCCATCCCGCCTGAAGACGGCCCCCCGCCTTCTTTGCAACCTGTCGTTCAGGAGTGACCTTGATGCATATGTCGATCCGTCCCAGCCCACGGCGCGAAACCGGGCTTTTCGTCCTTGGCCTTGCAATGCTGATTGCGGGCGCGACGTTCCTTTCGGGAACGGCAGGCCTTGCCGGAGAGGGCAGGCCGGTTCCTGCCCCCGCCGTCGATGAAACCGCCAAGACCGGCATGGAAACCGCCATCGTTGCCGGTGGCTGTTTCTGGGGTGTGCAGGGTGTCTATCAGCATGTCGAGGGCGTGGTGTCGGCCACCTCGGGCTATATCGGCGGCAGTATCGCCAATCCCGGTTATGAGGCGGTCAGCAGCGGTGCCACCGGCCATGCCGAAGCGGTGAAGATCACCTATGATCCGGAAAAGGTCAGCTATGGCACGTTGCTTCAGATCTTCTTTTCCGTCGTGGCCGACCCGACAACGCTGAACTATCAGGGGCCGGACCGCGGCACGCAGTATCGCACGGCGATCTTCGCCACCACTGGCGAGCAGGCCGAAATCGCCAGCACCTATATCGCGCAGCTGGAGGACGATGGCTTGTTTGATGCCCCCATCGTGACCCGTGTCGAGACAGCTTCGAAATTCTACCGGGCCGAGGATTACCATCAGGATTACCTGACGCTGAACCCTTCCAGCCCCTACATCATCCGCAATGATCTGCCCAAGATCGCCAATCTCAAGACCTTCTTCCCGGACAGATTCCGGGTCCGCCCGGTGCTGGAAATGCACTGAGGCAGTGCTCAACCCCTTGACACCACCAGCCAAGCGCGACGCTGCCGGGGCCGCAACGTGAACGGCTTCCGCGTCCGGTGACGGCTGGCCCGGATTCATCGATCGGACTGCTGGAAAGCGCCGATTTCACCCGCCGGAACGCAAACAGAAAAGCGCGTCTCCGGCTTACTAGGAGAGACCACCATGACCCGCATTCTTGCCGCACTGGCTATTTCCACCGCGCTCGCTGCCCCGGCTCTTGCCGAAGACATGGCTTGCAGCGCCTTCAACATGCTCGACAACGACGGGATGATGGCTGCCATGGAGGCGGCAAAGATGGCCCCCGATGGCATGGCGGCCGAGGACGGCATGATGTCCGGCGATGACGCCATGGCCGCGGAAGACGGGATGATGTCCTCTGACGGCGCGATGGCATCGGAAGACGGGATGATGTCTTCTGACGATGCCATGGCATCCGAAGACGGCATGATGGGCGGCGAGGATGCGCTGGCCGCCCTGGTCAAGGCCTGCGCCGAACATCCGGACATGATGGTCAGCGATGCGATGAAGCCGATGAACTGACCATTCTGCCGGCCCCGGGGCTCCCCGGAGCGATCGCGGGGCCGGCAGATTTCCAGAAGCGGGAGAGCGCCATGCATGCCGACAGTTCCAGCAGTATCGCCACCACAAGGCCCGCCTGCGACGCCAAAGCCACTGGCGGGCAAGTGGTCTTCCGGCACCGTCTGTCGACGCGGCTCTGGCACTGGACCAATGCCGTCGCCTGCGTGATCCTCTTGATGAGCGGGCTGATGATCTTCAACGCCCATCCCCGGCTGTACTGGGGCGCATATGGCGCCAACCCCGATCACGCCTGGCTTCAGATCGGGGCGACTGAGGCAAATACCGGCTATCTGCGGATCGGGTCGCTGACCTTCGACACCACGGGCGTGCTCGGCCGATGGACCGACAGCAACGGGCAGTTGCGCAACCGCGCCTTTCCCTCCTGGGCGACCTTGCCGAAAAGCTACAACCTGGCGCAGGCGCGGCGCTGGCATCTGACCTTTGCCTGGGTTTTTGCGCTTGGCCTTGCCGCCTATCTGCTGCGCAGCCTGTTCAACCGCCATCTGCGGCGCGACATCCTGCCGATGGCAGAGGAGATGCGCCCCGCGCATATCTGGCACGACATTCGGCAGCATGCCCGACTGAAATTCCCGAAAGGAGCGGCGGCACGGCGCTATAACGTTTTGCAAAAGCTCTCATATCTTTCGGTTCTGATCGTGCTGATCCCCGGCATGGTGCTGACCGGCATGACGATGTCGCCGGCGCTGAACGCCGTTTTTCCATGGCTTCTGGACCTGTTTGGCGGCCGCCAGTCCGCCAGATCGCTGCATTTCCTGTTCGCGGGCGGCCTTGTCCTCTTCGTGCTGGTGCATCTGCTGATGGTCGTGCTGGCCGGCCCCGTGAACGAAATCCGCTCGATGATCACCGGCCGTTACCGGCTTCCGAAGGAGAAAGACTGATGGCTCGCCTCATCGCCCGCCGCGCGGTCCTGGCCGGGCTTGGCTTTTCGGCCATTGCCGGCGGCACGGCCGGATTGGCCTTCAGCCCGGATTTCCGCGAAATGGTCCTCGGAACCGGAGAAAGGCTTGCCTATGGCACCCATCGCCTGATCGGCCGCAATGCGCTGGCGCCCGAGTTCACCGAGGCCGATCTTTCCCCCGATTTCCGCACCAACGGCAATACCATGCCTCGGTCCGAGGTCTATCGGCGTCACCTGGAGAGCGGCTTTTCCGATTGGGCGCTGAGGGTCGACGGACTGGTCAACACCCCCATGGCCTTCACGCTGGACGCGCTGAAGGCCATGCCGGCGCGCACCCAGATCACCCGCCACGACTGCGTGGAAGGGTGGAGCGCGATCGGCAAATGGACCGGTGTGCCGCTCGCGCAGATCCTGACGCGGGCCGGTCTGCTGCCTGCGGCGCGTTTCGTCGTGTTTCATTGCGCCGATGATTTCGGCGGTATGGCCTATTACGAAAGCATCGATCTGGTCGATGCCTTCCACCCCCAGACCCTGCTGGCCTATGCGATGAACGACCGTCCCCTTCCGGTAGGGCATGGTATGCCGCTGCGGCTGCGGGTCGAGCGGCAGCTTGGCTACAAGCAGGCGAAATACATCATGCGGATCGAGGTGACATCGACGCTTGCCCGAACGGGCCTTGGAAAGGGCGGCTATTGGGAAGACCAGATCGGTTATGACTGGTATGCCGGTATCTGACCGAGCAGGTCGGCTAGCAACGGTGCATCAACGATATGGCTCGCGGTGAACTCGACGGCGCGGATCTCCGGCGTTTCCTCGTCGATCCCGAGGGGGATCCTGCGCCGTGAGCCGTGTCGCGCCATGGGTCCGAGCGACAACGGCGAACGCGCCGCTTGGGCCCACCAGCGCGGGGATACGGGATGTTCGCCGGCCAGCGTCTTCTGGCGGCTGCCCAGCGTGCTGACGTCGGGCACCGACCAGTCGCGAGCCACGGAAACTGGCCGATGTGCTGGCCGGCCCGCTGGACGATTACGCCGCAGTAATAGTCCCAGACGGGCATGGCGCGCTGAATGGCATCCCGGACAGCGCGGATATGGCAAAGGCGCTTAGCTGCGCGCTGGCCAATGACCGCTATTTCGTCACGCTGTGCCACGGCCCGGCCTGCCTGCTGGCCCCTGCGGATGATGCGGGCTATCCGTTCAAGGGCCATGAGATCTGCGTCTTTCCCGATGCGCTGGAAAAGCACGGCATCAAGGTGCTGGACGACGATATCACCGGCATGGTCCATCGCGACCGCAAGCTTTTGACCGGGGACAGCCCGCTGGCCTCGAACGCACTGGGGCGGCTTGCGGCCGAGGCGCTGCTGGCCGATTACGGCTGACAAAACGGCGGGGCAGCCCGGCGGCCGCCCCTGCGCTAATGGCGCGGCATGCCGGCCGGACGGCCGCTGCGTTTCTGCGCGGCGATGCGGAAGGGGGCGTTAGGGGCGCCATAGCCCTGATAATCGCCCTGACGCTGGACGATCTCGAAGAAACAGCCGTCGGGCCGCGGTTGCGAATAAAGCTGAAAGAACTGCCCGCCCGCATCCTCGTCATACAGGATATTGGCGCGGCGCATACGCTGGGTCAGCGCCGGGTCCAGTCCGAAACGCGCCTCGACATCGGCATAATAATTCTCGCCGATGCGCAGGGCGGGGAAATCGCAGGCAGCCAGCGCCTCGGCCGTGGCGAAGATGTCATCCGTCGCAAAGGCGATATGCTGGACCGAGGCACCCAGGCTTTCCTCGATAAAGCGGCCGGCCAGCGTGCGCCGCGCCTCGGCGCCGTTCAGCGTGACCCGCATCCCGCCGGATCGGATCGCCTGGCTGCGCACCAGCCCGTCCGGGTCGATCACGTCGACCATCGGCGATTTTTGCGCATCCAGAACCTCGGTATAGTAAAGCGAGGCGCTCAGCATCTCGTCATAGGCCATGGTCTGGGCGAAATGGTCGATGCCGGTCAGCCCGGCGCCCCTGATCGCCTCGGGGTCGCTCAGGCGGAAATCGACATGCCAGATATCGCCCGGACCGTCCGGCTGATCGAGGAAACGGATCACGCTGCCGCCAATGCCGCGAATGGCGGGGATGGCCAGTTCGCCCGCGCCGATATCCTGCGCATGCGGACGCGCCAGCAGGGCGGTGCCGCGCTGGAATGCGGCATCGGCATCCGGGACATGCAGGCCGATTTCCGACACCGTGGTGCCATGCGCCACATAGGAAGTATGGGCAAATCCGATGCTGTCGGTATTGACCAGCAGGTTGACCCCGCCCTGCCGCCACAGCGTCACGGGTTTCGACACATGCGTGCCGGCGGGCCTGAACCCGGTCTGGCGCAGCAGGGTTTCGATGCCGGTCGTCTCGCCCTCGCTGCTGGCGAATTCGATGAATTCGATCCTGTCCACGGCTTGCGGCGCCGGAAATTTCGGCAGATCGACCGCCAGCGCCGGCTCGGACCGGCGGGCGCGGTCCATGACGCCGATCAGGCTGCGATGGCCGTCCTGCGCCACCAGACGCGGCAGGCCCGAGCGGAACTGGTCGTTGAATATCTCAAGGCTCAGCGGGCCGGCATAGCCGGTCGCCAGAACCGCGCGCATGAAGCCGGTGACGTCCAGATCGCCCTCGCCCGGCATGTTGCGGAAATGGCGCGACCAGTAGAGCAGGTCCATGTCGATCGCGGGCGCATCGGCAAGCTGCACGAAAAAGATGCGGTCGCCCGGAATGGTGCGGATCGAGCCGGGATCGATCTTGCGGCCCAGCGTGTGGAAACTGTCCAGGATCAGCCCGACATTGTCGTGACCCGCGCGGCGCACCACCTCCCATGCGTCGCGGTGATCGCTGACGAACCGGCCCCAGCACAGCGCCTCGAACCCGACGCGGACGCCGTATTGCGCGGCCAGATCGCCCAGGTCGCGGAAATCCTGCGCCATGCGGTCGATGCCGCCCATGGCCGCCGGATGGACCGACGAACAGACCAGCATCAGATCGGTGCCAAGCTGGTTCATCAGCTCGAACTTGCGGGCGGCGCGGGCGAATGCGCGGCTGCGATGCGGGTCGGGCAGGCCCTCGAAATCGCGAAAGGGCTGGAACAGCGTGATCTCAAGCCCGTGGTCGCGGACCATGCGGCCAACCTCGGCCGGGCTGTGATCCGAGGCGATGAAATCCTGTTCGAATATCTCGATCCCGTCAAAGCCGGCCGCGGCGATGGCGGCCAGCTTTTCGCTCAGTGTGCCGGACAGCGAAACCGTGGCGATCGAGGTTTTCATTCCGTGTCCTTTCCATCCGCCAGATCCTGGCGCAGCCGGGCCTCGTCCAGCGGCAGGCCGGTGAACAGCGTCCAGGAATCCAGCCCCTGGCCGATGAACAGCTCGTATCCCGAAATGACCTGCAGCCCCTCGGCCGCCGCGTCCTGCAGGAACTGCGTATCGACCGGGGTATAGACCGCATCAAAGGCCCAGGCGGCGCCTTGCAGATGCGCGCGCGGCAGCGGCGTGCCCTCGTATCCGACCATGCCGACCGGGGTGCAGTTCACGATGCCGGATGCGCCCGCCGCCAGTTCGGCGGCGTCGGTGCCGGTCAGGACGGTCAGGCCGGGCCGCGCGGCCCCTAGCGCCGCGGCCAGCGCCTGCGCCTTGGGCAGGTCGCGATCGGCGATCCGGAATTCCGTCATGCCAAGCGCGATCAGGCCAAAGGCCACCGCCTTGCCCACCCCGCCGGCGCCGATCATCAGCACCGGCCCGGGCGCGGCATCCCCCCTGACCCAGCGATAGGCACGGATAAAGCCGGAATGATCGGTGTTATAGCCATGCGGCCCGCCCTGATCGAAAACCACGGTATTGACCGCCCCCATGGCCCGCACCAGCGGATCGTCGATCACCACCTTGGCGGCGACGCGTTCCTTATAGGGATAGGTCACGTTGACGGCGCGATAGCCGGCCCCCGCGACATGCTGGAACAATTGGTCAAAGGGCTTGCCCTCGACCTTGGGGATCAGCCGGTCATAGCGCACGGCGAGGCCGTTTTGCAGCCCCGCCAGCCGGTGCAGGCGCGGCGATTGCGAGGCGACGATATTGTCGCCGATCAGACCCAGACGGATGCCTTCGGTCATTGGATTTCCCTTTCCATGATGGTCTCGCGCCCGGCCGTTCCGGCGGCGCGGCGAATGGCGTCCACAACCGCGACCGAGCGGGCGGCATCGCGCAGGCTGACCAGCGGCGCTGCCTCGCCCCGGATCACGGCGGCGAAATGGTCGATTTGCAGCAGCAGCGGATCGGCGTCCTGCACGTCTGCCTCATGCGCGCCCAGCGGTGTGAACCAGCCGCGCGGGCCGTCCTGATGTCGCCACATCCGCAACGAGGGCAGTTCCAGCGCGCCATGGGTGCCGCTGATCCAGGTGCAGCTTTGGCCGGTGGGCGGGTAATCGGGGTTTTCGGCTGAAGTCAGCTCCCAACTCCAGGGGGCGGCGGCGGTATCCGATACGGTGACGGTCCCCAGCGCGCCGTTTTCGAAGCGCAGGATCGCGGCGGCGGTATCCTCGACGGCAAAGCCGCGCAGAGCGTTCGACTGCACCGCCTGCACATCGGCGATTTCACCGACGATATGGCGCAGAAAGTCGATATCGTGGATCAGGTTGGTCAGAACCGGCCCGGCGCCGGGCTGGCGGCGCCATTCCGGGGCAAAGTAATCGTCGGGCTTGCAAAGCATGACCGAGGCCTGCACCGCCACCACCCGCCCGATGGCGCCCGATTGCACCAGTTCGCGGGCACGGGCGATGCGGGGATTGTGGCGGCGGTGATGGCCGACCAGCATCGGCACGCCCGCGGCCTCGGCCGCATCGGCCAGGACCAGTGCGTCCGGGGCCGAGGCCGTCACCGGCTTTTCGATCAGCGCCGGCAGGCCCATTGCCACGCATTCCAGCCCCTGTTGCAGATGCAGCGCGGTGGGCGTGGCAAGGACCACCCCCGCCACCCCGGTCAGGTCCGCAAGCCCCTTGTGATAGGGCACCCCCAGCGATGCGGCCAGTTCTGCCGCATCGTCCGAAGGATCGACGATGGCCCCCAGCCGGGCCGCCCGGCTGGTGCCCAGGGCCACGATATGCTTGCGCCCTATGGCACCTGCGCCCGCAACGGCAATGGCAAGGGAATCGGCTGGGGACTGCATGGCCTATGCCTCTTTCTGGCGACGGATCATCCGCCACAGCGGTGTGTTGGACAGGATGATCAGGCAGACGGTGGCGAACAGGACCAGCGATAGCGGGCTGGTCACGATGCCCCGCATCAGCCCCAGGAAGCTTTCCTGTTCGGAAATGATCGCCCGGCGCCAGTTATCGTCCAGAAGCCGGCTCAGGATCACGCCCAGAATCACCGGCCCCAGCGGATAGCCGTATTCACGCATGAAATAGCCGAATACCCCGAAACCAAGCATCCAGTAGACATCGGTCACGCTGTTATTGACCGCATATGCGCCGACGATGGACAGCACGAGGATCACGGGCAGCAGCACGGTGCGCGGCAGCTCGACGATCTTGACGAACAGGCGGATGCCGGTCAGGCCGAAGATCAGCATGAAGATATTGGCCAGCATCAGCGCGCCGACGATGAACCAGAACATGTGCGGCTGCTCGACCATCAGCATCGGGCCGGGGTTCAGCCCGTGAATGAACAGCGCGCCGATCATGATCGCGGTCACCGCATCGCCCGGAATGCCCAGCGTCATCATCGGGATGAAGGCGCCACCAACGGCCGAGTTGTTGGCGGTTTCCGGGGCGACCAGCCCCTCGATCGCGCCCTTGCCGAAGGGGGTTTCGGGTTTCGGGGTCACGCGCTTGGCATAATCATAGGCCATCAGCGCCGCGATATCGCCACCGGTGCCGGGCAGCGCGCCCACCACCGTGCCGATGGTCGATGTCTGCAGGCCCAGCGGCAGGCATTTGCGCACCTTGGCCCAGGACGGGATGATGCCGCTGACCTTCTGCTTGACCGCCGGGGTGTTGACCGTGTGCAGCTGCGCCAGCGCCTCGGCCACGCCGAACATGCCGATCATCACCGCGACAAAGGATACCCCGCCGCGCAACTCGTCGATGCCGAACACGAACCGGTCCTGCACCGTCAGCGGGTCCATGCCCACCGCGCCGATGGCAATGCCGAGCGCGCCGGAAAATACCCCCTTGATCAGGCTTTCGCCCGACAGCGAGCCGACCAGCAAAATGCCCATGATCGCCAGCAGCATGAAGTCGCGCGGCTGAAAGCGGATGGCGAAATCCGACAGCGAGGGCGCGAACAGCGCCAGTGCCAGAATGCCGATGAAGCCGCCGATGAAGGACACGACGGTCACGATACCGATGGCCTCGCCCGCCTTGCCCTGCTGGGCCAGCGGAAAGCCGTCCATGGCCGTGGCGATGGCCGAGGGCGCGCCGGGGATATTGAGCAGGATCGCCGTGCGCGAGCCGCCATAGACCCCGCCCATATAGATGCCGATCATCAGCGCCAGCGCCGGATAGACATCCCAGGAAAAGGTGAACGAGATCAGGATCGACACCGCCATGGTGACCGACAGACCCGGAATGGCACCGACATAGATGCCCGCGAAGGTACCGGCGGCGACCAGAAACAGCAGTTTCAGATCGGTGACCGGCATCAGGATGTTTGAAATGATTTCCATGCTGTGCTCCGATCAGAACAGGTTGCCGAACCAGGCCAGGATCTCGCCCTCGGGGACGATGCCCTGCGGCATCAGCACGGTGAAGATCAGGCGGAAGATCAGATAGATCAGCGCCACCGTGCCGACCGAAACGCCGATGCAAAAGCCCCAGCCGCGCCGCGACAGGTAGCGGATCATCACCATCAGGAACAGGATCGAGGTCGGAATGAAGCCCAGCGGCTGCAGCAGCAGCGCATAAAGCGCGACCATGACGATGGTGACGACGATGGATTGCGGAACGATATTGCCGGTCAGCGTCTCGGCGCTGCCCTGCGGCTTGCGAAACACCTCCCACAGGATCGCGCCAGCGGAATAGATCATCGTCGCGGATGTCGCCATCGGCACCGCCCCGGGCGAGGACAGCGCCTCAAAGCCGGAAATGCCATAGGCCGACCAGAACAGGAACAGGCTGAACAGGAACAGGAACAGGTTGAAGATTAGCTCGCCGGGGCGACGTGCGGGTGTCGTCTGCATCGCGGGACCTCCCTTGGTCTGAACGCGGCGCGGTTCGCGCGGGGTTAAAGCGGGACTTGGAACAGGCACGCCGCCCCGGATCAAGGCATCTGGCGGGGCGGCGCATGTCGGATCGCATCATCCGGGTCCGGGCCAGGCTTGCAGCCTGGCCGGAGCTGTGCTCAGGGCTTGGCGATGCCGAATTCCTCGGGGGATTTCTTGGCGATGCCCGCCTCCCAGATCAGCCACGAGGTCTTGGCCTGCCAGTCGTCCAGAAAGGACTGCGCCTCGGCCCCGCTCAGCGACAGCATCTTGTAGCCGCGGCCGTCCATCAGGGCAGTGAAATCGGCATTGCCGGCGCCGGCCTGGAAAGCCTCGGTCAGCTTGGCAACCACGTCGTCGGGCGTGCCCTTTTTCACGAATACGCCAAAGAACGGCCCCCAGGGCAGCAGATCGGCGTATTCGGGATTGGTTTCCACCACGGTCTTGGTGTCGGGCAGTTGCGGCGCGGCTTCGGTGTCAAAGACGGCGATGGGCTTCATCTTGCCGCCCTTGATCGATTCGATGGCGGCGCCCAGAACGGCGGGCATCACGTCGATGGCCCCGCCCTGCAAGGCGGTCAGCGCCGGGCCGTCGCCGTCATAGGGCACGAAGGTCACCTCGATCGGTGCCTTGGACTGGATCATCGCCGCGATGACCGAGGGCAGCCCCCCCGGCCCGGTCGAGCCGAACTTGACCGTTTTCGGGTTCGCCTTGATGTAGTCCAGCATCTCGGGGAAGGTGTCGAAGGGCGCATCGGGGCTGGCCACCAGGATCGGAATGCCGCGCGCCAGAACGTTCACCGGCACGAAATCGGAATAATCCTTCTGGCCCAGCTGCATCACCTTGTAGAGCAGCGGGTTTTCCGCGCCGTAAAGCAGCGTATAGCCGTCGGCCTTGCCGCGCTCGGCCTGGTTCAGGCCGATGGCACCGACGCCGCCGGTGACGTTCTGCAAGACGACCTTGCCGCCCAGAACCTGAGTAACGCGCGAAAGTTGGTGATGCCCTGAGGGGCGGCATATCATGGCGGTGTTCAGACGCCGTCAATTCTCAGCCGAGAAAGGGATATGCCACATGTCGGAGACTACCATCAGCACGCTGCCCG
>NZ_JRKN01000031.1 GCF_000763905.1 Paracoccus halophilus
CTTCGTGCGCAGGCTCAAGACCCTCGGCGGTCTCACGCCTTACGAATAAATCTGCAAGATCTGGACATCAGAGCCTGACAGATTCATCCTGAACCCGATCCACCAAATGCCAGGACTGAACACCTAGCCTTATCCTGCCGCTCTCAGCTGCAGCCCGAGGTGCCGCCGCAGGTATTGCACTTCATGCAGGTGCCGTTGCGGACCAGCGTGTAATTGCCGCACTCGCCGCAGGGATCGCCCTCATAGCCCTGCATCCGGGCCTTGGCGCGCGCGTCCATCACCGCGACCGATCCTTCCGGGCTGGCGGTGGTGACGGCAGTGACCGACACGCTGGCCTGCAACCCCATGAGATCCTGCGGCAGGCGCTTGCGCAGATAGCCGGTGGAGCTGATCTGCTTGAGCATCTCGATCGATCGCGAGGCCGCCTCGCCCACCGGCGCGATATTGGCGCGTCCCTCGCCCTCGCCACCGCCCAGATCGTCGAAACTGGCGCCCTCGGGCTTCACATGGGCCAGATCGGTGCGATCCAGATAGGAAACGGCCAGTTCGCGGAACACATAGTCGAGAATCGAGGTCGCGTTCTTGATGCTGTCATTGCCTTGCACCATCCCCGCCGGCTCGAACCGGGTGAAGGTGAAGGCATCCACGAATTCCTCAAGCGGCACGCCATATTGCAGGCCGACCGAGACGGCGATGGCGAAATTGTTCATCATCGCCCGGAAACCCGCGCCTTCCTTGTGCATGTCGATGAAGATCTCGCCCAGCGAGCCATCGTCATATTCGCCGGTGCGCAGATAGACCTTGTGGCCGCCGATGATGGCCTTTTGCGTATAGCCCTTGCGGCGCTGCGGCAGCTTTTCGCGATGGCTGCGGACCGCCTCCTTGACGATGATCTTTTCCACGATCTTTTCGGCGATGACGGCGGCCTTTTCCTGCGGGCTGCCGCTGGCCAGCGTTTCCTCGGCCTCCTCGTCCTCCTCGACCAGGGCCGAGGCCAGCGGCTGCGACAGTTTCGAGCCGTCGCGATAAAGGGCATTGGCCTTGATCCCCAGCGACCATGACAGCTCATAGGCGGCCAGCGCATCGGCGATGCTGGCGCTGTTGGGCATGTTGATGGTCTTGGAGATCGCGCCCGAGATGAAGCTTTGCGCCGCCGCCATCATCCGGATATGGCTGTCCACCGACAGATAGCGCCTGCCCTTCTTGCCGCAGGCATTGGCGCAGTCAAAGACCGGGTAATGCGCCGGATCCAGATGCGGCGCGCCCTCCAGCGTCATGGTGCCGCAGACATGGTCGTTGGCGGCCTCGATCTGGGCGCGGGTAAAGCCAAGATGGCGCAGCAGGTCAAAGGTCGGGTCGTTCAGCCTGTCGGCCGGAATACCCAAGGTGCCCTCGCAGAATTCCTCGCCCAGCGTCCATTTGTTGAAGACAAAGCGGATATCAAAGGCCGAGGCCAGCGCGGCATCCAGTTTTTCCAGCTCGCGCGGGCCGAAACCGTGCCCGATCAGGCTGGCATGGTTGATGCCCGGACAGTTCCCAAGGCTCGCATGACCCACGGCATAGGCGATGATTTCCTCGATCTGGGCGGAACCGTAGCCCAGATTTTCCAGCGCGGCCGGAACCGAGCGGTTGATGATCTTGAAGTAACCGCCGCCGGCCAGTTTCTTGAACTTGACCAGCGCGAAATCGGGCTCGATCCCCGTGGTGTCGCAATCCATCACCAGGCCGATCGTGCCGGTCGGCGCGATGACGGTGGCCTGCGCATTGCGGAAACCGTGCTCCTCGCCCAGGGTCAGGGCCTCGTCCCAGGCGCCCTGCGCCAGCGCGACCAGACGCGGATCCGGGCAGTTCTCGGCATCCAGCTCGACCGGGCGGACATTCAGGCCCTGATAATTGCCGATGCCATGGGCGGCGGCACGATGGTTGCGGATCACCCGCAGCATGTGACGCGCGTTCTTCTTGTAGCCGGGGAACGGCCCCAGCTCGGCCGCCATCTCGGCCGAAGTCGCATAGGCGACGCCGGTCATGATCGCGGTCAGCGCGCCGCAGACCGCGCGCCCCGCATCGCTGTCATAGCTCAGGCCCATATTCATCAGAAGCCCGCCGATATTGGCGTAACCCAGGCCCAGCGTGCGGAAATCATAGCTGCGCTGCGCGATCTCGCGGCTGGGAAACTGCGCCATCAACACGCTGATTTCCAGCGTGACGGTCCACAGCCTGCTGGCATGGACATAGGCATCGGCGTCGAATTCCCGCCCGTCCCAGAAGGTCAGCAGGTTCATCGAGGCGAGGTTGCAGGCGGTATCGTCCAGGAACATGTATTCGCTGCACGGGTTCGAGCCCCGGATCGCGCCATGTTCCGGGCAGGTATGCCAGGCATTCACCGTGTCGTGGAACTGGATGCCCGGATCGGCGCAGGCCCAGGCGGCATGGCCGATCTGGTCCCAAAGCTCGCGCGCCTGCACGGTTTTCGCCACCGTGCCATCGGTGCGGCGCAGCAACTCCCATGGCGCATCCTCGGCCACGGCCCGCAGAAAGGCATCCGTCACCCGCACCGAATTGTTGGAATTCTGCCCCGAGACGGACACATATGCCTCGGAATCCCAATCGGTGTCATAGGTCGGAAATTCAATCGAATCAAATCCCTGCCGGGCATATTGCAGAACCCGGTTGATATAGGTCTCCGGGATCATGCTGCGTTTCGCGGAGCGGATCGCGGATTTCAACGCCGCGTTCCGGCCCGGGTCGGTCGCATCCTCGATGCTGCCGTCCCAGTCGCGGATCGCGGCGAAGATTTCGTTCAGCTTCCGTTCGTGCACCTTGGAGCCAGCCACCAGCGAGGCGACCTTCTGCTCTTCGATGACCTTCCAGTTGATGAACTGCTCGATGTCGGGGTGATCCATGTCACAGATCACCATCTTTGCCGCGCGCCGGGTCGTACCGCCCGATTTGATCGCGCCGGCTGCGCGGTCTCCGATCTTCAGAAAGCCCATGAGCCCCGAAGATCTGCCGCCGCCCGACAGTTTCTCGCCCTCCCCCCGGAGGGACGAAAAATTGGTGCCCGTGCCCGAGCCATATTTGAAAAGCCGCGCCTCACGGACCCACAGATCCATGATCCCGCCCTCATTCACCAGATCGTCGCTGACCGACTGGATGAAGCAGGCATGCGGCTGGGGATGTTCATAGGCGCTGTCCGACCGGGTCAGCTTGCCGGTCTTGTAATCGACATAGTAATGCCCCTGCCCCGGCCCGTCGATGCCGTAAGCCCAGTGCAGCCCGGTATTGAACCATTGCGGGCTGTTGGGCGCCGCCATCTGGCGGGCCAGCATGTGGCGCATCTCGTCGTAATAGGCGCGGGCATCTTCTTCTTCAGAAAAATATCCACCCTTCCAGCCCCAATAGGCCCAGGCGCCGGCCATCCGGTCAAAGACCTGCCGGCTGGAGCTTTCGCCCAGGTAACGCTGATCCTCGGGCAGTTCGGCCAGTGCCGCCTCATCCGGGACCGAGCGCCACAGGAATTCCGGCACGCCCTTTTCCTTGACCTGCTTGAGGCGCGCAGGAACCCCGGCCTTGCGGAAATATTTCTGCGCGATCACGTCCGAGGCGACCTGGCTCCAGCCTTCCGGCACTTCGACGGCATCGTTGCGAAACACGATGCTGCCGTCGGGATTGCGGATCTCGCTGACGGTCCTGGTAAAGGAGATATCCCCATATGCCCCGCCCTTGACCGTGGTGAAACGCCGTTCGATCCGCATATCCCTTTTGTCCCTCGTTTTTTTGCGGCGCGGGCAGATGGCGAAACCGTCCCTGCCCGGCGCCACCGGCACCGGTCAGGCAGCCCGTCCATGGCGCCCTGAACCGTGAATTTTCATCTGTTGCCGCCTGGCCGGTGGCATTCGGCGGATCCCCGCCATCACACCAAATCTTGTGGCCGCAGCAGCTTGAACCACAACCTGCCGCGAGTTTACAGGTATTTCAATAAGTATTTTCGCCCTCTCGCAGCGGCCAGCCCCGCGCCGCGAAAGCACAAAGACCATGCTGCATCTGCGCTGTTAATATTTGCCCGTTCAGCCCGCATTCCGGAAAGCCGAATGATCCACGGGGTTTCAGCGCCGCAATGCACGCGAATTCCACAGAGTTATCCACATGCGTTTGATCCGGAAGTTGGGGCTTCGTTCCGCGCCGCAGCTTAGTATTTTTTCTGCCGGGGCAGGATGATGCCGCCATCCGTCACGATCATGTCGAGCGGCTGATCGGTCTGCTCGATGGGAATCGCGCGAATCTCCTGCACCGCATAAGCCAGTCCGATGGCGATGACCTGCCCCCTGCCCCGCAGCATCTGCAAGCTCCGGTCGTAGAAGCCGCCGCCATAGCCCAGCCGGTTGCCCATGCGGTCGAAACCGGCCAGGGGCACGATCAGCACCTCGGGGCGCAGCTCCGGCGAATCGGCCGGCGGGTGACTGGTGCCAAAGACCCCCGCCTCCAGCCGCCCGTCGAATTGGCGAAAGACCAGCGGCCGCGCCGGGCCGGTCACGACCGGCAGGCAGACCGGACCGCGATGGGCCTGCATGGCCGGGCGCGGATCGGCCTCGTCGCGCATCGGCCAGTAACCGGCCAGAACCTTGTCGGCATGCGGCGCGAGCGCCTGCAGCAGATGCCGCGTCATGGCCGCGCCGTCACCGCCCTGCCCGCGCGCCCGCAGCGCCGCCCTGCGCAATTCGGCCTTCACAGCAGCACCGCCGACGCGAGGCCCAGAAAGGCGAAGAAACCCACCACATCGGTGACCGTCGTCACGAATGTGCCCGAGGCCAGCGCCGGATCCGCCCCCGCCTTTTCCAGCGCCAGCGGAATCAGGATGCCGGCCAGCGCGGCAATGGCCAGATTGACGATCATGGCAATGCCGATCACCGCCGCCAGAGAGATGCCGTCGAACCAGACCCAGGCCACCAGCCCCATGACCACGGCGAAGGCAAAGCCGTTCAGGATGCCGACCACCGCCTCGCGCCGGACGACCCGCCAGACATTCGATCCGGTCAGGCTTTTCGTGGCCAGCGCGCGCACCGCGACGGTCAAGGTCTGGGTGCCGGCATTGCCGCCCATCGAGGCGACGATGGGCATCAGCACGGCCAGCGCCACCACCTGCTGGATCGTCGTCTCGAAAACCGCAATCACCAGCGAGGCGATGATGGCGGTGACCAGATTGACCATCAGCCATGGCAGGCGCTGGCGCAGGGTTTCGGCCACGCTGTCGGTGATCGCCGATTCGTCCCCGACACCGGCCAGGCGCAGGATGTCCTCCTCGTGTTCCTCGTCCAGCACCGACATGGCGTCGTCGATGGTGATCATGCCGACCAGCCGGTCATGTTCATCGACGACCGGGGTCGAGATCAGGTGATACTTGTTGAAGGCATGGGCCACGTCGCCCTCTTCCTGCAGGACCGAGATGGTGCGGAAACTGTCCTCGGTGATGTCGCGCAGCGCCACGTCCCGGCGCGAGGCCAGCAGCTTGCCCAGCGTGACATAGCCGATCGGATGGCGTCGCGGATCGACCAGCACGACATGATAGAACTGGTCGGGCAGCCATTCCTCGGAGCGCAGGAAGTCGATGGTCTCGCCCACCGTCCAGTGTTCGGGCGCGGTTACCACCTCGGATTGCATCAGCCGGCCGGCGGAATATTCGGGATAGGTCAGCGACTGCTCGATCGCGGCGCGGTCGGATTCGTCCAGCGCGGCCAGCAATGCCTGCTGCTCGGGCGCGCCCATGTCCTCGATCAGGTCAACGACATCGTCGCTGTCCATCTCGCGCACCGCCTCGGCCAGCACCTCGTGCGGCAGCTGTTCGATGACCTCGTCGCGGATGCCCTCGTCGATTTCCGACAGGATCTCGCCGTCGATCTCGCCGGAATAGAGCTGCAGGAAAACCCGCCGCCGCGCCGGCGTCAGCTGTTCGATCAGATCGGCGATATCGGCGGCATGGGCGGGTTCCAGCAGGCTGTCCAGAGCCGGGCTGTCGCCATCGTCGATCGCCTTGCCGATCGCCTCGATATCCTGCTTGCTCAACTGGAACTCGTCCTCGGCGGCATCGGTTTCAGCTTCGCGCGGCTCGGTCATCGGCGGGCTCCTCGTCGAAAGTCTTGACAGCGGCGTCGGGTGGTTCCGGCGGCAGCATATGCGCGCTGTCGCCGGGCCTCAATCGTGGTTCAGAAGTTCCAGCGCCCGGGCGTGAAGTTCGGGCGAGCCGGCGGCGACGATCCGGCCGCCGCCATGGGCGGGCCGGCCCTGCCAGTCGCTGACCACGCCGCCCGCCGCCTGCACCACGGCAATCGGGGCGGCGACATCATAGGGCTGCAGACCGGCCTCGATCACCAGATCGACATGGCCGGCGGCCAGCAGCGCATAGGCATAGCAATCCAGCCCGTAGCGCACCAGGCGCACCCGATCCGCGACCCTGCGAAAGGCGGCCTGTTCGCCGGCATCGCCGATCTCGGGATAGGTGCTCATCAATGTGGCATCGGCCAGCGCCACGCCGCGCCGCGTGGCAAGCGGCACCTGACCGTGTCGCCCAAGCATCCGCGCGCGGCCCAGCCCGCCCTCAAACCGTTCGTCGAGATGGGGCTGGTCGATGATGCCGTAGACCGGCCCCCGCGCATCGGACAGGCCGATCAGCACCCCCCAACTGGGCGCCCCGGCCATGAAGGCGCGGGTGCCGTCGATGGGATCCAGGATCCATGTCAGGCCGCTATCGCCCTGACGCGCGCCGAATTCCTCGCCCAGAACCGAATCCCCGGGGCGCCGCGCCTCGAGGATCGCGCGCATGGCGCGTTCGCTGGCGCGGTCCGCCTCGGTCACCGGGTCAAAGCCCGAAGCGGCCTTGTTGTCGGGACGAAGCTCGGGACTGCGAAACAGCCGAAGCGTCTCGATCCGCGCGGCATCGGCCAACTCATGCGCGACCGCGGCAAGGCGTTCGGCGGTTTCGCCCGAAATTCTGCTGGTCCCGCTGGTCATGCCCGCCCCGTCGCAATGTGTCGGGGCAAGGTTTAACCCCGGCCGGTCGGAAGCGAAACCCTTCTGCGCAACGGCCGGGCTCAGGCCGCGTCGGAAAGCACCCGTGCCAGCTCGAAGATCTGGCGCCGCTGCGCCTCGGGCATCGCGTAATAGGCGCGGACCAGCTGCAATGCCTCTTTATCGGCAAGGATGTCGCCCTCGACCGCGTCCTGGCTGTGGCCGTCATCAAGCCCCTCGAAGAAGAAGCTGACCGGAACCTCGACCGCCTGGGCGATATCCCAGAGCCGAGACGCCGAGACGCGGTTCATTCCGGTCTCGTATTTCTGGATCTGCTGGAACTTGATGCCGACCTTTTCGGCAAGCTGTTGCTGCGTCATGCCGATCATCCAGCGACGATGACGAATACGCTTACCAACATGAACATCCACGTTATGCTTCATGGTACCACCTCACACAATCTATACGGGCGCTACAACAGTTTTACGCAATTTTCGAGTTTGAACTTTCCAACCTGACCAAAAAGACAAGGTTTCGGCGGCGGAATTTGTGCAAATGGTCTGTTCCGTGCCGAAATGCCGCGCCGGCCGGGGACGCCGTCCGCCCGGGGCCCGAGTCGGCCGGGACTGCTTCGCGTCCGCCGCGGAACGCTCAAATTTTCGGTGAGGACCCCGCAAATGGGGCGGGTTCGCATTGAAAAGCCCCGCCATTGTGCCAATATTGTGCGCGATGGTGGGCCGCTGCGGCCGCACCGCGACTTCTGACCGGGGAGAACACATGCAAGATTTCAATACGATCCGCACGGCCGGGACCGCGACGCGCTCGGCTGCCGTGGACGAAGGCCTTCGCGCCTATATGAACAAGGTCTACGGCCTGATGGCCGTGGGCATGCTGGTGACGGCCGGCGCCGCCTGGGGCATGGCCGGCCTGACGCTGTCGGAGGCGCCGACCCAATATGCGCTCGGCAATGGCAAGTTCCTGACCGAGATCGGCGCCAGCCTGTATCTGTCGCCGCTGAAATGGCTGGTGATGTTCGCGCCGCTGGTCATGGTCTTCGCCTTTGGCGCCGCGCTGAACCGCCTGTCGGTGCAGGGCGCGACGACGCTGTTCTATGCGTTCTCGGCCGTGATGGGCATTTCGATCAGCTGGATCTTCGCGGCTTATACCTCGTTCTCGATCGTCCAGACATTCCTGGTGACCGCGATCGCCTTTGCGGGCCTGTCGCTCTGGGGCTACACGACCAAGCGCGACCTGAGCGGCATGGGGACGTTCCTGATGATGGGCCTGATCGGCCTGATCGTCGCGATGATCGTAAACCTGTTCCTGCAGTCGGGCGTCATGCAGATGGCCATTTCGGCGATTGGCGTGCTGATCTTTTCCGGGCTGACCGCCTATGACACGCAGAAGATCAAGAGCACCTATCTGCAACTGGCCAATTCGGACAGCAATTTCCTGGGCAAGGCCGCCATCATGGGCGCGCTGAACCTGTATCTGGACTTCCTGAACCTGTTCATGTTCCTGCTGCAGTTCATGGGGAACCGCGAGTAAGCGAACTCGCCTTTCAAGGCATGTGCAAGGCCGGGTGTTCATCCCGGCCTTGTCTGTTTCCCCCTTTGGTTGATGGATGAACTTTCCCGATTGCGGGAATTTGCCTGCAAATTCGCGGTCGATCGCCCCGATGGCAAGTTTCCGCCGGGTAACTTTCGATGCGTTTTCAGGGGGCTCGGCGAGATGACGCGCGGTCGGCATTGAAATTCAAGGTTTTATCTACTGATCCGTTCAGTTCCCGCGATTGCCAATCCTGCCCGGTGAATTAGACAAAAGCTTGTCGGATCATTCTGACCCGGCCTCGCGACTTGGGTAAAAGCTGGCAAATCCCATCTGAAACCCGTCTGCCCGATGGACCGCATCGCTGTCTGCCGATGCGATCCCGGCTATGATGTCGCGTGTAAACGATTACGTTGGTCGGCCGTAAGGCTGCGTATCTGAGTGGTGGATTTGAACATGAGTTCCAAGCGCGGTGGCGAAGAAGGACATGGTGGCGGCAAGTGGGATGATGACAAGCATTGCGGTCCGAAAGGCCCCGATTGCGAGAACATGATCTATCTGGGCAAGCTGCCCGACATGGACCCGATCGAAAAACATACCGGTGCCGAAGAGGCGACCAAGATCCTTGGCGGCATGTCACGCGGCGATGCGTCGGATCCGCTTTACGACAACCTGGTCGAGGTCAAGGCCAACGATACCAATCGCGATGGCATCATCGGCACCAATGACGGCCGCAACGGCTACCGGGCCGAAACCGTCTCGCATGATGCCGACGGGGATGGCACGGAAAGCAACTATCAGGTCGATTCCACATTCACGGTCAGCAAGACCAGGGTGACCTTCCTGAACGAGGACGGCTCGACCGAAACGCGCTTGCTGACCGTGCGGATCATGCAGGACAGCGACGGCAACACCTTCCTGATGCCGCCGCCGCGCGGCGCCTCGGAGGCCGAGGTCGAGGCGATCACCTCGCGCCCCATCGTTTCGGTGAAATTTCCCAGCAACCGGGCCAATTACGATCTGAATTACGACGGCATATTCACCGACCGCAACTGCTTTCCCTGCTTCGCCAGGGGCACCATGATCGACACCGAATCCGGTCCCGTCGCGGTCGAGGATCTGGTCCCCGGCATGCGCGTGCTGACCCGCGACCGCGGCCTGCAGCCGCTGCGCTGGATCGGCTCGCGGGTGCTGGGCAGCAAGATGCTGAACATCAACCCGAACATGCGCCCGATCCGCATCCGCGCCGGCGCCCTGGGGGACGGCAAGCCCACGCGCGACCTGCTGGTCTCGCCGCAGCATCGCGTGCTGGTCCGCTCGAACATCGCGCGCAAGATGTTCGGCACGGCCGAGGTCCTGGTCGCCGCCAAGCAGCTGCTGCAGATCGAAGGCATCGATATCGCGCATGATCTGACGACGGTCGAGTATTTCCACTTCCTTTTCGACCGCCACGAGATCGTCCTTTCCGAGGGCGCCGAGACCGAGTCGCTCTATACCGGCAAGGAGGCGCTGAAATCGCTTGGCTCCAGCGCGCAGGAAGAGATCTTTGCGCTGTTCCCGGAGCTGCGGACCCGCCCCGAGGATGAGGCGCCCGAAGGCGCGCGTATCCTTGCATCCGGTCGCATGGGCCGCAAACTCGCGGTGCGTCACGCCCAGCACCGCAAGCTTCTGGTGCACGACATTCGCGGAGTTTAGTCATTGATTGGTTGACGAGTAGGGGCCGGCCTTCTGGCCGGCCTCAATTTTTGCTGCCTGGGGCGCGCCTTAAGGAAACCGAAAGCGCCCCCGCTGTCTATCCGCTATGCCGAAGGCGCCCCCGCATGAGAGCGCCTTCGATCCGTGGAGAGGCGAGGCATGCCTGCGCGTCAGCCCTGCCCCCGGCATCGCCTTGCGGATGACGGCCCTGCCGGTCTGGTGTCAGAGCTTGAAATCCAGCCGGATGCCGATATTGCGCCCCGGCTCGTTCAGCGGGATCAGGCTGGAATATTCCTGCCCGTAGCTGCCGCGATCGGCATAGGTCTCGTCAAAGACGTTCTTGATGTCGAGCCGCAGCACCGCGCCTTTCATGGTGGCGATCTGATATTCCGCGCTAAGGTTCAGCACGGCATAGCCGTCGATCTCACGATCGGAATCCGGATCCGGGGAATCGGTCCGGTAGTCATCGGCGAATTCGATGGTGCCTCCCAGGGTCAGGCCGGTATCGCCGAATTCATGCCGGGCATAGATGGCCGCCATGGTGCCAAGCGGCGCGCCAAGATCCAGCGTCTCATATGCGCCGGCATCGTCGCCGTCGATTTCCGGCGTGGCGCGCGCCACCGTGATGCCCGCCTCGCCGCCCAGCCAGGAGTAACCCAGCCGCGCATTGAACCCGCGCGAGCGGAAATCGACATTGCGATCCACATCCCGCGCATTGTCGATCGAGATGTCAAAGGCCTCCAGCCCGGCGGTGATGCGACCATCGTCATATTCCATGCCCGCCTTCCAGTTCTTGGCGCGCGAGGGGTCGAGATCGGTATAGGCCCAGGCGGTCGGGTCGATCGAGAACGCATCGGTCAATTCGATCCCGCCGAAGACATTGGCATAGCCCGCATAGAGATCCAGCGTATCGGTCACCGCATATCTGGCCGACATGTTGCCCGAGAACCCGTCGACATCGTCGTCGAAATCGTTCAGCCCTTCGAAACTCTGCGTGTCATAGCGAACGCCGCCGGACAGCGTCACGTTGGAGAATTCGTATTCGCCCTGCGCGAAAAGGCCGAACACCTTCGAGGTCTCGTCGGCGCCATCCGCGACCGAGGCATCCCAGGTTCCCTTGTATTCGACCTCGGCATGGGTCACGTCAAAACCGTATTCGACCGTCGCGGCGCCGAAGGTCGCGGTGTTCATCGCCTTGAACTTCAGGATATCGGCATTGGTTTGGGTCGAGGAAGGATCGTCGATGTCATAATCGGACTTGCTGTAGGCCAGCGTCAGCTCCGGGTTGAACAGGTTCGAGCCGGCATAGCTGTAGCGGATGCTGTGGCTTGCCTGGCGCAGCTTGCTCTTGATGACCGGATGCGGCCGGCCGGTGTTGAAGCCGCCGAAATTGGGGCGCTGCGTGCGTGGGGCGTCGTCGGTGATGGTCTGGGTGGACAGGCGGAAGACATGGTCCCCGGTCGTGTAGCCCGCCTTCAGCAGGTAGCTGGTATAGTCGGTGGCGGTGCCCGGATAGCTGGTGCCGTCGCCGTCCTCGTATTCGTTGCCGTCGGCGCGCTTGGCATAGCCGAGGATTTCGAAGCCGTCATGCTGCGCGGCCAGCGTCAGCGCGCCCGTCCTGGTATCGCCATTGCCGTCATAACCCAGCGTGACGCTGCCGCCCATGGTCTGGCCGGCCCGCAGGAAATCGCTGGCCGAGATGGTTTCGAAGGCAACCGCACCGCCAAGCGCGAATGGCCCGGCGGAAGCCGGCGCGACCGTGCCCGCGACGCCGACGCTGCGCAGAAGCCCGGGGTCGATGTAATTCGCGGTCGTGTGGTGGGTCGCGGCATTCGGACGCGGCGCGGCGTCGATATTGATGTTCAGATTGCCCTGATCGACACCGTTGACATAGAATTTCTGCGCGATCGGCTGCGCGCCGCCGGTGGCGATGGATGCCTCTTTCTGGAACACGTCCTTGATATCGCCGGTGCGGACATCCTCGATATCCTCCTCGTCGACGGTGGTCGACGGATCGGCGGTCAGGAACTCGCCGCGCGAGGCATCGAGGATGATCTGATCCAGCACAACCGGGTCGGTGACCTCCTGCGCCTGCGACGCGACCGCCGCGGTCAGGATCGAGACCAGGGCGGTTCCGGCCAGCAAGGTTCGACTACAAGGATGAAGCATGGTTTTTCCTGTTCGTTGTGGTTGGTGGTGGGTGGAAATGGTCAGGAGCAGGACGACAATCGTCGCCAGCCCCCGGTCAGCGACCTGACAAAGCCGCAATCCTGCGCCAGCGTGGCAAAGCTGTTATCGCCGAACCATTCCAGCGACAGATCGACGCCGGCCGGCAGCAAAGGCAGCAATTCATCATAGGCCACGGCACCGTCGCCAAGCGGCACCATGCCCTTGCGGCTGCCCGATGCGGCATAGACGTTGGCGGGCGAAAATACCGCCATATTAAAGCGTTGATCGACATTCTTCAGGTGACAATGCGCGATATGGGGCGCCAGTCGCGGCAGGGCGGAGCGCAGATCGTCGCCGGCCTCCCACAGGTGCAGCGGGTCCAGATTGACCCCGACCGACGGGTGGTCGATGGCCTGCAGGATCCGAAGGCAGGCATCGGTGCTATCGGCAAGGGTTCCCGGATGGGTTTCGATCAGCAGCATCAGCCCGCGATCGGCCAGCACCTCGCAGGCGGCACGCAGCGCCTTTGCCGTCGCCCGCACCGCCTCCGGCGTGGCCGCCGCGCTGGCTGTCGCGCCGGCAAAGCTGCGGATTTTTCGCGCGCCCCAATGCAGCGCCAGTTCGACATGTTCGGTTGCCCAGATGCGCGCCTGTCGAGCATCGTCAGCCATCAGGTAATCGCTGATCATCACGCAGTCGAGGCCCTGCCGCCGCAGCCAGTGCTCGCCAAGGCGCGGAACCGCGCGCAGGTTGCGCGCATGCACCCCCCACAGCTCGATTCCGTCGAAATCATTGGCGACGGCCCATTCCGAGATCGTCTCGATGCCGATCAGATGGTGCCGGAACGTGATGGTGCAAAGCGAAAGCCTCATGCCGGCACCAGCGCCGAGCCATGTTTGGCGCGCCAGTCCTGAAACGTCTCGCGCAGGTCGGACTTGATCCGCCTCTCCAGCGCGTCAAGCGCATCCAGCCGGGATCTCAGCACCGGCAAGGCCGCCCGATCGCCGGTGCGGGCAAAACGCACCGCCTCGAAATGGCTCTGCCGCAGGCCTGCGGCCAGCGCCTCGATCCGGTCGCAATGGGCCAGAAAGCTGTCATGGCTGCGACCCAGATCACGCCAGAAATAGGCAAAGGCGTGCTCATAGGCGTATTTCCGGATGATGAGCAGCGGCATTTCGGCCAGCCGGGTTTCAAGCGGCGCCGGATCGGCGGCCGCCGCGACCCTGTCGATGCAAAGGATCACAGCCCCGGTCAGTGGATTGTCGCTGCGCAACCGCGCCAGGAAATATTCGGCTGTATCGGCATCCGCCGGTTCATGGATCGCGCCGGGATCGAGCAGGAAGCCGCCGGCGACGCTGGCCTGGGCGGCGGCGTTCAGGATCGCGTCGCGCGCCATCGGTCCTTCCCAGCGAAAATCCGGATCCTCCATGAACCAGATGTCGGGGTCATCCGTGCGCCGCAGCAGCACGTAATGCGGAAACGGGTCCTGATTGAACCTGTTTTCCCGCTCGGGCAGGTGAAACAGGTCGATCATCGCCATGACCGTGCGACCATCGGCGGGGCTTTCGACCAGCCGCGTCAGCCGCCGCATATTCTCGTCCTTGCCGCGCTGGAAATCATACCATTGCCGCGCGCGCAGGCCATAGAGACGCGCCGCCGCATCAAAGAGATGCGCATGGCTGACATCGGGATGGTGATAGCGCAGCGCACCCTGGTCATCGACCGCGAAGCCTTCGTCCCAAAGCCCGAAATAATAGGGCCGATGATCCAGCCCCGCCGCCTTGATCAGCGCCGAGAGACAGGAAACCACGCAATGCACCTTGATATCGACATAGCCGCTATCGGCGAATGATCCCGGATCGGCGACATGATCCGCCGCGACCGGGACAGCATCGGAGGCGGCCAGCAGGTCGATCAGATCGCCGACGCGCGCCAGCGCCGAGGCGCCGATGGCCTCATCGGTCAGCTGAACGCCCTGCTCGGTTTCGAGATAGAGAAACAGGTTCATCATCCGCAACGAGTCGAAGCGCAGATCGTCCTCGAACCGGGTCTGTTCGTCGATCCGGGCCGAAGCCGCGACCTGCAGCCTTTGCGTCGCGACGCTGCGGATCGCCGCCAGCAGTTCCGCACGCGTCATGACGACACCATGGCTTGCGGCGCATCGTAAAGGCCGGCGGCGAAATCCTCGCGCACCCGGCGGCGGCTGATCTTGCCATTGGCTTCGCGCGGCAGGGCCTCGACCTTGCGGATGGCGGCCGGTCTCTGGAACGGCGCTAGGTTCTTCAGGGCGAAATCCAGAACCTCGTCGGGCTGCGCGCGGCCGGCAAACAGGACCCCTACCCTTGTGCCGGCAAAGCTGTCCGCGATGGCGAATACGACGGCATCATCGACCCCGCTGCAATCGCCCAGCACGGTTTCGATCTCGATCGGATAGGTGTTGAAACCGGCGACATTGATCATGTCGTCGCTGCGCGAAACGAACAGAATCCGCCCCGAGCGGTCGCGGCGCGCCAGATCCCCGGTATGGACGGTCCTGCCGCCCGAGGTGACGATGATCTCGCTGGGCATATCGACCGTGGCGCCCAGCCGGACGGCAAGATGGGACAGCGGGTGGCCGATATCGGTCGGGCTTTGCAGATCGCGATTGATCGAAATGCAGCCCAGTTCCGAGCAGCCGTATTGCTGGAACAGATGACGGGTGCGGCTGCGGATGGTGCGAAACCAGGCTTCGGGCAGGATCGTGCCCGACGTCATGGCGGCATGGATCGGCTCGGGCGTCAGCTGCGCCAGCAGATGCAACAGCGCCGGCGAGGCATAGAGCAGCGGCCGGTCGGTCTCGCGCAGGATCTTCAGGATGAAACGCGGATTGGTATTGTCCAGCACCACCGGCATGCGGCCGCTGGTCCGCGCCCGCCTGAGCCCCACCATCAGACCGGGGATCAGCCCGTAGCTATGGGTGGTCGGCGCAGCGATCACCGGCGTCATCGCGTCGGGTTCGGCAAAATCCGAAACATAGGCGTCGATCTCGGTCGCGACCTCGGCCCAGCTTCGCGTGATCACCTTGGGCGTGCCGGTCGTGCCCGAACTCATCTGCACCAGCTCGCCGCCGCGCCCGATGCCCGGCAACCTTGTGATCCCGTGATCGTCAAGGAAGATGTCGCATGCGGCCCGGGCAAGCATGTCCTTGGTGCGGCTATCGGGCATGTCGGGATGAATCGGAAAGACGCCCGCCCCCCGTTCCCGCAGCGCGAGCACAGTGGCCACATATCCGGCCAGATCCCGCATCCGCAGACCGACGCGCAGATCGGCCAGACCGCCGAGCGGCTTCAGCCTGGCCGCCGCCTCAGCTATATTATTATTCAATATCAATTTATTATTCACATAAAACATGAGATTTCTCCAAATGGATCCTGATCGGTGACGCGGCGGGCTGGAGATTCTGGCGCCGCGTTGGGTGCAAGCGGATTGGCCACCATCAGCGGCGTCTCGGGCAGATGGCCCAGGGCAGCGCGCAGAAGCGGTTCCACCTCAAGCGTCGGGGCGAATACCGGATAGTGCGCGGCGACCCCGCCCAGGCCAAGGCGTGCCGCGTGATCGCGCAGGCTACCCGCGACGCGGCGCCAGAAACGGGCCTCATGGAAACCGTAGACCCGGGCGAGCAAGGCGGAAAACTCGGCCAGGTTGAAGACGAACAGGCTGTCGGTAAACAGCGCGCTCAGCTCGGCGGTGTTGGCCATGCGGTGGAACTGCCCGTCGGGCGCATCGCGAAAGACCGGATCAAGCCGGTCAAGCGCGGGAAAGGGTTCGCTGCCCTTTGCCCCGGCGCCGGGAACGTATTCAAGGCTTTCGTGAAAATCCCGCGCGATCAGCCCGGTGATCCGGCCGGCCCGCAGCCGCAGCATCAGGTTCTGGCCATGCGCCTCGATGGCGACGCCGTGGGCGATCAGCAGATGCCAGACCGGCAGGACGGCGTGGCGGATCAGCGCATCCAGCCAGCTACCCGGCCCGATGGCGCGGATCTCGCGGTCCAGCAAGGGGCGGCCATCCGCCTCGCTGGCATAGAGGGCGTTGAAGGGCAGCAGCGTCTCGCCCGGATCGGCCAGGGCGTCGGGGGATTCGCGCCAGATCGCGCCCAGCCTGCCCTGAAGCGGACCACCACGGTCGACATCTATGGCGGCGAATTCGCGCTGAATTCGGAAACCCAGGGCCGAAAATTCCGGATCCGAATCGATGATCCGCCGCAACCAGTTGGAGATCGACGGCGCGACCCTGATCGTGTTCGGTTCCAGATCGCGCAGCGATGAACTGGCCGCGACCGACAGCGGCAGCTTCAGATGCGGGCCGGCCGGGCTGATCGGTGAAAACAGCGTGCGCAAGGATTGCGACGGCTGGTAGATCGCCCCTTCGCCCAGCAGCCGCGCCTGTCCCCGGTCCAGCCATACGGACAGCGCGGAGGCGTCACGCAGATGTCTGAACTGCCAGGGATGGAGCGGCACCGCGACGGTCCCCGCCCCCGCGACGGCCTGCCATTCCGACCAGTCCGCTGGCGCTTCGGCGCATTCGACATGGCACAGCCGCGCGTCGATCTGCAGCCAGACAGGCCGGATCGCGGCCTGAAACTCGGGCGCGAATTCCCGGCGGTCAAGATCGCTCCAGCCGCTGCGCGCGCAGAACAGCGGATGATAGGGGTGGCCCTCGAAAAGCAGCGAATCGAGCGCCATCGACGCCAATCCCCTGCGGCTGCGCGCGGCCATCGCGGGCAGGATCATCCGCCAGTTCCGGTCGGTATCGCAAAGCCGCGTCATGAAGTGGTTCCGCACATCCGGATTGATCCCTGCGACCTGTTCAAGCACCTTGCCGATATCGCCGATCCGCGCCGCGCGCCCCGAGGCATCGCCGATCCTGACCGGAATCGCCCGGTCGATTCGCGGCCGCCCGAAAGCGCCCTGCGTCATGGACAGGTGGAACCGCGTCTGGCCCAGCGTCAGGACGGCCCTGTCGCGGCCCTCGGGATTGACCTGGCAGGTTGCAAGCCGCTCGAAACAGGCAGCTTCCAGAAACTGGCGCAAGGCGCGGGCGGGCTCCGTTCCCTTCTGTTCAGGCAGCGACATGCAGCGCGCCCGCAGAAGCAAGAGGGTTCGGGATGCGCAGGTAGATGGCACGCTCGCCCGCGACCATCAGTTCGTCCAGATCATCGCTGCGCGTCTGGAAATTCGCTTTCACCGCGATTTCATCGGCCAGAAGCGTGGCGATAAAGGCGCGTCCGCGCGCGCCACATTCGTCATGGGTCCGCTGAAGAGCGTCGCGGATCATGGCCAGCGTGTCCCGTTCCGGCAGCAAGCCGTCGACGCCCAGCCGGGCCACGATGCCAAACACCTGATTGGCCATCAGGTAATAGCCAAAGCGCGTCCGGATTTCGTCGGCCGGATAGAACAGGTTGCGGCAGGATGCCGCCAGCGCGGTCGCCTGCGAGGCTGCGGCGCACAGGCTCTCTTCGATGTAATATCCCTGGCTGTCGCGAAAATACCCGGCAACCGGCAGGCCATTGTGCAGCGCGATCAGCATGTTCTGCTGATGTGCCTCGAAGGCGATGCCGAAGCGGGAATAGAACCGGATGAGGGGGCGGACGACATGGTCCAGATAGCAGCGGAACCACAGGCGGGCCGCGGCCGGAAGCCCGATCGCGCCTGACGCGGCGGTGTCCGCGATCACCCTTGCAAGCAGCGATGGCCTTCCGGGACGGGGATCGGCGGTCAGCCCCGCCACCTGCACCAGCGGGCTGGGCGAATCTTGGCACGGGTTCGCCCGGATGATCGTTTCGAAGCCGCCGCGATCGCTTTCCAGACCGCGAACCGCGAGCGATGCCCAATCGTCGACAAGATGAAAATTCGGCTCGGCGGCGCGCAGGTCCCAGGCACTGGCGAGCGCCGCCATCATCGGCCCTTCGACCAGTTCATGCGGCCGCGTCACCCGCCATGAGTTGGTCAACTGCACAGGGATCGAGAACTTGAGCATATAGGAAAGCCCTGGCGCATAGACCGATCGCACCGAACTGGTCGCGAAAAACGCCGGCCCCCGCCTGCCCAGATCCACCAGGCGCCCGTCGGCAATCCAGGCATCGGCCGCGCCTGTCGCCCGGATGTACCGCGCCTGCAGGGGATGCGCGGGCAGCAGCGCATAGCCATCGGGCAGCTGGATGCCCATGTCATCCGCAAGCGCCGAAAACAGATGGCTGGGCAGCCTGTCGGTCGCCGACCATTCACGGACCGCATCCAGCCGGGCCAGAAAATAATGCAGCGCGAACCCCCTGCCAAATTCCGGCATGTAGATTTCCGCCTCGGCGCTGGTCATGCCGGCACGGCTTTTCGGCGCGGGATGCATGAAATGCCCGAATACCGCCGCCTGCTCCGCCGCCAGGAAAGGGTCGTCCGGATCAGCCGCCGAAGATCCGGCAGGTCCGGACGACCGTGGCGCCCGCTCCGAAAGCGCCTGCGCGATGCCGGCACAACTGGACCGCATGCGGTCCAGCAGGGCGGCACAATGAAGATGCGATGCCGGTTCCGGGTAGATCAGCCGGATGACGAAATCCAGCACGTCATCGAACGCGGCCGCTCGCCAGACATCGTCGCGGCACAGGCGGATCTGGCCGAAACGATGCCATCCGGTCGCGGAACGATAGGTGACCTCGATCTCAAGCACGTCGCTGCCAAGCGCGAGAAAACAGAAATGGCGGCCATGCCGTGTGATGGTGCTGCCCGTGTCGAATTCGCGCAGCACGCCATTCAGCACCGCTTGCAGGCTGTGCGTTTCAGCGACGCGGCGGGCGAGAAGCGCATCCATGCTCAGCAGACGGGCGCGTCGCAGGACGCCCGGAACCTTTCGGGGGCGCACAGCAAGGCATGTGACGTCAACTGTCGGGCCCCAGCCTTGCGTGGCCGCGTGATCGGAAGGCTCCGCAGATTCTGCGACGGCAGGGTCATTGCGCTTGTGATGCAACAGACTGGTGACATATGTTGGACTTCCGGCTCGCCTCGCAAACCTGTTATCCGAGTAAATCACTAAGATAAAGGGCGTGGCCAGAAAAAATTCACCATGTGCATCCGGGAACCGTGCCACAGTAATCCGCCGATCATGCGCAGCACCTATGCCCGTTTCAGCCCCGAGCACCTCGGCGGGGCTGCGAGTTCAATACGCCGCGTTTGGTTCAACGAACCAAGCCGCCGTGATTGCTTGAAATAATGGCGGGCCCGGAAGGGCTCGAACCCTCAACCTTGGACTTAGAAGGTCCCTGCTCTATCCAGTTGAGCTACGGGCCCGCATGGCGGCAGTCATGGCGCAGCTTGCAAGGCGATTCAACCGTCCGCTTCGGTGTTTTTCAGGCCAAGGGTCATGAAAACGCTGTTCGGGTCGGCTCCGTATTCGCCAAAGGGGCCGCATTCGACGAAGCCGGCCCGCGCATAAAGCCCGCGCGCGGCGATGAATGTGGGCTGCACGCCGGTCTCAAGGCTCAGCCGCGCCATGCGCTCGTTCTTGGCATGGTCGATCAGCGCCTGCAGCATCAGGCGCGAAAAGCCCCGGCCCCGCGTCTCGGACAGGATATGCATCGACTTGATCTCGCCATGATCCGGCGCGATCCGCTTGACCGCGCCCATGCCCAGAGGGCGCCCCGCCTCGCGCAGCACGAAAAAGGCGATGTCAGGGCCGGCGAGCGCCGCGCGCGGCATCATGTGGATCGATTCCGGCGGCGTATCGGCATGCATATCGGCCGTGTGGCGTTCAAACAGCAGCGACAGATCCCGCGCCAGCGGGCTTTCCCTTTCAATCCGCAGATCGCCCGTCCCTTGCGTCATGTCGCCCCCTTGCATTGCCGGCGATCCCTAGCACCGCCGAACGTGCTTGCGAAGGGGTAACATCTGAAAAATAAGGAAATCCGGCGCCGGAGCGGCAGCAATCCCCGAAAGGTTTTCGCGCCGCGCCCATGCTGCCGGAACCATGGACCAGCAGCGCCGGCACCTTGGAAAAACATTCGCCGCCGCAGCCCGGCCCGGAATATCCGCCGTCTTGCCGCCGTCGCATCGCAGGGCTAACCCGGTCCCGAACAAGGGGGGCGCATGTCCATCAGTATCGAGAACATGACCAAAAGCTTCGGCGGCACGCCGGTCCTGCGCGGGATCGACCTGACCGTGGAATCGGGCGAACTGGTGGCGCTGCTCGGCCCTTCGGGCTCGGGCAAGACGACGCTTCTGAAGATCATCGCCGGGCTGGAATGGCCCGATGCCGGGGCGCTGGACGTGCATGGCACCGACTGGCTGCGGCTCGCGGCGCAGGACCGGCGCATCGGCTTTGTCTTTCAGCATTATGCGCTGTTTCCGCATATGAGCGTGCGCGACAATATCGCATTCGGCCTGAGCGTGCGGCCGCGCGCGACCCGGCCACCCAAGGCGCAGATCGCGGCCAAGGTCGATGAGTTGCTGCAATTCCTGCAGATCACGCATCTGGGCGAGCGCTATCCGGTGCAACTGTCGGGCGGCCAGCGTCAGCGCGTGGCGCTTGGCCGGGCGCTGGCGATCGAGCCGTCGATCCTGCTGCTGGACGAGCCGTTCGGCGCGCTGGACGCCGCCGTGCGCCGCGATCTTCGGGCCTGGCTGCGCGACGTGCATGATCAGACCGGCTCGACCACGATTTTCGTCACCCACGACCAGGAAGAGGCCTTTGAGCTGGCCGACCGCGTCGTGGTCATGGGCGATGGCCGGATCGAGCAGATCGGCAATGCCGACCAGATCCATGACCATCCCGCATCGCCCTTTGTCGCGCGTTTCATGGGCGCGACGGTGGAACTGCCGGTCACGCTGAACGCCGGCCGGGCCGAGGCGCCGGGGCTGGATGCCAGCCGCCTGCCCCGCCGTGCCCTGCCCGACGGGCCGGCGACGCTGTTCTTGCGCCCGGCAGACATCACGCCGCAGGCCGATCCGAATGGCCGCTGGCAGGTCGCGCGCTGCGACAGCAATGGCGCGATCCTGCGCATTGACCTGCGCGACGGCGACAGCACGATCCCCGTTGACCTGCCCCGCCGCGCGCCCCAGGCCGCCGCCCTGACCCGTGGCGCCCGCGTCACCCTGCGCCCCGAAGCGGGCGCGATCTTTCCGGCGCCGCGCGGCGCACCCGCGCCCATAACGCCCGTCGAACACCGCAAGGAGAAAGCCATATGACCTTTCCGAAACTCCGCTTGGCCGCGCTGGCGCTGGTCCTTGGCGCCTCGCCCGCGCTGGCGCAGGACAAGCTGCTGAATGTCAGCTACGATATCGGGCGCGAACTGTTCGAGGCCCTGAACCCGCAATTCCAGACCTATTGGCAGGAAAAATCAGGGCGCGATGTGACCATCGACCAGAGCCATGCCGGCTCCTCGAAACAGGCGCGCGCGATCCTTGAGGGGCTGCCGGCCGATGTCGTGACCTTCAACCAGGAAACCGATGTCGATGTGCTGGCCCAGGGCGGCATGGTGGCCGAAAACTGGCGCGAGGCCTTCCCCAACGGCGCCTCGCCCTATTTTTCGCTGCCGTCCTTCCTGGTCCGCGAGGGCAATCCCAAGGGGATCGAGGATTGGGACGATCTGGCACGCGAGGATGTGCAGCCGGTTTTCCCGAACCCCAAGACCAGCGGCAATGCGCGCTATACCTATCTGGCGGCCTATGCCTATGCGCTGGCCCAGAATGGCGGCGACCATGACAAGGCGCAGGAATTCCTGGGCAAAATCTTCGCCAATGTCCCGGTTTTCGACACTGGCGGGCGCGCCGCGACCCAGACCTTTGCCGAGCGCGAGATCGGCGACGTTCTCGTCACCTTCGAGGCCGAGACGAAATCCATCGCCAAGCAATATGCCGATCAGGGCTTCGTGCCCGTGACGCCCTCCATGAGCCTGTTCGCCGCCTTCCCCGTCGCCGTGGTGGCCGAGAATGCCGAACGCGCCGGCTCGACCGAAGTGGCGACCGAATATCTGAACTGGCTTTACACGCCCGAGGCCCAGGACACGATGGCGCAGAACAATTACCGCACCACCGATGCCGAGGTGACGGCGAAATATGCCGCTGAATTCCCGCAGCTCGAACTGGTCACCGTGGACGATGTCTATGGCGGCTGGGAACAGGTCACGGCGGATCACTTCGCCGAAGGCGGCATCCTCGACAAGGTTTTCGTGAACAGATGAGCACGGCGGCCATCAAGCCGAAACGCGTTTTGCCGGGGTTCTCGCTGAGCCTCGGCACGACGCTGCTTTATGTCGCGCTGATCATCCTGATCCCGGTCATCGCGCTGATCCTGAAAGGGGCCGAGATCGGGCCCGGCCAGTTCTGGTCCATCGTCACCTCGCCCCGCACCCTTGCCGCATTGCGGGTGACGGTTACGGCGGCGGTGGCGGCGACGATCTTCAACGCCTTTTACGGGCTGCTGATGGCCTGGGTGCTGACGCGCTATGACTTTCCGGGGCGGCGTATTCTGGACGCGCTGATGGATATCCCCTTTGCGCTGCCGACGGCGGTCGCAGGCATTTCGCTGACCGCGCTTTATTCGGCCAATGGCTGGTTCGGCGGTCCCCTGCAGGCTACGGGGATCGAGCTGGTCTATACGCTGGGCGGCGTGGCGCTGGCCATGGCATTCACCTCGACCCCCTTCGTGGTGCGCGCCATCCAGCCGGTGCTCGAGGATCTGGACCCGGCGCTGGAACAGGCGGCGCTGACGCTGGGCGCGCGGCCGTTTGCGATCTTTCGCCGCGTCGTGCTGCCGGCGATCCTGCCCGCCTGGCTGGCCGGATCGACCGTGGCCTTCGCGCGTTCGCTGGGCGAATTCGGCGCGGTGGTCTTTATCGCCGGCAACCTGCCCTTCAAGACCGAGATCGCGGCGCTCCTAGCCTATATCCGGCTTGAGGAATACGACTATCAGGGCGCCGCCGCCATCGCGCTGGTGCTGCTGATGCTGGCGCTGCTGGTTCTGGTCTTCTCGAACCTGCTGCAATTGCGCGCCGCCCGCCATCTGGAGATCCGCAGATGACCGCCCTTGCCCTGCCCCATGCCCCCGGCCAGAGCCGTGCGGTGCCGCGCCTGCTGATCGGGCTGGCCGTGGTGCTGACCGCAATCTTCGTCGTGGCGCCGCTGGTCTTCATCTTCTGGCGCGCCTTTGCCGAGGGCTGGGCCGTTTATGTCGCCAATATCACCGATCCGATGACCCGGCATGCGATCTGGCTGACCGCACTGGTCGCGGTGATCGTGGTGCCGGTCAATATCGCCTTTGGAATCGCCAGCGCCTGGGCCATCGCCCGGTTCCGCTTTCCGGGGCGCAAGCTGCTGATGGTGCTGGTCGAGATCCCGTTCTCGATCTCTCCGATCATCGCGGGGATCTGCTATCTGCTGCTCTACGGGCGCCAGGGGCTGCTGGGGCCGTTCCTCGCAGATCACGACATCAAGATCATGTTTGCCCTGCCCGGCATCCTGCTGGTCACCATGTTCGTGACCGCCCCCTTTGTCGCGCGCGAGGTTCTGCCGCTGATGCAGGCGCAGGGGTCGGAACAGGAACAGGCTGCCGTGACGCTGGGCGCGCGCGGCTGGCAGGTGTTCTCGCGCGTGACGCTGCCGAATATCCGCTGGGCGCTGCTTTACGGCGCGGTGCTGGCGACGGCGCGCGCGGTGGGGGAATTCGGCGGCGTCTCGGTCGTCTCGGGCTCAATCCGGGGGCAGACGAACACCCTGCCCCTGCAGATCGAGCTGATGTTCAACGATCTCAACACCACCGGCGCCTTCGCCGCCGCCTCGACGCTGACCGTGATCGCGCTGGTCGTGCTGGTCGTCAAGGCTGCGCTGGAAAGCCGCAGATAACGCGCTGAGCCTGACGGGAATGTCGGTGGACTTGCCCCGTTGCGCCACCTAGGTTGGCATCATGGACGCCTTGACGACACCGCCCGGAAACTGCCCCGAACTGCCGAAGCCCCGCAGCTTCTGGCAGCGCATCGCCGACCGGTTCATGGCCATCGTCGGCGCCCGCCGGCCAGCGACGCCGCCCGAGAAATCCGTGGCCTTCACCATCGCGATCATCTCGCTGGGGGCCAAGCTGGCCAAGGCCGACGGCGCCGTCGCCCGCTCCGAGGTGGCGGCCTTTCGCCGGCTGTTCATCATCCCCCGGGCCGAGGAAAAGAACGCCGCCCGCGTGTTCGATCTGGCACGCCAGGATGTCGCAGGCTTCGACGCCTGGGCGCATCGCATCGCGCGCATGTTCCCGCCCGGCGATCCGGTGCTGGCCGACATCATCGAGGGGCTGTTCATCATCGCCGTCGCTGACAGCGAACTGCACGAGGCCGAGATCATCTTTATCGACGAGGTGGCGCGCATCTTCGGCATTCCGCCCCGACAGGTCGCCAGCATCCGCGCCCGCCATGACCGGCGCGAGGGCTGCCCCTCATGCGAGGTTCTGGGCGTCACCCCCGACACCCCCCTGCCCGAGGCGCGCAAGCGCTGGCGCGATCTGGTGCGCGAATCGCATCCCGACCGCGCCATCGCCCGCGGCCTGCCGCCCGAGGCGATCCGCCTGGCCGAGGCCCGCACCCGCGCCCTGAACGAAGCCTGGGAGACGTTTCGCAACATGTGCCGCGCCCGCACCGCCTGAGCGGGCGGAACCTTTCGCCCGCGCCAGCGGTTCGCCCGGAGGAGATACCGAAAGGACACGCCCATGCGCAGCGATTTCGCCCTGATCCTTTTCCTTGCGCTGGCGGCGCCGGCATCGGGGCTGGCGCAGGGCTGGACGCCGCCGGCGGCCGAAGACCCCGCGCCGGAGAGCAGCGAAGGCGGTGACGGCAATGGCGCCCTGTTTGAGCGCGGGCTGGAAAGCTTCATGCAGAACATGCTGAAAGAGGCCGAGCCGCATCTGGAACGGCTGGGCCGCGATCTGGGCGATACCATGCTGTCGCTGCGCCCGGTTTTTCAGGATCTGGGCAAGCTGATGGATGATGTGCAGAACTATCAGGCGCCCGAGCGGCTGGAGAACGGCGATATCCTGATCCGGCGCCGCGCGGATGCACCGCCACCACCGCCGGTGGGGGATGCGCTTCGCGAGATGCTGCGGCCCGCACCCGGCGACGATCCGCGCCTGAACCCCGAGCGCGATCCCGGTCCCGACGCGCCGCCGCGCGACATCCTGCCGGAACTGCCGCCCGGTCCGCAGATCGAGCTTTAACCCCCAGTCCCGACGGGGGCGAAGCTTTCCACCCATTCGACCAGCCGCGGCAGGCTTTTCGTCCTCAGATCGTATTGCCCCACGATCAGATCGCGCGCGGCCTGTTTCATCCGCGCCGCCTCCGGGTCCTCGCCGGCAAGCCCGCGGATCAGCGCCGCCTCAAGCGCGGGCTGGTCGAAAAACGGCACCAGCCGCCCGGTTTCCCCCTCGCGCAGCACTTCGCGAACCGGCTCGGTATCCGAGCCGACGATATAGCAGCCCGCCGCCATCGCCTCGGTCAGCGACCAGCTGAGCACAAAGGGATAGGTCAGATAGCAATGCACGCGGCTGATCTGCAGCAGCGACAGGTATTGCCGATAGGGGACCCGGCCGAGGAAATGGATACGCGTCAGGTCAAGCTGGCCGTCCAGCTCGGCCAGCAGCTTTTCCTTCCAGCTGTCGGCATCCCTGGGCTTGGCGCCATAGCTGACGGCATCGGCCCCGACCAGCACCACCTGCGCATCGGGCCGGGCCCGCATCACGCCGGGCAAGGCCCGCATCAGGCGATGAAAGCCGCGATAGGGTTCGAGCGAGCGCGAGACATAGCTCAGGACCTCGTCGCCCGGGCGCAGCCTGCGCCCGTCGGGCAGCGCCAGTTCGGCCTGCGGGTCGGGCTTGACGATGCCGGTGTCGATGCCGTCATGGATCACCGTCAGCTTCTGGCGAAGCTCGGGCGGGAACGAGCCGGCCTGATAGCCGGTCGGCGCCAGCCCGGCATCCGCCTGCACCAGCCCCTGGATCAGATGGGCCGAGCGCGCGACCGTGCTCACCCGGCCCTCATCGGTATCGGGGCTGACCTCGGGGTCGAAACCCACGTCATGGCCGCGCGTGCGATACAGAAGCTCGGCATAGACCAGCAGCCTTGCATCGGGATAGATTTCGCGCAGAAACAGCGTCTCGCCCCAGCCGCTATGGCCAAAGATCAGATCGGGGACGAAGCCGTGCCGGTCGCGCAGCGCGCGGCAGCCGCGCGCCGCCAGCCAGCCGCGCTCGGTATATTCGCAATAGGTGCTGCCCAGCATCCGCGGCATCGCCAACTCCTGCGGCGTCTTGTAACGCACCGCCCTGACCGGCGAGGGGCGCTGGTTCTTTTCATCCGTCAGCGCCAGAACCTCGTGCCCGCGCGCGGCCAGGGCGGGCGCCAGATGCAGGAACTGGCCGGGAAAGTTCTGATGGACGAACAGGATCTTCATGGGGTTTCCGAGGTCAGGAAGGCGGCTTCGATAAGGCGGCTGGTATAGTCGCTTTTCGGCGCCTCGAACACTTCGTCGGTGGTGCCCTGCTCGACCACTTCGCCGGCGCGCATGACCATGATCTGATGCGACATGGCGCGCACCACCCGCAGGTCGTGGCTGATGAACAGAAAGGCCAGCCCGTGCTTGCGCTGCAGGCGCCGCAACAGCTCGACGATCTGCACCTGCACGGTCATGTCCAGCGCGCTGGTCGGCTCGTCCAGCACCACCAGCCGGGGGTTCAGGATCATCGCCCGGGCGATGGCGATGCGCTGGCGCTGGCCGCCGCTGAACTCATGCGGATAGCGGTGCATCAGCCCCGGGTCCAGCCCGACCTCGCGCATGATCTCGTCGACCATCTCGCGGCGGTTGCGGCCCGGCTCGATGCCGTGCACGCCCAGCCCCTCGGCGATGATCTGCTCGACCGTCATGCGTGGCGACAGGCTGCCATAGGGGTCCTGAAAGACGATCTGCATGTCGCGGCGCAAGCCGCGCAGCGCGCGCCCCGGCGTCAGGGCGATGTCGCGGCCCATGTAAAGGATCGGCCCGTCGCTTTCGATCAGCCGCATGACGGCCAGCGCCAGCGTGGTCTTGCCCGAGCCGGATTCGCCCACGATCCCCAGCGTTTCGCCCGCGCGGACCGAAATCGTCGCGCCATTGACCGCCTTGATATGGCCGACCGTGCGCCGCAACAGCCCGCGCTGGATCGGAAACCAGACCTTCAGGTCGCGGGTCGAGATCACCTCGTCTGCATCGGCGGGCACCGGGTCGGCGCGGCCTTTGGGTTCGGCCGCCAGAAGCATGCGGGTATATTCGTGCTGCGGATCGGCGAATATGGCCTCGACCGGGCCCTGTTCGACGATCTCGCCATCCTTCATCACGCAGACGCGGTCGGCGATGCGGCGCACAAGGCCAAGATCGTGGCTGATGAACAGCATCGACAGCGACTCGGCCGATTTCAGCGCCGCCAGCAGCTCCATGATCTGCGCCTGGATGGTGACGTCCAGCGCGGTGGTCGGTTCATCCGCGATCAGCAGATGCGGGCCGTTCGCCAGCGCCATGGCGATCATCACGCGCTGACGCTGACCGCCCGACAATTGATGCGGGTAATCGTCCAGCCGCGATTCCGCGTCGCGGATGCCGACCCGTTCGAGCAGCTCGACGATCCGCGCCCGCGCCTGCGGACCCTTCAGCCCCTGATGCAGCGCCAGGCTTTCGCGCAGCTGGCGCTCCAGCGTGTGCAGCGGGTTGAGCGAGGTCATCGGCTCCTGAAAGATGAAGCTGATGTCATTGCCGCGCACCCGCCGCAGATCCCTGTCCGAGGCGCCGACCAGTTCGCGCCCCTCGTATCGGACCGAGCCCGAGAGTTCTGCCGCCTCGCCCAGAAGCCCGACGGTCGAAAGCGCGGTGACCGACTTGCCGGAACCGGATTCCCCGACCAGCGCCACCGTCTCGCCCCTGTTCACCACGAAGCTGACGCCCTTGACGGCGGGTACGGTCCGGCCGTCCTGCCGGAACCCGATCCGCAGATCGCTGACTTCCAGAACCGGCGTCATCGGAATGTCTTTCTTGGGTCGAAGGCGTCGCGGATGCCCTCGAAGATGAAGACCAGCAGCGACAGCATGATCGCAAAGGAAAAGAAGGCGGTGAAACCCAGCCATGGCGCCTGCAGGTTCTGCTTGGCTTGCAGGGCCAGTTCGCCCAGCGACGGCGCCGAGGTGGGCAGCCCGTAGCCCAGATAATCCAGCGCCGCCAGCGACGAGATGGTGCCGGTGACGACAAAGGGCAGCATGGTCAGCGTCGCCACCATGGCATTGGGCAGGATATGGCGGAACATGATCTTGCGGTCGGACACGCCAAGCGCGCGCGCCGCGCGGACATATTCGAAATTCCGCGCCCGCAGGAACTCGGCGCGCACGACGCCGACCAGCGCCGGCCAGCCGAACAGGATCGAGACAAAGACCAGCAGCCAGAAGCTGCGCCCCAGGATCGCGAACAGGATGATGATGACGTAAAGCGAAGGGGTCGAGGCCCAGATCTCCAGCACCCGCTGGAATATCAGATCGGTGCGGCCGCCGAAATAGCCCTGCACCGCCCCCGCCGCGATGCCGATGGCCGAGCCGACGACGGTCACGATCAGCGTGAACAGGATCGACAGGCGAAAGCCATAGATCACCCGCGCCAGCACGTCGCGCGAGGTGTCGTCGGTGCCCAGCAGATGCGCCGCGTCGGGCGGGCTGGGCGCGGTGCCGACATTGTTGATGGTGCGATAGTGATAGGGGACCGGCGGCCAGATCATCCAGCCGGCCTCGACCGGCTCGCCGGCGATCTGGCCGGTCTCGGCGGCCTCGCGGGTGACGCCTTCGGGGTCGTCCCAGCATTCCTGCCGGCCGCCGGTGCGGATCAGGCATTGCACGCCGGGATCGGTATAGATCGCCTCGGTTCCGAAATCGCCGCCAAAGGCGGTCTCGGGATAGAACTGGTAGACCGGAAAGAACAGCTCGCCCCGGTAGCTGACCACGATCGGTTTGTCATTCGCGACCAGTTCCGCGAACATCGACACGACGAAGAATACCGAGAATATGACCAGCGACCAGAAGGCGCGCGTGTTGCGGCGGAAATTCCGCAGCCGGCGGCGGTTCAGTTCCGATATCGCCATCAGCCCGCCCTCCGCTCGAAGTCGATGCGTGGATCGACCAGCACATACATCAGGTCCGAGAGGATCCCGACCAGCAGCCCCAGCAGGCCAAAGACGTAAAGCGTGCCGAAGATCACCGGATAGTCGCGCTGCACGGTCGCCTCGAATCCCAGCCGGCCCAGCCCGTCCAGCGAAAAGATCGTCTCGATCAGGATGGACGAGCCGAAGAACACGCCCAGGAACATCGCCGGAAAGCCCGCGATCACGATCAGCATGGCATTGCGGAACACATGGCCGTAAAGCACGCGCCGCTCGGTCAGGCCCTTGGCGCGGGCGGTCATCACATATTGCTTGTTGATCTCGTCCAGAAAGCTGTTCTTGGTCAGCAGCGTCAGCGTGGCAAAGCTGGCGATGGTGATCGAGATCACCGGCAGCGTGATGTGCCACAGGTAATCCCGGATCTTGCCGACAAGGCTGAGCTGGTCGAAATTCTCGCTGGTCAGCCCGCGCAGCGGAAATATCTGCCAGTACGAGCCGCCCGCGAACAGCACCATCAGCAGCACCGCGAACAGAAAGGCCGGGATCGCATAGCCGATGATGATCGCGCCGCTGGTCCATGTGTCAAAGGGCGTGCCGTTCCTGACCGCCTTGCGGATGCCCAGCGGGATCGAGACGATATAGGCGATCAGCGTCGACCACAGCCCCAGCGTGATCGAGACCGGCATCTTCTCGACCACCAGATCCATCACCGAAATCGAGCGAAAGAAGCTGGTCCCGAAATCAAAGCGCAGATAGTTGCCCATCATGATGAAGAAGCGCCGGACCGCGCCGATCTTTTCCTTGCGGCATTCCGCGGCCTTCAGGTCCGGCTCGCCCTGATAGCCGGGCGCGCAGACGATCTCGGCGAATCCCATCTGCACTTCCAGCCGGTCCAGCAGTTCCGGCGGGATGCCGCGGGCGCCGGCATATTCGCTGGTTTGCAACTGCGCGTCATTGCCGCCGCCGGTGATGTTGCGCAAGGCATCGCCTTCGCCCTGGACGCGGGCGATGATCTGCTCGATCGGGCCGCCGGGGACGAATTGCGTCAGCGCAAAGTTGACCAGCATGATGCCGATCAATGTGGGTATGATCAGCAGCAAACGCCGCAGGATATAGGCTGCCATCCGCCCCGCCTCTTGTCCCGTGCTGCCCCGCGCCGACCCGGAAGGGTCAGCGCAGCGCGCCGGATTGTTTCAGCTTTGCCGCCTTATCCGCGTCATACCACCAGAAATCAAGCTCACCCAGAGCAAAGGGCGGGATGGTCTCGGGGTGGCCAAAAATATCGTAATAGGCGATGGTGTGATCGGCGCGGTACCATTGCGGCACCCAGAAGCGCAGCGCCCGCAGGCTGCGGTCCAGCGCCCTGACCAGCGTATCCATGTCCTCGCGGGTCTCGGTCTCGATCCCCTTTCGGATCAGCGCATCGATGGCCGGGTTGGCCAGCCCCATCGGGTTGAACACATCGCCGACATTCTCCGAGCCAAAGATCTGCTCGTCCCCGCCGCCGACGGTATAGCCGAGCAAGGCGAAATTGTCGGTGATCATGTCGAAATCGTGGCTGCGGGTGCGGGTGGTCATCTCGGCATCGTCGATGCGCGTGTTCACCGCGTCGATGCCAAGCGCCCGCAGGTTCTGCACGAATGGATTGATAACCCGGTCGAAGCTCTGGTTATCGTTGAGGATTTCCAGCGTCAGCTTTTCGCCCTTCTGGTTCTGGCGCATGCCGTCCGGGCCGGGCGTCCAGCCCGCCTCGTTCAGGAGCGCCGAGGCCTTGCGAAGATTGGCGCGGTCAAGCTGGGTCTTGCCCGAGACGGGCTGCACCACCGCGTCCTCGGTCAGGATGCCTTCGGGCAGGTCCTTGGCCAGCGGCCGCAGCAGTTCCAGCTCGGCCTCGCCGGGCTTGCCCTCGGCTTTCAGCGGGCTGTTGTCCCAGAAGGAATTGACCCGCGTGTTCAGACCGTAAAACAGCGTCTCGTTCGACCATTCGAAGTTGAACATCAGCGAAATCGCCTCGCGCACGCGGATATCCTGCCATTTCTCGCGCCGCAGGTTGAAGATCCAGGACTGCCCGCCGGCCAGCCCGCCATCGGGCAGCATCTCCTTTTTCACCGCGCCGGATTGCACCGCCGGAAAGTCGTAGCGCGTCGCCCAATGCAGCGAGGAGGACTCGTTGCGGAAGGTATAGACGCCGGCCTTGAAGGCCTCGAAGGCGGCATCGTAATCGCCGAAATATTCCAGCCGGATGCGGTCGAAATTATGCCGCCCGACATTGATCGGCAGGTCCCTGCCCCAGTAATCGGCATTGCGGCGCATGACCATCGAGCGACCGAAATCCGCGGAATCAAAGACATAGGGCCCGGATCCCAGAAACGGGATATTGCTGGACTGCTCGATATCGCGCTTGTTCTTGCGAAAATCCTCGCGCGAGAACACGATCTGGCTGCCGACCTGCTGGATCACGTCGCGGCGCGGATAGCCGGGCTGGAACATGAACTTGATGGTCTGCGGGTCGATGACCTCGGCCTTGGCGACGATGCGCGAAATCGCCGTGCGATAGGAGGACAGGCCGAAATCGCGCAGCAGCTCGAACGAAAACAGCACGTCATGCGCGGTCAGCGGCGTGCCGTCGGAAAACCTCGCCTCGGGGCGTAGCTTGAAGATCACCCAATCGCGGCTTTCGGGATATTCGATCGTCTCGCACAGCAGGCAATAGGCCGCGCCTTCTTCGTCGGCGGGGCTTTCCATCAAGCGCTCAAGCATCATCACCGACATGAAATTCGCCCGCCCGCGATGGGTAAACGGGTTGTAGCTGTCGAATCCGCCGAGCGCCGATAACGAGATCTCGCCGCCCTTGGGCGCCTCGGGGTTCACATAGCGAAACTGCGTGAAATCGGCGGGCAGATCCGGTTCGCCGAAGGTGGCGATGCCGTGCGACACGATGGTCCTGGGTTTCTGCGGTGCCGGCTCGGGGGTCTGGGCAAGGCCCATGGCGGGCAAGAACGAAAGCAGCAGGGCCATCGGGGCGTGTCGCAGAAAGGGCATTTTCATCGGGTCTTGTTGATCCTCTTGGCTCGTTCGGGCCCGTCGCGGGGCCGCCTCGGCGCAAGGCTAACAGGCATGCGCCCGCGTTCAACATGCAATTGCGTGATCCAGCGCCGGACATGGCGGCACCGGAAACGAAAAAGGGCGCCCCTGCGGGACGCCCGTATCACGCCGATGGCAGCGGCTCTTACGGCTGGCTTTCCAGATAGGCGATCAGATTGGCGCGGTCCTCGATCTTCTTCAGGCCGGCAAAGGCCATCTTGGTGCCCTTCACGACGCCTTTCGGATCGGCCAGGAATTCCTGAAGCGCCTCGGGCGTCCAGTCGCCGCCATGGGCGACCATGCCGTCGGAATAGCTGAAGCCGCCGATGCTGGCGACCGCACGGCCGATCACGCCGTTCAGATGCGGGCCGACCCCGTCGGTGCCATCCAGCTTGTGGCAGGCCTTGCACTTGCCAAAGACCTTTTCGCCCGCCGCCGCATCGGCCGAGGCCATGACGGTCGCGAAATCGGGGCCTTCTTCGGCCGCTTCGGCCTCGCCGCCCGCATCCTCGACCGGGATCGAATAGGCCTGCACCATTTCGCCGTCATGGCTTTCGGTTCCGACAGTGTAAATCGCCGACGCAGCCCAGTTCATCAGCAACAGAAACAGAAGCGAGCCGATCAGCGCGCCGGCTGCCTTGGTGACGGTCATGGTGTCGAACATGTCTGCGGATCCCTTGTGCGGTCTGTCCGTGGATTTCGTCAGCTATCTATCCGCTTTTGTTCCGGCGGTTCAAGGTATAGTTCTCGCCCGCAGGACAGAAAACGGAGATGATCGCGGCCCCATTATGGCCAAGATCGCGCCCAGAAAACAAGGTGTGCCCCATGACCGACGCCACTCAATCAAAGGTGATCGCCTTTCAGGGCGAGCCCGGCGCCTACAGCCATCAGGCTTGCCGTTCCTATCGTCCCGACATGGAGGCCCTGCCCTGCCGCACCTTCGAGGACGTGATCGAGGCGGTGCGCGGCGGCCGCGCGGAACTGGCGATGCTGCCGGTCGAAAACTCGACCTATGGCAGGGTCGCGGATATCCATCACCTGCTGCCGGAAAGCGGGCTGCACATCATCGACGAGGGTTTCGTGCGCGTCCGCATCAGCCTGCTCGCGGTGCCCGGCACGCAGCTTGCCGAGGTGCGCGAGGCGATGAGCCATCCGGTCCTGCTGGGCCAGTGCCGCGGCTTTCTGCGCCGTCATGAGATTCGCGGCATCGTCGGCGCGGACACGGCGGGCTCGGCGCTGGAAATCTCGCGCCGCGGCAATAAGTCGCTGGCCGCGCTGGCCGCGCCGCTGGCCGGCGAGATCTACGGGCTGGAGGAACTGGCGGCCGATATCGAGGACCGCCAGAACAACACCACGCGCTTCCTGATCATGTCGCGCCAGCCCGATTTCAGCCGCCGCAGCAATCGCGAGGGCGATGGCACCATGATGACCAGCTTCGTCTTTCGGGTCCGCAACATTCCGGCGGCGCTCTACAAGGCGATGGGCGGCTTCGCGACCAATGGCGTCAATATGACCAAGCTGGAAAGCTACATGGTGGACGGCGTGTTTACCGCGACGCAGTTCTATGCCGATATCGAGGGCCATCCCGAGGACGCCAATGTCGCCCGCGCCCTGGAGGAACTGGATTACTTTACCTCCAGCCTGAACGTGCTGGGCGTCTATCCGGCCGATCCGCTGCGCGCCCGGCAACTCGCGCAGGCGGGCTGAGCGCCCGGCCAGCGGTCGGGATCAGGTCAGCTGACCGCCGCGAGATTATCCGCGAATTCGCCGATCCGCTGCGCGAATTTCTTGTCAAGCTGCGGCTTGCCCAGCTTGACGGTCTGCAGGATCAGCCGCGCCTTCAGGCTGCGCGGCTGCACCTCGGTCACGAAGATCAGCCGCGATTTCGTCTTGGTCAACGCCAGCACGGTCATCTGGATGGACAGGTCGAACTGATCCGAGCCGCCTTCGATGACGATCGTCTCGGGCGGCTCGATCCGGGTCAGTTGCAGCGACAGCTCGCGATAGCGGCCGCGGAAGTCGAACCCGATCAACCAGCTCATGCCCACCGCCGGCGCGGTCAGCGCATCCTCGCGCCGCACGCTGGCGCCGCGCCGCGTCAGCATGCGTTCGATGGCATCGAAATTGCTGATGGCACTGAACAGCGACTCGGCCGACAATTCGGTATCCTGGCGTGTCGAGAACTTCATCCTGAACCGATCCGCTTGCTGCCCCTGACTCACTTCGGGCCTATTCCCATGTCATCGGCCGGCATGCAAGCACCCCATGAGCAAACAGATCGACATATGCAATCAAGGGTTGCATAGTGGCCGCGAAATGAACCGGACCAGCTCGACCATGTTCGACCGACCCCAAGCAGATGCCGCCGGGCAACCCGACCGGCTGACGCTCCGTATCCTGGCGACCACCGATCTGCACATGCATGTGCTGGGTTATGATTATTTCGCCAACCGTCCCGCGCCGCATCTGGGCCTGTCGCGCACCGCCGCGCTGATTTCCCGCGCCCGTGACGCGGTGCCCAACTGCCTGCTGTTCGACAATGGCGACTTTCTGCAGGGCAGCCCGATGGGCGATTACCTGGCCGAAGCAAGCGAGGCGGGCAATCGCCGGATACACCCCGCCATCGCCGCGATGAACGCGCTGGACTATGACGCGGCGACCTTTGGCAACCATGATTTCAGCTATGGCCTGGGTTTTCTGCGCCGGACCGTCGAGGCGGCGGGTTTTCACTATGTCGCCAGCAATCTGTCGGTCTCGAAACCGTTGCCCAGCGTTCCGGAACTGATCCTGCGGCGCCGGTTCCGCGACCATTGCGGGCAGCCGCAGGATCTGCGCATCGGCGTTCTGGGGTTCCTGCCGCCGCAAACGGTGGAATGGGAGCCGGGGCTAAAGGCCGATGCCCGGATCGAGGACATCCTGACCGCCGCCCGCGCCGGCATTTCGCGCCTGCGGGCCGCCGGCAGCGATCTGATCGTCGCCTTGTCCCATAGCGGCATCGGCGCGCTTGAACCCGCGCCGATGATGGAAAACGCCTCGACCGCGCTGGCGGCGCTGCCGGGCATCGATGTCGTGATCGCGGGCCACACGCACCGGGTCTTTCCCGCCCCCGATCACCCGGCCGGGCCGGGTATCGATACCGCGCGCGGCACGCTGGCCGGAAAGCCCGCCGTGATGGCGGGTTTCTGGGGGTCGCATCTTGGCATCATCGACCTTGATCTGCAACGCGAGGCCGGCGGCTGGCGAATCGCCGCCGCCACCTCGCGCGCCGAGCCGGTCAGCGGCACCGAGGATCACCGCGCCGTCGCCACGCCAGCGCTCGCCGCGCATCGCGAAACCCTGCGCCATTTCCGTCGCCGCGTCGGCCGGACCGAGCGCCCGCTGAGCAGCTATTTCACCCTGATCGGCAATGATCCGGGTCTGCGCCTTGTCGCCATGGCGCAACGCTGGCATGTGCGCCACGCCCTGCGCGGCACGCGCTGGCAGGGCCTGCCGATCCTGTCGGCGGTTGCGCCCTTTCGCGCGGGCGGGCGTGGCGGGCCGCAACATTAGAGCCTGATCGGAAATGAGTTGGGTGATTTCAGCGAGTTATGATTCTGTTTGTTTGTGAGAACGAACGGAGATCATGATGCCCTGGACCGAAATCACCCGGAAACGATACGAGCGCAAAGCGGCTC
>NZ_JRKN01000032.1 GCF_000763905.1 Paracoccus halophilus
TGACAGACAAGGGGATAAAGGTCTGCATCCCCGGCCGGAAATCCCGTAAGGAGGCAGTCAAATATGACAAGCGCCGATACAAACGCCGCAACCGCATCGAAATCATGTTTGGACGCTTGAAGGACTGCAGGCGCGTGGCAACCCGTTACGACAGATGCCCGGAAACCTTCTTCTCGGCCATCGCTCTCGCCGCAACTGTCCTCTTCTGGCTATGAAAGTTAACGAGTCTGGAGCCTAGCACTATCTTGCCAAGGGCGCTGCGATGATGCGCAAAATTCGCGCGTCGGGTATCGCACGCTATCGCCACGCCAGCGGATTGAGTGTCAAGGGGCGCGACCATGCCGAGGCCTTGTCACTCGACTGCGGGGGGCGGCGTCATCGGATCGAATGCGATACGGTTCTGCTGCATCATGGCGTCGTGCCGAATGTGCAGGCAAGCCGCGCGCTTGGCATGACGCATACTTGGGACGCTGCCCAGCATTGCTTTCGCCCTGAAACCGATCAATGGGGGGAAAGTTCGATCCCCGGTATTTTTGTGGCCGGGGATGGCGCCGGAATCGCCGGGGCAAAGGCTGCTGCGCTACGTGGCAGGTTGGCCGCGCTTCAGGCCGGCTTTCAGCTAAAGGCGATGGCGGCGGATGCCCGTGACCGGCTGGCCGCGCCTTTCCTGCGAGGCTTGCGCAATGAGCAGGCAATCCGACCGTTTCTCGACACGGCCTATCCGCCTTATCCGGGGGCACTGGCCCCAGCCGATGCGACGATCATCTGCCGCTGCGAAGAGGTCACGGCGGGCGACGTTCGTCGCTATGCGGGGCTCGGCTGTCTTGGCCCAAATCAGACCAAGGCTTTCGGTCGGGTCGGAATGGGGCCGTGTCAGGGGCGCTATTGCGGTCTGACGGTGAACTCTGTTCTGGCCGCCGCGAATAAACAATCCGAGGACGCGACCGGCTATTACCGTATCCGTCCACCGCTGAAGCCCGTCACACTTGGTGAGATCGCGGCGATGCAGGATAACGATAAAGACATATCGGCATGAAAGGGAAAATCATGATCAAACGAATGCATACAGGCGCAAGGATGAGCAAGGCCGTTATCCATAACGGCGTGGTTTATCTTTGCGGTCAGGTCGGCGATGGGGCCAGCGTTGCCGAGCAAACGCGCGATTGCCTGTCGCGCGTGGATGCCTTGCTGCAAGAGGCGGGGTCGTCCCGCGAAAAAATCCTGCAGGCGATCATCTGGCTGGCCGATATGAAGGATTTTCAGGAAATGAATGAGGTTTGGGATGACTGGGTCTCCGAAGGCCACGCGCCGGCCAGGGCTTGCGGCGAAGCCAGGCTGGCGCGGGACCAGTTGAGGGTCGAGATCATCGTGACGGCAGCCCTCTGACACCGCGCTCTCAAACAATTCCCCCGCCGCCACCCGCCGATTTCGGCCGCTTCGCCGCCACCTGCGCGCGATAGCCCGAGGCGCGGTAGGCGGTGACCGGGTCGATGGCGGCGCCGCTGCGGCGGCGGGCTTCGGCCAGGATGGGTTCGACATCGGTGCGGAAGGCCGCGCGCAATGTGGCCGCCGCCATCAGCGGGTCGTTTGCCTGCCGGTACTCCTCAAGCGCCGCGCGGTCCACCAGTGATGCCTGCACATAGGCGCGCTGAATCTCGCAGGCGCTGATGATCAGGCTTTCGATGGGGTCGGTGACATTGTGGCTCTGGTCGATCATATGTGCCAGATCGAGGCCGGGCGTGTCCTCAAGCTCGACCAGTTCGTTGAAGACGAGGAACAGGCGGAATGGCTCGATCGTGCCGCTGTCCAGATCGTCGTCGCCATATTTGCTGTCGTTGAAATGAAATCCGCCCAGCTTGCCCGCGCGGATCAGGCGGGCGACGATCATTTCGATATTCACATTCGGCGCGTGATGGCCCAGATCGACCAGACATTGCGCCTGATCGCCCAGTTCCTGCGCGATCATCAGGCTGGTGCCCCAATCCTGCACCACCGTCGAATAGAAGGCGGGCTCGTAGATCTTGTGCTCGCTGAAGATCCGCCAGTCGCCCGGCAGCCCGGCATAGATCGCCTTCATCGAGTCCAGATAGCGGTCGAACTGCCGCGACAGCGAGGTCTGGCCGGGAAAGTTCGAGCCATCGCCGATCCAGACCGTCAGCGCCTTCGATCCGATGGCCTGACCGATTTCGATGCATTCCAGATTATGCTCGACCGCCTGCCGCCGGGTCGCTGTATCGGTATGCGAGAGCGAGCCGTATTTATAGCTGAGCGGATGATCGGCATGGTCCTGGAATGTATTGGAATTCATCGCGTCGAAGCCCAGCCCGACCTCTTGCGCCTTTTCCAGCAGCAGCGCCGGATCGGCCTTGTCCCAGGGGATATGCAGGCTGACCTTTGGCGTGGCCGCGGTCAGTTGGTGGATGACGCCGCAATCGTCCAGCTTGTCCATGATGCCCGCGGGTTCGCCCTCGCCCGGAAAGCGGGCGAAGCGGGTGCCGCCGGTGCCGGTGCCCCAGCTGGGAATCGCGACGCCGAAACCGGCGGCGCGGTCGGTCAGGGCGGCAATGTCCACACCTCGGCGGGCCAGACGGCTGCCAAGCGCGTCGTAGTCGGCGGCCAGATCGGCCTGCCGGGCGGCATTTTCGGATTCGATCAGGGTCTTGTCGATCATGGCACTTACCTCGTGAAAGCCTGAACGTTGCCGGCATCGACATTCAGGATGTTGCCCGTCGATTTGGCCGACAGATCCGACGCAAAGAAATAGGCGCCCTCGGCGATATCCTCGGGCAGGACCGAGCGTTTCAGCATGGATCGCTGGCGATACATTTCCTCAAGCCCTTCCTTGTCGGTCTTGTAGGTCGAGGCGCGCTGATCCAGCCACTCGCCCGACCAGATCTTCGAGCCGCGCAGAACCGCATCCGGGTTCACGACATTGACGCGGATCCCCGCCTCGGCGCCTTCCAGCGCAAGGCAGCGGGCCAGATGGATCTCGGCCGCCTTGGCGGTGCAATAGGCGCTGGCATTGGGGCTGGCGGCCAGCCCGTTCTTCGAGGCGACAAAGATCACCGAGCCGCCGATATCCTGCGCGCGCAGGGTGCGGAACGCCTCGCGGCTGACAAGGAAATAGCCGGTGGACAGGATATCCATGTTCTTGTTCCACAGCGCCAGCGAGGTATCCTCGACCGGGGCCGAGGACGCGATTCCGGCGTTCGAGACCAGAATATCGACGCCGCCGAATTCCACCGCCAGATCGGCATAGGCGCCGATGACCTGATTCTCGTCGGTCACATTCATCTGGACGCTGCGCACGACATCCTTGCCGTGGCGCGCGGCCAGACCGTCGCGGGCCTTGTCCAGCGCGCCGGCGTCGATATCGGCCAGCATGACGCAGGCCCCTTCGCGCAGCAGGCGTTCCGCCGTCGCGGCCCCGATGCCGCCCGCGCCGCCGGTCACCAGCGCGACCCGCCCGGCCAGCGATTTCGGCTTGGGCATGCGTAGCAGCTTGGCCTCTTCCAGCAGCCAGTATTCGATATCGAATGCCTCTTGTTCGGGCAGGCCCTGATAGGTGCTGACACCCGAGGCGCCGCGCATCACATTGATCGCGTTGACATAGAATTCGCCCGAGATGCGCGCCGTGGCCTTGTCCAGCGCGAAGGTGATCATGCCCACGCCCGGAATCAGATAGACCACCGCATTCGGGTCGCGCAGGGCCGGGCTGTCGGAGTGTTTGCAGCGGTCGTAATAGGCTTTGTAATCGTCGCGATAGGCGGAGACCGCATCGGCCAGCCCGGCGATGGTGGCGTCCAGATCGGGGTTTGCCGGGTCGAAATCGACGACCAGCGGGCGGATCTTGGTGCGCAGGAAATGGTCGGGGCAGGATGTGCCCAGCGGCGCAAGATCCTCCAACATCTGCGAGCCGACGAATTCCAGAACTGCCTGCTGATCGTCGAAATGCCCGACCTTGTGGCGGTCTTTCGAGACCAGGCCGCGGATCACCGGCATCAGCTTGGCCGCGACCTCGCGCCGCTGCTGCTCGGGCAGGGTGGGGCGTTTTTCGCCGCCGAATGCGGGCTTGCCTGCGGTTTTCGCCTCAAGCCAGGCGGCGGCCTTGTTGATGATGTCCAGCGTTGTCAGATAGCAGCCCTTGGCGTCGTCGTCCCAGGTGAACAGTCCGTGGCTTTCCAGAACGCAGCCCTTGGCGTCGGGGTTTTCGGTCGCGAATTTTTCCAGCCACAGGCCCAACTCGTAGCCCGGCTTCTTCCAGGGCAGCCAGCCGATTTCGTCGCCGAAGATCTCGGCCGTCAATTCGCGCGAATTGACCGAGGCCGCGATGGCGATGATGGCATCGGAATGGACGTGATCGACATGCTTGCGCGGCACATAGGCATGCAGCGGCGTGTCGATGGATGCGGCGCGCGGGTTCAGCGCAAAGGTGCAGTGCGGCAGATAGCCGACCATCTCGTCCTCGAACTCGACGCCGCGATATTTGCCCTTCAGCGCCCGCAACTTGTCCATATAAAGGGTCGCGAACCCGTCCATGGTGATCGAGCCGATATCCCCGCCCGATCCCTTGACCCACAGCACCTCGACCTGATCGCCGCTCAGCGGGTCGGTTTCCATCACCTTGGCCGACGTATTGCCGCCGCCGTAATTGGTCACCCGCTTGTCCGAGCCCAGCAGATTCGAGCGATAGAGCAGCTTTTCCGATTCGCTCATCTGGGCCGCCTTGGCGTCATCCCACAGGTTTTCCAGCCGGTTAGCCGTAAGAGTATCAGTCATGGAAGCCTCCCCTTGACGCCGGCGGGCCGCCGCGCCTTCACGCTTGAAATACGCTTTGATAAGCCCGCAAGTCAATCATTTTCGATCATTAACAATCAATATTCGCAATTATGACAGGAAAGAGGATCGAAAATGATTGACAATGCGTGTCGATGATGGAAATCTGCCGTGAAGGGAGGACGCCATGCTGGAAACTGAACGCCATCGGATCATTCTGTCGGCTGTGCAGGAACGCCCCGTCGTGACGGTGGCCGATATCTGTGCGCTGACCGGCGCGTCCGAGGCGACGGTGCGTCGCGATATCGCCACGCTGCACATGGCGAAAAAGCTGCGCCGGGTGCGTGGCGGGGCCGAAGCCATCGCGCCGTCGCAATTCGTGGGCATCAATGCCCGGCCCTTCGCAGTGAACCAAACGATCAATATCGATGAAAAACGCGCAATCGCGCAGGCCGCCGTCGATCTGTGCGACGACGGCGATGCCATCATCATCAATGGCGGCACCACCACCTTTCAGATGGTTCACCCTCTGACGACCAAGCGGTTGCAGGTCTTTACCAACAGCTTTCCGATTGCCGAACATCTGCTGAAGCAGTCGAAGAACACGGTGATGCTGCCCGCTGGCGCCATCTATCGCGAACAGAACATCATCCTGTCGCCCTTCGACACCGATGGCAGCAACCATTTCTATGCCCGGCGCATGTTCATGGGCTGTCGCGGTCTTGGCCCGCTGGGGCTGATGGAGGGTGACCCGCTGCTGGTTCAGGCCGAACAGAAGCTGATCGACCAGGCGGATGAACTGATCGTGCTGGCCGACAGTTCCAAGTTTCACCAGCGCTCCAGCCTGCTGCTGTGCCCGCTGGCCCGGATTCACACCGTCATCACCGATGATGGCATCGACGACCGCTCAGCCAGGATGCTGGAGGCTGCGGAAATCCGTCTGATCGTGACCGAGGTGGCCGCGACGGATCGTAAAAAGCGCGCGGAGGATTAACGCGCAAGCACGCTCATCAGGGGAGGACACGATATGAGCATACTGACCAAAGCCCTGACTACCGCCGCCATGGCGACGGCGCTGATCGCAGGCTCGGCCCAGGCCGAGGACATGCGGATCGCGCTCGTCGTTAAGGCGCTTGGCATCGGCTTTTTCGAGGCCGCGAACAAGGGCGCGCAGGAAGCCGCGGAAGAACTGGGCGATGTCGAGATCATCTATACCGGCCCCACCGACACGACGGCGGAAGGCCAGATCGAGGTGATCAACAGCCTGATCGCGCAAAAGGTCGATGCCATCGCCGTCAGCGCCAATGATACCGACGCGCTGGTGCCGACGCTGAAAAAGGCGATGCAACGCGGGATCACCGTCATTTCATGGGATTCCGGCGTCGCGGCAGAAGGGCGTCAGATGCATCTCAGCCCGTCTTCGGCGCCGCTGATCGGCAACATGATCATCAAGCTGGCCGCCGACAACCTGCCCGAAGGCGGAGAGGTCGCGGTGCTGTCGGCCACCACCACCTCGACCAACCAGAACACCTGGATCGAGGAAATGAACAAGGTTGCGGGCAATTATCCCGATGTGAAGGTCGTGGGCACCGTCTATGGCGACGATCTGGCCGACAAATCCTATCGCGAGGCGCAGGGCCTGATGCAGACCTATCCCGATCTGAAGGCGATCATCGCGCCGACCAGCGTCGGCATCGTGGCCGCCGCGCAGGCCGTGACCGATGCCGGCAAGATCGGCGAGGTCAACGTGACCGGGCTGGGCCTGCCCTCGGAAATGGCGGGGCATGTGAAATCGGGTGCCTCGAAATCGTTCGCCATCTGGAACCCGATCGATCTGGGCTATTCGGCGACCATGATCGCCTATCATCTGGCCAAGGGCGATGCGACGGCGGAACCCGGCGCGACCATTCCGATGGGCCGCATGGGCGAGGCGACGCTGGACGACAATACCGAGGCCGCGATGGCCGATCCCTTCGTCTATGACGAAAGCAATGTGGACGAGTTCAGCTCGATCTTCTGAGTTGCATCCGGGGTCGGTCCCGCGCCGGCCCCTGCTTTCCTGAAGGACATTTCCAATGCTGGCTCAAACCGAAAAGCCGGTGCTGTCGCTGCGCGGCATCGTCAAGACATTCCCGGGTGTCCGGGCGTTGGACGGGGTGCAGATGGACCTTTACCCCGGTCAGGTCACCGCGCTGATCGGCGAAAACGGCGCCGGCAAGTCAACCATCGTGAAGCTGCTGACCGGCATCTATCAGCCCGATGAGGGGCAGATCATGGTCGATGGGGCCGAGGCGCGCTTTCCCACCGCGCAGGCGGCGGGCGATGCGGGTGTCACGGCGATCCATCAGGAAACCGTCCTGTTCGATGAAATGACCGTGGCCGAGAATATCTTTATCGGCCATGCCCCGCGCGGACGCTTTGGCTTGATCGACCGCAAGGCGATGCAGGACCGCGCCCGCGATATCCTGCGCGGGATCGGCGCCGATCTGAACCCGGCGGTCAGGCTGCGCGATCTGGGGATCGCCTCGAAACATCTGGTCGCGATTGCCCGCGCCTTGTCCATCGACGCCCGCGTGGTGATCATGGACGAACCCACCGCCGCGCTGTCCCACAAGGAAATCGCCGAGCTTTACGAACTGGTCGAAAAGCTGAAGGCGCAGGGCAAGGCGATCCTGTTCATCAGCCATAAATTCGACGAAATCTTCCGCATCGCCGACCGCTGGACGGTCTTTCGCGACGGCCAGTTCGTGGGCGAGGGCCGGATGGAGGGCACGAGCGAGGCCGAGCTGGTCCAGCTTATGGTGGGCCGCGCGGTCGATCAGATCTATCCCAAGCGGCCCGCGCAGATCGGCCCGCCCGCCTTGACGGTGGCCGGCTATTCCCATCCCACCGAATTCGACGATATCAGCTTTACCCTGCATGAGGGCGAGATCCTTGGCTTCTACGGCCTTGTCGGCGCGGGCAGGTCCGAGGTGATGCAATCGCTGTTCGGCATCACCCAGCCCTCGAAAGGGGCCTGCCGGATGGGCGAGGATGTGCGCGTGATCCGCAGCACGGTCCAGGCGGTCGAGGCGGGCATCGTCTATGTCCCCGAGGATCGGGGCCGTCAGGGCGTGGTCAAGGGCATGCCGATCTTTCAGAACGTCACGCTGCCCTCGCTGTCGCGGACCAGCCGCAACGGCTTTATCCGGCTGGCGCAGGAATTCGCGCTGGCGCGGGAATATACCCAAAGGCTGGATCTGCGCGCGGCCAGTCTGGATCAGGATGTCGGCCTTCTGTCGGGCGGCAACCAGCAGAAGGTGGTCATCGCCAAATGGCTGGCCACCCGCCCCCGCGTCATCATTCTGGATGAGCCGACCAAGGGCATCGACATCGGCTCCAAGGCCGCCGTGCATGACTTCATGTCGGAACTGGCCGCCGAAGGGCTGGCCGTGATCATGGTCAGCAGCGAAATCCCCGAGATCCTGGGCATGTCCGACCGCGTCATCGTCATGCGCGAGGGGCGCATTGCCGCCGAATTCGCGAGTGACCGGATGACGCCGGAAAATCTGGTGCGTGCGGCCGTCGGCATCGCTGCGCAGGACAGAGGAGAGGCCGCATGACCGTCCTGAAATCACGCGAGGCCATTCTGGCGCTGGCCATTCTGGTGCTGCTGGCGGTGATCGCCAGCCGCTTTCCGGCCTTTGTCACGCCGGGCAATCTGGCGGGGGTGCTGACCGATACCTCGCCCCTGATCCTGCTGGCGCTTGGCCAGATGGCGGTCATCCTGACGAAATGCATCGACCTGTCCGTCGCTGCCAATCTGGCGCTGTGCGGCATGGTCGCGGCGCTGCTGGACGGCATGGGCGTGCCCCTGCCGCTGATCCTGCTGGCGGCAATCGGGCTGGGCGCCTGCCTTGGGGCGGTGAACGGCTTGCTGGTGTGGAAGCTGGGCATCCCCTCGATCGTGGTGACGCTGGGTACGATGACAATTTATCGCGGCGCGATCTTCCTGCTGACCGGCGGCGCATGGATCAACGCCCACCAGATGAGCGAGGGCTTCAAGGCCTTTCCCCGCGCGGTCATCGCCGGGCTGCCGGTGATGGCATGGCTTGCGGTGCTGATCGTCGCGGGATTCGCGCTGCTGGTGCTGCGCACGCCGCTGGGCCGGGCCTTTTACGCGGTGGGCGGCAATCCCCATGCCGCGGTCTATACCGGCATCTCGGTCGGGCGGACGCAATTCGCGGCCTTCGTGCTGGCGGGGGCGCTGGCCGGGCTGACCGGCTATCTGTGGGTGGCGCGCTATGCCGTCGCCTATGTCGATATCGCCGGCGGGTTCGAACTGGACGTCGTCGCTGCCTGCGTGATCGGCGGCATCGCCATTGCGGGCGGGGCCGGATCGGTCGCGGGCGCGGTGATGGGCGCGCTGTTTCTGGGCATCATCAAGAATGCCCTGCCGGTCGTCGGCATCTCGCCCTTCTGGCAGATGGCGATTTCCGGCAGCGCCATCCTGATCGCCATTGCCTTCAACGCACGCGGCAGACGCGATCCGGGCCGCATCATCCTGAAACGGGCGGAGCACCGGACATGAGCGACGCAACCACCACCTCGGTCCCGGCCGCCTCGGGCCGCAATATCCCCGACCGGCTGATCAGCCCGGCAGCCCGCGCCCTGAAAAGCTGGGAGATGCTGCTGCTGATCGTGGCGGCGGCGATCTTCATCGCCAATTCGCTGGCCTCGCCCTATTTTCTGGACCCCTGGAACCTGTCCGACGCCACCTTCAACTTTACCGAAAAGGCGATGATCGCATTCGCCATGGCGATGCTGATCGTGGCGGGGGATATCGATCTTTCGGTCGGCTCGGCCATTGCGCTGTGTTCGACCGTGATGGGGCTGGCCATGGCGGCGGGGGCCGGCACGCCGGTTCTTGTGCTGCTGGGGCTGGGCACCGGGCTGGCCTGCGGCGCCTTCAATGGGCTGCTGGTCGCGCGTTTCGGCCTGCCCTCGATCGTCGTGACCATCGGCACGATGAGCCTGTTCCGGGGCATCAGCTATATCGTGCTGGGCGATGGCGCCTTTACCGGCTATCCCGCCAGCTTTGCATGGTTCGGGCAGGGCTATGTCTTCTGGGTGATCACGGTCGAGATGGTGATCTTTACCCTTGCCGCGATTGTCTTTGGCGTCATCCTGCACCTCACCAATTTCGGGCGCATGGTCTATGCCATAGGCAACAACGCCACCGCCGCGCGTTTCTCGGGCATCCGGGTGGATCGGATCCGGTTCATCCTGTTCCTGCTGACCGGCCTGATGAGCGGGATCGCCGCGATCTGCCTGACCTCGCGCCTCGGCTCGACCCGGCCCAGCATCGCGACCGGGTTCGAGCTTGAGGTGGTGACCATCGTCGTTCTGGGCGGGGTCAGCATCCTTGGCGGCTCGGGCAGTATTCCGGGCGTGGTGATCGCGGCGCTGGTCATGGGGCTGGTGACATTCGGTCTGGGCCTTCTGAACGTGCCGGGCATCGTCATGTCGATCATCGTCGGCGCGCTGCTGATAGGGGTGATCGCGCTGCCGCGCCTGTGGTCCATGCTGCGGAGGGGGTGATGCAGAGATACGCGTTCCGCATGATGCTGAATCCCGGCATGGCCGATGAATACCGACGCCGCCATGACGAGATCTGGCCCGAACTGGTCGATCTTCTGCGGCAGGCGGGGGTCAGCGATTACTCGATCCATCCGGACCCGGAAACGGGTGCGCTGTTCGGTATGCTGTCGCGCCCCGAGGATCACGGCATGGACGATCTGCCAGCCCATCCGGTGATGCGGAAATGGTGGGCGCATATGGCCGACATCATGCAGACCCACCCGGATAATGAACCCGTCGCCGTGCCGCTGACCCCGATGTTCCATCTGCCATGACCCGGATCGCCGTCATCGATATCGGCAAGACCAATGCCAAGCTGGCGCTGGTCGAAGGCGAGACCTTGGCCGAGATTGCCGTGGTCACCCGCCCCAACCGCCCGCTGCCCGGCCCGCCATGGAGCCATGTCGATCTGGACGGACATTGGGATTTCTTTCTGCACCATCTTTCGGCTTTCCACGCAGCCCATGGCGTCGATGCGATCTCGGTCACCACCCATGGCGCGGCGGCGGTGCTGCTGGACGATGCGGGACAGGTGGCGGTGCCGATGCTGGATTACGAACATCCCGGCCCCGGCGATCTGGCCGCGGAATATGACGCGCTGCGCCCGGATTTCGCGCAGACCGGGTCGCCGCGTTTGCCGGGCGGGCTGAATCTGGGCGCGCAGCTGCACTGGCTGCTGCACAGCCAGCCCGATCTGGCCGCGCGCATCGCCCATGTCGTGACCTATCCGCAATATTGGGGCTGGCGTCTGACCGGCGAGATGGCCAGCGATGTGTCCTCGCTGGGCTGCCATACCGATCTGTGGGATCCGTGGCAGGGTCGGTTCTCGGAACTGGCCGACAGGCTGGAACTGGCGGGGAAGCTGGCCCCGGCGCGGCGCGCGAATGAGGTGCTGGGCCATCTGCGCCCCGATCTGGCCGCAGGAACCGGGCTGCGTCCCGGCACGCCGGTCGCGGTCGGCATCCATGACAGCAATGCCTCGCTTTACCCCTATGTTCTGGGCCGGCAGAGGGCGTTTTCGGTGGTCTCGACCGGGACATGGGTGATTGCCATGGCGATGGGCGGCGACCGGATGCCGCTGGATCCGGCGCGGGATGTGCTGGTCAATGTGAATGCGCTTGGCCAGCCCGTGCCCTCGGCCCGTTTCATGGGCGGCCGTGAATTCGAGCTTGTCCGCAACGGCAGCGATGCGAGGCCCACAGATGCCGACCGGGCCGCAGTCCTGTCGCGGGGCCTGATGCTGCTGCCCGCGGTCGAGCCGGGATCCGGCCCGTTTCAGGGCCGGGCAATGCGCTGGACCGGCGATGCCGCCGATGAGGCCGCGCGGATGGTCGCGCTGTCCTGGTATCTGGCGCTGATGACCGATACCTGCCTGCGGCTGATCGGTGCGCGCGGCCCCGCGATCATCGAAGGGCCGTTCGGGCGGAACCCGGATTATTGCACCATGCTGGCCACACTACGCCCCGAGGGCGTACAGATCGCGGCCTCGGCCACAGGGACATCCGCCGGGGCGGCGCTGTTATGCATGGACAACGGGGCGGCGCCCGATACGCGCCCGGTCACGCCTGATCCTGCGCTGGCGGGCTATGCGGCGGATTGGGCTGCTGTGGTCGAGGGGGGCTAGCCGTGACCAAGCGCCGAGGATGCCTGACGCCCGGCCTCCAGCAGCATCTGGACATATTCAGGCTTGCGCGCCTCATCGAAGCGGACCAGCGGAAAGCCGATGCTGATCGCCGCGACCGAACGTCCGGCATAATTCAGCACTGGCACCGCCATGCAGCGCACCCCGGCCTCGCTTTCCTCGATCTCTTCGGCAAAGCCCTGCGCGCGGGCCTGCTGCAACTGCGCGAACAGTTCTTCGGGGTCTGTGATGGTGCGGGGGGCCAGCTTGCGCATCTCCATCTGCGTCAGCCGGTCACGGATTTCGGCATCGTCGCGAAAGGCCAGAAGCGCCTTGCCCAGCGAGGTGGAATACAGCGGGTTCCGTTTACCCAGCGTAGATTGCATCGACAGGCTGTAGGCGGAATCGTATTTGTGGATATAGGCCACGCGCTGGTCGAATTCGTCCATCACACCCAGATTGATCGCCTCGCCCGTGGCGCGCGACAGCCGGGCCATGGCCTGATCGGCGGCGCGCAGCAGATCCTCTTGCCCGCGCAGGATGCGGGCGCCAAGGCCGAACAGTTTCAGCGTCAGGCCGTATTTCTCGGTCTCCGGCTCCTGTTCGACATAACCCAGATCGACCATCGTTTGCAGCAGCCGGTGCGCCGTGGTCTTCGAGGTCATCGCCCGCTGCGCGATATCGCCAAGGCTGGCGCGCCGATCCTCGGCCAGCGATTCAAGGACGGCAAACACCTTCAGAACGGCTGCGGCGTTTTCGGTTTTTTGCGGAGTCTTGGCCATCGAGTCGTTCAATAATTTGCGGAACCTTATTTTGAATTTCATGGGACATGCTGTCAAGCTTTTACGATCGGGAATAAAATGACTATTTATCAAATAGTTACGACCTATATCCCTTCAATTACCAGAAACGAATTTCCCAATTGATTTTCAAAACGGATTATGGTTCCCTGATTTTCGAAACGTTGTTCCGAAATTCTTGAATGCATCAGGAGGAGACCGACCATGCATCCGCTTCTGCGGCAAAAGACCCGCCTTGTCGCCCGTGACGAGGTTGCCGCGCTGATCGAGCGTCTGGCTGACAACCTGGTGAGCATCACCGATGAAACCGGCGAATTCCTGCTGCGGCTGGACGATGGCCGGGTAATCGACACCAAGGGCTGGGCGGGATGGGAATGGACCCATGGGATCGGGCTTTACGGACTGTTGAAATACTGGCAGCTCAGCGGCAGCGAAAAGGCGATGGGGATCATACGCGACTGGTTCGATGCCCGGCTGCTGGAAGGCATGCCGACCAAGAATATCAACACCGTCGCGCCCTTCCTGACGCTGGCCAATCTGCACGCGCTGACCCCCAACCCGCAATGGGAGGCCTATCTGGATGTCTGGGCCGAATGGGTCATGCATGAAATGCCGCGCACCCGCGAAGGCGGTTTTCAGCATATCACCTATAACAGCGTGAACGATCAGCAGCTTTGGGACGACACGCTGATGATGAGTGTGCTTCCCCTTGCCCGGATCGGTCAGGTTCTGAACCGGCCGCATTATGTAGAAGAGGCGAAGTATCAGTTCCAGGTCCATGCCCAGTATCTGGCCGACAGCGCCTCGGGGCTGTGGTTCCATGGCTGGAGCTTTGACGGCAACCACAATTTCGCGCGTGCTCTTTGGGCGCGGGGAAACAGCTGGATCACCATCGCGATCCCCGAATTCGTCGAGATGCTGGACCTGCCTGAAACCGATCCGCTGCGCCGTCATCTGCTGTCGCTGCTTCACCGGCAGGCCGCTGCGCTGCGCGCGACGCAGGATGACAGCGGGCTTTGGCACACGCTGATTGACGATCCGGGCAGCTATCTGGAAGCCTCGGCCACGGCGGGTTTCGCCTATGGCCTGCTGAAGGGCGTACGCCGCCGCTATTTGCCGCCCGATTACGCCCCCGTGGCGGAACGCGCGATCAAGGGCGTCATCGACAATATCAGCCCCGAGGGCGAGTTGCTGAACACATCCTTCGGCACCGCGATGGGGCAGGACCTGGATTACTACCGCCAGATCAAGCTGACCTCGATGCCTTACGGGCAGGCGATGGCGATGTTTGCGCTGGCCGAATATCTGCGCGGCTACATCTGATCCGCGCAGTCATTTTGAAGGAGGAGAAACCAATGAACCGTCCGATCAAGACGCTGACAGCACTTGCGCTGATCCTGTCCGCAGGCGCGGCTTCGGCAGAAACGCTGCGTTTCGGCTATGCCCAGAATGCCGCGCCCACCGTCGAGGCGATGCATAAATTCGGCGAGCTGGTCGAGGAAAAGACCGGGGGCGAGGTGACTGTCCAGTTCTTCCCCGACAGCCAGCTTGGCGGCGAACGCGAGATGGTCGAGATGCTGCAAGGCGGCGCGCTGGACATGACCAAGGTGTCGGCAGGTCTGATGGAAAGCTTTGGTCCCGTCTACGGCATCTTTGCCATGCCCTATCTGTTCGACAGCCAGGACCATTACTATACGGCGCTGGACGACGCCTCGATCATGCAGCCGATCTACGATTCGACCCGCGATCAGGGCGTTGTCGGGCTGACCTATTACAATTCCGGCGCGCGCAATTTCTATACGACCGAGGTGCCGGTAGAATCGCTGGATGACCTGAAGGGCCTGAAAATCCGCGTGCTGCAAAGCCCGACCGCGATCCGCATGACGGAATTGCTGGGCGCCACCCCCGTCGCGATGGGGCAGGCCGAGGTCTATACCTCGTTGCAGCAGGGCATTCTGGATGGCGCCGAAAATAACGAAAGCGCACTGACCATCGCCCGCCATGGCGAGGTCGCCAAGCATTACAGCTATGACGCGCATACCCGCATCCCCGACATCCTGCTGATCGGTACGATGACGCTGGACCGGCTGTCCGAAGAACACCACGCCGCCGTGCTTGAGGCCGCGAAGGAATCGACCGATTTCCACAAAACGCTGTGGGATGCCTCGATCGAGACCGAAAAGGCTGCCGCCGCCGAGATGGGCGTCAATTTCTACGAGGTCGACGTGACACCGTTCCGCGAAGCGGTCGCGCCGATGTATGAAGAACTGGATGCAGACAAGAAAGCCGTCGTCGAGGCGATCCGTGCCGCCGGAGGGGTCAAGTAATGTCTGCGCTGCGCCGCGGGCTGGACTTTCTGCTGGGGTTCGTCTGCTGCACCCTTCTTGCCTGGCTGGTGATCGTGCTGGCCTGGCAGGTGATCAGCCGCTATGCGCTGAACCAGCCATCTTCGACGACCGAGGAAATGCTGCGTTACGGCGTCATCTGGATGTCAATGCTGGGTGCGGCCTATGCCACGGGTCAGGGCAGCCACCTGTCGGTGGACATGTTGCGCGACCGGCTGGCGCAATCGGGCAAGCTGCGTCTGGATCTGCTGATCGGTGCGATCTTCATCCTGTTTGCGGGTGCCGTGCTGATCTATGGCGGCATGAAGGCGGTGAATATCGCCTCGCGCCAAACCAGCGCGGTGATGCAGATCCCGATGAGTTGGGTCTATCTGGCGCTGCCGGTCAGCGGTGGGCTGATGGTCCTTTACAGCATTCTGAACCTGATCGACCTGAGCCGCGGCGTGACCCATCATGTCGATCTGGAAGAAATCGAGATGAAGGGGGACTGAGCGATGGCCGGCACTGCAAGTCTGATCCTGATCTCGGTCTTTGGGGTGATGACCCTGATCGGCATCCCGCTGGCGCTGTCGATTACTGCTGCGGCCATTGCCGCCGTTCTGCTGGTGGTACCGCTGGATATGGCGCTGTTCACTTCGGCGCAGAAGATGATGACCAGCCTCGACAGCTTTTCGCTGCTGGCGGTGCCGTTCTTCATCCTGTCGGGGGTGATCATGAATTCGGGCGGCATCGCCGTGCGGCTGGTCGATTTCGCCAAGCTGATCGCTGGCCGCGTGCCCGGATCGCTGGCCCAGACCAATATCGCGGGCAATATGCTGTTCGGCTCGATCTCGGGGTCTGCCATCGCGGCCTCGACCTCGATCGGGGGGGTGATGGTGCCCATGCAAAAGCGCGAGGGATATGACCACGGCTTTGCGGCTGCGGTCAATATCGCCTCGGCCCCGACGGGGATGCTGATTCCGCCCTCGACCGCCTTCATCATCTATTCGCTGGTGGCGGGCGGGGCCTCTATCGGTGCCCTGTTCATGGGCGGCGCGGTCGCGGGCACGCTGTGGGGGCTGGGGATGATGGTCGTCACTGCCTTCGTCGCGCGCGGCCGCGCCTGGCCGGTGGCGGGCCGGGTTACCATGTCCGAGGCCATGGCCGTGATCTGGCGCGCTCTGCCCAGCCTGATGCTGATCGTATTCATCATCGGCGGCATTATGCTGGGGGTCGTGACTGCGGTCGAGGCTTCGGGCATCGCGGTCATCTACACCATGTTGCTGGCCTTTGTGATCCACCGTACCAAGCCGGTCCGCGAATTGCCCAGCTTCCTGATGGAGACAGTTCATATGACCGGCACCATCATGCTGCTGCTGGCGGCCTCGGCGGCGCTGAGCTTTGCGATGGCGTTCACCGGCATTCCGGCGGCTGTGACCTCGCTGATCCTCGCGATTTCGGAAAATCCGGTCATCGTCATGCTGATCATCAATATCGTCCTGCTGGTGGTCGGCTGCTTCATGGATATGGGTCCGGCGATCCTGATCTTCACGCCGATCCTGCTGCCGATTGCGCAGAAGGTCGGCTATGATCCGGTGCATTTCGGTGTGGTGATGATCTTTAACCTGGCCATCGGCACAATCACGCCGCCGGTCGGGACGGGGCTGTTCGTCGGTGCCGGCGTCGCCCGTGTAAAGGTCGAGACCTGCATCCGCGCGCTTGGCCCGTTTTATATCCTGCTGATCATAACGCTGCTGGTGGTCAGCTATTTCCCGGCGCTGACCATGTGGCTCCCGCGCTATTTCGGGCTGTGACCGTTGTCTGAACCCATCCGGCTGGGCTTCAGCGCCCAGCCCGCATCTCAGTATAAGGAGTTCCCATGCTTACCGTCGAAACCCGCCACGCCATCCACCCGGCCCATGCCGCGCAAATGGACACCGCCGCGCTGCGTGAGCACTTTCTGGGTCAGCGGCTGTTCGAGAGTGGCGAAATCCGGCTGATATATACCCATTACGATCGTTTTGTCCTTGGCGGCGCAGTGCCCGATGGCGGCAGCCTGACATTGGACAAGGTCGAGGAAACCAAGACACCGAACTTCCTCGACCGCCGTGAAATGGGCATCGTGAATATCGGCGAGGCAGGCACCGTTCAGGCCGGTGGCGAAACCTATCGGATGGCGCGCGGCGATGTGCTGTATCTGGGCATGGGAAGCGGGGCCGTCACCTTCGGCGGGCGGGGGCGGTTCTATATTACCTCTTGCCCGGCGCATCATGTCTATCCCTCACGGCTGATCACGCTGGCCGATTGTGTCGAGGTCAAGCTGGGCGCACCCGAAACCTCGAACAAGCGCACCATCAAGCAGTTCATCCATCCGCAGGTGATGGAAAGCTGCCAGTTGATCCTGGGCTATACCTCGCTTGAGGATGGCTCGGTCTGGAACACTATACCCAGCCATATCCATGATCGCCGGATGGAGGCCTATCTGTATTGGGGCATGGATGACGATGCCCGCGTGCTGCATCTGATGGGCGAGCCTCAGGAAACCCGCCATCTGTTCATCGGAAATGAAGAGGCCGCGATCTCACCCCCGTGGTCGGTGCATTCCGGAGCGGGGATCGGTGAATACACCTTCATCTGGGCCATGGCGGGCGACAATGTCGATTATACCGATATGGAGTTCATTCAGCCGAAGGATATGCGCTGATGTCCGGCCTGTTTTCGCTTGAGCGGCACCGCGCACTGGTCACCGGCGCGAATACCGGTATCGGGCAGGCCATCGCGGTCGCTTTGGCGGGTCAGGGCGCCCGCGTGACTTGTGCCGGGCGTCGGTCATGCGCAGAGACCCTGGCCGCCATCGCATCGGCGTGCGGGCAGGCCGACGAGATGCTGATCGACTTTGCCGATCCGTTGGCCGCGCGGGATATCTTCGCCGATGCGGGTTATAGCCTGCTGGTCAACAATGCCGGCATCATCCGGCGCGAGGACGCGGTCAGCCATTCCGAAGCCGATTGGGACGCGGTGATCGACACCAACCTGAAGGCGGTCTTTTTCACCTGTCAGGCCTTTGGCCGCGAATTGATCGCGCGGAAACAGGAAGGCGCTATCGTCAACATCGCCTCGCTTCTGTCCTTTCAGGGCGGCATCCGGGTGCCGGGCTATACGGCCAGCAAACACGGTATTGCGGGTATCACCAAGCTGCTGGCGAATGAATGGGCGCCTCATGGCATCACCGTGAACGCCATCGCGCCGGGCTATATCGCGACAAACAATACCGAAGCTCTGCGCGGCGACCCGGAACGTTCCCGCCAGATTCTGGAACGCATCCCCGCAGGCCGCTGGGGCAGGCCCGAGGATATCGGCGGAACGGCAGCCTATCTTTGCTCGCCCGCCGCGCGCTATGTCACTGGGACGGTGCTGAATGTGGACGGCGGCTGGCTGGCGCGGTGAGTTTGGTTGTTTTTCGATTTTCGGTACGCTCGGGCAAAATTGTTGGCTTTTGAACAAGATTGCGATCTGTGTGATTCGGTTATTGGAATGTCCGAGCAACCAGCGCCAAATTGGTACTCGACCTCATCTGAATCTGAAGCCGATTTTCTTCGATGCCCATAGCCACGGGTCTTGCAAAACCGGGCGGTGGGACGCCCGGCGGCTGGTCTTGTTGCTGCCTGCGAACCCAAAGGTGCGAACCCGGAATTTTTCTCTGGCGCTGACGGGCTTGCGCGCCTCTGCCTCCCGCATACCCGCGAATGAGATTCACGGGGTGAATCCTGTTCACGGGTCGAAGCCAGCTTGTCCACTGCCTCGGGCAGGATGCTGTATTCGACCGTATAGCAATGTTTGCAGTCCCGCTGACCGGCTTCGGAAATCAGCCCGTCGCGGATCAGCTCGACGATGGCCATCTGCACCGCGCGGCGCGATGAAGCGCAGGATTGCTTCGCGATCGTTGGCCCGGAAGGGCAGGGCGAAGGTTACAATGACAAGGATGATGGCGAGGGCGGCGGTCACGCCACCCAGCCTCATCGTGTCGACCTTCGCGTGCCGGTCTTGCGGCTTTCCTGTTCCAGCAGCCAGTCCTTCACGGCACCACGCCGGTAGAGCACCTTGCGGCCAACCCGGATGCAGGGTGGTTCGATCCGCCGCGCCTCCCAGTGCCACGATAGCTTTTCCCGTCATGATCCCGATCCTTCCGTGATTGCGGGATCAACGGGTGCATGACGGTGCACCGGAAAGCGCGGAATGGACCGGAGCGGGAACGGCGAAACAAGCGCCGGTCGGTGGTTCAAGGGGGCTTGTGGATCAAGAAGTGGAGGGACAAGAATGCCGTGGCCGCACCGGTGCATTCCTCGCGATCAAGTTATGGCGCCCCCCATTTTCTCTGCAGCCTTCCCGACGACTCACCGGACTTCGGGTCGAAAAGCCGGACCAACGCTAAGCGCCCTTGACAGTTCGGACGGGCGATCTTTCGACCGCGCATTTTGCCGCCTTGGGTGGTGTCGGCGTTCACTCTGCCAGATATGAGCGCAACAGTGGGCGATCCCTAAGCCATGGGGGAACTCCGATGATCGATCTGCCGCTGCCACGGATCTGTGCACGCCAGAGGATCTCAGGCGCATAGTCGGCCATCTCTTCCCCCAACTCTGCCTCAATCTCAGGTGCGCGGGCACGAAAAAGCATCCGAACGATGTCGATTGTTCGAACCGTACCCCACGGCGCAAGAGCTAGATCGATATCAGCACCGCGATCACCGGCATCCGTGCGCGCAACATTTCCGCCTGTTGTGACCGCTTGAAACATACGGTCAATGCGCAGGATCCCGGCTCCCATGCCATAATTTGGTGGCCAGTTTGTGGGGCGCTCGGCCGTTTGCTGAAGGATGCGGTTGAACAATTGCTGGCCAGTCATGCTATTTTTCTTCGCCAGATTCTTCAGGTCGTCGCGACTGCCGATTGCCGTCGACCACAGTATCGCCGCGCCAGATGTCATCGCAGTGGCCAACGTAGTGCCTTGTGCGGGTTTCACGGCATCGTCAGGGCTGCTCGCGGCAGGCTTAGTCGCACCCCAGACATTTTCCCCGGGGGCGGAGATGGTCGTTTCAGGCCCTCTTGAACTATTGGGCCATGCGCTTTTGTCTTGCCGCACGGCCCCCGCAGCGCTGCATAGATTTAATGGTGCATAGGCCGCCGGAAACACGGTCCAAGGCCAGCAGTTACCGGCGGCGCAGACAAGCAGTACCCCTTCGTCAACGGCCTGGCGCATTGCCTTTTCGGTGGCCGATATCCGGTACGGCGCACCCATGGCCATTGTGATGACTCGTGCATCGTGGCGGGTTGCATGGCTGATCGCGCGCGGGATTGTTCGTTGCGACAGATTCATGACCGACCGAAATGCGCGAATGGGAAGGATATCGGCCGCAGGGGCAACACCAGTTATTTTCCCAGGCGCTGTCATGTTGAAGCCAGAATCGATATCACCGCGGCTTGCCAGAACCGAACATACGAGTGTTCCATGACCCGCATTTTTGCCTATGCCCGTGTTGAACCGGTCGCGCGCATCCGTTCCGCCTTCCACCAGATTCAGCTGTCCATGTGTCAGGATCGTGCCGGATAACTCGTTATGGCTCGAATGGCCTGTGTCGATCACCGCGACAATTCCGCCCCGGCCTTTAGGAGCTTTTTGCGTGTTCCAACCGCCCTTGGTGCCGACCATCTGATGCGGCCATCCCGTTGGTGACAACGGCACCTCGGGCGTTGAGCACAGATTGGCCAGCAGCTCGGGCGCTACCCCTGCGCGTTGGAAATAGAGGCCGCCGATCAGCGCCGGGTTTATTTCATCGGCTTGCAGGACGGGCCGATACTCGCGCGCCAGCGCAAAGACGGCTTCTTCCTCACTCATTCGCAGCAGCCCGACCAGAGTAAGAAAGAAATGATGGTCGGATCGTGGGTCGAACACCGCTGTAACGGGCAGCCCTTCGCCGAGAACTTCGGTAACCAACGCCTGTACGGAGTCTTCGCTGCGGGGCTCCGCATAGACCAGTTCCAGCTCTGCCCAGTCGTCGGGCGTGTCCCGCGGACTATCATCACGGTCATCGTCGTCCTGCATCACTTACTCTCCGACCATACGGGGTGCTTCTGAATAAATGATACCACGAACAGCCTGTCGATTTCAGACGTTGGCAAATAACAGATTTTCTGGCGATGGATCGAGCCTGGGTGATTGCTTTCAAGTGGGCTCGGGGCTGAATTCCGACCGCATGTTCCCCACGTCACTTCTCAACCTCAGGATGCAACCGTGCCAAGTCCGTCGCGCTGATAGGAATACCCTTTCAGGCATGAAGACGAACGAGGAGATACACCATGTCTTTGCCGCCCTGCGCCCTTTACCCGCTGATCGAAGTTTCTGCTCGTTGGGGCGGTACGATTGCCGATATTGTGGAATGGGACTTTGCGGGGCATCTGGAGATTCTTGTTGCCATTCCGCCGACCCGTTTCGGTGGGGCGCTGCATTCCGGCCTGGTTGCCATCGCGCCCAGCGACGTGCTGCGGATGTGTCGCCGCTTCGGGGTGGCACATGACGAAATTCTGATCCTGCGGGTGCGTGGGTCAGGGGCGGAAAACTGGTCGGTCGCGCATCCACCGGAAGAGGGGCTGCTGATTGATCTGCATGATCTGACGATCACGGCGGACACGCTGGCAAAATTCGAGGATCGTCATAGAGGCTGCCGGCGAAGCAATGCGGGTCCGACCATGAAATACGATTGGGAGCATGCGTATCTGACGATGATCATCCGTATCCATGAACGCGGGCTGCCAGCAAGTCTGACTGAGCTCGTTGCTGAAATGCAGGAATGGTTCATTCAGACCAGCGCGGATGGCGACGCACCGGATGAAAGCACCATTCGCAAGCGGATCAGCCCGATCTGGCACCAGCTGCGCGCACCGGTTCCGGCATAGGGTCGTGCATTTCACAGGGCGGTGCGGACCTCGCCAACCCGAGCACCGGTCAGCATGCACATTCGGATAATAGCGGCAGCGCGCCGGTCTTCGGCCGCGGCCAGCGCATCCCCAAGCCGGGCGATCTCCTCCATGGAAAGAAATCTTTCACGCTCGACTTCCGTCTGACGGCGGAAGCCCAGCGCCGGGTTGTCCGTCCGGATCTTCCACGCGATGGCCAGATAGAATACTTTGCGCAGCATCTCGCCCGCGCGGTTGGCCCGGATCGGCGTGGGTTTCGGAGGCGCCGGCGGCTTGCTGCGCTTGGCTTTGGTCTTTTTCTTCGCCGGACGCGACCGGCCCTGCGCGATCAGGTTGAGCACGCGCTCGATATCGGCGGGTGCGATTTCGGTTACCCGCCGGTGCTTCCAGTGCGGTTCAATCAGCTTGCGCAGCATGGATTCCTGATCGGCGGCATTTCGTGGCGCCAGATGCGCGGCATGTTCGCGAAGATAGCGTTCGACCAGATCGGGAAAGCGCGATGCTTCGCGGCCATCCTCGCGTTCCGCTATGGGATTCTGCCCGCTGTCCACGTCGCGGGCAGCGCCTTGGCGCGGTCGCGGGCGGCGGCGACGCTCCATTCAGGCCAGCGACCGATGGTGAAACGGCGCTGGCGACCGGCAACCCGAGAATCGAACATGAAGGACCGGCTGCCCGAGAGGTAGATGCAGATCGACAGACCCAGCACCTCGGTGTCGAAGATCTGCCGTGGCCGGGGTCGGGTTTCTGCCGCCTGAACCAGCTTCTCGCTGAGTTTCTCTCTGTTCCGCGAGGATGAATCTCCCGTCTTTCCTGTCGACACTTGCGTAGAATCGCAGGCTTATCAACAGGATCATTCGCGGACCGGCGCAGGAAGGCGGGCAGTGGCGTCGGTCGGGACAAAGCGAGCGATTGGCCACGGATGGAGTTGATTGCAATGCAATCGCCACCTATTCTATTTCTTAGCGACAAACGGAGCAGGCATATGGCGAGCATTACGATTCGAAATCTCGATGATGGCATCAAGCGCCGTCTTCGCGTGCGCGCGGCCGAGCATGGGCGGTCGATGGAGGAGGAAGCCCGCGAAATCCTGCGTGAGGTGGTTGGTGATATGCGCCCGCCGCTGAACCTGGCCCACAGCCTGCGCGCGCGCGTGGCAAGGACAGGCGGCATCGATCTGGACATTCCCGCCCGTGACGCGATGCGCGAGCCGCCTGCTTTCGGCCAATGATCATCCTCGATACCAATGTCGTGTCGGAGCTTCTGCGTCCGGCACCGGAACAGCGCGTCGTTGACTGGCTCGGAAGCCTTGATGGCAGCGGCGTCTACCTGACCACGATCACCGAGGCCGAACTGCACCTGGGCGTCGCCATTCTGCCGGCTGGCAAGCGACGTGACGGGTTGGCAGAGATGATCGACCAGATCATCCGTGAGGATTTCGCCGAACGCATCCTGCCTTTCGACAGCCGCGCAGCGGTCGCCTTTGCCACCATCGCGGCCGACCGCCGTACCAAGGGGCGGCCGATCGCTCATGCCGATTGCCAGATCGCGGCGATCGCGCAGGCGAATGGCGCGAAGGTCGCGACCCGCAACACGCCCGATTTTGCCGATTGCGGCATCAAACTGATTAATCCTTGGAAGGCCTGAATGAACGCCGTTGAAATCGAACAGGCCGTCTCTGATCTTGCCGAACAGCCCTTTGACGCGGAAGAATTCCCTTTTGCCTTCCTCGAAGCCTTCGGGAACAAAGCTACGACGCTGAAACGCCTGCGCAGTGGTGCGTCGAACAAATCCGATCTCGGCGGTTTGCTGCAAACGAATAACATCCACATCAGGACCTGCGCCCCCGGCGCGGTCACAGAGACCCTGACCGCGCTGCGCGACAGCCCCGCCACCGCGCGGGCCAAGGCGAAATACATCCTCGCCACCGATGGCCAGACGCTGGAGGCGGAGGATCTGACCAGCGGCGACACCATCGCCTGCGACTATACCGATTTCCCGAACCATTTCGGCTTTTTCCTGACGCTTGCCGGCATCTCGACCGTGCGGGCGATCAAGGAAAACGCCTTTGACATCCGCGCCACCAGCCGCCTGAACCGGCTCTATGTCGAACTGCTGAAGGACAACCCCGACTGGGGCGCGGCGGAACGACGGCCGGACATGAACCACTTCATGGCGCGGCTGATCTTCTGCTTCTTTGCCGAGGATACCGATATCTTCAATGGCACCGGCCTGTTCACCGCCACCATCGACCAGATGAGCGACCGCACCAACACCCATGAGGTCATCGGCGAAATGTTCCGCGCCATGAACATCAGGCCTGCCGACCGCGCGGGCGCCAGCCTGCCACGTTGGGCCGATGTCTTTCCTTATGTGAATGGCGGGTTGTTTTCCGGCAGCCTTGACGTGCCGCGCTTTTCCCGGATCGCGCGGTCATACCTGCTGCATATCGGCAATCTGGACTGGACGCAGATCAACCCCGATATCTTCGGCTCGATGATCCAGGCGGTCGCGGATGACGAGGAACGTGGCGCGCTTGGCATGCACTACACCTCCGTGCCGAATATCCTGAAGGTGCTGAACCCGCTGTTTCTGGACGATCTGCGTGCGGCGCTGGAGGCGGCGGGCGACAATGCGCGCAAACTGCTGAACCTGCGCAACCGCATCGCGCGCATCCGGGTGTTCGACCCGGCCTGCGGGTCGGGCAATTTTCTGGTCATCGCCTATAAGCAGCTGCGCGAGATCGAGGCCGAAATCAACAAACGGCGTGGCGAGGCCGACCGCAAGACCGAGATCCCGCTGACCAATTTCCGCGGCATTGAGATCCGGCACTTTTCCGCCGAGATCGCCCGCCTGGCGCTGATCATCGCCGAGTATCAATGCGACGTGACCTATCGCGGCCAGAAAGAGGCGCTGGCGGCCTTTCTGCCGCTGGACGCGCAGAACTGGATCACCTGCGAAAATGCGCTGCGGCTGGACTGGCTGTCGGTCTGCCCGCCCACCGGCATGGAGGTGCGGCACCGCACTGACGACCTGTTCGCGCCCCCGCTGGATCAGGCGCAGATCGATTTCGAGAATGAGGGCGGCGAGACCTATATCTGTGGCAACCCTCCCTATCTTGGCAACAAGCTCCAATCAGATGAGCAGAAGGATGACCTTCGTACTGTCTTTGACGGTCGGGTAAAGGGGTGGAAATCGCTCGATTATGTTGCCGCTTGGCTAATGAAAGCCGCCGACTACGGCACACGCACTAAGGCCGTCTCTGCCTTTGTGACGACAAACTCGCTCTGTCAGGGCCAGCAGGTTCCCATTCTCTGGCCCGCTATTTTCGAGACCGGGCATGAGATCGAGTTTGCCTACACCTCATTCAAATGGGCCAACTTGGCCAGCTATAATGCGGGTGTAATCGTGATCGTGGTTGGCATATCCAACACGGGCGCCAGCCGTAAACGCCTCTACACGCTTGATACAGACGGTGCGGTGCTCGAAAAGGTTTGCTCCAACATCAACCCCTATTTGGTCGATGGACCAAACCTTGTCGTGGAAAGCAGGCGCGAGCCGCCTAGAGATTCCGCGCCCATGCTATTCGGCAATATGCCCCGTGACGGTGGGCATCTGATTGTTTCCCGCGAGCAGATGGTCGCGGAGGGCCAAACCGATCCCATCTTTCGGTATTATCTAAGGCCGTTCTTCGGGTCCGAAGATTTTATCCAAGGCAAGACGCGGTATTGCCTCTGGATAGAGAAGAACCAATACGAGGATGCCCTGAAATCGCCATTGATCGCTCGGCGATTGGAGGCAGTACGGCAGATGCGGCTTGAGAGCAAAGCTGGTTCGACCCGCGACTTTGCCAAGGTCCCGCATCGGTTTGTACAGATTCAGGGAACCGCAGGGCAATCCACCCTTATCGTTCCGCGCGTCAGTTCGGAACGCCGCCCCTATCTTCCCGTTGGCCTTTTGGATAGGAGCGCCGTTGTCGCCGATAGCGCCTTCGCACTCTATGACGCTCCGCTCTGGAACATGGCTGTAATCGCCTCGCGCCTACACTTGGTGTGGATCGCCGCAGTCTGCGGCAAGCTCAAGACCGACTATCGCTATTCCAACACGCTCGGGTGGAACACCTTCCCATCCCCGATACTGACCGAAAAGAACAAAGCCGACTTGAATGAGTCGGCCAGCCAAATCCTTATAGCAAGAGAGCATTACTACCCTGCCACGCTTGGAAATATGTATGACCCTGACCACTTCTATACAGACTATGCCGTGTTGCGCGAAGCGCATGATCGCAATGACGAGATCATGGAACGCATCTACATCGGCAGAAGGTTCAAAAACGATACTGAACGGCTAGAGAAGCTATTTGCCCTCTACGGTCAGGAGCAAAAAAGGGGACTTGTCGTAGCGAGTGCTCCTTCGGGTGCGAGGAGGCGCGGATGAGCGAAGTCGGCTTCATAGCCCAGCCTGCTGGGCAAACGACCTTGGATGCTATAGAGGCAATCGCCAAAGGCAGCGACTTGACCAAGCTCGACATAGCGGCGGCCTATGTCACTTCCAGCGGCACCTACGACTTACTCAAACGCATTGACGCGACGCTTGGTGCTGATTGGGCAAGTGTCGAAAAGCGGTGGATTACCTCTTTCGATTACTGCCGCACTCAACCAATTGCGCTGGAAAGTCTGTTGTCACTCCCCGCGTCGTCTGTGCGCGTTTACGACGCGTCATTCTGTCTCGCCAACTGCGGAATGCCAAAGGTGCCTTTCCACCCCAAAGCATTCCTGTTCCGGGGCAAAGAGATGGATTTTGCCCTCGCAGGTTCAGGCAACCTGTCACGGTCTGGATTATCCAAAGGCGTCGAGGTGGGACTCACCCTTGCCGTCAACAGAAAGAATCCAGTCGAGCCAACTTCCGCCGCATCCATCAAGGGATTGCGCAGTTGGTATAAAAAGGTTTGGGACGACGCGACCCCCTTGGATGCGGCCTTACTCAAACGATACGTCAAACTATTTGAGAGCGTGCCGAATCTCTCCCATCCGGCCACCACGGAAGACGACCTTGCCAGTGGTGAAACTTCCACGGGTGCGCTCACCAACAAGGACCTACAGAAGCTAAGGGTATGTTCCCATTTTTGGATCGAGGCGGGGAACATCACAAAGAACCGAGGCCCGAACTTGCCCGGAAACCAGCTTATGATGAAACGCCTCTCCCGTGTGTTCTTTGGATATGACCCGATAGCTGTTCCTGAGAACACCACCATAGGAAGTGTAGACACATCCTATAGTGGCGGCCCTGTTGCTTCCTATACACTCTCATACAGCGACAATAAGATGGATAAACTCAATCTACCGATGCCCGGCACTGTCGGCCCGGGAGCATATGACAATAAATTTTTGCTATTCCAGGAGGTCGCCCCTCATTTATTCAGGCTCACAATTGGCACCAAATCTCAAAAAGCGACGTGGGTGAGAAATAGTAAAGCCATCGACGGCCACTTCAAAATGTCGAGTGGCCGCGAATGGGGAGTATTCTAATGAACATCTCAGAATCCACTAATCAGGCCAATTACAGAGTCCCCTCGGTCTCAGTCAACTACGCCACCAATGGCAGTTCGACCCGATCCAACGAACTCGGCATGCGCCCGATGCAGGAACGCGCCTATGAGAAGCGGGGCGAGCAGTATCTGCTGATCAAGTCGCCCCCGGCCTCGGGCAAGTCGCGGGCGCTGATGTTCGTGGCGCTGGACAAGCTGCACAATCAGGGCCTGCGCAAGGCGATCATCGTGGTGCCGGAAAAGTCGATCGGCTCCAGCTTTGCCGACGAGCCGCTGTCGGAATTCGGCTTCTGGGCCGACTGGGTGGTGACGCCGAAATGGAACCTGTGCAATGCGCCGGGCGAGGATGGCGGCAAGGTCAGCTCGGTTCAGGCGTTTCTGGACAGCGATGAGCGGGTGCTGGTCTGCACCCATGCGACGTTCCGTTTCGCCGTCGACCGCTTCGGGATCGAGGCATTCGACGATTGCCTGATCGCGGTGGACGAATTCCACCATGTCAGCGCCAATCCCGATAACAAGCTGGGCGCGCATCTGGGTGCCTTCATCGCGCGCGACAAGGTGCATATCGTCGCCATGACAGGGTCCTATTTCCGGGGCGATGCCGAGGCCGTTCTGATGCCTGAGGACGAGGCGAAGTTCGAGACCGTCACCTATACCTATTACGAACAGCTGAACGGCTATCGCTGGCTGAAGAAGCTGGATATCGGCTATTACTTCTACAGCGGCCCCTATGCCGACGATATCGTCAAGGTGCTGGACCCGAACGAGAAGACAATCGTCCATATTCCGTCGGTGAATTCGCGCGAAAGCACCAAGGACAAGATCAAGGAAGTCGAACATATCATCGAGGCTCTCGGCGAATGGCAGGGCACCGATCCGGCGACCGGATTTCAGATCGTCAGGACATCCGATGGGCGCGATCTGCGCATCGCCGACCTGGTCGATGATGATCCCGCCAAGCGTGATCGCGTCTCCGCCGCGCTGAAAGACCCGGCGCAGAAGATGAACCGCGATCACGTCGATATCATCATCGCGCTCGGCATGGCGAAGGAAGGCTTTGACTGGATCTGGTGCGAACACGCCCTGACGGTCGGCTACCGCTCGAGCCTGACCGAGATCGTGCAGATCATCGGCCGTGCCACCCGCGACGCCGAGGGCAAGGCCCGCGCGCGCTTCACCAACCTGATCGCCGAGCCGGATGCGTCGGAAGAGGCCGTGCGCGAAGCCGTCAACGACACGCTGAAGGCCATCGCTGCCAGCCTGCTGATGGAGCAGGTCCTGACGCCGCGCTTCAACTTCACGCCGAAGGCCACGGCCACTGGACCGGTCGAGGGCTTCGATTACGGCGAGGGCGGCTATGATTCGGCGAAGTGCAATATCGGCTTCAACGAGGCGCAGGGGCAGTTCCAGATCGAGATCAACGGGCTTGCGCAGCCGCGCAGCAAAGAGGCCGAGCGGATCGTCAGTCAGGACCTGAACGAGGTGATCACGGCTTTCGTGCAGGACAAGACCGCCATCGAACGGGGCATGTTCGATGAGGAGGTCGTCCCCGAGGAACTGACGCAGGTCCGGCTGGGCAAGATCATCAGGGACAAATACCCGACGCTGGATGCCGAGGATCAGGAGGCGGTCCGTCAGCACGCCATCGCCGCGCTGAACCTGACCCAGCAGGCCAAGGCGGCGATCGTCGAAGGAAGCGAGGCCAGCGGCAACACTGCCTTCGTCGACGGTGTACGCCGCTTTGCGATGAGCGTGACCGAACTGGATATCGACCTGATCGACCGCATCAACCCCTTTGCAGAGGCTTATGCCATCCTGTCCAAGACGATGGATGAGAATAGCCTGAAGCAGGTTGCGGCGGTGATCAACGCCCGCAAGGTGCAGCTGACGCCGGAAGAAGCCCGCGATCTTGCCAGACGGGCGCTGAAGTTCAAGCAGGAACGGGGACGTTTACCAGAAGTCACCTCGGCCGATCCTTGGGAACGGCGTATGGCGGAAGGTGTGGCGTTCCTCGCCCGGATGAAGCAAGAGCAACAGAATGGCTAAGACATTCACCGACGAAGATGATGCCCTGCTGGCGGAACTGGGCGTTGATCTGGAACCCAAGCGGTCAGGAGTCCGCACGGCGCGCGAGGAACGCATCATTGCCGGCTTCGAGGAAGTGCAGCGCTTCGTCGACGAGAAGGGCCATCTGCCCCGCCACAGCGATGAAGGCGATATCTTCGAACGGCTTTACGCGGTTCGGCTTAATCGGCTGCGCGAACAGGTTGACTGCCGTGAACTATGCGCGCCCTTGGATCGGCAGGGGCTGCTGGATGGCTCCGCCAGGCAGACAGCCGTCCCGGATAACGAGTTGGACGATGATGCGCTTCTTGCTGAACTCGGTATCGAGGTCGATACGCCTGCCATCACCGAATTGCGGCATGTGCGATCAAGCGCGCAGCGCAAGGCGGCCGAAGAGGTCGCAAATCGCAATGCCTGCACAGATTTTGACCAGTTCAAGCCGCTCTTTGAACAGGTGCAGCGTGAATTGGACACCGGCCTGCGTGAGACACGCCCGTTCGAACTGAAGGCCGAGATCGAGAAAGGCCGGTTTTTCATCGTAGGTGGGCAGAAGGCCTATGTCGCAGAAAAGGGTGAGCAAACTCTAACGGATCAGGGCCGCACCGACGCCCGTTTGCGGGTGATCTTCGATAATGGCACTGAGAGCAACATGCTGATGCGTTCGCTGCAACGGGCACTGAACAAGGACGAGGCTGGAAGGCGTATCACCGATCCTGCTGCTGGTCCGCTGTTTGCCGGTGAGCTTGAAGAGAACGATCAGGCCAGTGGCACCATCTATGTCCTGCGCAGCCAATCTGATCATCCGATGGTCGCTGCCAACCGGGAGCTTGTTCACAAGATCGGCGTGACCAACAATGACGTCAAGCAGCGCATCAAAGGCGCGCATCTCCAGACGACCTTTCTGATGGCGGATGTAGAACTGGTCGCGACGTACAAGCTCTACAATATTTCGCGGTCAAAGCTGGAAGCTCTGATCCATCGGATCTTCGGATCGGTGCGGCTGGACATTCAGATTCAGGACCGTTTCGGTCGTCCCGTAGTACCCGAGGAATGGTTCATGGTGCCCTTCTTCGTCATCGACGAGGCTGTCGAGAGGATCAAAGACGGCACAATCACCAACTATATCTACGACCCGAAATCCGCCCGGCTGGTTGATAGGGGAGCGTGATGACCCGAAATTTTGACCCAACGCCTACTCAACAGGTGAACGCCCTTTGAGTGCCCTCGAAACGCGGTGAATGCAGACTGATGGTGCCAGATGCCGGGACTATCACCAAACACATCAAAGGGTTGCGAGATAAGTCATTGATTTCGTTATATCGGGGATCTGCCGGGCATATAGCCTCATAACCTGAAGATCGCAGGTTCAAACCCCTCCAACCAGGATTTTCGTTCTATTACAATGACTTGCTCCCCGCTGTCCAGCAGGGCCGTCTTGCATCCGTAATCCACATCAACAAAACGACCCTCGGTGAGTGCGTGAAAAGATTCGGCGTGGTAGTTCTTGGCAGTTGAATGAAAACAGTCGGCGATTCGCCGGGGGCGCGGATGGCCAAGAAAATCCTGTTCCAAGGCGTTACGCCTGAAACACATCTTGCGGCGGTTCGGCATGTACTGGCCCTGCCTGCACCCCGAGAGAGTAACCGTCCGGTCTGACCGCTACCGGTTCGATTTCCACGGCAGCAGATCATCGACCTTGTTGATCTTGTAATCCGGGATGGGGGCGATGGTGTCGGCGAGCCATGCGTGCGGATCGACGGCGTTCAGCTTTGCGGTTTCGATCAGGGTATAGGCGATGGCTGCGGCCTTGCCGCCGGCCTCAGAGCCAACGAAGAGGTAATTCTTCCTGCCGAGTGCAATGGCGCGCATGCCGCGCTAGGCCAAGTTGTTGTCCAACTCCAGCATACCGTTGTCGATGACCTGCTTCCAAGAATTTGGACCGTTTGAAGTGAGAAAGTTCTCGTAATGTCCCTGTCAGGCAAAGCGAGGAAGAGTGATGAAGACGTCCAGGTTCAGCGAGCAGCAGATCGCATTCATTCTGAAGCAGGCCGATGACGGAGTGAGCGTTGAGGAGGTTTGTCGAAAGGCCGGAGTTTCGCAGCAGACCTGTTACCGATGACGCAAGCAATACGGTGGTTTGATGCCATCGGAGGTCAAGCGTCTGAAAATGCTGGAAGATGAGAACAGCCGCCTGAAGGGTATGGCTGCGGATCTGTCATTGGACAAGGCCATGCTGCAGGATGTTCTGACAAAAAAGCTGTAGCGCCGGCGAAGGCTCGGCAGTTGGTGGATCATGTGCAGGGCGTGTTCCAGGTCTCGATCAGGCGGGGCTGGGCGGTAACCGGACTGCAGAAATCGTCGTCGAATTTCATTGCCCAACGATGTCGATTGGCTCTGCCGGCGGGTGATGACTTCTGTGTCGATTTGCAGCCTGCATCAGGATAAAAACGCAACTGTAACGCTAGGCCGCCGGGGGCTGGCGTCAGGCCAGCCGGTCCAGCAGTTGGCGGGTGGCCTTGATGGCACGGGCGGCGGCGGCCCCTGGTCCCTGCGCGCGGGTCAGCGCGGTCATCGGAATTTCCAGTGCTACCGGCATATCCGGGGGCAGGGCGCGCAGGATCGGCGCCAGCGCGATCTGGCCTTCGCCGGGGGGCAGGCGCTCGACCCGGCCGGCAAAGAACAGATCTTCGGTGGTATAGGACGGCTGCACGGGCGCGTCGCACAGATGCAGAAAGGGCATGCGGGGCAGGGCGGCGGCCAGATCCGCGATCCGGCTGCCCGAGCGGTCGAAATGCAGCGTATCGACCAGCAGGCCCAGATCGGGCGCGCCGCTGGCCGCGATGACGTCCAGCGCCGTGCGCAGATCGGGCACGGGCGTCCAGGGAAAGAACTCAAGCACGGCTTGCAGGCCATGGGAGCGGCAGGCCTCGGCCATGCGGGCAAGGCTGGCCGACAGGCGCGACAGGTCGGGATCATAGGGCGCGCAGATCACCTGTTGCGCGCCCAGCTCGGCCCCGGCGGCCAGAAAACCGGCCAGCGGCGCGGGGTCGAAATCGGGGTTGATGCGGACAAATTCGATATCCTGCACCCGCAGCCCGGTTTGCGTCAGCGCGGCGCGGGTCGCGCGCATCATCGCGGGATCGTCCATCAGCGGATAGCCGGGCGTGTCCGGCGTCACCCGCATCAGGCGAAGTCCCACGGCATCATAGCCCAGATCGGCGGCCAGCCGGATCATCTCGGGCGGGGCCAGGTCGATGGTGGTCAGATGCGCCAGCGAAATCGGTCGGCTCATGCCTGTCAGTCCTTGTTCAGCAGCCCGGCCGCGTCCAGCGCGGCGATATGGCCGAATGTCATGGCCGGGCCCAGATTGATGCCCCCGGCCGGGTAATGCCCGCCCATCACGCTGGCCATGTCGGCGCCGGCCGCATAAAGGCCGGGAATCGGCGCGCTCTGGGCGTCCAGCACCCGCGCCCGCCCGTCGCTGGCCAGCCCGGCAAAGGTGCCGAAACTGCCCGGGATCACCCGCACGGCATAGAACGGCCCGCGCGCGATGGGCGCAACGCAGGGGTTGGGCGTGACGTCGGGGTCGCCCTGAAGCCGCATATAGGGGGTGGTGCCGCGATGAAATTCCGGATCCTCGCCCCGCACGGCATGGCGGTTCCATTCGGCCAGTGTCCGCTCGAGCCCGTCCGGGTCGATGCCGCAGGCCTGCGCCAGATCGCGGGGCGTCTTGCCGGTCATGATGTATCCGCGCTTGATCCAGCCGTGCTCGGGCAGGGGGGCGGGGCGGGATACGCCCAGCCCATAGCGGCGCTGAAAGGCGCGGGTGCAGATCAGCCAGCTTTCGGGAACCTGACCCCCCGGCGTCGCGGCCAGCAGGGCGGTGACGTAGTCATGATAACCCAGCCCTTCGTTGCAGAAGCGCCGGCCGTTTCGCAGGACGCCGATAATGCCGGGTTTGCCGCGTTCGATGATATGGGGAAAGGTGCCGGTGCGGCCATCGGGCCAGGGCACTTGCGAGACCGGGCACCAGGCGCCGGGGCTGGCAAGGCTGCGGTCCTGGACGGCGCCAACCGCCTCGGCCAGGCGCATCCCGTCGCCGGTGGCGCCCGGCACCGCCAGCGTGGCATGGGTCGCGGGGGCGGGAAATTGCTGCGCGCGCCGTTCCATGTCCTGCGACCAGCCGCCGGTCGCCAGCAGCGTGCCGCGCGCGGCATGCACCGTGACCGGCCCGTCCGGGCCATCCAGAACGGCGCCGCAGATGCGGCCGCCGCGGCGGATCAGCTCGCGCGCGGGGCTTTCGGTCAGGAATGTCACGCCGGCATCGGCGCTGCGTTTCATCAGCCGCGCGACCAGCGCATTGCCGTTGCGCAACTGCATGCCGCGCCCATGGCGCAGCAGATCCCACAGATGCCAGCCAAAGCGCCGCGTTACATGCGCAAAGGCGCGGGCCGAGCGCAGCATGGTCAGAAAGGCGCGCAGGTCCGGCCCCGCCTGGATGGTCATCCCCATGAAGCTGGTTTCGCGCAGCGGCGGGCGCAGCAGCCCGATCAGCGCCCCCATGTCGCGCCCGTCATAAGGCGCCGCGATGACCGAGCGCCCGCCCATGCCCGCGCCCGGCTGATGGCTGTAGGTGTCGGGGATGTGGTTGCCGCCCTGAAACGCGATGCCGGCGGCCTCCATGAATTCGACCATGCGCGGGGCATGGGTCAGAAAGGCATCGACCTTGGCGGCGTCGAAATTGTTGCCCAGCACCGATTGCAGGTATTGGCGGGGGGCCTGCGGGTCCTCGGCGATGCCGGCGCGGCGGGCGACGGGGTTTCCGGGCGACCAGATCCAGCCGCCCGACCAGGCGGTGGTGCCGCCCAGAACCGCATCCTTTTCCGCCAGCACCACGCGCAGCCCCGAGCGCGCCCCGGTCAGCGCCGCCGACAGCCCCGCCGCGCCCGAGCCGATCACCAGAAGATCGCAGTCCATTCGCATCGTCCGTTCCCCTTTGCGCCGGCCGGTCGAATGAACGCCGGGCCGGGGCGGATTACAATGGCCAATCGCGGCACCGGCAACCTGGGAAAATCTGCGCTGGTCAGATGCGCGCGCTCTGCTAGCATCGGGGCATGAAGGAACTGACCCTGCGCCAGATCGAGGTGATCCGTGCCGTGATGATCGCGGGCACGATTCAGGGCGCGGCCGAATTGCTGGGCGTTTCGGCCCCCGGCATCAGCCGGCTGGTCAAGCACATGGAATCGGGGCTGGGACTGCGCCTGTTCGAACGCAAGGCCGGCGTCTTTGTCCCCGCCCATGAGGCGCGCGCCATATTTGAGATGATCAATCAGGTGCATCGCCAGATCGAGAACCTGAACGGTGCCGTGACCTCGCTGCGCAAGGGCGAAGAGGTGGTGCTGGCCTTTGCCTCGGCGCCCTCGATCGCGCAATTCATCGCGGCGCGCGCGATCCGCGCGATCCGCCAGCGCTTTCCCGACCTGATGATCGACCTGAACATCCTCAAGATCGAAGAGACGCTGGACTATCTGCTGCTGGAACATGGCGAGGTCGTGTTCATGAGCTCGGCCGTCGACAACCCGGCCGTCGAGAACATGGCCCTGGCCGCCGGCCGCATCGTCGCCATCGTCCCCGAGGGCCATCCGCTTGCCGCGCAGGCCGATGTCTCAGTCCATGAGCTGATCCGCTATCCGTTCATCGGCATCGATCCGCAGGACCCCTACGGGGCGATTCTGGCGCGCAGCTTTACCGATCACGGGCTGAACCCGCGCCACACCATGCGCGGCCGATTCGCCCAGACAATGGTCAGTCTGGTGCGCCATGGGCTGGGTGTGGCGGTGATCGACGAGTTTTCCGTGGCCGAGGTCTATATGCCCGGTCTGGTCCGCCTGCCGCTGCGCGAAAAGGCCAGCATCACGGCCTTTGCGGTGATGAAAAAAGGCAGACAAATCTCAAGCTTCGCGGAATTCGCCATCGAACGGTTCCGGCGCGAACTGGCCGCCGCCGCGGCACGCGAAAGCTGGGACAGCGACCGGCTGCTGCAGGGAACGAATTAACATCATGTTAATAATAAATAAGAAACAATATTTGCCGTTAAGCCAATCTTGGGCAATCCTGAAAAGCAGAGGCCCAGGAGGAACCGGGCCACGAACATGAAGGGGAGGAAGTTTATGCTGAAATCCGTATTTGGCGCGGCCATTGCGCTGGGTCTGGCATCCATGCCGGCACTGGCCGAATATCCTGAAAAGGACATTCAGGGCATCATCCAGTGGGGTGCGGGCGGCTCGACCGATACGGTCGCGCGCTCGGTCACGCCGCATGCCGAAGAGGTTCTGAGATATGCTCGAAAGTTGGTGACGCTTGATCAGGCGGCAGCTTGAATGTGGCGGACGCCGTCGCGGAACTCAACCCCGCTGATGACCTCCGGCAGGCGGTTCCGACCGTCGAGCCTCCGCCATTT
>NZ_JRKN01000033.1 GCF_000763905.1 Paracoccus halophilus
CTCAGAGGCCGCAAAGAAAAAGAGAAAGGAGACCCCTGCATTGACCACAACATGACCGCCGAGACATAAACAAGGGGGGGTCAGTTCTCGGTGAAAATACCGGGTCAATTCTCAGCGGAAATCAACACGTGGCCTAATCGAGAAGATTTCGCTCACACCGGGGCCGGAACGCGGCGAGATCTACGCAACGCTGCACGGCGAACTGGGCACGATCCTCAATTGGACGGAGCGGCAAGCCATTGGAAAGACTGCAAAAACAACAAAACCCGCAGCAGATGCTACGGGTTTGTCGGTATCGGTGGTTGCGGGAGGACGCAACAGACGATCGCTGCGGAATGGGGGCACAAATGCAAAAACCTCCGCGACGGGGTCAGCGGAGGTTTCGCAATTATCGTTGGTTGCGGGGGCATGCAACCAACGATACTTGCGATTGGTCGAACGCCAAATCCCCAAACTCGCCGCTTAATGTAACTCGTTGCCGTCGTTTGGGAAACCCTGTTTTCAAAGCACAAACACCTCGCATTTAGCAGCAGAGACCGGTCACTTCCCCTAACGGAGCGATAGCCGCAGAGGTAACTACCTGAACAGCGATTCCAGCGCTGCTCTGTGCTCCGCATGCTTGGCCAGGTCATCCCTCTTCAGCTTCTCCAGATTGATCAACTTCCAACGCACCGCAGGAAGATCAGCCGCGCGCGGTCGCTCGATAGCGTCGAAGTCTGGCGTGCCGTCATGCAGGCTCAGGAGAAACGTCCTGACCTTTTCGTCGAGACGAGACCGGATGTCCGCGACCAGCCGTTTGCGGATTTCGAGCAGGTCTTCCAGGCTGACACGAGCCTTCGCCATGCCCTCGAACTCCTTCATGTAGGGCTGGTCGAGGTCGATAAAATTCGGGTCCAGAAGTTCATGCGCCGGACGGGATGAGCAGGCGATGTAGATCAGGAAGGTCCGGAACAGATCCTCTGTCAGACCTTCATTTTCATAGAGCAGCTTGATGTCATAAAGATCCCGCGGATGCTGGCGGTCCACCGCAGCGTGCAACTTGCCGCCGAACAGATCTTCGAAGGAAACGACCTGCATCTCCGCATAACCGAATTCATCCTCCACCGCATCGGACACCGGACGCATCTCGGGATCATGTACGACGCCGCGCATGACAGGCGAGGTCTCGATCTTGATTTCGGCGCCGCCCAGACGAGCGAGAACGCGGGTGGAACCGCCTCCCCCACCCTGGATGCGCTGCGTCTTCGCGCCGATAATGCTGCCTTCGATCTCGGCTGCGATGCGATCCATCGCTTCGTTGATCTCAGCAAGGCTTTCGCCGCGATCCTTGATTGGTAGATAGGTCAGATCAATGTCGACAGACAGACGAGGCAGATCACGGTAGAACAGGTTGATCGCCGTGCCGCCTTTGAGCGCGAACACCTTTTCCTTGGCAACATGCGGGAGCAGGCGCACGAGCAGCGCGACCTGGGCTTCATAATCCTCACGCGCCATCGCCAGTCCCGGTCGCTACGAACTCCTCCGGCACCATGATACGGTAGCGCGGGTGTATCCTGCCACCCTTGACCAGAGCGCGGTCGCCACGGCCGAGATTGAATTCCTCGGGGTCGAGACGTTTGCGCCAGGGATGATCGTGGCGATCGGCAAAAACGAAGAACAGCCGCGTCACCTTGATCTTCCTGCAACTGTGCAGCAGCGCCGATAACATCTTCGGACGCAACGTCGTCAGGCTCTCGAACACCATGTCGAGGTTATGAAAGCTCTCGTGGTCGGGCAACTCATCCATGGCCTCCAGGATCGCCCGTTCGGGAGACGACATCCTGAGTTGCCAGCCCCAGGGGAGGGTTTGCCCTGCATCCGCGCTGTCATCGGGAAGACCAAGCTGTGGATCGTCAAAGAGGGACCTTTTGCGCGTCTCGATGGGCGCGTTCAGCGGCAGTCTGGAGAGCCAGTTCGGTATGGCTTCGCCATAGATCCATACCGGAGGATTGCCGCCCAGGCGCAGATAGTGGCCGTGACCCTGCTGGGCGAGCGCCGTCATGCCGCCGACATGGACATCGTGACCCATGATGTGCTGGACCGAGAGCAGGCAGATCCTCCAGTCGATCATATCCGACGCAGAAGTGCCCGAAAGCGGGCGACGGAATACGCCGCGGGTCAGACGCTCGAGCCAGCCCCGTTTGACGTAGTCACGGAAGGTCTCATAGGCGATGCCATGCGCCGTGAGCCACGCGGCATCGACCAGATACCCGGAGGGTACTGCATCGAGGACCTTCTTCAGGTTTTGTGCTCGTTCGGCCACCATGACGCCTATAATGGCATATTTTCAAAGCTTGCACCATACGTCTCTTTAAGAAACGCTTAATTTCAGTGCTCCGAACACTCTAACTAGGGATTTTTCAAGGAGGACTTGGGGTGTACAACAACCCTGCAGGCCGGGACATGTCGAGCCGGGTCAAAAAGATCGACACATCTGTCCCGGCATGTCGATCAGATCGGCACACGTCGCCGATCTCGCCACCCCACCGACCGTAAGGCCCACGCCAACGATAGGCAGTGTAGCGTGACGCATGACACTTTCGGCCCAAAGCCGACGGTTGAACGCTGTTGGTGCTGCCCATCGACATTTCGGGAAGCGGACACTCACCTGTTACTGCAGCGAGATCGCCGCAGTGATGACTGCCAAGGGCAGAAAGCGTCGTCAGTGGACGTGAATCGCTGCCCAACGCTGGGCGCTGAAACAACTCACGACCTGAACACTACCGATCTAGGGTCAGCCCGTTTCGCACAAAATGGTCGAAAACGTCACTTTCCTCTTCTTCCTCCTGCAAGCGTGGGCCATGCCCGTTCGCCTCGCGAGCTGGATCATCCGCGACATCGAGCAGGCCTCGCTCTACGGGCGGCTCCTGCATGTCGCCAATCCTGTATGCGCCGCCGATGTGTTTACCGACCGCTGGCCGGAATCAATCGCTTAGCAAGACGAGTTCGCCAAACACCTGCACGAGCTCGTCCGTTCGCTCGAGGCGATGCGCAAGGGCGAGATGTTCCCCAACGCGATGATGGACACGTTGCGCGACGACTTCGGCGACCGCGTTGTGACCCGCGCCGCGGACCAGATCGCCACTGAGGTTGGTGGCGGGATCCAGCAGTCGCGTCAACTCTACACGCGGCGCGGCGGCGTGCTGTTGCCTACCGCTGCTGCCGTCGCAGCGTCGACAGTCAACCCGTCAGTCTCGACGGCGCGGCCTCACACTTTCTTCGGGCACAAGATCTGATGCGAGCGGCGCCCCTCTCCATCGACCAGCAGATCGCCGCAATGAAGGCGGCCTGGCCGCAGTTCACTGCGCGCCGCGTAGACTGAAACACGGTGCCGCCGGTCAGCCGGTGCAGGTGGCCTTGTCCGCGGATGGCGCGCTTGCCGTGCGCAATGCCGGGCCGATGGTGGCGCCCGAGGTCATGGCGCAACTGGCGCAACCTTTCACCCGCGGCGCCACGCCGGCCGAAGGCAGCGGGCTGGGCCTGGCCATTGCCCGCGCGATTGCCGCCGGCAGCGGCGGACGGCTGGCGCTGTCCTCGCCCGCGCCGGGTCAAGCAGATGGATTCGAGGCGCGTTTCACGCCCGGCCAAAGTAATCAGTGACTAGCCCTCCCGTTTGCGACGAATTAGGATCGTGACATGACCAGCCAGCTTTCCTTGCCAGCCAGTCAGCCGGGCACCCGCAACGGGCTGGCCTGGCCTGATCCCTCACTGGCCCTGTCGGGCCTCGCTGTCCTCGGGATAGCGCTCGCAGCATTTGGGCAATGGGTGTTCGGTCAACCGCCGCTCGCGGTGGCGGGGCTGGTGCTGGTCTATCTGACGGGCGGCTTGCCCGCGGCATGGCGGGCGGGGGCCGAGCTGTGGCGCGATCAGGTGCTGGATATCGACCTGTTGATGGTGGTGGCCGCCATCGCCGCCGCCGCCGTCGGCGCACCTTTCGAGGGCGCGGTGCTGCTGGTGCTGTTCAGCGTCGCCGGCACGCTGGAGGATCGCGCATTGGGCCGTGCCCGCCACGCGATCGAGGCGCTGATGCAGCTGCGTCCCGAAACCGCGTTGCGAAAACGCCCCGATGGCGAGGTCGAGGAAATTCCGGCCGAGGCCCTCGTTCCCGGCGACATCGTCGTGCTGCGCCCCGGCGCGCGGGTGCCGAGCGATGGCGAGGTGATCGCCGGCGCAGGCGGTATCGACGAGGCGAACATCACCGGCGAATCCATGCCCGTGACCAAGGCGCCGGGGGCGATGGTCCATGAAGCGACGGTCAATCTCGACGGCGTTTTGCAGGTGCGCATCACCCGCGCGGTGGCCGACAGCACCATTGCCCGCATGATCCGCCTGGTGACCGAGGCACAGGCGCAAAAGGCCCCGTCCGAACGCTTCAGCACATGGTTCGGCCAGCGTTACACGGTCGCGGTGCTGCTGGGTGCGGTGCTCGCCTTTGCGGCCTTTCTGGGGCTGGGCCACGACTGGGAACAGGCGCTTTACAAGGCCGCCGTGCTGCTGGTCGCGGCCAGCCCCTGCGCCATCGTCATTTCGGTGCCCGCCGCGATCCTGTCGGCGCTGTCGGCGGCTGCGCGAGGGGGCGTGCTGTTCAAGGGCGGCGGCGCGCTGGAAACGCTGGCCGCCGTGCAGAATTTCGCCTTTGACAAAACTGGCACCCTGACCACCGGCCATGCCGCCGTGACCGGGCTGGCGGCGACCGATGGCGACGAGGCCGGCTTTCTGGCACTGCTGGCCGGGCTTGAGGCGCATTCCGAACACCATATCGCCGCCGCCATCCGGCGCGAGGCCAGTGCCCGCGGGCTCGATCCCGCGCCGGTCGGCGACGTGACCGCCCGCCCCGGCGCCGGTATTACCGGAAACGACGCGCAAGGTCCGATCTGGGCCGGCAATGAAATTCTGGCTGCCGAGATGGGCGCCGCGCTTGACCAGCCTGCCTTTGCGGCGCTGAGGGCCGGGAGTGATACGGTGATCTGGCTGGGGCGCGAGACACGGGTTCTCGGCGCGGTCAGTGTCGCCGATCAACCCCGCGCCAGCGCCCTGCCCGCGCTGACGGCTTTGCGCGCGGGCGGCATCCGCCGCATCGTGATGATGACCGGCGACCGCCACCCGGTCGCGCAGAAGGTCGCGGCCGAGCTTGGCTTTGCGCCGGATGATATTCAGGCCGACATGCTGCCCGAAGACAAGGTGCGCAGCGTTGCCGGGCTTGCCACCACGGGACGCACGGCCTTTGTCGGCGACGGGGTGAACGATGCCGCCGCGCTGGCGCGGGCCGATATCGGCATTGCCATGGGCGCGGCTGGTTCCGAGGTCGCGCTTCAGGCCGCCGACATCGCGCTTTTGTCCGAGGATCTGGAGCGCCTCGCCCATGCACATCGCCTGTCACGCCGCGCCGCACGCATCATCCGCCAGAACCTTGCCATCGCCATCGGCGCCATGGCGGTGCTGGTCACGGGCGGGCTGTTCTTCGATCTGGGCCTGCCGCTGGCGGTGATCGGCCATGAGGGCGGCACGGTGCTGGTGGTGCTGAACGGGCTGCGGCTGCTGTCCGACCCGATGCGCCTCAACAGGGCTGTTCGGGCGCAGGCGCCGCCTCTGGCCGAGGCCGCAACGGCTGGCTGACGCGAGCGCGTGCCGCATTCATCAGCATTCACGCGCCCCACTCTAGCCCGTTGTTTCCGCATGTCCGGGAGGCGCAATACCGGCTCCCGCTTTTGGCGCGACATGCTCTATCAGGCCAGCAGATCCTGCGCATGGCGGGCGGTGATCCATTCCTCATTGGTGGGTTCGACCGCGACCCGGATCGGGCTGCCGGGGGTTGAGATGACGGCGGCATTGGCGTCGTTTGCCACCCTGTCCAGGGCGACACCGAGGAAGGCCAGCCCCGCGCAGACACGGCTGCGGATGAAGGCGCAGTTTTCGCCCACGCCGGCGGTGAACACCAGAAGGTCAAGGCCCTGAAGCGCAGTCATCAGCGCCCCGACCTCGGCCACGATCCGGCGCACGTAAAGCGTCAGTGCAAGGCGCGCACGCTGACCTGCCTCGCCCGGGTCATCTTCATGCTGCACCACCACGCGCGGCTCGTCCGAGAGGCCGGAAACCCCCAGCAGGCCCGACTGGCGATAAAGCATCTGGCCGACTTCATCGAGGGAAAGCCCTTCGACCTCCATCAGGTAAAGCAGCGCTCCGGGATCAAGCGCGCCCGTGCGCGTGCCCATCATCAGCCCGTCGAGCGCCGAAAATCCCATGGTTGTGGCAATGCTCTCCCGCCCTTTCATGGCGCAAAGGCTCGCCCCGCTGCCCAGATGGGCGACAATGACACGCCCATCAGCCAGGGCGCCATGGCGTTCCGGCAAGGCATGGCTCATGTATTCGTAGGACAGCCCGTGAAAACCATAGCGGCGCAGGCCGTTCTGCCAGGCTGACCACGGCAGCGGCAGCAATTGTTCGACCATTGGCAGGCTGCGATGAAAGGCAGTGTCGAAACAGGCGATCTGCGGCAGGCGGGGTTGCCGGTCCATCAGAATGGCCATCGCCTTCAACGGAAATGGTTGATGCAGCGGCGCCAGCGGGATCAGCCGGCGCAGGTCGTCAATGACCCTTTGTGTGACGCGGACCGGGGCGAAATATTGCCCGCCGCCATGCACCACCCGATGTGCGACGGCCGCAAGCGGCCGCCCCTCCAGATGCGTCTCGACGCGGGCCAGGATCAGGCCCAGGGCCGCTGTCGTCGGATGCGTGGCGTCCAGCGTGACCGGCTCGGCCCCCTGCCCGGTTGCCCGGAGCTCGGGCGCGGGGCCACCGATCCCCTGAACGCGCCCGGCCCATGACGGCTGGCGCGGCAGCGCCGCCACCGCCGCCGGATAGAGCGCGAACTTGATGCTGGACGAGCCGCAGTTCAGCACAAGGATCATGTCACGCCCCTTCCGTCAGGCGGCCGTGTAGCCGCCATCGACCGCCAGCGCCGACCCGGTCATGAAGCCCGCCCCTTCGGAAAGGAGGAAAGCGACCGCATGCGCCACCTCATCAGCCTGCCCCAGCCGTCCGATCGCATGCTGCGCCGTCAGCGTATCCAGCGTTTCCTTGTCCAACTGATCGAGCAGGGGCGTCGCGATATAGCCCGGATGGACCGAGTTGATGCGGATACCCCGCGCGGCATAGGCCAGCGCTGCCGAGCGCGTCAGCCCCAAGACCCCATGCTTGGCCGCGACATAGGCGGGCGCGGTCGGGTTGCCGACCAGGCCGAGGATCGAGGACATGTTGACGATCGCGCCCCCGCCCGCGGCCAGCATGGCCGGGATCTGCGCGTGCATCCCGTATTGAACGCCGCTGAGGTTGATGTCGATCACGCGCCGCCAGTCCTCGGGGTCGAGATCGCCGCTGGGTGCGGATTTGCCACCGATACCGGCGTTGTTGAACGCCAGATGCAGCGCGCCGAAATTCTCGACCGCGCAGGCCACGGCCGCAGCCGCGTCCTCGGGCTGCGCGACATCGCCCGAATGGGCCACGGCCCGGCCGCCCGCGCCGGTGATCGCCGCGACCACCCGCGCCACATTTTCGGCCGCAAGGTCCGAGACCACCACCTTTACGCCGTTCGCGGCGAGCAGATGCGCCGTCGCCTCGCCAATCCCCGAGCCACCGCCGCTTATCAGCGCGACGTCACCCTTGAAGCTGTATTTCATTGTCTTGTCCTTTCCCTGATTGAGATCACGGCGGTGTTGCGCGGTAGCGATGCGCCAGCAGCACCGCCATGGCGCAGGACGCCAGCCGCGCCTGACGCGAATCCGCGCGGCTGGTCAGCACGGCCGGCACCCGCGCCCCCATGACGATGCCGGCGCTGTCGGCGTTACCCAGATATTCCAGCTGCTTGGCCAGCATGTTGCCGCTTTCGATGTCCGGCACCACCAGAATGTCGGCCTGCCCCGCCACTGGCGAGTCGATGCCCTTGACCCGCGCCGCATCGGGCGAGACCGCATTGTCGAGCGCCAGCGGCCCGTCAAGGACTCCGCCCCTGATCTGGCCGCGATCCGCCATCTTGCACAGGGCCGCGGCGTCGAGCGTCGATTGCAGGCGCGGATTGATGACCTCGACCGCCGAGAGGATCGCCACCTTCGGCAACCCGACCCCGATCGCCTGCGCAAGGTCGATGGCGTTCTGCGTGATGTCGGCCTTGCACAGCAGGTCGGGTGCAATGTTGATCGCGGCATCGGTGATGATGAAGGGGCGCGGATAGGCGGCCGTCTCCATCACGAAACAATGCGAGATGCGCCGCTCGGTTCGCAACCCCGCCTCGCGCGCGAAGATGGCGCCCAGAAACTCATCCGTGTGCAGGCTGCCTTTCATCAGCACCTCGACCTCGCCCCGCCCCGCCATTTCAGCCGCCTTCGCGGCGGCCGCGTGGCTGTGGGGGGCGTCGACGATCTCGACCCCGGTCAGGTCAATGCCGGCCTCGGTAGCCGCCGCCGCCAGCTTGTGGCGCGGTCCGACCAGAACCGGATGGATCATGCCCGCCCTTGCCGCGTCCATCGCCCCAAAAAGGCTGAGCGCATCGCAGGGATGCACCACCGCCATGCGCACCGGCGCCAGATCTGAAACATGGGCAATCAGCCGGTCGACGCCGCGCAGACTCTCGGCTGGATCGTGTTTCGGGGGACTCTCAGTCATGTGGTGCGACCTTGCATAATGGGCGCCAGCCTGCGTGCGGCGATCTGTCAGCCCGTGGCAAGACCAATACCACCCGCTGATGCCGCGCTGAGTGCGATGAAGTTCAATGCCTGTTGACGCGCCGCAGCGGCCAGCCCCTGTCGGGCAGACAGCAGGTGCCGTTCAGCATCCAGAACTGGAAAGAAATCTGCCTGACCCTGCTCGTAGGAATAGCGTGTGAGATCGACTGTTTCACGTGCATTCGTGACAAGACGGTTCTGGGCATCGACCGCGCGGCCATCCCGGTTATAGCCAGCCAGCGCGTTTTCAACCTCTTCGACCGCACGCAAGACGGCCGCCTGCCACGTGATGCGGGCCTTTTCGGCCCGGGCCTGCGCGGCTGAAAGGCGGGCCTCATTGGCGCCACCTGTAAACAGAGGCAATGAAATCTGTGGGCCGAATCCCCAGGTCGTGGTGCTGCCACCCCTTCTTACGTTCGTCGGCGTGATCGACCCCGAAAGTGTGAGCCTCGGATAGAAATCGGCCTGTGCCTCTCCGACATCCGCGACGGCGGCTGCAAGACTGCGCTCGGCCATCCGCACATCGGGACGAGCACGGATCACATCGGCCGGAACCCCGACGCTGGCACTGTATCGGGCACGCGGTTGCGCCCCTCCTTTACGCATCCGGGCCGCAATATCGGCCGTGCGGCCCGCGGTGAGTGTTGCCAGACGGTTGATCGCCTGGTCAAAGCCCACCTCAAAGGCGGGCAGCTCTGCCTCGGCTTGCACAACCAGTTGCTCAGCCTGAAGAACCTCCAGCCGGCCTGCGCTGCCAAACTCGCTTTCCGATCGTGTCAAGCCCAGCGAATGACGACGGCTTTCAAGGCTTTGTCGCGTCAATGAGCGCGCTTCTTGAAAATAGCGTGCATCGACATAAGCGGAGGCGACGGCGCTGAGCACCGTCAGGCGCGCCACATCAGCCGAAAGCCAGGCTGCATCCAGTCTCGCAGCAGCCCCTTCGCGCGCCGCGCGGTTTTGACCAAACAGATCAATCAGCCATGAAACACCCAAAGTGGCGGAGCTGCTTTCGACGATACCAGCCTCATCACGGTGGCGCCTGGCCGCCGCTTCAGCGTTCACCTGCGGCAGATCGCTAGCGCCAACCAGACGCGCATTTGCCTCAGCCTCGTGAATCGTGGCAATGGCGCTGTGCACGTCCAGATTACGCGCCAGTCCGGCGGCAATCAGATGATCGAGCTGCGGATCCCGAAAGGCATGCCACCAGGTGTTCGCCCCCGCGTGGCGTGCCGGAGAGTCACCTGAAAAGGCCATGGCGACATCCGCCTGCGGTTCGGTGTAGGAAACCTCGCTGCACGCGGCGAGAAGAGCCAGGGTCGCCCCCATGCCTGTCACCAGCCCGCGGCGTGACATCACGGAACCATTGGCTGCCCCCTCATGGGCGTATCGCAGATTGTCGGACGGACGGCGCGGCAAGGTCATCTCCTGATCGTTATCATCTGTCATCCCGTCACGCTCATCGAGCGGCGGAAGAGGGCGAGGCTGGCGGCGAAGAAACCGGCACCGAGGGCGATCATCATGGCGACCGGCAGCCAGACCGCCGAAAACCCGGCACCGCGGAAGGCCACGGCCTTGGCGAAGGCGAGGAAATGGCGCGACGGCAGCAGGAAGGTCAGGCGCTGCACCGCGGCAGGCTGGCTCTCGATGGCACTGAAGCCGCCCGACAGCATGATGATCGGGATGATAACCATGATGATGAGCAGCGCAAACTGCGCCATCGAGCGCGCGAGTGTGCCCAGCAGCATGCCGATCGCCGCCGCCGCCCAGAGATAGATCGCCGCCCCCGCAACCAGCAGCGGCAAGGGGCCGGCAAGCGGCACCCCCAGAATCCCCTGCACCACCACCAGCAACGAGCCGACGAAGGCCGCCAGCACGATGACCATCACCGCCAGCACCTTGGACAGCGCCACCTCGACGGGCGAGAGCGGCATCACCATCAGATGCTCGATGGTGCCGTGCTCGCGCTCGCGCAGCATGGCGGCGCCGGTCAGCACGATGGTCAGCAGCGACAACTGGTTGAGCAGCGAGGACATGGCCTTGAACCAGACCGGGTTGCCGTTGGGATTGAAGGCCCGGCGCAGTTCCAGTTGGAGATCGGGCGGCGGCGCCTCGGGCCGGCCGGTCAGAAACAGGCGGGATTCGTCGGCGACGATGCTGCGGACATAACCGCTGCCCAGCTGCGCCTGCGTCACCGCCGTGGCATCCGCCAGCAGTTGCGCCACGGGCGCGCGCCCGGCAAGGGCATCGGCCCCGAAGCCGGGCGGAAAGCTCAGCGCGAACATCATCTCGCCCCGGTCCATCGCCGCAGCAGCCTCGTCAGCGGTCATGGTGACGGGGGCCTGAAACCAGGGCGGGCTCAGCGCGGCGGGAATGGCGCGGCTGAGGGGCGAGCGGTCCTCGTCCACCACCGCGATCGAGGCATTGTGCACCGAGTCGCCCGCGCCGCTGGCCTCCATCATCACGGCGAAAAAGAACGACCACAGGATCAGCACCAGCATGACCGGATCGCCAAGGGTACTTTTGATCTCCTTGCCGATCAGCCAGAAGATGTTGACTAGGCTGCGCATGTCAACGCTCCTGCTTGCGCAGCAGCAGGATGGCGACGCCCGTGAACACCGGCCCGAACAGCGCCAGCCGCCACAGCGCACCGGAAAGGTCGCCAAAGGTCAGGCCCTTGGTATAGCTGCCGACCGAGGCCATCATATACCATGTCGTCGGCCACAGGCTGCCGATTACCCGCGCCGGCCCTTCGAGCGAGGAGACCGGCACCATCATCCCCGAAAACTGCATGGTCGGCATGACCGACAGCACCGCAGCAGCAAAGGCTGCCGTCACCTGTGTCGCCGCCAGCGTCGAGATCATCAGCCCCCAGCCCGTCGCCGCCAGCGCATAAAGCAGCGTCGCCAACACCAGCACGGCGGGGCTGCCCTTCAGCGGCACCTTCAGCACCAGCACCACCAGCGCGGTGAGGATGGCGAAATTCAGGATGGTGATGCCGACATAGACCAGCTGCTTGCCGATCAGGAATTCGGCCCGGCCGGTGGGGGTGACATAGAAATTGGTGATGGTGCCGATTTCCTTTTCCCGCGCCACGCTGACCGCCATCAGGATCGCCGGGAACAGCAGCAGCAGCAGCGGCGGGATGGTCGGGCCGATGGCCGGCAGGCTTTCCATCGCCGGGTTGTAGCGAAAGCGCGGATCGAGCTGCACAAGCGGCGGGCCTTGCTGCGGGCTGGCCGGCAGCGCCGCAGCCGCCGCCTGACTGGCGCCCGTGACATAGCTTTCCACGGTGCCGGCGCGGCTAGTATCGGTGCCGTCGATGGTGGCGGCGACGGAAGCGCCCCGCCCCGCGCGCAGATCGGCGCCGAAATCGGCCGGGATTTCCAGCGCCATGCTCAACTCGCCGCTGGCCATGCGCGCGCGCAGCTCCTCCAGACCCTGCAGGTCGGCATGGCGGCTGAACCAGATCGAATCCTCGAACGCGGACAGGAAGGCGCGGCTTTCCGGGCTGCGGTCATGGTCGAGCGCGGCAAAGGGAATGTCGCGGACATCCTGCGAGATGCCGAACGACATGATCAGCAGCAGCACCGCGCTGCCGAGAAAGGCAAACACCAGCCGCACCGGATCGCGGCGCACCTGCATCGCCTCGCGCGAGGTATAGGCCAGCATCCGGCTGAGGCTGAAGCCGGTGCTGCGGGCAGGCGCGGCCGCTTCCGCCGCCAGCCCTTCGGGCACAGGTTCCTCGGGCGGGATGGCGGCGGAAATGTAGTGGATGAACGCCTGTTCCAGATCGGGTTTGCCGCTCTGGGCAATGATGCCCTGCGGCGTGTCCGTGACCAGCACGCGGCCCGCATGCATCAGCGACATGCGGTCACAGCGCAGCGCCTCGTCCATGAAATGGGTCGAGATGAAGATCGTCACCCGATCCTTGCGCGACAATTCCATTAGCAGCACCCAGAAATCGTCGCGGGCCTGCGGATCGACGCCCGAGGTCGGCTCGTCCAGGATCAGGATTTCCGGCGAATGGATGACCGCAACCGCCAGCGACAGCCGCTGCCGCAGCCCGAGCGGCAGCCCGCCCGCCGGCTGGTCCAGATAGTCCGTCAGCCCGAAACGCGCCACCAGATCGGCGATGCGGGCGCGGGCCAGATCGCGCTCCAGATGGAACAGCCGCGCATGCAGGACGAGGTTTTCCCGCACGCTGAGTTCGCCATAAAGCGAAAACGCCTGCGTCATGAAACCGACGCGGGCGCGAGCATCCATGCCCTGCTCGCCGATGGGCTGGCCAAAGATCCATGCCTCGCCTTCCGAAGGCGGCAGCAGGCCGGTCAGCATCTTCATGGTCGTGGTCTTGCCGCAGCCGTTCGAGCCGAGGAAGCCGAAGATCTCGCCCCTGGGGATGTCGAAGCTGACAGAATCAACGGCAGTGAAGTCCCCGAAACGGCGCGTCAACCCGCGCGCCTTGATGGCGATATCGGCGTCCGGTGCGGGCGCAGAGACCCCGGCCGGAGCAACCGGGGCCTCTGCACCCGCACCATCCGTCGCCAGGCCGTCCCCTCGCCGGTCGCGCAGCAGGGCGACATAGGCGTCGCCCACCGATCCCGTGCCGGTTCGGCCCATCAGCGCCTCGGGGCTGCCTTCGGCCAGCACCCGGCCGGCATTCATCGCCACCAGATGATCAAACAGTGCCGCCTCCTCCATATAGGCGGTCGAGACCAGCACGCTCATGCCGGGGCGGTCCTTGCGGATGGCGGAAATCAGGTCCCAGAACTGGCTGCGCGACAGCGGATCGACGCCGGTTGTCGGCTCGTCCAGCAGCAGGAAGTCCGGGTCATGGATCAGCGCCGCACAAAGCCCGGTCTTCTGCTTCATCCCGCCCGAGAGTTTGCCGGCCGGGCGGTCAAGGAAGGGAAACAGCCCCGTCGCACGGGTCAGCCGTTCGATGCGGGCGCTGCGCTCGGCGCGGGCCAGTCCGAACAGCTTGCCGAAAAATTCCAGATTCTCGCGCACCGACAGGTCGTGATAGAGGTTCTTGCCCAGTCCCTGCGGCATGAAGGCGAGGCGGCTGCCCATGGCCTCGCGGTGGCGCGCGCTGGCCATGTCGCCGCCAAGACAGGTGATCCGGCCCGCCTGCAACCGCTTGGCGCCGGCAATCAGCCCCATCAGCGTCGATTTGCCGACCCCGTCGGGGCCGATCAGCCCGATCATCCGCCCCGCCGGCAGGGCAAGCGAGACATCCTTCAGCGCGGCCACCTTGCCGTAGCGATGGCTGACGCCCTCCAGCCGGGCAACGGGTTCGGTCATGGCGTGCCCGCATCACCGCCGGGCAGGTCGATCAGCGGCGGCGTCAGCCCATTGGGCCAGTCGGGCAGGCGGCCCGCATCGTCGGCCAGCCGCACCCAGGCGACACCGCGCACGCCGGTCTTGACCTGATCGATGCGCGCCTGCACCAGTTCCGGCGACACGCGCACGCGAATGCGGAACATCAGGTCTTCGCGCTCGGACAGGGTCTCGACCTGCTTGGGGGTGAACTGGGCCTGGGGCGAAACGAACATGACCGTAGCCGGCAGCGCACGGTCGGGCATGATATCGGCCACGATGCGCGCCTCGTCCCCAATCACCACGCGGGGCGCATCGGATGCGGTCAGGAAGAATTCCATATAGACGTCTTCGAGGCTGACCAGCGTCAGGATCTTGCCACCCGCGCCCATGATCTCGCCCGGTTGGGCAAGGCGATAGAGGACGCGCGCATCGGCCTCGGCCGGCAGGGTGGCATCCTTGATGCGGGCTGCGATCTCATCGCGCGCGGCGGCCTCGGCATCGACACTGCGTTCCTTGGCGCTGAGCGTGGCCTTTGCCGCCGCCAGACCGGCCTCGGCCACGCGCGTTTCGGTGCGCTTGATGTCCAGATTGGCTTTCGACACCACATCGCGGGTGCTGAGTGATTCGGTCCGCGCCAGTTCGCTTTCGCTCAGCGCAAGGCGCGCCTCGGCCTCCTCGACCTGGGCGGCCGCGACGCCGACGCCGGCGCGCGCGCTTTCCACGGCGGCCTCGGCGCGGGCAAGCTGGGCGCGCAGCTCGGCCGTGTCCATCACCGCCAGCACATCGCCCACCGCCACGCGGTCGCCCTCGCGCACTTTGATTACGGCGATCCGCCCGGCAAGGCGCGGCGAGACGTCGATCAGATCGGCTTCGATGCGGCCATTGCCGCGCGAAAACCCCTCGGGCGGCAGGCCGGAGGGCTTGAACAGCACGATCCACGCGCCGAAACCCAGCAACCCGGCCAGCGCAAGGCCGAGGATGAGCATGGAAATCCGGCGGGTCATGGGCGAAGCCCTTGCTGATGCGGCAGCCCCTGCCCGGCCGTGCCCTGAAGGCCCGCACGGTAGATCGCAAAGACCCGCGGCGCATCGGCTCGCATCCGGGCGCTGTCCCCATGCAGAAGATGCTGGACGACCAGCCCCTGAACCATGCCGAGATAAAGCGTGGCGGCCGCCTCGATATCCAGATCCGGGCGCAAGGCCCCTTCGGCGACACCCGCTGTCAGGATGCGCCGCAGCCTTGTGGCATAGTTTTCCAGCAGGCTGCGGGTCATCTTTTTCGCCGCCGTGTCGCCGGCATTCTGAAGCTGCCCGAAGATCACGCGCGGCACGCCCGGATGCCCGGCAACGAAATCGACATGCCCCAGAAACATGGCCTCGATCGCGGCCAGCGGATCGGATTCCCCGCCCGCCAGCCGGTCGATCCGTGCCAGCAACTGATCGGCCACCCATTCCATGACCCGCTGCCACAGCGCGTCCTTGGTCGGGAAATGCTTGAACAGCGCCCCCTGCGTCAGCTTCATCTGCGCCGCGACTTCGGTGGTAGTGATGGTGTCCGGGCTGGTGTGCGCCGCCAGTTCGACGACCGCCTCCACCGCCTCGGCCCGACGCTGTTCGGAGGGCAGATATTTCGCGCGCATGACGTGGTGTTCCCGCTCCATCTACATAGAAGTGTTTGGTCACTATCTGCCGACATCACGGCGGCAGTCAAGGGTGGAAAGAAATTCTCGGCTCTTGCGTTTGTTTATGGATAATGGCAAAGAGTGTCATTGATAACTTCACTGGTGGTATCCACGATGATTATGGAGAACATCCACCATGCCGCAGCCACAGTTGCGACCGTCATCGCGTTGAGCCTGCCCGCTGCACCGGTCCTGGCCGGCGTCCTGGATGCCGACGGGATCAGCGCGCAGATCATCAGAAAGGAGCTGGTTGCGCGACGCATGGGGATGAAGGTGCATCTGCGCTATGATTCGGACGGCACCGTCACCATCCGCTCCCCGTTCTTTTCAGGTACTGGCAGATGGAGGCGCGACGGCAACCGTCTGTGCATGACCGTGGCCGGCGCACCCGGTCCCGAAACATCGTGCCACGGCTTCGAGGATCTGGGCGGCGGCAAGTTCCGCAACACCGACGGCATGGTGCTGCGCGAGGAAGGGTAAAGACGACACAATCGACGACACCACCCCATCGGGGCCACAAAGGTCAGACCCATGCTACGCAACTGGATTTTCGGCGCAATCGCTGTGCTTTTCGGCATCATCACCCTGATCGAGGGCGGCAGCGTGCTGTTCGGTCACGGCCCGGCCCGCCTCGCCGCCGGCAATTTCGTGCCCGTTGTCCTGTGGGTCAACTTCTTGTCCGGGTTCATCTACATTCTGGCGGGGCTGGCCGTCCTGCCCGGGCGGCGCAGCGGGTTGATTCTGGCGCGCGCCCTGGCGGGCATGCTGGTGATGCTGTTCGGCTATTTCCTGATCCACATATTGATGGGCGGCGCCTGGGAGACGCGCACATTGGGCGCAATGATCCTGCGCCTCGGCTTCTGGGTGGCAGCGGCGCTTCTGGTCCGGCCCGGATCGGCAACCGGAAAGCCTGTTGGCTGACACGCGCCTGAATTCCCGGGCGCATGCGCCCTTATCCATATCTGATAGACCCTATCCAGAACTTGCTATCCAGAGGTTTCACAATGCCCGCTCCCGCCGAATATTCGCGTCCGCAGATCGCCCTGCACTGGATAGTCGCCGTGCTGATCCTGTGGCAATATCTGTTCAACGAACCCATGGCCAAAGCCTGGGACGCCATCGGCAAGGGGCAGGAGCCTGCCGTCAATCTGCTGGTGCTGACGCATGTTCTTGCCGGCGCAGCGATCCTAATTACCGCGTTCTGGCGGCTGGCGATCATCAGGCAGCGCGGTGTTCCGGTGATGATCGGCGACAATGTGCTGCTGAATGGGGCGGCGCGCGCGACACATCTGGGGCTTTACGCGCTGATGATCCTGATGCCGATCAGCGGTGCGCTGGCGTGGTTCGGCGGCCTCGGGGCGGCGGCAGGTGCATATAATGTGCTGAAGGTCGCGTTGCTTGCGCTTGTCGTTCTGCACGTTGTCGGCGCGCTTTATCATCGGCTGTGGCTGAAGGACGCCGTCATGGAACGGATGATCCGCGCGCAGGATTGAGGCGTGAGGCAGAAGCGGCCGGGCGAGAATATTCAGCGCCCGCCACCCTCTGCTTGCACGCTCAGGACCTTGCGGCTGGGCCTTGCGTCACCGCAGCCTGCCAGTCCTGGAATGCCTGCGCGAAGCCCTGCGCAAATGCTGCCTGCGCCGCGATCATCGGTGAACCCGCCGCAAGCAGGCCGCCGATGCTGGCCGCGGCAAGCCGCATGTTCAATTCTATCGCCGCACCAGGCACAACCTCCGCTGCCGGCTTTTCGTGCAGGCGGTCGAGCTCTGCCTGTGTCCGGGCCATGACCTCATCATGATAGTGGCATGCCGCGTCGAGAGAGCGACGGCGACAATCCTGAGACAGGCTGAGGACACGAAGCATCCATTCAGAATTTGCCTTGCTCAGATTGAAAGTGGGTATTTCCGGTAACATGATGATCTCCTTCTGATCGTGCTTTCCGCCCCACGGAACGGCCCCGCCGTCACCGCTCAAGCACATAGCTGCCGGGGGCGTTGGCAATAGCGGCGTAACCGGCGTCCGGGCGCCCCATCGGCGGCGGCGCGGTCTGCGCGCCTGACAAGGCCGCCAGCCATTCGCCCCAGGCAAGCCACCATGACCCCTGCCGCACCGGCGTCTTGTCGCGCCATTCCTGCGCGTCGGTATGGGGCGTACCGTGCGGTCGCGTGGCAATCTGGAAACTGCGGCGCGGGTGATCGGGCGGGCTGACCACCCCGGCATTATGCCCGCCGCTGGTCAGCGCAAAGGTGATGTCAGCGCCACCGATCAGCCGATGAACCTTGTAGATCGTCTTCCACGGCGCCACGTGATCGCGCACGGTGCCGATGGTAAAGACCGGCAGGCGGATATCGCCCGGCACGACCGGGCGACCATCGACCAGATAGCGCCCCTCGGCAAAATCGTTATCGAGGTAAAGCCGGCGCAGATACTCGCTGTGCATCCGCGCAGGCATACGTGTCGTATCAGCATTCCACGCCATCAGGTCGAACAGGCCCTGCCGTTCACCCAGCAGATATTCCTTCATCTGCCGCGACCAGATCAGGTCCTGCGAGTTCAGCAGCTGGAACGCCCCCGCCATCTGCCAGCCGTCCAGATAGCCCTTGTCGGCCATGATCGAATCAAGGAACGCCAGCTGGCTTTCACCGATAAAGAGCGACAGCTCGCCCGGTTCGCGAAAATCCATCTCGGCGGCCAGCAGGCTCATGCTGTGCAGACGGGTATCGCCATCGCGCGCCATCGCCGCAGCAGCGATAGCCAGCAAGGTGCCGCCAAGGCAATAGCCGACCGCATTCACCTTTTGACCCGGCACGATTGCCGTTACCGCATCCAGCGCCGCCATGATGCCAAGCCGGCGGTAGTCCTCCAGCCCCAGGTCGCGATCTTCGGGATCGGGGTTCTTCCACGAGATCATGAAAACCGTATGGCCCTGCCCGACCAGCCAGCGCACCATGGAATTGTGCGGCGAGAGGTCGAGGATGTAATATTTCATGATCCAGGACGGCACGATCAGCACCGGCGCGGCATGAACCTCAGGCGTCGTCGGCGCATACTGGATCAGTTCGATCAGACGGTTGCGATAGATCACCTTGCCGGGGCTGACGCCCACTTCCTTGCCGACGATGAAATCCTCGCTGCCGGCAGGTGGAGCATCGGCCAGCAGGCGGCGCAGGTCATCCAGCCAGTTCTGCGCGCCTTGGCGCAGATTGGCGCCGCCGGTTTCCACGGTCTTTTGCAAGACCTCTGGATTGGTCCAGAAGAAGTTGCTGGGTGACCACATGTCCAGCCATTGCCGGCCGGCGAAAGTCACCAGATCCTCGTGATGGCGCGAGACGCCGCGCAGGCCGGTCGTGGCGCTCTGCCACCAGTCTTGTTGCAGCAGAAAGCCCTGATGGATGACGTTGAAGGGCCATTTCTGCCAGGCTTCGTCCGCGAAACGGCGATCCTGCTCCAGCGGCTCGACGCAGTTGGTGCAGCCGGGGTTAGCCGCCGCCCGCCATGCGTAATTCAGGAACCGGCGCTGCGCATCCCATGCCTCATGCAGCAGCCTGCGCCGCTTTCCCGGCGAGATTGCCAGATGAAACGCCCAATCATGCCATGCAAGCTGCGCTGCGGCGGGCGACAGCCCCTTGGTCACACGGGCGAGCACCGTATGCGCCAGCCGGTCCAGCGCATCGTCGCCATCGAGGACAGCGCCGCCCATCGTCGTCGTTTCGGCACCTTCCGACAAATTGCCCACGTGACAGTCCCCGTTTTTCCGATCAGAAGTGACTTATCACTTTCTTTGCTATATTGCAATGCATCCACTGACCGCGGGGCTGGTCACCGTGCGCCTCCCTGACCCGCCTGAAGCCCTTCGGCGATCAGGATGAACGGGCTGGCCACTGCGGCGCCGGTGCGCTCCAGAACGAATGCCCCGGCATCGGTGATCGCCTCGCCGGGACGGCGCCGCATCCCCGAATACATCGCGGCCAGCACCGCATATCTGCCATGGTTCTGCGCATCCGGTGACTGCAAGTCGGTGATGTCGATCACGGTCACGCCAGCGGCTTTCGCCGCGGCTGCCATGCGAGGATCACCGACATCCAGCGCACCGACCCGCGGCCGCCCGGCATTCAACCGCGCCGAGATCCGCAACGCCCGGTCATCCGGGGCCACCAGCACGGTCAGGGGCGGTGTCAGGCGCCCGACAACGCCAAGCTGGGCGCGAAAGACGTCAACATCGATGTCCGGCGCCGCCAGCACGACCTGCAGCCGCCCAAGCGTGGCATCATCTCCGCCCATTCGCAGCTGGCGCAGCGCCTCCATCACCAGCCAGCCGCCCATCGAATGGCCCAGAACCGAGACCTGGCCGATCCGGCGATCCTGTGCCAGCAATACAAGCAACCCTGCCAGATGATCGCGGGCATAGGTTGCGGCCTCGCGATCAGCCGCATAGCCGGTCACGGTCGCGTTCGAGGGCCAGGCAAACAGGATAGCCGCGCCTGCGCTGCCGCTGTCATGGGTGATCTGCGCCAGACGGAACAGGCCCTCTTGAAAGCTGGTATTGTAACCATGCACAAAGACACGCACATCGGCGCGCCCCGAGCCTTGCGCAATCTCCTCGACAAGGGTTGCAAGCGGCATGTCCTGCCTTGCCGTGACTGCCATGTCGGTCGCCAAATCGGGGCGCCGCCCCGGCCATTCGATGGCACCCGGCGCATGTGTCGGCGGAATCGACACCGAGAAACGCGCCGCCGACAGGGTTGCGGCCCGCGCATCGGTGAAACCGCGCGCCGGCCCGCCCGGCCGTTCCTGCAACACCGTGCCCCTGTCGGTCACCGTATGCAGCGACACGACCCTGGCACCCTGCACATACGCGGCTGGCGCCAGAACGTCGCCATCGGGACGGGGTGTGCAGCCTGCCAGCAACCCCGGAAAAGACAGCAGGAGCAGCGCAAGAAAGCGGATCTGCATGATGTAGCGTCTCGCTCTTCCCAATCCTCGTCGCTGACGGTCGGCATCGCAAAAGTAATAACGCACTATCATTGACGTTTGCAAGATCGACCTGCCTCTATCGGCCCTCCAGCAGATCGGCTTTTGCGGCCAGCACTTCGGTCATGAAATCGACGAAGGCGCGGATGCGGGCCGTGTGGCGCAGGTCCTCATGGGTCAACAGCCACAGATCGAGACCGAAATTGTCTGGAAATGGCGCGATGCGCACCAGCTGCGGGTCGGGGTCGGCAATGGCGCAGGGCAAGGCAGCAAGCCCGATCCCGGCCCGTGCCGCCGCCACTGCGGCCGAAATCGAATTCGTCCGAAATTGCGGGCGCAGATCCGGCAGCCAGTCCTTCAGCGCCTGTCGCAAAGGTGCATGCGCGCTGCCGAAACCGATCCAGTCCTGCGCAATCAGATCCTCGCCAACCTGCACGCCACGCGCGGCATAGACAGCAAAAGCCAGCCGGCCCACCCGACGCCCGACCAGCGTTTCCTGCAACGGATTGCCAAGACGCAGCGCGATATCGGCCTCGCGCCGCATCAGGTCAAGCCGCATGTCCGAGACCAGCAGTTCGACCCCGATGCCGGGCCATTCGCGGCGGAATGCCACCAGATACGGGGGCAGCAGGCCGATTGCCAACATGTCGGTGGTGGTGATGCGGATCTGGCCGCTCAGCCGGTGATCCTGCCCGACGATCTGGCGACGAATGCCAGAAATCTCGTCATCGATGCGGGTGGTGGCGACCTCCATCGCCTCACCGGCCGCGGTGAGAACATAGCCTGATGGCAGACGCTCGAACAGGCGCACGCCGAGGCGATCCTCGAATGCCGCAAGGCGCCGGAACACCGTCGAATGGGTGACGCCCAGCAACCGCGCCGCGCCTGACAGGCTGCCTGCCTGCGCCACGGCGAGGAACAACCGATAATCGTCCCAATTCTGGTCCTGTGCATCCATGCAAGCCATCTTTGCGGGTTTCGCCAATAATCTTGCGCAGATCATCAGCCTATCATCAAGCCGTCCCCGGCAACATGCCAATCACGGCAGCGCCGGTGCAGGTATGAAAGATAGGAGCCTATAATGCAGATCACCCGCCCCCTTGCCGTTTTAACGCTTGCCCTCAGCCTCGCCACCGGCGGCATCGCGATCGCCGAAACCCAGAGCCATGACGATCATGCGGCAGACGTGTTGGAACTGGTGCTGAATGATGGCGCGAAATGGCGGGGCGACCAGAACATGCTGACGGGCATGGACGCGATCCATGCGGTCATCACCACCAATCTGGATGCAGTCCATGCCGGCACTGCGTCGCCCGAGGCCATCGCCAAGATGGCGGCCGATGTGCAGGCCCAGCTCGATTTCATGATCGAAAATTGCGTGCTGGAACCCGATGTGGATGAGCAGTTTCACCATGTCCTCGGGCAGGTGATGGACGGTGTCGCCACGCTTGAAGAGGGTGAGGCCGGGCCGGGCACCGCCACGATTATCGCCGCGCTGAATGCCTATGGCGAGCACTTTAATCATCCCGGCTGGCAGATCATCAACTGACGGACAGCCCATTCTGAACCAAACCGGCCGGGCCATCCCGGCCGGTTTTTACCAGCCCAGACCGATTGTGCATCCATGCAAGCAAGCCTTGCAGTTCTCGCCAATAGCTGTGCGCCAACTGGCACCCCATATCAGATTCACAAGCAAGCCCTGCCGCATGTCTGGCAGTTAAAAAGAAAGGAAATTTCCATGTCCACCAAGAGCATCCTGCGCAGTGACGAGTTCTCCTGCCCCTCCTGCGTGACCAAGATCGAAAAGGCGCTGAGCGCGCTGCCCGGTGTCGCAGCGGCCAAGGTGCACTTCAACACCGGCCGGATCGAAGTCGAGCATGACGCCGCCGCCACCCCGGTCGATGCGCTGGTGCAGGCGATACGCGCCACCGGCTATGAGGCCCGCCCCGCCGCATTCTGACCCCCTTTCCAGCCCGGTGCGCCTGCCCGCGCGGCCGGGCCCCAAATCATCGAGGGCCCGCATGTTTACCCCCATTTTGACAATCCTTCGCCACCCGGCCAGCCGGCGCAAATGGCTGACCATCATCAGCGGCGCGCTGATCGTGTTCGGCCTGACCGCCCTTTACGGGTTCGGTCTGCGCGGGCTCTGGGCGGCGTCCATGCTGGCGGCGGCTTTTGTCGCTGGCTCTGACATCGCCTGGCGCGCCTTTCACGCGCTGCGCATCCGGCATTTTTCCATCGAACTGCTGGTGACCGTTGCCGCCGTCGGCGCGCTGTTCATCGGCGAATACTGGGAATCTGCCGCCGTTACCTTCCTGTTCATGTTCGGCGCTTGGCTCGAGGCCCGCACCATGCGCCAGACCCGTGGCGCGCTGGCCGATCTGCTGAAAGCCGCGCCCGAGGTTGCCACCGTCATCCGCGACGGCGAGCCGGTCGAGGTGCCTGCGGCCTCGGTTCTGCTGGATGAAATCGTGCTGGTACGCGCCGGCGGGCGGATCCCTGTCGATGGCGAGGTCACCGAAGGTAGCGCCGCCGTGTCCGAGGCCGCCATCACCGGCGAGCCGATCCCGGCCGAGAAATCCGCCGGCAGCCATGTCCATGCCGGCACCATCGCTGAAAACGGTGTGCTGCGCATCCGTGCCACCGGCATCGGCGCCGACACCACCCTTGCCCGCATCATCCGCCGTGTCGAAGAGGCGCAGGAAGAGCGCGCCCCCAGCCAGCGCATGATCGAACGTTTCGCGCAATGGTACACGCCCGGCATCATGGTACTGGCGATCGGCGCCTGGGCGGTGACCGGCAATCTGCCGCTGGCGCTGACGCTTCTGGTCGTGGCCTGCCCGGGGGCGCTGGTCATCTCGACCCCGGTTTCCATCGTTGCCGGGATCGGACGCGCCGCACGCTCGGGCATCCTGATCAAGGGCGGACAGCATCTGGAACATGCCGGGCGCATCAACATGCTCGCGCTCGACAAGACCGGGACGCTAACCGAAGGCAAGCCCAGCCTGACCGAGATCGTGCCGCTTGGCGGCATTGACCGCGCTGAACTGCTGCACTGGACGGCGATTGCTGAATCCGGCTCGGACCATCCGCTTGGCCGCCCGATCATCGAGGCCGCACGGGCCGAGGGTGCCCTGCCGGCCGCAGACAAGGTCGAGGAACTGGCCGGCATGGGGCTGGTGGCAGAACATGATGGCCGCCAGATCGCCGCCGGCAACCGGCGCCTGTTTGATCATCTTGGCATCAGTTTTGATGCCCCGGCCGAGGCGGCGCTGGCAGGGGTGATGGGGCGCGGGCGTACCCCGGTGATTGTTGCGCTGGATGGCAAGCTGGCCGGGATCCTCGGCCTGTCGGATCAGCCGCGGGCGATGGCGGCGGCGGCCATGGCCGAGCTGCGCCGCACCGGCATCAACCGCATCGCCATGCTGACCGGCGACCAGCCGCAACCTGCACAGGCCATCGCCGCCGAGATCGGCATCGATGAGGTCCATGCCGCGCTGATGCCCGAGGACAAGCTGGCCCTGATCCGCCAGTTTCAGGCCGAGGGCCACCATGTCGCCATGATCGGCGACGGCATCAATGACGCGCCGGCACTGGCTGCGGCCGATACCAGCATTGCCATGGGTGCTGCCGGCACCGATGTCGCGATCGAGACGGCGGATATCGCGCTGATGGCCGATGATCTGCTGAAACTGCCCGAAGCCATCGCCATCTCGCGCGCGACGCTGCGCAATATGCGCCAGAACCTGGTGATTGCGCTGCTGACGGTGGTTGGCCTGCTGGCGGGCGTGTTCAGCGGCGATGTCCACATGGCATCAGGCATGCTGATCCACCAGCTTTCGGTATTGATCGTGATCGCCAACGCCATGCGCCTGATGCGCCGCCCGCGCCGCGATCGGCCGGGAAGCCAGTCGAGGCCGCTCAGGCCCGTAGAAGCCTGACCTCTGACGGCTTCCACTCGCTGTCCAGGGCCGCAGGAGCTGCCATCAGAGCCTGCATGTGGAAGTGGAAGGCGTGACGGCAATGCTCACCGCTCGGACGGGGTCTTTTGCGCCTCTAGCATCACGAAGGGACGGCCTATGCATAGCCTTGGAGCCCCGCTGCAATATTGACACTGGTATATGCACGGCCAGCGCCGACGCACAGGTCAACAAGCGTTTCAGCGATTTGGCGGAAAATGCCGTAGCCGGCGCGCTGAATTATCGGACAAGTTCTCCGAAACGCTGCTTGCAGGCCGTCTCGACCAGTGGATGTTGCTGCTATTTGTCGTGTCCGGAAGTGGTTGCGGTTCGAGAGCAGGTGAAAGGGAAAGCCCTCGACATCCTTGCTTCGAGGGCTGCCATCCTCAGGGAGGTGGTTGTGACAGCACAGAAGCTTTCCCCATCGCGCGAGCCATGCTCAACAAGCGTCGGCAGGCCGGGTTATCGTTTTGATCAGACCAGACCACGCTGAACGGCAATACTTCGTCCGCCAGTTGCCGGAATGCGATCCCCGGAAATTGCCCGACGGTGGTGGCTTCGCTCGTCAAGGTGAGGCCACGACCGACCGCGACCAGCGACAGGATGTTGTCGCGGCCCACATGCTGGGAGTGAATGTCAGGGTGATGACCGAGACCGGCAAGGTGAGCGACCAGATAGTCGTGGATCTCCTGGCCCGGTGCGACATCGCTCACTATGAAGCGTTCACCTGTCAGATCAGGCCATCCGAGTTGGGCTTTGGCAGCCAGCGGGTGGTCGGTCGGCAGCACGACAAAGATCCGTTCGCACCAGAGATGCTCCGTTTCGCAGCGATCCCAGCGAGCGGTTCCGGTAATGAAGGCGATGTCCAGGTCCAGCTTCCGGACAGCCGCGACATGCTCGGCAGGATTTCCGTCCATGAGGTCGATCTGAACTGTCGGATGGTGCCTCCCGAACTTCCGCAGGAGGTCAAACAGAAAGCCTGACGCCAGCGATGAAAAAATCCCGACCTTGAGCAGCCCCAAGTCAGCCCGGCCAACCGCAGCCACTTTGGTGACGCCGATGTCGATCTGCCGAAGTGCTTGCCGGGCGCTGCGCAGAAACTCCTGCCCGGCGACTGTCAGCCGCACCCCGCCCGAATGTCGTATAAAAAGAGAAGCACCCAATTCATCCTCAAGGTCGCGGATCTGGCGGCTGACCGATGATTCATTGATGGCGAGCGCGATTGCTGCCTTGCGGAAACTCCCTTGGTCCGCCGCTGCAAGGAAATGCCGCAGCTGGCGCAACCGGATTGTGTTCTTACCGGTGCTGCCCTCGACAATACGCGCGAGGGGGGTGCTACCGGATGGGGCGTCCCTGTTCCGGCGCGCAGGCATGACGCATCATCCCGAACCGCAGTTGGCTTCTGGCCCGCGCTCGTTTGCAGCCTGCCGACGAGGGTACCGGCGCATGCCACAAGAGAGGCGCGCGCCATGATGCCCAGATTCGTACGCGAACATCTCCCCTCCTCTTCGCCTCAAACTTAATATCATTCAGTTCTTGGGATGGTGCTGCTTGACATCGGGTTCGTCAACGAAAAAATAAACCACATTCAGTTTTCACGCACAGTTGCAGCAGGGATCCCGATGGCTCGGCCCAGGAAGGAGCAGGAACTTGATATTGCTCGTCGTGCGGTCGATGAAACGATCCGTCTGCTGGCAGAGCGGGGTGGATTCGATGTTCCACTGACGGCGGTGGCTCAAGCCGTGGGGTGCACGGCGCCAGCACTTTACGGCCACTTCCGCAACAAGAATGCTTTGCTGCGTGCGGTGCGCGAGGAAGGCTTCGGGCGGCTCTACAATGAGAAGTTCGCGGTTTTCGAACAGATGCGAGGCGATCCGCTCGGCTATTTGCGCGATGGCAGCTATGCCTATGCGCGCTTCGCCTTGGACAATCCCACGCTATACCGGCTGATGCTCTCGCCGCCCCAGACGCTTGGAGCCAGCGATGATCCCTGGTCAAGCAAAGCCGGACGGCAGATCCTGTGTCTGCTGCTGACAGGGCTTCGTTTGTGTCAGGAGCGCGGCTACTTGCCGGGTGCGGACCTGCGGCGCTACGGTTTCATGTTCTGGTCAACGATCCATGGGGCGGTCAATCTGAACCTGCAGAATCGCCGGCTCGATCTGGCGGCAATGTGGGACTCGACGCAGAGCGTGATCGACTCGCTCATGGAAATGATCGCGGCGACCGGCCCGACCGAGCTCCCCAACAATTCATGAACGGGCTTTGCGCGCCTTGGCGAAGCCACGATCCGTGGCGATGAACCGCTCCAGCATCGGCACAATCAGCCTGACGGGATCGGCGACGGGCTGGCCCGTCTCAACGGCCAGCACCTCGGCGTAGGCGATCAGATTGCGGTGAAGCGGCGCAGGCAACTCCACGGTGATCTTCACGGGCTTGTCGTCGGGCAGCGGGCCGAGTTTCAGCTTTGTCATGGTCAACCTCCTGCCGGCTCGAATACAAGGTCGCGGCTCACGATGATCCTGACCGGGAAGCCGGGGCGGACCGTTAGCGTCGGCGCGATCTGCAACTGGCGCTGGACGATCTGCTGACCCGCCTGGTTGATGGTATCCTGCGCCCCGTCGCGGATGGCGCGGATTAGCCGGTCCTCGTCGCTGCTGGCCAATTCCGCGCCGACCGCAAGCAGGGTCGAGAGGCCAGCAGCCCGCATCAGATCCCACCAGTGGTAATCCACGCCATCCTCAAGGCCGGCATAGCCGCTGGCGTCTGCGCCCGGCAGGCGCTCCAGAACGATGGAACGGCCCCCCGGCAGGATCAGGCGGTTCCACACCAAGAGCACCCTGCGCTGGCCGAAGGTCACGCCGTCATCGTATTGGCCGATGATGCGGGTGCCCTGCGGGATCAACAACAGCGAGCCGGTTGGGCTGTCATAGACGTTCTCCGTCACCTGCGCGGTGATCTGGCCGGGCAGATCGGAACGGATGCCGGTGATGAGCGCGGCCGGGATCACGGCCCCGGACTGAAGGATGTGGGGCGATGCCGGCGGCGCGACGCGATCCGGCGCGACGGTCTGCCGGTCCACGGGTCCATTGAGGAAAGCGGTATGGCGGTTCTGCCCGTCTGGCTGCCCGCCGAGGCCAAGACCGGCAAGGCCGGGCATGGCCGTCCCTGCCGGCGTTGCCGTGCGCGGACCGGACTGGAAGAACACGCCGCTCAACCGTGCGGCTTCTTCCTCAGCGAGACGACGCTGTTCATCTGGATCGACGGCCGGTGTCGCGATGGTCGGCGGCACGACCGGCTGGCCCCGATTCTGCGCCTCGAGGATCGGACGGCCTAGGTCGCCAGGCAAAGCCGGTCCAAGGATCGGGCCGGTATAGTCACGCGGCAGGCCGGCAACACTCCTTGAGGCATCCCAGCGACCGAAAGCAGCGGACAAGCATATAGCCGCCTCGGTTTCCCCCGGAAGTGGCAGGAGGCGCCTGTCGGGATCGGACAGGCGCCTTCAGGATCATGGGATCAGAGATCCTCGCGCTGCTGCTGATGGCGGCCGGCGATGTCCGCCCAGCTCTTGCCGCAGGAGGTGGCGAGGAACCGGTCGGAAAAGCCGCTCTCGATCTCGGCCTGGGCATGCCTCGGCAGGACGACCGCCCGCATCAGCAGCACATAGAGGAGGAGTCCGACCGGGAAGCCGATCAGGACCGCATATTGCGAATACCAGGCGGCGAGACCGCCCGCGACCAGCCAGGCGATCAGCCCGGCCCAGTTGAAGCCGCCCGCATAGCGGAACTGGCCGTCCATCAGGTAGAGGTCGGGCACATTCAGGCGCCGGCGGCGGATCAGGTAGTAGTCCGCGATCATGATGCCCGCGATCGCCGACAGGAACGCGCCGTAGTAGCCGAGGAAAACAAAGAGATTGTCGAGGATGGCCCACGGGAAGCAGACCGTGCCGACGACCCCGGCAAGCGCAACGGCGATCCTGTAGTTGATCAGCTTCGGGGCCGCGTTGACGAAGGTCAGCGCTGCGGGGATCAGGTTGGCGGCCGTGTTGGTGGACCACTGCGCCAGCACGACGAGGACGAGAAGCGCGAGCAGCGCCACTCCCTTTGCATCGGCTTGGATGACCTCGATCGGGTTCCAGTTGCCGGTCGCGATCCACGAGACGGCGCCGATGCCGGCGACCATCGCCTGCGTGATGGGGAGCGCGATGAGCTGACCGGCGAAGACCCGGCGGTTGCGGGCGAGAAAGCCGCGGGCGCCGGGCTCGGTCCTCACGAAGCGGGTAAGGTTCGGGATGTCGATCGCCATGGTGGACCAGAAGCCTAGGTTGGCGACGAACAGCACCAGCAGTGACATCTCGCCGGGTGCCTGGAAGTTCCAGATGTTCAGCCCTTTGGTCTCGGCGATGCCGTCGAGGGTGAAATACATCCAGACCGAGATCGCGATGATGGCCGGCGCGGCGAGCGAGGCAAGCTTTTCGACGGCCTCGATGCCGGCCGCCGTATTGACCACCTGCACGATGGCGAACAGCACATACCAGACGAACCAGTTATCGAAGCCGAGAAAATACGAGCCGATGCCGTTCAGCGCGATCGCGCCGAGATAGGTCTGGATCCCGAACCACATCGCGGCGACGACGCCGCGCGAGAGCGAGGGCAGATGCGTGCCGTGGATGCCGAAGGGGGCGCGCAGGTAGACGGCAAACGGCAGGCCGTGCTCGGTGCCGATGTCGGCGGTGAGCAGCATGAAGGCACCAAGGATGAGGTTGGCGATGAAGATCGTCAGAATCACCTTGGAAAGTTCGACGCCTCCCTGGGCGCCGGTCGCGCCGAGCGAGAAGGTGGCGATGATGACGGCGATGCCGACCCAGATCCAGGCGTAGCCCCAGGCGCCGATGGGGCGCTGATCGAGGCCGGTCGGTAGGATGGATTCTTCGATCAGCGGATTATGGTCGGGCGCCAGCACGCCCTCGGGTGATGACAGGGTCATGGACAGTCCTTGGCGTTATGGCCGAGGCGCAGACGCCCGCGGGCGGGCACATCGGCGATCTGGAAACGGAAAAGGAAAGGCCGCCGGATCGGCGGCCTTTCTTGCGGGTCAGGCGCTCATGCGCGCCCGCAACGCCTCGGTGGCCGCAGCATCCACCGTCTCGGTCTCGAGGTCGACGACCACGCCATAGGCTTCGCGCGCGTGCTCGGCCGAGTAGAACCCGTCCAGCACATCCTCGAGCACCTTGCGGGCCGACCGCTTCAGCGGGTTGCCGTAGCCGCCGCCGTTCGGGCTGTAGTAGGCCATCACGTCATTCGCCTCGACCGCGAAGCCCGAGAACTTGGAAGGCATCTCCCTGACTTCGTCGGACTTCGTCGTGTTGTAGACGAGGCACTTGCCGACGGTGCCCTCGCCACCCCCGAAGGCACCCCAGGGCGCGTCGGTGTGGCGTTCGGATTCGTGGGTGATGAAGCCCGGCGTCAGCACCCGCTGCGCCTTGACCACGCCGATCCCGCCGCGGAACTCGCCCGCGCCGGGGGGCATGTCGTCGCGCAGTTCGTAGCGGTCGCAGATCATCGGCAGATGCATCGCGAGATCTTCCAGCGGGTTGTTGCGGGTGTTGGCCATCAGGTTGTCGATGCTGTCCGGCCCGTCGCTGCGCGGGCGGCCGCCATAGGCGCCCTCGTTCACCTCGAGGAACACCCAGTAGTCGCCCGAGGGTCGCACGCCCGAATAGGCCGCGAAGGAGATCGAGGCGGAACTGCCCGCGATCACCCGCTCGGGCAGGACCGGAGCCAGCGCCTTCAGGATCAGGTCGATCATCCGGTTGCACTGGGTGAAGCGCGCCTCGGCCGAGGCGGGCGCCTTCGGGTTGAAGATCGAGCCGAGCGGCGCGGTGATCTTCACCGGGCGGAAAGAGCCTTCGTTCGAGGGCGCGCGCACGTCCGAGGTGACCGCGTCGAGCAGGAGCTTGCGGAAGGCGCAGTAGGCGGCGACTGTCAATCGGCGTTGAATGTTCCCCCCCTATCGGCGTCCAAAAGGGACCCCTTTGGCGATGTGGCGAGCAGGCCCGTGGCGGCGTAGCTTTCCAGCTGGCGCAGCCGACGCGGGCCTGCGTTTCGGG
>NZ_JRKN01000034.1 GCF_000763905.1 Paracoccus halophilus
CGGGCCGACCTTGCACAGCAGAGGCCCCGGCACAGGGCATCAGCGACGCTGCGCCGCCGCATGGCCGGTCCGAGCCCATTGCCGTCATTCGCGGCTACTGGGCTGCTGTCGGCGCCGCACCTCCCTGAATGAAAGAGGTGATGGCATTGGCGATACCCCTGTGCGCGAGGTTTCGACCCTCGGGGGAGGCTCCGCAGATTTCTGCATCGCCTTCTTCCTCCATCAAGATCGCCGGACCGACTTCCGTGCAGATGGCGAACGCATCGAAGGCTGTTGCGTCGGAAATCGCGACGTTGCGGATCCGGGCATCGGATGCACCGCCTTGCCCCAACGAGATAGTCAGCATGGAAGGCCCGCGAATTGTCGCATCGACCTCGATCGCGGAAAGATACTCGGGCATCACCGCAACAGCGGAAGTGATGCGGGCATCATGCAGTGGCTTGGCATTGATCCGTCCGCGCATCTCTTCCGGTGTGACGCCCTGCGCGGCATACCAAGCGCAATCGGGGCCACCTACGCCGCCCTCATCACAAGATTGCGCATATCGGTTCGCATCAAGGTTCGCGCCCGCCACGAAAAGGGCGGCCGTGCCACCAAGAGCATAGCCCACAACGAAGATCCGGTTCGTATCGATGGCACCTGACCAGCGGGGATCGTCCAGCACTGTATCGACAGCGCGGCTTATATCGCGGGGACGTTCAAATATCTCATGCACTGCCGCTGCCGCACTCAATGGACGGGGTGCACTGACCTCGACCACGATTAACCCGGCTTGCGCCAAGGACGATGCAAGCCATGCGCCCGAGTCTTCTGCGGAGCGAAGCCCACCGTGCGACAGAACGATCAACGGCAGCGGGCCTGACGGGACTGGGGCGTTCACCGACGCCGACGATCCTGTGAAAACCGCGTTCCCTCCCACTGCGGTAGTGGCCTCGCTCTCCGATGGATACCAAACGGAAAGCGCCAGCGGGCGGTCCTTTCGTGCCGTGTTTTCCATACGGTCATAGCCGGGTGCGACATCAGCCAAGCACGGTGTTGCGATCACAGTCAGAGCAAAGGCAAGTCCGAGCTTCATTTGATGTCTCCTAACATTCACGACCAAGGAAACACGACTTTATGCCGGCAATGCAATGGCAGCAATGTCCCGCATAGTGTGAATTCAGGTTTGCTCAGGCTTCGCGAGCGCGGCGAATGACCGGACCGGCGGGCCGGACCGCAGCATCATGTTTGGTCGCGACGGTCCGCAAAGGGCCGACCTTGCACAGCAGAGGCCCCGGCACAGGGCATCAGCGACGCTGCGCCGCCGCATGGCCGGTCCGAGCCCACTTTTAGACATTCGGCGCAAGTGATGAGGCTGTTGTCTGGCTTTCCTCAACCGGTCATGCGGCTTGCACCAACTTGTCGGAGGTGGTGATATCCGATTGCTGGACCTGCGCCATTCTTGGTAGAACCCTCGCAACCCCTTGGCACCGCCAGCTTCTGTCCAGCCGCCGCGACCCCACGCAAAGGATCCGACGTGCTGACACGACGCAAAATTCTGACTTCATTGGCCTCACTTGGCCTTGGCGTGCCCGCACTCGGTGGCTTTGCCGCGACACCCGAACGGCCTGTGTTACCACGCCCGCGCGCGTTCAATTTCTCGCAGCCCCTGACCGCCACTCGCGCCCGCTTGCCGTTCACCCGCAGCCAAAGCAGCGGATACGGCTATAACACCCAGTGCCCCGGCCCTCTGATCCGGGTCCGCAAGGGGCAGGAGTTCCGCGTTCGAGTCGCCAACCAACTTGATGAAGAAACGACCTTCCATTGGCACGGGCTGGTCGCGCCAACCGCAGCCGATGGGCAGCCGCAGTTTCCAATCCTTCCAGGCGAGGAGAGGGAGATCTGTTTCCCGATCCGCCAACGCGCCGGGTTGAACTGGTATCACCCCCATCCCCACGGTGCGACGGCACGGCAGGCCTGGCACGGGCTGGGCGGGCTGTTCGTTATCGAGGATGACGAGGAGGAAGCGCTGAACCTGCCCTCGGGCGACGACGAGCTGTTCCTCGTGTTGCGCGACGCAGAGACCGACGGGCTGGGCAAGCTGCTCTACCCGTTCAACCCGGACGGGACCGAGGGATCCCTACCGCTGGTCAATGGCGTGGTCAATCCGCGGACCGAGTTGGCCAACCGGCAGGTGCGGCTGCGTATCCTGAACGGCGCCAACGCCCGTGTGTTCCGGCTTTCCGCCGATGCGCCGATCACGATAATCGGCAACGACGGCGGGCTATTGCCAGCGCCGGCCCCGATAGATCAGGTCGAGATCGGCCCGGCCGAGCGGCTGGACCTCATCCTCGACTTGCGCGGCATGGCACCGGGCGACATGGTCGGGCTGCATGATACCAATTTCGAAGACCCACTGCTAGAGATCGCCATTCGCGGAGATGCCCCCGACACGTGGCGAATCCCCGACCTCCTGTCCGAAATCGAGCCGTTGTCCCATGCCGGCGAGTCCCCCGACCGCATCTTCCGCTTTGAAAATGACAGCACGATCAATGGCCAGGGTTTCGACCCGCGCCGGATAGATTTCGCGATTCCTTTCGGTAAGGTCGAACGCTGGCGGTTCATTTCGGCACAGGGCGCGCCGCATCCGATCCATGTCCATGGAGCCCACTTCCAAATCGTCCAGCGCAGCGGACGTGGACGCACCCATATTGAACCGTGGGAAGCCGGCTGGAAGGACACGGTGCTGAAATGGGGCCCCGAGCAGGTCGATGTCCTGATCCGATTTGACGCCTACGAAGGCCGCTACCTGTTGCATTGCCACAAGCTGGAACACGAGGATGGCGGCATGATGCTGAATTTCGTCACGGGCAAGGACCCGGCGGCGGCGTTGGAACGGGCACGGATCGAGGCCATATACGGTCCGATCTGCACGACCCTTTAGGCGCCCTATCGGCCCGGTCCGGTGGGTCCGCGAAGGATACCGGGAACGTCCTGGGCGACAAGCCAAGTTTCATGTAGTTCGGACCAGTATTGTCGCGCTGTCCAGCTGGCACGACCGTACCTCGTCGGAAGTATTCTCGGATGAAGTTGAAGGTGCTGCGAACTTCTGCAATGTCCCGCATTGCGTGAATTTGCCCGTTCCTCAGCTTTGCAGGTGCAGCGAATGACCGGAACGGCGGACCGCAATGCGGCATCTTGGCGCGTTGCCGAGGTCGGCACAGGGCCGGAAGTCTAAAAGGCGTTTTGCCTTACGTGCAAAAGCGCTCTGCAACAAAGCGGAGTGTGCGAATGATCGGCTTCCGCCGTCTGAGGAACCGTTTTGTCCGCAGCGGGTTAAGCGCGATCGGTGTGCGTTTGGAGGACAGATGGCAGATCGGGATGCGGACACCCGCAAGGACGATCTCAGGACTGGGACGCCGTTCTGGGTGAGGACGTCGAACTCTACCGTATCGGGCGAGGTTTCGCTGAACGTCGATCATGCCGAGGTGATCGTTGTCGGCGCAGGGATCAGCGGCGCGCTTGTCGCTGAGGCGCTGACCGCCCGTGGCAGATCGGTGCTGGTGATCGACCGGCGCCCTCCTGTTCGCGGGTCGACCCCCGCCTCAACGGCCATGATCCAGCATGAGATCGACGTGCCGCTGACAAAATTGCAGCGCCAGATCGGGACTGCCAAGGCAAATGCCGCCTGGCGCCGTTCGGCAAAGGCCGTCAATGATCTGGTCGATCTGGTTGACGCTCTTCGTATCGACTGTGCGATGGAACGCAAACCGGCGCTGTACCTGGCTGGTGATCAGATGGGAAAGCGCGCCTTGAAGGCCGAGGCCGAGGCGCGCCGTGCGATCGGGATCGAGGCCGAATACCTGACCGCGGCACAGCTTGCCGACGAATACGGAATGGACAGGACTGGCGCGATCCGTTCGGTTGCCTCGGCGTCGGCCAACCCCGCGCAGCTGACGGCTGGTTTGCTGACCCGCGCGATAAAGCGCGGCGCAAAGGTGATTTCGCCCGTCGAGATCACCGACATGGCCGAACTGCCCGGCGGCGTCGCTCTGGCGACCCGTCAGGGCGAAGTTGTCACCGCCGATCATGTGGTCTTCTGCACCGGCTACGAGCATCTGCCACAGATGCAGACCTCGGCGCACCATGTCACATCGACCTGGGCCCTGGCCTCGAAACCCTTGAAGCGCCTGCCGGAGTGGATGACGCAAACCATCGTCTGGGAAGCCTCGGATCCCTATCTCTACTTCCGCACGGATGCGTCGGGCAGGATCATCGCGGGTGGTGAAGACGAGGATGCCGCGACCACGAATTCCGACCCTGACAAGTTGCAGCGCAAGGCCGTCATCATCGCGCGCAAGCTACGCGATCTGACAGGTGTCGATATCGGCAAGCCCGCCTATACCTGGTCAGCCCCGTTCAGCGTCACGACCGACGGGCTGCCGATCTTCGATACCGTTCCCGGCTTCAGTCGCGTCCATACCGTGATGGGTTTTGGCGGCAACGGCATCACCTTCTCGGTCATCGGCGCGCAGATCATCGCTGCCCGCATCGCGGGCAAGCGCGATCCTGATCAGGAGATTTTCAGCTACAGGTAAGTTGATCGACGGAACTTCCATCAGGTCGGTCAGTTTGCTTGCCAAGGCCCGTCATTACGACCGTTCCCACCTATTTGCAGAAAGGCAGGAAAAATGGCTGACGACAAAAGCTTCGACACTGAAAAGGGAAGTGGCGGTGAGCGCCACCAGATCGCCACCGGCGATACCCCGGCGATGACGACGAATTTCGGCGTCCCGATCTCGGACAACCAGAACAGCCTGAAAGCTGGCGCGCGCGGTCCTACCCTGCTTGAAGATTTCGTGCTGCGCGAAAAGATCTTTCATTTTGACCATGAACGGATTCCGGAGAGGATTGTCCATGCCCGCGGCTCGGCCGCGCATGGTTATTTCGAATGCACCGATCCGATCCCGGAGATCAGCCGCGCCAGCCTGTTCTCGAAGAAGGGCAAGAAGACGCCGGTCTTCGCCCGCTTTTCGACCGTGGCAGGCGGCGCCGGTTCGGTGGATACGCCGCGCGACGTGCGGGGCTTTGCGGTGAAGTTCTACACCGATGAGGGCAACTGGGACCTTGTCGGCAACAATATCCCGGTCTTCTTCATCCAGGATGCCATCAAGTTCCCCGACCTGATCCACTCGGTGAAGATGGAGGCCGACCGCGCCTATCCCCAGGCCGCCTCGGCGCATGACACCTTCTGGGATTTCGTCTCGCTGATGCCGGAAACGCTGCATACGCTGATATGGGCGATGTCGGATCGCGGCATCCCGCGCAGCCTGCGGATGATGGAGGGCTTCGGCGTTCATACCTTCAAGCTGGTCAACGAGAAGGGCGAGGAAACATTCTGCAAATTCCACTGGCGTCCGAAACTGGGCACGCAATCCTTCGTCTGGGATGAATCCGCCAAGGCGCAGGGGGCGGATAACGACTTCCACCGCCGCGACCTTTGGGAAGCGATCGAGCGTGGCGATCACCCGGAATGGGATTTTGCCGTCCAGATCTTCGACAAGGAACTGGCCGAGTCTCTGCCCTATGACGTGCTGGACGCGACCAAGATCATTCCCGAGGAAATCGTGCCGCTGCGGGTGATCGGCCGCATGGTGCTCGACCGCAATCCGGACAATTTCTTCGCCGAGACGGAACAGGCCGCCTTCCTGCCCTCAAACGTCGTGCCGGGGATCGATTTTACCGATGATCCGCTACTACAGGGGCGGCTGTTTTCCTATCTCGACACGCAGAAATCGCGGTTGGGGACGACGAATTTCCACCAGATCCCGATCAATGCGCCGAAATGCCCCTTTGCCAACATGCAGCGCGACGGGCTGATGCAGACCCATGTGCCCAAGGGTCGGGCGAATTACGAGCCGAACAGCCTGAACGAGGCTGGCGAAGATCCCGGCCCGCGCCCGGTCAGCACCGGCTTCCGCTCCGCCGAGCAGCATGTCGAGGGCGACAAGCTTCGGATGCGCCTGGAAGCCTTCGGCGATTTCTACAGCCAGCCGCGAATGTACTGGAACTCGATGACGGATAATGAGCGCGCGCATATCGCTTCGGCCATGGTTTTCGAACTGTCCAAGGTCGGGCTGGTCCACATTCGCGAACGGATGCTGGGCCATCTGCAGGTGCTGCACCCGGATCTGGGCAGGCGCGTCGCCGACGGGCTTGGCATGGAACTGCCTGCGCCGGCAGAACCCTTCAAGCAGCCGATCGATCTGGAGCCGTCGGACGCCCTGTCGATCCAGAAGAACTGGCAAAAGACGCTGCAGGGCCGGCAGGTCGCGATCCTGTTCGACGAAGGGTCGAGCAAGGCCGAGATCGACACGCTGAAGAAGGCTGTCGAGGCCGAGAAAGGCACCGTCTTCACTGTCGCGCCGAAGGTTGGCGGGATTTCACTTGACGGCGGAACGATGGAGGCAGACGGCCAGCTTGCCGGTTCGCCATCGGTCCTCTTTGACGCCGTGGCTCTGGTGCTGACCCAGGATGCGGCGAAAAAGCTGGCCAGAGACAGCGCCGCTGTTGGCTTCGTCTCGGACGCCTTCGCGCATCTCAAGGCGATCGGCGCTAGCGGAGGAGCAAAACCGCTGCTGGATCGGGCCGGCGTCGAGGCAGACGAAGGCATCACCGATCTGGCCGGGCTGCCGGACGCGGCAAAGCTGCGGTACTGGGATCGCGAGCCAAAGCTGCGTGATCTCGCCTGATCGCCGGGCCGCGGCTGCAAATGCTGCGATGCGCGCAGATGGCTGGCTTGAGGAAGCTGCAGTGCGGCGGCTGACTGCTTTGCGAACGTCCGGAAAGGGCCGGAACTTTTTTTCAGCGCGGAGCGAGATAGTCTGCCCAGACATAGCCGGAGATACCGGGCCTGTCGGCGAGCGATACCCTGCACCAGAGGTTACTGTCATTCGTCACGCAGTTCTGGCGGGTGAGGCGGGTTCCGTTGGGCAGGCCGATGATGATCTTGTGGCTGAGGCCGGGGCCTTCGCGCAACTTCAGGAGATCATCTGGCCCGGCGCCCTTGACCACGACATCAGAGGCTATGGCGCATCCAGTGGCGACCATGAAAGCGAGAAGAGCCGCAAAATGAGTTCGCATGATCTGTCCCCAATCGTTTCGCCATCGATAAGACATCGTCGCGCCGAATGACAGCGGGGAGGTAGAAGGCACGGACGGGAGGCCCTGCGTTCCACCCGATCAGCGATTGCCCTATAATACGAACCGGAGTTTTGTCCGGCGCGATAAGATGGGCCGACCTGGACCGGAAATGTTTATCGGGCGGGGACGAGGCGAGTCCGGTTCGTTATGGGTTGCCCTGGGCTCTGATTCTGTAACCGCCCCCCCGGCGGCATCGATGTGCTATGGTGGGATCGCAACAATCCATATTGGGAGGCGGTCATGTCGGAGATTACCACGGTCGGACTGGATCTGGCGAGGAATGTGTTCCAGGTCCACGGTGCAGACAGCAAAGGCAGTGCTGTCTTGCACAAGAAGCTCAGAAGGGCTCAGGTGCATGAGTTCTTCGCCAAGTTGCCGCCCTGTCTTGTGGCAATGGAGGCCTGCGGCGGCGCGCATTTCGCTTCGGTTCCGGGGTCGGGAGCTGGCCAGGCCCGGCCACGACATCAGGCTCATCCCGCCCGCCTATGTGAAGCCCTTCATCAAGCGACAAAAGAATGATGCGGCTGACGCCGAGGCGATCTGCGAGGCAGCGCAGAGACCGAACATGCGCTTCGTGCCCGTGAAGAGCGAAGAAACGCAGGGGGCGGCCAGCGTTTTCCGCGTCCGGGAATTGCTCATCCGGCAGCGCACCCAGGCCATCAACGCGCTTCGGGGACATCTCACCGAATACGGCCAGGTCGTGCCACAGAGCGCGACGAATGCCCGGCGCCTGATTGCGCTTGTCGCGGACGAGTACCCGGAACTGCCCGCCACGGCGCGGGCCTCCCTAAAGGTCCTGACGGCAACGCTCGCCCAACTCGACGATCAAATCGAGACCTTGGATGCCGAGATCACCCGTCGAGCCAAGGAGAACGACGTGGCGCGGCGTCTGATGACCATTCCGGGCATCGGTCCGCTGATCGCCACGGCCATTGCCACATTGGCGCCGCCGCCGGAAATGTTTCGCAAGGGCCGCGACTTCGCAGCATGGCTTGGGCTCACGCCGCGGCAGCATTCGACTGGCGGCAAGCAGAGGCTCGGTGCCACGACGAAGATGGGCGAGCGCTCCCTGCGCCGGTTGCTGATCATCGGCGCCAACAATGTCATCATCAAGCGTCATTGCCACGCTTCGGCGCGCCCCGGCACCTGGCTGGCGAGAATGCTGGAGCGGAAGCCGCCGATGCTGGTCCGGGTCGCCCTGGCGAACAAGATGGCGCGGATTGTTTGGGCGCTGATGAAGGGCGGAGAGATCTATCGGGCTCCGGCCATGGCGGTATAAGGTCCGCTAGCGGTCGCGAGGTCGTCGGAGCGGAGGAGGGCTGAGAGCAGCTTGGCGCAACGGCCGCTAGACAGGGTCGGAAAACCAGAGCGCAACAGAGTGCCACCGAGCACGCGGCTTTGATTTGGGTCCGACCCGCGAACACCATACGGGCCCGCGGCATGACAACGGCCGCAGCATAAGGCCGGATACATGTCAGCACCCGACACCGCGCCAAATTGCTCCAAAACCCTCTTTGCGCAAGGGGCGGTTATACATGTTGCGAAATTCAGGCTTGTGGCGTGACTTCCCCTTTCGCCGCTGCTGTCAGGCTACGCGGACGATTTCGGCGGCGCCGAAGCGAACTTCCTCGGCATGGCGAAAGCGGTCCTGCGCGTTCAGGAACATCCAGAGCGATTGCGCGTGCGGGTTCGCGAGACCGTCGATGAAAGCGGGATCCTCGGCCACTTCTGGCGATGGCTGAGCGTGCCGAAGTCCGGCACGTCCCAGTTCAAGCCGATCACCGGCCTGCACCACTTGAGTGTCTTCCTGATCCACCGGGCCGAGGACCGGCTGGCCGTGATCGGCATGCGCTCCCTGGCCGGGGCGCTGTGGCACGCATTGTGCGAGACGCTAACGCGACAGGGGGCGGCCTGACCGCACAACTCGGAAGATGATTTTTCCATCATCTGAAGCTAGAAAAACCAGTTTTTTCTATTTCCTAAACCTGCATAGGCTGCGCACAACATCCAGCAGCAGGGCGTAAGAGAAGGAATGGAACCGTGACGATCCAAAGCAAATTCAGCAGACTGGGCACCGACAACGCGCCTGGGCAGGAAGTCCGGCAGGGGCAGGACGGCACGGCTTTCCTGCTTGGCGACAATCTGCAGGGCCGCCGCGTCGATTTCTCGCATGGCGATGTCGATGCGCATGAACCGACTCCGGGTTCGTTCGAGATCTTTTCCGCCGGCGTCGCCGTGGGCGGCGCGCAGGCCTATACTGAATATCGCGGCGACCTGGGTATCCGCGAGGAACTCGCCGCGCGGCTGGCCGATTTCACCGGCGCCCCGGTGGACGGTCGCGACGGGATGATCGTCACCCCCGGCACCCAGGGCGCGCTGTTCCTGGCGGTTGCCTCAACAGTCGCGCGCGGGGACAAGGTCGCCATCGTGCAACCCGACTATTTCGCCAACCGCAAGCTGGTCGAGTTCTTCGAGGGTGAGATGCTTCCCGTCCAGATGGCCTATCGCGAGGTGGGGCCGGGACAAGCCGGGCTGGACCTCGACGGGCTGGAGGCAGCCTTTCGCGCTGGGGCGAAGGTCTTCTTGTTCTCTAACCCCAACAACCCCGCCGGCGTCGTCTATTCGCGGGACGAAATCGCCCGGATCGCGGCGCTGGCAGCGCAATATGGCGCGACGGTGATCGTGGACCAGCTGTATTCGCGGCTGCTTTACACCAGCGCAAGCTATACCCATCTGCGCGCGATGGACCTGGCCCCAGAAAACGTCGTCACGATCATGGGGCCGTCCAAGACGGAATCGCTCAGCGGCTATCGCCTGGGCGTGGCCTTCGGTTCGGCCGAGGTGATCGCACGGATGGAGAAGTTGCAGGCCATCGTCTCGTTGCGCGCCGCGGGCTATTCCCAGGCCGTCCTGCGGACATGGTTCAACGAGCCCGAAGGCTGGATGGCCGATCGCATCGCGCAGCACCAGGCGATCCGTGACGATCTGCTGGCGCTTTTCCGCAGCATCGACGGCTGCTTCGCCCGCACGCCCGAGGCCGGCAGCTATCTGTTCCCCCACCTGCCCGCGCTGACGATCCCGTATGGGGAGTTCGTCAAAGCTCTGCGCCTGCAAGCGGATGTGATCGTAACGCCGGGGACCGAGTTCAGCCCGCATGCCGGCGACAGCATCCGCCTGAATTTCTCGCAGGACCATGCGGCGGCGGTCGAGGCGGTGCAGCGGCTGGCCGCCCTGGTCGAAAGGTATCGTGCATGAGCGCTCCCCACCCGGCCCCGGTTCCGCAGGGCGATTACGTTCCCGCGACCCGGCACGGCGCGCTGATCTTCACCGCCGGTATGACGCCGCGGCTAGACGGCAAGTTGGTCCACCAGGGGCTGATCCGCAAGGACACCCCGATCGAGACCTGCCGCGATGCCGTCATCCTGGCCTGCGGCAACGCGCTGCAAGCCGCGCGCGGCAAGTTGGCCGAGGGCGAGCGCATCGCGGCCATCCTTAGCATGACCGTCTATATCGCAGCCGAGGAAGCTTTCACCGCCCATTCCCGGCTTGCCGATTTCGCCTCGGAGTTCCTGCGCGCGCGGCTTGGCGAGGCAGGGATCGGCAGCCGCTGCGCCGTCGGCGTCGCCACGCTGCCGGGCAATGCCCCGGTCGAAATCCAACTGGTAGCCGGCGTCTAACGATGCAGGCGGCTCCGCCCCCTACCTACGGAACGAAAGGCGAGACGATGACTGCATCTCTGATTGACGGCAAGGCTTTTGCGGCGACCGTTCGCGAGCATGTTGCATCGCTGGTGGCCGGCGTGAAGGCCGAGCACAGAATCACGCCCGGTCTTGCGGTGGTGCTGGTGGGCGAGGATCCGGCGTCGCAGGTCTATGTCCGTAATAAGGGCATCCAGACGGTCGAGGCCGGGATGGCCAGTTTCGAACACAAGCTGCCGACCGGGACCTCCGAGGCGGATCTGCTGGCGATGATCGCACGGCTGAATGCCGATCCGAAGGTCCATGGCATCCTGGTGCAACTGCCTCTGCCCGGCCACATAGACCCCGATCTGGTGATCAACAGCATCGCGCCCGCGAAGGACGTCGACGGGTTCCATGTCTCGAATGTCGGGCTTGTGAGCACCGGGCAGAAGGCGATGGTGCCCTGCACGCCTCTAGGCTGCCTGATGCTGCTGCGCGACCATCTCGGCAGCCTGTCAGGTCTGAATGCGGTGGTCGTGGGGCGCAGCAATATTGTCGGCAAGCCGATGGCGCAGTTGCTGCTGAAGGACAGTGCGACGGTCACCATCGCCCATTCCCGCAGCCGCGACCTGCCCGAAATCTGCCGCCGCGCCGATATCCTTGTCGCCGCGGTCGGTCGGCCCGAGATGATCCATGGCGACTGGATCAGGCTTGGCGCCACTGTGATCGACGTGGGCATCAACCGGATCGAACGCGACGGCAAAACGAGGTTGGTCGGCGATGTGGATTTCGCCAGCACCGCGCAGGTTGCAGGTGCCATCACGCCGGTTCCCGGCGGGGTCGGTCCGATGACCATCGCCTGCCTGCTGGCCAATACGCTGACCGCTTGCTGCCGGGCGCATGGCCTACCCGAACCCGAAGGACTGACTGCGTGAAAGCCGGCAGGCCCACCGAAAGCCGTCATCGCCGCGAAGAAAACGCGACATCCAACCCGAGGAAACCATGACCAAACATTGCCTGACCGTTGCCTGCCCCAGCAAGCGCGGGATCGTGGCCGCGATCTCAACCTATCTTGCCGAGTCGGGCTGCAACATCACCGACAGCGCCCAGTTCGACGATCCGCAAACCGGCCGCTTCTTCATGCGCGTCAGCTTCATTTCCGAGGAGGGTACCACCCTCGACCAGTTGCGCCAGGGTTTCGTGCCGATCACCGAGACGCTGGATATGTTGACCGAGTTCCATGACGAGACCGAAAAGATGAAGGTCGTCATCATGGTGTCGCGCTTCGGCCATTGCCTGAACGATCTTCTGTATCGCTGGCGCATCGGCGCGCTGCCGATCGAGATCGTGGCGGTGATCAGCAACCACATGGATTACCAGAAGGTCGTCGTTAACCACGACATTCCCTTCCATTGCATCAAGGTCACCAAGGAAAACAAGCCCGAGGCCGAGGCCCGGATCATGGCCTTGGTCGAGGAAACCGGCGCGGAACTGATCGTGCTGGCGCGCTACATGCAGGTGCTGTCGAATGAAATGTGCCGCAAGATGTCCGGGAGGATCATCAACATCCACCATTCCTTCCTGCCGTCTTTTAAGGGTGCCAACCCCTATAAACAGGCATTCGAGCGCGGCGTGAAGCTGATCGGCGCGACCTCGCATTACGTCACCGCCGACCTAGACGAAGGCCCGATCATCGAGCAGGACATTATCCGTGTCACCCATGCGCAGTCGCCCGAGGATTACGTCTCGCTGGGTCGTGACGTGGAAAGCCAGGTGCTGGCCCGCGCGATCCATGCGCATATCCACCGCCGAGCCTTCCTGAACGGTGACAAGACCGTCGTCTTCCCGGCATCCCCCGGCAGCTATGCATCCGAAAGAATGGGATAGGCCCGTTCGTCTTTGCACTCCACTGCAAATCCATTATGCCTGCCCAAGGGAATATAGGGCTATGACATGCGCGAACTACCCCATCTGGTCTATCTTCAGGCTTTCGAGGCGGCGGCGCGGCATCTCAATTTCACCCGCGCCGCAGAGGAGTTGAACTGCACGCAGGCCGCCATCAGCCAGCGGGTCCGCGCGCTGGAGCATTATTTCGGCCGCCCCCTGTTCAAGCGTCAATCTAACGGTCTGGATTTGAGTTCCGCCGGTAAGGCCTATCTGCCCGGCGTCTCGCAGGCGCTGGACATGGCCGAAGCCGCGACGCGCGGACTGACGGGGCGGCGCGAACGGCGAGCGATCACCATTTCGGGGCCGATCTCGTTCCTGAACCTGTGGATCGCGCCGCGGCTGCACGCCTTTCAGGCCCGCCATCCCGGCGTCGGAGTGCAGTTGAACAGCTCGATCTGGACCGACCCGAACATCGACTTGGCCGATGTGAGTTTCGCCTTTGAAAAAAGGGAACTTTCGTCCCCTGAAGCGACCATCCTGGCGACGCAGCGGCTGGTTCTGGTCACCAGTCCCGACCAAGCCGCGCAGTTGGCACAGGGCGCGCCGTGGCAGGACCTGCCCCAGATCGAGATCCTTGGGAAGTATTCCCTATGGGACATGTGGTCGAAAGGCATGGGTCAGCACCGCGCCGCGAGCGCGCCGCTGCTACGGGTAGATACCGCGATTTCCGCGTTGGAACTGGCGGCAGCGGGCGCGGGCGTGACCATACTCTATTCGACCTATGCACAAGCCCCGCAGGCATTTGGCCGGGTCCAGGCGCCGCTTGGACCGGGCGTTGCCGTGCCTCACGTCTTGACGATGAACCGCAATGCCAAGCGTAAGGAGACCGAAGCCCTCCGCAGCTTCATGACGTGGGTTTCAGACGAACTTACCACGGTCGAATAGGTGTCCCAGACCTATCCGCCACCAAATCACACTCCGCGGGAAGCAAGCCGACCAGCGTGTGGCGGTCTTGCGGCGGATCAAGTCCCTCAGGGCCGTTATTTGCTGCACCAAGCGTCGGCGAGCGCCATTCCGGTGCAAAGAAATCGCGCAGCAAGTTCCTGATTGAGAATACAAATCGCATACTCAAAGCGATTTTTTCGCCTCAGCATCAATTATCGTTTGACATTTTGGCATCCAATTTGGATACTCAATTTTGAAGGTGACGCCAGATGAACTGCGCCAGCCATGAATTTTCTATACATTTCGAGGGAATAGGGATGGGAGACTGGGTAATCGGCGTAGACGTCGGCGGGACGTTTACCGATTTTTCGGCAAGGCAATTGTCGACGGGGCGGCTGGTGCTGCACAAGCGCCCCTCGACACCGCATGATCCGTCCGATGCGATCCTGAACGGCCTGCAGGAGTTGAAGAAGAAGGCCGAGATCGACGGCGAGGACATCGCCCGCTTCGCCCATGGCACCACTGTCGCGACCAACGCGCTGCTGCAACGCAAGGGCGCGAGGACCGGGTTGGTGACGACCAAGGGGTTTCGCGACCTACTGGAGATTGGCCGTCAGGTTCGCCCGGCGATCTACGACCTGCAAACCGATGCACCGCCGCCGCTGGTGGACCGCGAACATCGCCTTGAGGTCGCTGAGCGTATCGGCGCCGACGGCACGGTGATCACCGAATTCACCGATGCTGAAATCGCTCTGGTCGTCCGGCGCATCGGAGAGTTGGAAGGGCTGGAATCGCTGGCGATCTGCCTGATCTTCTCGTTCCTCAATCCCGCGCATGAAGAACGGCTGGCCGCCACGCTGCGGGCAGCCTATCCCGATATCTATGTCTCAATCTCCAGCGAGGTGCATCCCGAGTTCCGCGAATACGAGCGTTTCTCGACCACGGTGATCAATGCCTTCCTGCAACCCGAGGTCAGCCGCTACATGGACCGGCTGAGCGCCGCCATCGGCCAGGCCGCGCCCAATGCCGCGCTTGGCATCTTCCAGTCGGCAGGCGGGCTGATGTCGATCGAGCAGGCCGCGCGCTTTCCGGTGCGCACCGCCCTGTCGGGGCCGGCCGCAGGAGCGGTGGGCGCGGCAGCCGCAGCGGAACTGTCGGGGATCGAGAACATCATCACGCTGGACATCGGTGGCACCAGCACCGATGTCGCGCTGATCCAGAACGGCAGCGTCGGCACCTCGAACCTGCGCGACATCGCGGGGTTCCGCATCCGCCTACCGACGGTGGACATCCACACGGTCGGCGCGGGCGGCGGCTCGATCGCGCATCTTGGCGCCGACGGGCTACTGAAGGTAGGCCCGATGAGCGCGGGCGCCGTGCCCGGCCCGGCCTGCTATGCGCGCGGCGGCGACAAGCCGACCGTTTCGGACGCGAACGTGGTGCTGGGCCGCCTACCCTCGCGCCTGGCCGACGGGTTCAGGATCGACGCGGACCTGGCCCGCACCGCCATCGAGCAGATCAGCGCACCGCTGGATGTCTCGCGCGAAAAGGCGGCGCACGGGATCGTCAGCGTCGCCGCATCAAACATGGCACGTGCAATCCGGGCGGTGTCGATCGAAAAGGGGCAGGATCCGCGCGACTATACGCTGATGTGCTTCGGCGGCGCAGGCGGGCTGCATGCCGCCGATGTGGCCGACATCCTGGCGATGCGCCGCATCCTAGTGCCGCGCGCGCCGGGCATCCTGTGCGCCGAGGGACTGATCGTCGCCGACCTGCAGGAAAATTACGTCACCACCTGCCGTTGCCCGCTGGAAGAAGCCAACCTGCCCCAGATCGCCGCAGCCATCAACAAGCTAGCCACGCAGGCTGAGGAATGGCTGTCCGTCAGCGACGACTATATCGTGAATCGCTGCCAGACCATCATCCTGGACCTGCGCTATATCGGCCAGAACTACGAATTGCAGGTCGATCTGGGCACCGCGCGGCATGCGCCGGACCTGCCCACGGTCGAGGCGCTGAAACAGGCCTTCTTCCGCCAGCATGAAACCGCATACGGCCACTACAATCCCGATGCCGGGGTCGAAGTCGTCAACGTCCGCATCCGTGCGACGATGGAATTCGCCAAACAGACGCTGACCGCCGCCCGCCCCGATGGCAAGGCTGAGCCCGTCGCGACCGAACAGATATGGTTCGAGCAGACGGGCTTCGTCCCCTCGCCGGTCTATCAGCGTGAACAGCTTGCCGAGGGCACCAGCCTGTTCGGGCCGGCCCTCATCACCCAGTTCGACACGACCACCCTTGTCCCGCCCGGTTGGACGATCCGGGTGGACGGCGCGATGAACATGATCATGGAACGCAACAATGACTGAAGCCGTATCGCTTGATCCGATCACCATTGAAATCAGTTGGAACAGCCTGCGCTCGGTCGCCGACGAATGCTTCCTGACGCTGATGCGCAGCGCATTCTCGACCAACATCAAGGAACGGCACGACCATTCCACCGCCATCGCCGACAGCAAGGGACGGCTGATCGTGCAGGCGGAAAACGCGCTGCCGATCCACCTGGCCTCGATGTCGGGGCTGATCGGATTTATCCTCGAGCAATATTCGGACAGCCTGGCGCCGGGCGACATCTTCATCGCCAACGACCCGCATGTGGCAGGCGGCTCGCACCTGCCCGACATCAACATGGCGATGCCGATCTTCGACGGTGAGCGACTGCTGGGCTTCGTCGCTAATATCGTCCATCATGCCGATGTGGGCGGCGCCTCGGTCGGCTCGATGTCGGGCGGTCTGAACGAGATCTACAAGGAGGGCCTGCGCATCCCCATCCTGCGTCTGTTCCGCAGTGGCGAGGTGCAGGGCGACATCATGCGCTTCATGCTGCTAAACATGCGGCTGCCCGACGAGCGCCTTGGCGACCTGAACGCGCAGATCGCCGCAGTCAAGCTGGGGGTGAAGCGCATCGGCGAGATGGTGGCGCGGCATGGCGCGGGTCACCTGGTGGCGCTTTGCGACGAAATCGTCAGCCGCACCAATCAGCGGATGCGCAAGGCCATCGCCGGCATCCCGGACGGCGATTACAGCTTTACCGACGCGATGGACGACGACGGGCTGGGCACCCAGGATGTGCGGATCGCCCTGACGGTCCACAAGACCGGCGAAAAGGTCGTCTTTGACTTCACCGGCACCTCGGCGCAGGTTCCGGGCAATTTCAACATGACGCTGAATACCACGAAATCTGCAGTCTGCTATGCGCTGAAGGCGCTGCTTGACCCCGAGGTGCCAAACAACCAGGGCATCTTCGACGCCATCGAGATCAAGGCCGAGCAGGGCGCCTTCGTGAACTGCGCCCATCCGGCCGGCGTCGCGATGCGGGCGAATTCCTGCCAGCGCGTCGTCGATGTGGTGTTGGGCGCATTTGCTACGGCCCTGCCCGACCGCGTCATTGGCGCCGCCAACGGCGCCAATACCAGTGCCGTCTTCGCGGGCACGGACCCGCGCACGGGCGGATCTTATGTCTATCTGGAAACGCTTGGCGGCGGCATGGGCGCGCGAGCAACCAAGGACGGCAAGGACGGGGTGCAGGTCCATATCACCAACACTGCAAACCTGCCGGTCGAGGCAATTGAACTGGAATACCCGTTGCGTGTAGAGGAATACGCGCTGGTCAACGATTCTGGCGGCGCCGGCAAGTATCGCGGCGGCATGGGTATCCGCCGCTCGATCCGCCCGGTTGACCATCTGTGCGAGTTCAACGGCGTCGGTGAGCGTTTCCGGAACCGGCCCTGGGGAATATTTGGCGGGCAGCCGGGCAAAACAGGCCAGTTCTACCTTCTTCAGGACGACGGCAGCGTCAGGAACCTGCCTTCGAAAATCGCCGGCGTTTTCGTCACCGACGAAACCATGGTCGTCATCGAAACACCCGGTGCGGGCGGTTATGGCGACCCCTCCGAGCGGGCGCCCGAGGCAATCAGCGAAGACCTGCGCTCGGGCAAGTTCACCGAAAACTTCGCGGCCAAACATTATAGACGGGCAGAAAGGACGTAGAAGCCCGCCCGTCGTATCCAAGCAACCAACAGAGAGGAAATCACAATGCGCAACACGATCATGGGCACGGCCTTCGCCCTTGCGGTCATGTCGGGAACAGCTTTCGCGCAGTCCCATTCATGGGATCTGGCCAACGAATATGGCGAAACCACCATCATGGGCCAGGCCGACCAGGTCTTTATCGAGGCAGTGCGTAACGCCTCGGATGGCGATATCATGATCACCGGCCATTACGGCGGCGCGCTTGGTTACAAGTCGGTGGACCAGTTCGACGCCGTGGGCGATGGCGCGCTGGACATGGCCGATACCATCACCACCTCACTTTCGGGGATCGAGCCATTGTTCCTGCTGTCCTCGCTGCCCTTCGTCGCCAATACCAACGCCGACGCCAAGCTGCTGTGGGAGGTCGCCCAGCCGCATTACGAAAAGGTGTTCGAAAAGCACAACCAGGTGCTGCTCTGGGCGACACCCTGGCCGCCCTCGGGCATCTGGGCTAAGAAGCCGATCACCTCGAAAGAGGATATGGTCGGCCTGAAGATCCGGGGCTGGGATGCCAGCGGTGTGCGCACCCTGTCGAATGCCGGCTCGACCGCTGTCCAGATCAGTTGGGCCGATACAGTACCGCAGCTTGCGGCGGGCAGCATCGACTCGGTCCTGACCTCGGCCGATGGCGGCGCCAGCTCCAAGTTCTGGGAGTTCCTGGACCACTTCACTGCCGTCAATTACTCGATGGCGCTGAACATGACCCATATGAACAAGGATACCTATGACAGCCTGACGCCTGAACAACAGGCCATCATTCGCGATGCCGCCGTAGAGGCCAGCGACGCGGCATGGGATGATCTGGAAAAGCGTGTCGCCCAGAACTTCGAGGAAATGCGCGCCAACGGCGTCACCATCACCACCGAGGTCTCCCCCGAATTCCTGGAGTTCCTGAAGGAATCCGGTGCAGAGGTTTACGACGAGTGGCTCAACGCCGTCGGGCCAGTCGGGCAACAGATTCTGGACGAGTACAACCAGAAGCGCGGTTCGTGATCCGATCGGGTGCGCATTCGCTTGCGCACCCTTAATTCAACCAAGCCAAGGTCGGATTCATGCTTTCACGAACCGTCATACATATATCGGAGATCTGCTCCAGGGCCGGAATAGCGCTTTCCGTCGTTCTTCTGGTCTATATCGTCATCCACATCATCCTCGAAATCATTCTTCGCAATTTCTTCGCCAGTTCGACCAATTCGATGGGCGAATATGTCGGCTATGCGACCGGCGCGATGGCCTTCCTGGCCATGGGCCACACCTTCATGAGCCGCAAGCATGTGCGCGTCAGCCTGCTGCGCCGCTTCCTGAGCGGCAAGGCCGCTATCGTCGTTGAACTGGTCTGCATCGCGCTGACCTTCGCGATGTTCGCCTTCATGGCGCGCTATGTCTGGCTGATCCTCGCCCGCGACTTTGCCCGAGGCTCGGTCAGCCCTACCCTGATGGCGACACCGACCTGGTATATCGCAGCGGCGATCTTTGCCGGGCTGGTGATTTTCCTGATCCAGCTTGTCGCCTCGACCATCGACACCGTCATCAACGGCGTACCCGAAGAACATATCGAGGGGGAATAATACATGGAATCCATGATCGTCGCCTTCGGCGTCCTCGGTCTTGTCATCTTCTTCCTGGGGATCGGCGTCTGGGTCTTTGCCGGCCTGATGCTGGTTGGCACGGTTGGACTGGCGCTGTTCATGGACATGCCGGCCCACCGCATAGGCACCATCCTTGCGCCACTGGTCATCCGCAGTTCGACAGCTTGGGAGTTGTCCGCCATCCCAATGTTCATCTGGATGGGTGAGATTATCCTGCGCACGGATGTATCAACCCGGCTGTTCCGGGGCCTTTCGCCACTGACCTATCATCTGCCGGGTCGGATGCTGCACACCAACATCTTTGGCTCGGCGGTCTTTGCAGCGATCTGCGGCTCCAGCGCTGCAACCACCGTCACGGTGGGCAAGATCACCATCCCGGAACTGCGCAGGCGGGGCTATTCCAGCGCGCTGACCTATGGCTCGCTTGCGGGCGCGGGTAGCCTTGGATTGTTGATTCCGCCTTCGATCATGATGATCGTCTATGGCGTGCTGGCCGAGGTCTCGATCTCGCGCCTTTTCGCCGCCGGCTTGATCCCGGGGCTGATGATCGCAGGCATCTATTCCGCCTATGTCATCATCATCAGTCTGTTCAAACCAGACGTGGCCCCGGCCGACATCACGGCGCCTAGCTTCAGGGAAATGCTGGTCGGCATCGCCAACCTTGCCCCCATCGGCATCCTGATCAGCGTTGTGCTGGGCGCGATCTATTCCGGCCTGGCCACGCCCTCGGAAACGGCGGCGATCGGAGTGGCGGCGACGCTGATCTATGCGGGCTGCACCTGGCAACTGTCGTGGCGGACCTTCATCGACAGCCTGATGGCCTCGGTCCATACCAGTTGTATGATCGCCGCGATCATGATCAGCGCGTCCTTCATGTCGACGGCGATGGGCTTCATGCATGTCCCCCACAACATTGCCACCGCCATCGACGGGCTGCAATTGTCTCCCTATCAATTGATCTTCATCCTGGTGCTGTTCTACCTGCTTCTGGGCATGTTCCTCGAAGGCATCTCGATGATGGTGATGAGCCTGCCAATCACGCTGCCCCTGATCGTGGCGGCCGGTTTTGATCCGATCTGGTTCGGCATCTTCCTGATCCTGATGGCCGAGCTTGCGCAGATCACGCCGCCGGTCGGGTTCAATCTGTTTATCCTTCAGGATCTGACAAAGACTCCTATCGGGCGGATCATCCTGGCCTGCGTGCCGTTCTTTGCCCTGATGTGTCTGGGCGTGGCGCTGATCACGGTCTTCCCTGAGATCGTGCTTTGGCTGCCCGACTATCTTTTCCAGAGATGACAGGAGAAAGGTTCGCGACGTGGCACGGCTGATGGGCAAAACCTGCGTCGTCACTGGCGCGGCCGCAGGTATAGGGCGGGAAACCGCCCTTGCCTTCCTGCGCGAAGGAGCAAGCGTGCAGGCGCTTGACCACGACGCACGGGGGCTGGCGCAGTTGCAAGAGCAGCATCCACAACTGCAGGTCAAAGCGTTGGATGTCACCGACGCGACGGCGGTCACCGCCTTCCATGCCGGGCTGGAACGCCTGGACGTGCAGGTGAATTGTGCCGGTATGGTCGCCACTGGCAACCTGAGCGCCTGCTCAATGGACGACTGGCGGCGCTCGCTGGATATCAACATGACCTCGGTCTACCTGATGATGGGCGCCGCCCTCGACCTGATGCTACCGCTGAAAAGCGGCAGCATCGTCAATATCGCCTCGGTCATTTCCTCGATCGGTGCGGCACCGGATCGTTTCGCCTATGGCGCGACCAAGGCGGCGGTGATCGGCATGACCAAGTCGGTCGCCCGCGATTATGCCCACGCCAATATCCGCTGCAACGCGATCTGCCCCTCAGCGGTCGAGACCCCCTCAATGACGGCCCGGATCGAGGCGATGGCGGACAGCGAGGCAGCCCGCCGCGCCTTCAACGCGCGCCAGCCCCTTGGGCGAATGGGCCGACCCGAGGAAATCGCCGAACTGGCGGTCTATCTGGCCTCGGACCTGTCAGGCTTCATGACCGGCAGCCAGCTTGTAATCGACGGAGGAGCAAAGCTGTGACCGATCAACCCGTCCGCGCCGCCATCGTCGGGCTGGGCCGCTGGGGCGAAAACTTGACCACGGCCCCGACCTCGGCCCTGCGCTTTACCCATGCCACTACCCGCAGCACCGGCAAGGCGCAGGATTTTTGTCGCAAGCAGGAACTGACCCTACTGCTCAGCTTCGACGAGGTGCTGGCATGCAACCAGATCGAGGCCGTCGTCCTTGCCACCCCGCACAGCCAGCATGGCGAACAGATCCGCCACGCGGCGGCAGCCCGAAAGCATGTCTTTGTCGAAAAGCCGCTGGCCCTGCACCTTGACGACGCGCAAGAAGCCACCGCCGCCGCTCAAAGAGCGGGTATCCATCTTTGTGTCGGCTTCAACCGCCGCTTCCTTCCGGCCTTCCAGCGTCTGGAAGTCGGCGCAGGCGCGCTTGGACGCCTGCTGCACGTGGAAGGGGCGTTCTCAGGCAGCTTCGGCTATCAATACACGGACCAGATGTGGCGTGGCGATACGAGCGAAAATCCAGCGGGCGGCATGGCGGCGATGGGCATCCATATCCTCGACCTGATGATCGCATTGCTTGGGCCGGTGCGGCGAGTCTCGACCATCAGCCGCCATGTCGCGGTGCCATCGCAACTGCAGGACGTGACCAGCGTCATGCTGGATTTCACCTGCGGCGCAACGGGCAGTCTTTCGACGCTGATGTCCACGGCCAACTTCTGGCGGCTGCATGTGTTCGGAGCAAATGGCTGGGCCCAGATGCCGGACCAGACCAGCCTGATCACCGCTACGCTTGACGGACATCTGCACCGCGAGGATTTCGCGCCCTGCGACAGCCTCGCCGCGGAACTGGACGCCTTCGCGCACCAGATCCGCACGGGTCAGCCCTATCCGGTTTCCCTGCGGCAGGCCCTTGACGGCGTCGCTGCGATGGAAGCCATCGCGATCTCGGCCGAAAACGGCGGGCGCTGGACCGATGTGGTGACGGCAAGTTCCCGATGACATCGTCACACGGAACGGGCTATTGATGGATATGTCGCTTTACGGAACACGTTTCAGGATAGAAATGGACAAGGCAGTTGACGAGCGGGACGGCCAGAAGGTCGCCAGAAAGATCCGGGAGGCCATCCTGCGGCTGGAATTGCGGCCAGGCCTGACACTGGACGAGGCGGACCTTGCCGAAAAGATGAACGTGTCGCGCACCCCGGTGCGAGAAGCGATCATCCAGCTGATCTCGGACGGGCTAGTTCAGCGCCATGGGCGCAAGGCCATCGTTGCCACGATGGATTTCGACGAAGTGCCCAAGCTTTACGACGCTTTGCTGGTCTCAAGCCGGCTGATCCACCGCCTGGCAGCCGAGCATCGGACCGAGGAAGACCTGGCCGCCATCGAAAGGACTATGCTGGACTTCGAGCAAAGCACCGACATCTCGAACGGCGTCGCGCGGTCCGAGGCCAATTTGCAATTTCATCTGGCAATCTCGCGCGCGGCGCATAACCGCTATTTCTCCGGCTTCTACGACAGCGCGTTGCTTAGTACGATCCGGCTTGCGCGGGCCTGTTTCGCACAGGTCGGCACGGTGGAATACCTTAACCCGACCACGAAAGAGGAACTGGCCGCACATTTGGCCGAGACAGAGCGCCAGCACCGCGCCCTTTTTGCCGCGATCAAGGCCGGCAGTGTCGAGCTTGCCGACCAGATCGCTGTGGATCACTATGTCCTGACTCGGCGGCGGGTCGAAAAGGTACTGTTCCACGTCGATCCCGCGGTCGAGCAGGTGGACCTGTCCGTCGCTCCCCCCTAATCAGGGGAGCATCGATCAAGGGGCCAAGCCGAAGACCGTCTGGCAAGCGCGCACGAAAGCGCTGACCGCCGGGTGCCGCGCGCCCGAGCGCTGCCAGATCACCCCGGTCTGGCGAGCCTCGCCGCCCAGCAGCACCTGCTTGCGCAGTTTGATCTCCGCCGGCCAAGGTGGCGCCCAATCCGGTACGATGGCGACCCCCAGGCCCCGGTCCACCATCGCCGCGATGGCGTCCAGCGCGTCCAGCTCAAGCCACTCTTGCACCGCAAGCCCGTGATCGCGGATGTATCTGTCGACGATCTGCCCGCCCCACTGGTTGCGGTCATAGCGGATGAAGCGCGACTGCGCGATTAGCGAGTGAGGGTCCAGATCGGGCGCGCTTTTCGATGCGATAAAGACCAGCGGTTCGTCCCGGATCGTCAGCCAATCGGTCGATTTCGGGATCGAGAACTGCGGCTTGACGATGATAGCCGCGTCAAGCTGACCCGCAACCACGCGATGATATAGATCGACGGAGGATCCTGGCTGCACAAAATATTCGATCGAGGGATGATCGGCTGCAAGCCGCGTGATGACGCCGGGCAGCAGGCCGGTCAGCGAAGTCGCCGTCGCCCCTAGCCGCAACTGCCCCGCTGGCACCCCGTTCGCCGCCAGCGCCTGCAAATCGCGCGCGCCCTGCACCAGCACCCGGGCATGATCCAGGATGGCCTGCCCCTCGGCCGTGGGCTGTACCGTCCGCCCCGAACGCAGTACCAGCCTGTGGCCCAATTCCTGCTCCAGTGCGCGCAACCGCTGCGCCAGCGCGGCGGGGGTGCGGTTCAGCCGCCGCGCCGCCTGGGCGATCGAGCCGCAATCGGCGATGGTGATGAAGGTTTCTAGAAAGCGTATATCCATAGGCTTTCCTATCATCCCGGCGCGCAAACACCAGTTTTTCCGGTGCTTTTGGCAGGTGTATTTTCGTTGTCTAGTCATAACGAAAACGGGGTCATAGGGGCCGGTTCCGTTTCTTGCCCGCGTCCCTGCCCCAAGGCAGAAATGGGGTCAGCAAACGGGATGGACAAATGCCGCTGGAGCTTCTGAAATACGGGTTGAGACGGGGTCACAAGCCCTTTCACGACATTCCCCCAACCCCGGACCTGCGCCGCAGCTATGATGTCGTCATCATTGGCGGCGGTGGGCACGGCCTGGCGGCCGCCTATTACCTGTCGCGCTACCACGGCATCACCAATGTCGCTGTGCTGGAAAAAGGCTACCTGGCCGGCGGCAATACCGCGCGGAATACGACGACGGTGCGCTCAAACTACCTGACGATCCCCTCGATCGAATTCTACCGCGAGGGCGTGTCGCTGTTCGAGAATATGTCCCACGAACTGGGCTTCAACGTCATGTTCTCGCAGCGGGGACAGCTGACGCTGGCCCATTCGGATGGCGCGATGCGCAGCTTCCGCCTGCGCGCCGAGATGGGCAAACATGCCGGCACCCGTATCGAGGTGGTCGATGCCAGAGGGGTGCAGAAAATCTGTCCGCATGTGAACATGGATTTCGGCGGCCAGCACGAGGTTCTCGGTGGACTGTGGCACGCAGATGGCGGCACTGCTCGCCATGACGCGGTCGCCTGGGGCTATGCCAAGCGCGCCGCCGAAAACGGGGTCCAGATCCACCAGCGCACCGAGGTCACGGGCTTCGGGGTTTCCGGCGACCGCGTCACCGAAGTGCGAACCAATCGCGGCACCATCCAGGCCGGGCAGGTGCTGCAAGCCGCGGGCGGGATGAACGGGCGCATCGCCGAAATGGCCGGCATCAGGCTGCCGATCCGCTGCTTTCCCTTGCAGGCGATGGTCACGCAGCCGCTGAAGCCGTTCCTGGATATCCTGCTGTCGTCGTCGGACCTGCACACCTACCTGGTGCAGTCCTCGCGCGGGGAAATCGTGATTGGCGGCGGCACCGACCCCTATCAGCTTGCCTCGACTCGCTCGACCCTGCCGCAGAAAGAGGCGCTGGCCACCGGAGCGCTGCAATTGATGCCTTTCCTGCACAACGTCAAGCTGCTGCGGCAATGGGCCGGGATCACCGACATCACGCCCGATTTCAGCCCGATCATGGGGGCTTCGCCATTGCAGAACTACTGGCTGGACGCGGGCTGGGGAACCTGGGGCTTCAAGGCGACGGGCGTGGCGGGCAAGCGCATGGCCGAGACCGTCGCGACGGCGCGGGTGCCCGACATCCTGCGGCCCTTCGCGCTGGACCGCTTTTCGCGGTTCGAGCTGCTGAACGAAATGGGCGCCACGGCGGCCGGGCATTGAGGGAATACCATGAAGATCATGACCTGCCCGGTGAACGGGCCTCGCAACATCTCTGAATTCCAGTGGCTCGGGCCCGTGCATGACACCGCCGAGGCGACGGATGCAGACCTGCTGAACCGGCTGTTCTTCGCACCGAACCCGATGGGGGTCTTGCGCGAATGGTGGCGGCACACTCCTTCTAACACCGTCTTCATCGCAGAGCGCGACCTGACGACCGACGAAATCCTGCGCAGCTACCTGAAGGGTTCGGACGCAGACAGAACCGCGAGCCCGGCATGAACAACAGACTTGGCAACGGCTGGGGAAGCCGGATCGACCGTAACGCCAGCATGGCCTTCACCTTCGAAGGCCGCCCCGTCACCGCCCACCCCGGCGACACCATCGCCAGCGCGCTGGCGGCCAATGGCGAATGGGTGCTGTCGCGCTCGTTCAAGTATCACCGCCCGCGCGGGGTGCTGACGATGGCCGGGCAGGACGCCAACACCCTGGTCCAAATCGGCGACGAGGCGAATGTCCGCGCCGACCTACGCGAGGCCGCCCAGGGCATGGCCGTGACGCCGCTGAACGTCAGCGGCAGCCTGCGCCGCGACCGGGGCCGCATCATCGACCGCCTCGGCCGCTTCCTGCCGGTGGGTTTCTATTACCGGACCTTCTTCGGGCCGGGCAAGAACAGCTGGCTGAAGCTGTGGGAGCCGATCATCCGCGCCTCGGCCGGGCTGGGCACCGTCAGCCTGACCCCCGCGCGGCGCCATTACGCCAAGGAAACGCGCCATTGCGACCTGCTGGTGGTGGGTGCTGGTCCCGCCGGCCTTGCCGCCGCCATCACCGCCGCAAAGGCGGGCGCCGACGTAATCCTGGTCGAGAAAGAGCCGGAACTGGGCGGCGCGCTGACCTATGCCCGCTTTGACGCCAATGCCGCCGACGCCGCTTGCAAGTTGGCCGAGCTTCGCGACAAAGCAGCGGCGGCAGGAATCACCGTCCTGACCGGCGCGACCTGTAACGGTCGCTTTGCCGACAACTGGATGCCGGTCCTGCAAGGCGACCGCCTGATCCGCATCCGCGCGGCCGAGTTGGTGCTGGCCACCGGCGCACATGAACAACCGCTGATCTTTCGAAACAACGACCTGCCCGGCGTGATGCTGTCCTCGGCCGCACAGCGCCTGATGCGCCATTACGGCGTGCGGCCGGGCCAAAGGGCGGTAGTCTATGCCGGCGACCGCGACGGCTACCTGGCGGCGCTGGACCTGGACGATGCAGGCGTCCGGATCGCCGCCGTGGTCGATCCCGAGACCGAGGATCGCGATGGGCTTTCCGATGTGCTGATCCAGCGCGGGCTGACGGTCATGCGTGGCTGCCGGATCACCGAAGCGCAAGGCAATCGCGGCGGGTTGCACCTGAAATCGGTCGAGATCCGCGACGACAACGGCACCGCAACCTCGCTGGATTGCGATCTGCTGGTCGTGGCGGGCGGCTATACGCCGGGCTACCAGCTTGCGTTGCATGCTGGCGCCCGGCTCACCTCGGACGACAGCGGCACGCGTTTCTCGATCACCGGGATGCCGCCGCATGTCCACCTGGCAGGCGCGGCAGCGGGGTTGAGCGACCTTGGTGCGGTCGTCGCCAGCGGCGAGATCGCCGGGACACGCGCTGCGGCGGGGCTGGGCCTTTTGCCTGCGCAGGACCTGCCCGCCCCGGTTCAGGCCCGATGGCGCCGCGCCGTGCCCTCGCAGGCCCATCCGAAGGGCCGCGATTTCGTCGATTTTGACGAAGACCTGCAAGTCAAGGACATCGAGAACGCCATCGCCGACGGCTATCGTGAACTGGAACTGATCAAGCGCTATTCGACCGTCGGCATGGGGCCGTCGCAAGGTCGCCACGCCGCGCTGGCCACGGCCCGCATCGTCGCCCGCAAGACCGCGCGTAGCTTGGCCGAGGTCGGCATCACCACGTCGCGCCCGCCCTTCGGCCCCGAGAAGCTGGGCCTGCTGGCCGATACCACGCCCGAGCGCTATCGTCACACCGCGCTGCACGCCGTCCACCAGGCCGCCGGTGCCCGCATGTCGCCCGTCGGGGCATGGTGGCGTCCCCTGGCCTATCCGGGCACGGCTCCGATGTCTGATGCGATCCGACGCGAGATCCGCCTGGTGCGCGAGGCCGTGGGGATGCTGGACGTCTCGACCCTAGGCAAGCTGGAGCTGCGCGGCAAGGATGCGGCGACGTTCCTGGACCGCATCTATACCATGGCCCATGCCAGGCAACCCGTGGGCCGAGTGCGCTATTGCCTGGCGCTGAACGAGATGGGTTCGATCCTCGACGACGGCGTAGCCTATCGGCTGGCCGAGGATCATTTCTACGTCACCGCCACCACCGGTGCGGTCGAGCGTCTTTATGCCGAGATGATGCTGCAAAAAACCCTCTGGGGAATGGAAGTCGATATCCAGAACGTCACCGCCGCTTTCGCCGCCATCAACCTGACCGGTCCCCACGCGCGCGAGGTGTTGCAGCGCCTGCCCGGCAGCATCGACTTTACCCGCGAGGGTTTTGCCTATCTCGACGGCCGCAGCGGCGAGTTGGCGGGTTGCCCCGTCCGCGCCATGCGGATCGGCTTTACTGGCGAACTCAGCTATGAGTTGCACCTGCCCCAATCGCATGCTCCGGCGCTGTGGGCGGCGCTAGCGCAGGCCGGCGCGGAACCCTATGGGCTGGAAGCCTCGCGCATGCTGCGCTTGGAAAAAGGCCATATCATCATCGGGCAGGACACCGACGCGCTTTCGACCCCGGACGAGTTGGACATGGGCTGGGCCTTGTCCCGCAAGAAGCCATTCCATGTCGGCAAGGCCGCGACCGAGCAGCGACGCGCCATGGGCCGGAAGCGACAGCTTTGCGGCTTTGTGCTGCCGGGCGGCAACGACGCCGGGATCGGGGAATCCTCGCTGGTGCTGTCGAACGGGCAGCCGATCGGGCATGTCACCTCATTCGGCCACTCTCCCACACTGGGGAAATGGATCGGGCTAGCCTATGCGGCGCCCGAAGACGCCAAGCCGGGATCACAAATCCGCCTGCGCGGCTTCTCGGCGACCGAGATCAAGGCGCCGGTGGTGGCGCTGCCCTTCTACGACGCAGACAACACACGACAGGAGATCTGAATGACCGCGCTTGCCGCCCCGGCCCGAAGCTGGCCGCTGGATCACCGCCTGCCGCTGCTGAAGGGCTGGCCCACCGATGACCGGAACCGGATGCTGGACCTGTCGCCGCTGCCGCGCCTCGGCCTGCGTGGCCCCGGCACCAGCGCATGGCTGGCCGGACAAGGCTGCCCGTTGCCCGAGACCATCCACCGCAGCGCCGGAACTGAAGGCATGACCATCCTGCGTCTGGGCGCTGAGGAAGTCGTGATCCTGTCCGATCCCCTCGCCGATCCGGATCGACTGACGCGGCTTCAGCAGGACTGGCAAGCCACAACCGGCCCCAAGGGATTCGACGCCTATCGCGACGAGGGCTGGTGCTGGCTTTGCTTGAGCGGCCCCGCCATCTCCGACGCCCTGCCGCTGCTGACCGCCATCGATACCCGCCCCAACGCCTTTGGCCTGGGCACCGTCGTCCAGACACGCGCGCTGCACATGGATGCAGTCCTAGTGCGGACCGACCGGGGCGGGGTGCCCAGTGTAGACATCCTGTTCGATGTAGCTTCCTCGGGATTCGCTGCAGATTTCATTGCCGACGTGCTGCCCGGCTTTGAAATGGGCCGGCTGGTGCGGTAAACGGTTTCGTTCCCAGTTCACCTACTCGACGGAGAAGAACGAAGTCATGCTAAAGTGCCTACGTTCCATATTGCTTACGTGTTCAGTCCCGGCATCTGGTGGATCGGATTGACGATGAATCTGTCTGGCTCTGAAGTCCAGACCTTGCAGATGTATTCGTAGGGTGTGAGGCCGCTGAGGGTCTTGAGTCTGCGGGCGAAGGATAACGTACAAATTCTTTCGCACATTTGACGGTGGTGACGGTTCCTTTCAGACTTTCTGAGAGGAGCAGAGAATGGACGAGAAGGGGAAACCCAAAGCGATGGGTCAAGTGATCCAGATCGACGAGGCACGTATCCGCGATTATCTTGGCGAGATGGTTCGCGGGACGGTCTAGGAAGCACTGAACGCGATGCTGGATGCGGAAGCCGACCGTCTGTGCGGCGCGGGTCGGTATGAACGCAGAGAGGGCCGCCAGGACACCTGCGCGGGCAGCTATGAACGGTCGCTGGATACGAAGGCCGGCAAGGTCGGCCTGAAGGTTCCGAAGCTGCGTCGGCAGACATTTGAGACGGCCATCATTGAGCGGTATCAGCGGCGCAAAAGCAGCGTGGAGGAAGCTCTGATCGAGATGTATCTCGCCGGCGTGTCCGTGCGGCGGGTGGAAGATATCACAGAGGCGCTGTGGGGCACGCGGGTCAGCCCGGGTACGGTGTCGAACCTCAACAAGAAGATCTATGCGAAGATCGACGCCTGGCGGCACCGCAGGATCGAGGGCGATCACCCTTACGCCTTTCTCGATGGCATCGTCATGAAGCGGT